>NZ_JCAKRW010000005.1:0-436723 GCF_059515185.1 Chryseobacterium sp. CS2K3 | reverse complement strand
CATTAGTGGCTAAAAACAGATCGGAAATGTTCAAGAGGCAGAAAGTTGCATGATTTAATGTTGGAGTACGCAAAGGCGCTAATAAAATTCCTTGCATAATGTGTTAAGACGCAAAGATTTTATCTACGATAAAATTGTATACTGCTTATTTAGTACCACGGATAAATAATTTCCACTGCATTAGCATGTTTATGTGGTTAAAAAATATCAAATTATTAAACAGATAATTGTTTCGGATTGTGGTATTTATTCGTGTATTAGTGGCTAAAATCTGCAGTTCCATGAAGTTCATCAGAGGCTAATTTGCCTTATTTTTATTTTTTTCTTATATTGTATACTCAACCTATACATTATGCTTAAAAACACATTTTTTATCCTTATTGCAGCTTCATTTCTTTTGGTAAGCTGTGATTATAAGGAAAAGGAGAAAACCCTGACAGAAAGAGAAAAACAATTATTAGAAAAGGAAAAAATATTTGCTAAGAAAGAATCTGAATATCAGTCGCTCCTAAAAATGAGAGACAGCATTTTTACAAAAAAAGATTCGGTGAAGGTAGCGGTATGGCCTGCAGAAATTTCCGGAGCCTGGAATGGAAAAGTAATCTGTACAGAATCCAATTGCAGCGATTATGCAGTAGGTGATCAGCGTACGGATCTTTGGGAATTCGATAATGATTCTACACAACCTATCACCAAGATTATTAATAATAACAACCTGGTAAGGCTTTATTCCGGCAAGTTTGAAAATAATGAGATCAAGCTTTCTTTCAAAACAGATTCTACCGCTAAGAAGAATGTCGAAATGAGTGTTCTTCTCAATGATATTTCCGACAACAAGATCAAGGGAACCAGAACCATTACTTCTGACGGCTGTACAGCTAAGTTCTCTGTTGAATTAGTACGTTCCACAAAATAAACACATATGATTTTACTGAGTATACACAATCTGAGTCTTCCTATAGAAGATCCGGTGCTGAAGTTCCTATTGGTACTCGTCATCATCCTTGCAGCTCCTTTGTTATTAAATAAAATTAAAGTTCCCCATTTGCTTGGGCTTATCATCGCCGGTGCGATCATTGGTCCTAATGGATTCAATGTTTTGTCCAGAGACAGCAGTATTGTAGTCACCGGAACTACAGGACTTTTATATATCATGTTTCTCGCCGGACTGGAAATTGATATGGGAGACTTCAAGAAAAACAAATGGAAAAGTCTCACCTTCGGGCTTTATACTTTTATTGTTCCGTTTGTTTTAGGATATCTGGGAGGATATTATCTGCTTCACTTCTCTATGCTGACTTCCATATTATTTGCGAGTCTTTTCTCTTCCCATACTCTTATTGCTTATCCATTGGTAAGTAAATTAGGAATTGCGAAAAATAAAGCCGTCAATATTACGGTTGGAGGTACTATGATCACAGATATTCTTGCCTTATTGGTACTTGCTGTGATCGTGGGAATGTCTCAGGGCGATGTGGGAACAGAATTTTGGGTTAAATTATCCGTATCATTCGTGGTTTTTGCACTAATCGTACTTATTGTTTTCCCAATCATTGGACGTTGGTTCTTCAAAAGGGTTGATGATAAAATTTCCCAGTATATTTTTGTACTGGTGATGATCTACCTTGCAGCAATGCTTGCTGAACTTGCAGGTGTAGAAGCTATTATCGGCGCTTTCTTTGCCGGGCTTGCTTTGAACAGGCTTATTCCTCATACTTCTTCTCTGATGAACAGGGTTGAATTTGTAGGAAATGCCATCTTTATCCCTTTCTTCCTGATTAGTGTGGGAATGCTTATCGATTTTAAAGTATTCTTCAAAAGCTGGGAAACCCTTGAAGTTGCAGGTATCATGCTGGTAGCTTCTATCGGAGGAAAATATCTTTCTGCCATTGCTACACAAAAGACCTTCAGACTTACCAAAGAAGAAGGAAAACTAATCTTCGGATTAAGCTCTGCTTCTGCTGCGGCAACACTTGCTTCGGTAATGGTAGGGTATAACATTATCCTTTCTGAAACTGAAACCGGAGAACCTGTAAGATTGTTAAATGAGCACGTACTGAACGGAAGTATCCTATTGATCCTTATTTCATGTACTATTTCATCTTTCATATCCATGGCTAGTGCTCAAAAAATCGCTGAAAGTGATAATGAAGACACCGTTTCCGGAAACAGTCATGAAGAGGAGAATATATTACTGGCAATTAATCATGAAGAAACCGTTGAAAGAATGGTTAATCTTGGTATTCTGATCAAAGCGCACTCTAATACGGAAGATTTAGTTGCTTTAAATGTCATCAATGAAGATAAAAATGAGTCTTCGGTAAAGAATGCAGAAAAACTGCTTCACCAGGCAGCAGATACTGCAGCAGCAGCAGATGTCAAACTACAGGCTCTTAAAAGATATGATAATGACGTCATTAATGGAGTTAATAATGTAATCAAAGAACAGAAAATCACGGATCTTATCATCGGGCTGGAAGATGAAAAAGGCTTCTCTCCTTCTTTCGTATATAATCTTTATAATGGTTATCTTCAGAATGATGATGTAAATGTATTGGTATATCATGCTGCCCAGCCTCTTTCAACCATTAAGAGATATGCGGTAATGATTCCAGAAAACGCACATAAGGAAGCCGGATTCTTTCATTCACTTTTAAGAGTTTGGAATATTGCCAGAAACTCGGGGGCAACCATTGTTTTTTATGCTCCTGAAAACATTTTGGATATCCTTCAGAAGATCATTAAAAAAGCCAATATAGAAGCAGAATTCATCATTATGAATACATGGCAGGATGGTGAAAGAACAGCCACTCAGCTGAAAGATGATGAAGCGCTTATTATTTTTATGGCAAAACGCGGAATGCAGTCGTATATTCCAAGAATGAGACTGATCCCTGAAATGCTGAACAGATACCTGAGTGATAATAATTATCTGTTAATATTTCCATTCTCCGAATATGATAAAAACAGCCCGGAAATACGTTCTGTAGGAAATCATGGAGATTTTATGGAAATCGGAAATGTAATTCAGAAGATATTTAAATAAAGTAAGGAAGAAATGAAGCTGGAGGCTGGAAGTTATTGGAGTATGATAAATAATGAATGACTACCATTTTGTTTATCTTTTTTCTTAAGAAGACCGGAAAGTAATTTCTCGTCTGAAAGTAACTTCCAGCTTCTTTCTTCCCGCTTCCAGCCTTTTTATTATTTTTGCCTAAAATTAAAATTCATTGAAAACAAAGAAGATATTCCTTTTAACAGCAGCTTTAGTCGCACAATTATCATGGGCTCAGTTTGCAAAAATTGTAGATAAAGACGGCTATGTCAACGTAAGGGAAAATGCAGATGCAAACAGTAAAATCGTCGGGAAGCTTAATTCGGATGAGATTGTCTATATATTTGAGCCTGATACTAAGAATTGGGCGAATGTAAGCAATGGTTATGTCCATAATTCAAGGGTGAAATATATAAAATCTTATGAATCTGTTCCGCCAACGGTGCGTGATGCCAACAAAGCAATCTTTAAATCAGGAAATATTAAGGTAAATATCGCTTCCGGAAAATTCAACTTTAAGGAAAATGAAAAAGACTTTACTTCAACGCTTGATGGAGATTATTATAAAGGACAACAGGTTTGGGGATTAGACGGAACCATTCCTAAGACGCACTATCTTTCTATCACGGCACAAATTGGAGATAAAACAGTTCAGATTCCAGCCAAAGAGATTGAAAACCTCTTCCAGGTTGATAATAAATACACAACTTGTTATTATGATCGCACCAATGATATTTTATATATCTCCCTACTGAATTCTGACGGTGCAGGTGCATACGCAGGACTTTTTATCATTGAAAAAGGAGAGTATAAAAAGAGAGTTTTGGATATTCCTTTTTAATATTCTTATGAGAAAACTGATTACCGATCTGATTTTGTTTATACTGTATTGCCTGCTTGCTTTTCCTATTGCTGCAATAGATGATGCATTAAACACCAATAACTTTTATCTGGTAACAAGTCTGGGATTCGGGGTTTTAAATTCAATCATTGCTTTTATTATTTTAAAATGGAAAAGCAGCTTTAATATCATCACCGGATTTATAATTGCATTTATTGCTTTAGCAGCAGCTTATCTTCTAATGGAATTAAGATGGAATCCGGATTGGGATGATTATGGAATGATGACAGCAATCTGTACAAATGCTATCAGCTCTGTTATCCTTTGGGAAATAGCTTTACAGATTAAGAAGAGATACTTATTTTCTAATAGGCATTAGACTTTAATTTCAATTTTGTATTTTGCTTCAAAAATAATCCATGAAACAAATTATCAAATTTCTCTTCATCTTTATACCAGCTATTACTTTTGCACAAGATCTTAAATATTCTGAAAAAGAACTTCAAAAGAAACTGGATTCCATCAAAACAGAGGCTAATTTACTTTTCTCCTATGAAAATGCATCATGGCATGCCAGCGATTTAGCCAACAGCAACCCAAAAATCCTTGAAAATATGGGAAGCTATCTAACATATCAGGTAAAAGATATCATAAAAACAGTTTTTCTTAATAAAGATCAGAGTAAAATTATAGCTGAATATGACTTTAAAAACAATCAAAAAACACCTATAAAAGAAAGCTTTACACAAAGAGAGCTTAACAATACTGAAAGCACTCTGAAAAACATTAATTCTCTAGTCATTCCACAATTATCAGATCCAAAGTATGAAGTGTCATTATCGCATGGATTTAATCTTAATCTTAACCTTATTCTTATTCCATTTAATGAAAATTATAAAATATATCTGATCTCTGGAACCTCGCAATCCGGAGTCATTCCATTTGGGAATGATTATCTTTTTGTATCGGATAAAAAAGGAACTATTATCTCCAACCAAAGATTTCATTCAAGATTAATTCCTGCCCAGACTTCAATGCCAGATGGAAGCGAATCAACAATGGTTACTCATAGTCACTTAAAAACCAATCCATTTATCAGTGCTACAGATATATGTACTTTTAAGCTTTATGCTCCACTTACAAAGCTGGAAGAATTTTCCATTTATTCTCCTGCATTGGGAACCTATATGAAATATAATTATAAGAAGGACACTATAGAAGTAGTTAAAAAACTCTAGATATAAACAAAAATAGCTGTAGAAAAAACTACAGCTATTTTTATATATTTTATTTCAGTTATTCTGAAATTACTCTCACCATTCCTTTTACTTTCACAAGCTTTTCCATCAGCTCTTCTCTGCAATCTGCAAGAACATTGATGTGCCCCATTTTTCTTCCAGGCTTTGTTTCTGTTTTTCCGTACAGGTGAACGTAGGTTTCCGGTAATTTAAGGACATCTTCCATTCCTTCGTATACTACCTTTCCAGAGTAGCCTTCTGCGCCTACCAGATTCAGCATTCCGCTGTAAGTAATGGCATCTGTATCCGCCAATGGTAAATTTTTCACCACACGGTACATCTGTTCGAATTGTGAATTTGTATTTCCTTCCTGGCTTTGATGTCCTGAATTATGTAATCTTGGAGCTGTTTCATTCACCCAAACTTTTCCTTCTTTATCCAGGAATAATTCGATTGCAAAAAGTCCCGAAGAATTTACTGCATTCAAAAACTTCTCAGTAATTGCATCAATTTGTTGCTGAACATCTTCTGTTAACAAAACCGGACATACATTGAAATCTAATAAATTTAATTTTGGATCCGCAACCATTTCCGTTACAGGGAAAGTATTGGTTTCTCCTTTTTCATTTCTTGCTACAATTACAGAAAGTTCCTTATCAATATCGACCATATTTTCAATCACAGATGCTTCTTTCCATAGATTCTGAAAATCATCTTCTGTTTTAATAACCTGCACTCCTTTTCCGTCATACCCGCCGGTATTCATTTTCTGAACGAATGGCAAAGGCATGATGATCTTTTCGTCGCTATTCCAAACCACCTGAAATTCCGGACTTGGAATGTTGTGAGCTTTATAAAATTCTTTCTGAAGAATTTTCTGTTGAATGGTTTTAATAATATTAGCATTCGGAACAACCCTGATTCCTTGCTTTTCAAGTTCTGCCAATGCATCAGCATTTACGTGCTCTATCTCAATGGTTACAACATCCTTATCTTTTCCAAAGTTAAGAACAGTGTCATAATCGTTGAAATTTCCCTGCGTAAAATATGAGATATTATGACATGGTGCATCAGAAGCTGGATCAAGAGTATAAAACTCATCATCATATTTCAATGCACTTTGTATCAACATTCTTCCCAGCTGTCCGCCACCCAGAATTCCTATTTTCATTTTTTATTTTTATTAGATTTACTCTTATTGAATTTTATCAATTTTTAAATAGCCCAATCCCATTGGATTTTTCTGATTTTCTTCATCAGATTTTGTGAGGATGATAGAATATTTTTCTTTCATTGCTGCCGGAAGAATATCATTCACATTGAATATATCATCGATATCTACTCCATGTTTATCATCAATATGGCTTACAGCTCCTTCAAATCCCATTGTCTGGTAAAACTCCGTAGCCTTTGCTCTCTTTACAATCTCACCCATTGAATTTCCAACCATTAAATGCTGCTCATGGAATTCTTCAAAAAAACCAGGCTTATACCCTCCTAAATTAAGGAAGAACAATTGATTTTCAGATGCTACTTCTCCTTTTTCAACGATCTTCACTTCATATCCGTCAGCAAATTTTACTTCCTGATAACAATCCAAATGGATCTTACCCTCTGCCTCTTTCCAGAAGTCTTTCATATCAGGAACCAGATCCTTCAGACTTTCTGCAATCCCGAAAAACACATCGTGTTGTTCAATATTACGTCCTTTAGGGGTTGCCCCAAGGATGACATAAAATAATTTCATTTCACTTTTCATGCATACAAAAATACGTTAAATTTATCTTTTTCAAATGTTTGGCAGACTACCACAATAATTTTATATTTGTAACATTAATTGTAGTATGTCAGAAATCATCATACTCTTCCTTGGTGCTATTTCCGCGGGTCTTTTAGGCTCACTGACAGGGCTTGGAGGGGGAGTTATCATTATTCCTTTATTAACGCTAGGTTTTGGCGTTCCAATGCATTATGCTATCGGTGCTTCTCTTATCTCTGTGATCGGAACTTCTTCCGGTGCTGCAGTAGCTTTCGTAAAAGAAGGTTTTACCAATATGAGAGTCGGAATGTTTCTTGAAATAGCAACAACAGCCGGTGCCATTGTAGGTGCCTTGGTTTCAGGAATGCTTAATCCCAATACAATCGGAATTATTTTCGCAAGTATTCTTCTTTTAACAGTTGTTTTAAACCTTAAAGGAAAACCTGATCACCAGGAACCTTTGATCAAAGGGAGCTTAGAGGAAAAATTAAAATTATACGGAACATTTCCCGATAAAGGAGTTTTAAAAAGTTATTCTGCAAGAAATACGGTTCCCGGATTTTTAATGATGATGTTTGCAGGAGCAATGTCCGGACTTTTAGGAATAGGTTCCGGAGCATTAAAAGTACTGGCAATGGATAATATGATGAAACTTCCTTTCAAGGTTTCTACTACAACCAGTAATTTTATGATTGGGGTAACTGCTGTAGCAAGTGCTCTGATTTATTTCCAGAGAGGTGAGATCATTCCGGTAATTGTAGCTCCTGTATTGATTGGAGTTGTTATAGGAAGTTTCATAGGATCAAAAACCCTGATGGTATCAAAAACAAAAAAATTAAAAGTATTTTTTGCAATCGTGATTACCATTCTTTCCATTTACATGATGTATAACGGTATCAACAAAAGCTTCAGATAATGAAAAAGAATTTTACAGACGTGGATCTGAACCGCTCCGTAGGAAATCTTCTGAGATTGGGCGTTATTCTATCTGTGGCAACTTCGCTGATAGGCTTTATCAAATTGTTTACAGAGGGTTTTGTAATGCCTGAAAAGTACACCAGCCTTGTAGTAGGTACTTCTTCCGAGAAAGTTTGGGGTCAGTTTTGGACTTCTTTATGCAAAGGAGAAGGAATGGCTATCATTCAATTGGGAATCTTACTGTTGATCTTTACGCCTTTGATGAGAATTATTTTCGCTTTAATAGGCTATTTAAAAGAAAAAGACTACGTTTATGTAGTCATTTCTTCAATTGTTCTTGCCATTATGGCGGTGAGCTTCTTTGCAGGCTACGCACATTAATTTACATCTCATAAAATTCAAGTGGTAACTGATCCGGATCCTGGGTAAAGAAAAATTCTTTTCCTGTGAATTCATCAATTCTGATCTCTTCACAAACCAATCCTTTTCCTACCAATTCATTTCTTTTTTCTGTTACATTTTCAACAGAGAATGCAAGATGTCTTAAACCACATGCTTCCGGGCGCGAAGGTCTTTTAGGAGGATCGGGGAATGAAAATAATTCAATAACATAATGTTCTCCAATCGCCAGATCTAGCTTGTAAGATTGCCTTTCTTCACGATATACCTCACGTATAATACTTAAATTTAAAATCTCTGTATAAAACTTCTTCGACACTTCATAATCTGAACAGATAATCGCTATATGGTGAATCTTCATTGTATATTTTTTATTTCTTATTATTTTATTTCCTTACAGTTATCTTTCCTTCTTGTATCGATAATATACTGTATTTTCCATTCGTTATTCTGCTTTACCAACTGAAAACTATTAGCACCACAATGTGATAATTTTCCTTTTAAATAAAAAGAATAAGGAGTGAATACACTTGCCAGGTTTCCGTCCGTATGAACAGCTTCTACTGTAATCCTTTCATCCAGGTCCCCTTTTGTAAATTTGGAAACCGAAGTGATGAAATCCTGTATACTATCACTTTTTACAAGACCATCTTTAGTGATAGTCTGAAGGAGTGCATTCTCTGCAAAAGCTGATTTGACAAGCTCAGAATCTGCATTTTTCATGCCAAGGAACAGATTACGGATAGGTTTTTCAATATCATTATTTTGCTGCCCGAAGCAAGAAATACTGATCAGAACAAAAATATCATTATTTTATTCATCGTATAGATTTAGATATTAAAAATAGATAAAATAAAATTTAAATTGATTAACAAATTTTAAAATTCATTTTCCTTAAATTGTGGTCAAAATTATTTCAGAGCTTTTTATATGTGGATTATTTATCTGATTCTGACCATAGTTCTTCTGGTCATGACAATACTGCCAAAAATACAGCATTCCCACTGGATATTCAGGGTTCCGGAATTTGCTAAAATACAGGTCACCTACCTTATATTCTTTACTTTTTTATTAGGATTTTTTATAGATTCTACGGAATATTTCTGGTATTATCAGGGATTTTTGTTGGTTATGTTTATTCATCACGGACAAACACTGATCAGATACACCCATTTCTATCCTGTGAAAAAACACAGACAGCGTCACAGATCTTCTGATAAACTGCATTTTATATCCGCTAATGTATACCAGTTCAATAAAGAGTATGAGAAATTCATTGGGCTTGTTAAAAAACATAATCCAGATTTTTTCATGACGATGGAAAGCAACAGTGACTGGGAAAAAGCAATAAGACCTCTGGAAAAAGAATATTCCTACCAGCACAAAGTGACTCTTGAAAATACTTATGGAATGCATTTTTATTCAAGAATTGAGATTAAAGAAGCGAAAACCCATTATTTTGTGGCTGATGATATCCCGAGTATCGAGATTCATATGAAAACTACTGATGGTTTTTCTTTTGTTTTCTTCGGGGTTCACCCACCGCCGCCAAGTCCTACGGAAGAGGAAACTTCAAAGGAAAGAGATGGCGATCTTTTAAGTACTGCCAAACGTGTAAAAGATATCAAAAAACCTGTTATCGTAGTAGGAGATTTTAACAATGTTGCATGGTCAAGATCATCTGTTCTTTTCAGAAAGACCAGCCATCTGATAGATCCGAGAATCGGACATTCTTTCGTTTCTACTTTTCATGCGAAATACCGTCTTTTAAGATTTCCTATCGATCTGATGTTTCACAGCGAGGATATTTTTATTAAACAGCTGAAGACATTGGAAAATTTTGGTTCAGATCACCTTCCGGTATACTGCGAGTTTTTTATAGATCATCACAATGATGAGCAGGAAGATTTGATTGAAACAGCAACTTCCGAAGAGAAAGCAGAAGCTGAAATCATGATCGAGGAAGGAAAGAAAGAAGATGGAGAACGCGAAGCTGTTGTTACTGAAGATTAATAAAAAAGGCGGGTTAAAGCCCACCTCTATTGAATATTTTTTTAGTTTTAGAATCTCATCACATCCTTCACCACCCCATTTTTTTGGGTATGCTGCAATAGTTCTGCTTCAATAAATGCTTTAATTTTATCTTCAGCATCATTACTTGGGAATAAAAGATGAACATTTGCCCCTGCATCCAATGTAAAGAATAATGGTAGTCCGGTTTCTTTTCTGAAGTCCCAGATTTTATTGATAACCTCCAGAGTTCCGGTCTTCATCAGGATAAAAGCAGGATCACTCATCATCATCATGGCATGGAGGGTAAGAGCTTCATGTTCTACAAGTTTAATAAAACGTTCCATATCACCGGATTTCAGGATTTCCTTCATCGGAACAAAATTTTCTCTTGCTTCCTGAAATCTTCTTTCTGCATATGGATTGGTCTTCATCAAACCGTGTCCTACCGTTGAAGATACACTTTTCTGCCCTTCATGGATCAATAAAACCCAGTCATTGAAGTTTTTGAATATCTCATGAATTTCAGCAGCAGGATATTCTACAGCAAATACATCTGAACTTCCCTGAACTTGCTCTGTTTCTCCCCATACAATAAGCCCATTATATAAACTTCTGCATGCGCTTCCACTTCCTAATCTTGCCAGAAATGAAGCTTTTCTCAGAGATTCTTCTTCAGAAGTTTTTCCGGAAAATTTTTCATCCAATGCCATCAGACATTTTGCAATAGCTCCAAAACCTGAAGCAGAACTTGCAATTCCTGAACTGTGAGGGAATGTATTCTCTGTTCTGATAATGTATTTCCCTTTCAGAATCCATGGAAGATACTGCTCAATATTTCTGAAGTATTTTTCAATCTTTTCGGCAAATTTCACCTCTTCATTTCCTGAAAGAAAGGTTTGTACAGAGAAAGGTTCATCTGCCAAAAACTCCATGCTGGTATTGGTTTTACAATGATTTAATGTATAACTGATACTTGGGTTGGCAGGCATTTGATTGTCATATTTCCCCCAATATTTAATCAAAGCAATATTAGACGGACAGCTCTCTGAAACCGTTTGTGTATGAATGTTAAAATTTTCTTTTCCTATAAATTGTGTTGTCATAGTTTAATTTAAGTGATTGAGACTTGACCACCCAGCTTTTAACTTAAGTGTCTAAAACTTTTTGATCTTTGTGGTTTCCAAGTCATTAATACATCTTCTCTATTATATCCGCATATTTTTTAAGAACCACATTTCTTTTCACTTTCAATGTAGGAGTTATTTCGCCTGTATTAATGTCAAATTCTGCCGGCATCAGTGTAAATTTCTTTACTTTCTCATAATCGGCAAGATGGATTTGAAGTTCTTTAACTTTCTCTTTATAAAAATGAACTATCTTTTCATTTGTCACAGCATTTTCCCAATTTGTAAAAGGAATATTGTTTTTCTTAATATAATCCTGTAAAAATTCAAAATTAGGAACAATCAATGCTGAAACAAACTGTCTCCCTTCTGCTACCAACATGATTTGTTGAATAAAGTTATTATTAGTCAGAAGATTTTCAATCTGTTGTGGAGCAATATATTTTCCATTGGAAGTCTTCATCAGATCTTTAAGCCTGTCTGTGATGATCAGATTCCCTTTATCATCCAGTTTTCCAGCATCACCGGTCTTAAACCATCCATCTTCTGTAAAAACTTTCTGCGTTTCTTCGGGTCTGTTATAATACCCTTTCATGATCCCGTTTCCTCTTGCCTGAATCTCATCACTTTCACCAATACGTATTTCTACACCAGGTAATGGTTTTCCACTTGTAGCGTGCTCAAAATGTGTTAAAGGGAAAAGTGTCAGCGTTGCAGTTGTTTCCGTTAAACCGTACCCTACTGTAACATGTATACCAACGGATTCAAAGAACTTGGTGACTTCCGGAGATAAAGAAGCTCCTCCACAAGGTAAGAACCATAATCTCCCCCCCATTTTATCTTTTATTTTACTGAAGACCAAAGCATCTGCAATAGATTGTTTGAATTTTAATCCCAAAGGAATTGGTCTTTCATTTCTTCTTAACTCGGCTGTTTCCCATCCTGTTTTTAATGCCCAGTCAAAGATTTTTTTCTTTAATGGAGAACTTTCTTCAGCCTTTTCCAATACTCCGGCATATACTTTCTGGAAAAATCTTGGCACCGCACACATGGCTGTAGGTTTTACTTCTTCCAATGCTTTTGCTACATTTTTCGGATCTTCTAAGAAATAAACTCTTGCTCCTCCGTATAAACATAATAAGCTCCAGCTTCTTTCAAAGACATGACTTAATGGTAAGAAAGCCAGTGAAAGTTCTTCTTCAAAGTTTTTAAATTTAAAAAACTCAAAGTGAGAATCAAATGCCTTGATGAAATTTCCATGGGTAAGCATTACTCCTTTTGGTGTTCCGGTGGTTCCGGAAGTATAAATCAATGTTGCTGTATCATCGTATTCTCTCTTACAAATCTCCAGTTTCGGGGAAGATTTTGCAATAAAGTCTTCAAGATAAAAGCTATTGAATTCTTTCTTTATCCATACTGCTTTTTTAGAAACAATAATGGTTTCAAGATTATTTTCTTCTTTGTGTAATATTTCCAGGCAAGCATCGTATTGCATCTGATTACCAACCAGAATTACCTTAGCACCTGAATCATTAATAATATATTCTGCCTGTTCAGCGTTATTGGTAGAATAGATAGGAACTGTAATGGCACCTATTGCCATTGCCGCCAAATCAATGATAACCCATTCAGAAGAGTTATCCGAATAAATTGCCACTTTATCGTTTTCCTGAACTCCTGCTGCTTTTAATGCATTGGCTGTTTTAAAGATAATTTCACTAAATTTTTTCCAGCTCAGCTCTTTCCAGGCTTCATCTTTCTTTTTAAAACCGATTGCCGCTTTTATAGGGTGTTTTTCTACGTTTTTAAGGATTATTGCCTCTGCAAGATTCATTTCTTCAGCTTTTTGTCGTTAATATAATTGTTCAGGTGAAAGTCTATACTTTCTTTTGTTGGAATAAACTGATAATTCAGCTTTTCCGTGACTTTGTGATTGGAAATGGTGTTGAATGAAGAAATAGCTTCAATATTTGATTCTGTAGCCATTCTCAGCTTTGGAATCAGCCATCCGAAGAGAGCATTGGCAAATTTTCCGATATTCAATTGAGATCTCGTCAGAATTTTTGCCTCTTTAAGACCTAATCGGGTTCTGATCTGTTTTGCCAGGTCAGCATATTTATTATTTTCGGCAACAATAATAAATCTTTCTCCAAAAATATTATTTTCCATCAGTTCGATGGCTGTTTTTGCAACATCTCTTACGTCTACATAAGCAGAACCTCCTGCAAATGTGAAACTGTTGTCTTCAAAAGTTGAAAAAAGCTCACCGCTGCTTTGAGTCCAGTTTCCGCTTCCTATGATCATTCCGGGATTGATCACCACCACATTTAAGCCTTCTGCAGAAGCTCTCCATGCTTCCATTTCTGATAAGTGCTTGGAAATAGCATATGCAGAATGTTCTAATTTCGGATTAAAATCAGACTCTTCGTCCAGTTCTCCTTTTTCATTAAAGTTATCTAAAACGGCAACAGAACTTACATGAAGAAATTTTTTAACATCGGATCCCTCACAGGCAAATAATAAGTTCTCTGTACCTTTAATATTGGTATGATACATTTCTTTCTCATCCTTAGGATGAAAACTTACTTTTGCGGCACAGTGATAGACCTCATCTACACCTTTTAATGCATCATTTAATGAATTCTGATCATCAAAATCCACATTTACCCATTCGATTTTATTGAAAAAATCATCCGGATTGTCTGTATAAAAGCTGTATGAATGCCTTACTTCGTTTAAATTGCTGCCCGGTCTTTTGGAAGCGCGCACGTTTTTACCTCTTTTAAGAAGTTCCAGCACGATTATTCTTCCCAGAATCCCGGTTGCACCCGTTACAAAAACCATTAATTATTTTACTTGATTGCTGACTAAAATATGACAATATTTTCTATCCGGCAATTCTTCAGGTTCCTGCAAAAGTTCCATTGAAAAACTGCTTTTGCAAATTTGCGATTTTTAAAGCAAAATTCAAGTTTATTTAACCAATATTATCATTCTGAAAACGATAAAACTTGAATTGAAAACGGATGGCTTTTATTTTAACTGATAATTTTTTTAAAAACCTTTGATTTTTGTTTAACCACAAAAGGCACAGAAGTTTTTTTTGAACACTTGAGTTATTTTTTAAGTTAAAAGATGAATGGATGAGAAGAGCACTTGAGTTTTTAAAATCTATGATTTTTATTTAACCATAAAAGGTACAGAAGTTTTTTTTGAACACTTTAGTTATTTTTTAGGTTAAAAGCTGAATGGATGAGAAGAACACTTGAGTTTTTTTAAAACCTTTGATTTTTATTTAACTACAAAAGGCACAGAAGTTTTTTTGAACACTTGAGTTATTTTTTAAGTTAAAGATGAATGGATGAGAAGAGCACTTGAGTTTTTTTAAATCTCTGATTTTACTTAACCACAAAAGGCACAGAAGTTTTTTTGAACACTTGAGTTATTTTTTAAGTTAAAAGATGAATGGATGAGAAGAACACTTGAGTTTTTTTAAAATCTCTGATTTTTCCTTGAAGATTATTATTGAAGACTTGAAAATTTCTGTACTTGTTGGAGGGATGGCTAAATTTTTTGAAATTTTTGATAGATGATTTTGCATATATATTTTTAAAAGAAAAATCCCAGAAAAACTCCGGGACTTATATTTT
The DNA here is from genome assembly GCF_059515185.1 of Chryseobacterium sp. CS2K3. Lineage (NCBI taxonomy): Bacteria > Pseudomonadati > Bacteroidota > Flavobacteriia > Flavobacteriales > Weeksellaceae > Chryseobacterium > Chryseobacterium sp. CS2K3. The sequence goes on along the minus strand of NZ_JCAKRW010000005.1, from coordinate 421,726 downwards.
GAATAAGATTTTATTTTAAGCCAAGACCATATTATTTCTCCTTGGAGCCTTATCACAAAGAAGGTCTGCAATACTTTTAGAGATAAGGTTTCCTTCAGTGAGATTATCCAGCCAGAAAAATTCTCCTGCAGCATTGATCTCAATGAAATAATATTCGTCATCAGGTGAAACGATCATATCAATAGCTCCATAATCTACGTTGTAAACATCCAGAAGATCCAATAATTTTTCTTCAATATTCTTGGGTAATTCTGTTCTACTCCATTTATCGATAAGATTTACACCATCTTTCCTCCAGTCCACTTTTGCATCTTCAAATTGCTGGGAATCTACCTCGAAAGCATACACATCTCTGCCCACAACAGTAATCCGAAGTTCTTTTTTCTTTTCAATCATCTTCTGAAACTGCATCGGACAATACAGAAGCGAATCCAGCTCCTCGAGCCTGTCTTCATGAACAACATTGGTAAAAACGACGCTTTCCACTCCATCTTCATAGATTGCAAATCCTGTCTGCATCTTCGCAACAACATTCTTATGCTTCAAAATAAATTTTCTTGCCTCTTCAGGGTTATTGGTAAGACAGGTTTCCGGAATAGTAAGCCCTATTTTATCAGCAATCTTCAACTGCTCTTCTTTACTGTCCAGTCTTCTATAAACGCTTGGCTTTCCTAATGCATAAGCATCTACAGATTCAAGGAAACCAAACAATGTATTACGGATCTCGCCCATTGCTGCACCAAAGAATTTCGGATCGAGTTCTTCTTTTAAACCATTTCCTATATTATAAGCCCTACGATACCAGACCGAAGAGATATCATCCAGACGGTACTTTGTTTCGGAAGTTTCAAGAAAGCTAACCCATTCCCCGTCATGAAAAACAGTAGAAAGTTTATTTTGCAAAGGATATAGGTCAACATCAAAACGAATGACCTCACAGTTATTTTTGTCAATATATTCCGTTACTTTTTCAATTGAAAAATTGTCAGCTGTATGTGTTATAATTAAAATTTTATTCATGGAAATTTTATTCTGTTTATAAGGTTATCGGCAATTCTTTCTGCAATGGGAAAGTTCAGTTCTTTTTGCAGCATTCCCCATTCTCCCTGAGGATTGACTTCCAGGAAATAATATTCCCCATCTTTTCCTTTTATCATATCAATAGCCCCCATATAAAGTCCCATTTCCTGCATGAGAGAAGTTAATCTTGCTTTAATATCTTCTGGTAATTCATAAGCAAGCCAGAAATAATCGTCCTGACTTAACCTCCAGTCTGCATGTTCACTGTTATTAATTTTACCTGTAAAGAATTCTCCGTCTACATACATAATACGCAGTTCATATTCTTTTTCAATATAAGGCTGGAAAATCATGGGGCAATACGCTATATCTGTGAGATGTTCCAGATTTTTTTCTTCAATGATCATCGTAGAAACAAGGCTTTCACCATTCATTGTTTTCGCTGTTACATTATGAAGTTTGGCAATCGCTTTTCCAGAACAATATTGTTTAAAAAAAGACTGTATCTGCTCTCCATCATTAGAAAAAACAGTTTTAGGAACAGACAAATGGTTCCGTTGGGCGATTTTCAGTTGAAGCATTTTATTTCGATCAATCTTTCGTTCATTTTCAAACGGATTGATCCATGGAATTTCTTCAAGAACAGTGATCAGATTATAACGAAGGCTTGTATACTCATTCAGGAAGATACTTTTATACTGCTCATCCAGTTCTTCAGGAACACTTATTTTCCATGCTTTTCTATGCCATACTCCTTTAATTTCATCCGAGTGAATTTTATTACCAAACTCATCAATAATTTCAAATGAATTTTCATCTACACTTATTTTCTGAAAATGATTTAGCCTATCCGAATTCAGCCTGAAATAAGGAATGTTTTTAGAAGAAAGATATTCAAAGAAAACATCTATAGTATAAAAATCCTGCGAGTGGGTGATACAGAGAATCATTGCCGGTTTTTTATTAAAAAAGGAAACTTAAAAGTTTAAGTTTCCTTATTATTACAATTTTGTTAATATGTTACTATAAATAATCCACTTTATAACTGGATAGTATCATCATCACCATCAGAAGGATATTTCATAGTGTGTTCCAGATCCGTTTTAGGAGATGTTACCGTATCTAAACTAGGTTTTGTAATAACATCTCTTTCCGGAATAGTAATATCAGTTCCTCCTTTTATAGTTTCAGGATCTTTAAGTTGTTTTTCAAGAAAAGTTGCGAAAAACGGCTTCTTTTTTGAATTTTTGTTTTCCATAAGCAAATATATTTGATTTTTTGATAATCTAAAATACACAATTTTCAACTTATGGAGAAATATTTTTACATTTTAAGAAAATTTTAACATTTATTCAAAATAAAACGTAAATGATTAATTTAAACCAAGAAATTCCTTAACAACATTAGCAAAATCAACTGGATTTTCTGCCTGAACCCAGTGCCCGGCATTGGCAACAGTAACAATTTTTGCTTTAGGAAACTGTTGTTTTATCCCAAACTCATCCTGTGGCAGGATATAATTGGATTTTGCTCCTGCAATAAATAGAGTTTCACCATTGAATACTCCGAATTTCACTGCATTGGAAACAAATTCGGTATATTTTTCCGCTAAAGTTTTAAGATTAAATCTCCAGTTTAACTTTTTATTATCATCCCAATAAAGGTTCTTGGTTAAAAACTGTATGGTAGATTTTTCCGGAATATATTGATTCAAAACAGCCTCTACCTCATTTCTGGATGCAACAGTATTGAAATCTACGGTTTCCAAAGCTTTGATAATTCCCTGGTGATGTGGTGGATATGCTTTTGGTGAAATATCTACAACGATTAATTTTTCTACTTTTTCAGGGTATTTTATAGCAAACTGCATCACTGCTTTTCCTCCTAAAGAATGTCCTAAAACATGTGCTTTTTGAATGCCATAATGTTCCATATAGCGTACAATATCATCAGCGAGATCATCGTGAGACATATCATCTGAATGAAAGCTTCTGCCATGATTCCTAAGATCGATCAGATGTACCGGAAGTTGTTCTCCAAGGTCTTTCCCGAAGCTTCCCCAATTGTCAAGCATTCCAAATAATCCGTGAAATACTAAAAGCGGCGTCGCTGTAGATTCTTCGCCAAATATTTTTGAATTTAAAATTTCCATATTTTAGATATTATATGTGAAAATTACCATTTTGCCAATCTTTTCAAATAAGACTGAACTGTATTTTCCAATCCCATATATAAAGCCTCAGAAACCAAAGCATGACCAATAGACACTTCCAAAAGGTTTGGAATATTATCAGCAAAGTATTTCAGATTTTCTAAGCTTAGATCATGTCCGGCATTGATCCCCAATCCGAATTCATTTGCCACAACAGCTGTATCATAATAAGGTTTTATTGCCTGTTCTTTATTGGAAAGGTAATTTTTTGCATAGGCTTCTGTGTACAGCTCAATTCTGTCTGTTCCTGTTTTTGCCGCATATTCTACCAATTCCGGCATAGGATCCAGGAAAATTGAAGTACGGATTCCTGCATTTTTAAACTCAGCAACGATTTCTGTAAGGTAATCTAAATGCTTTTTAGTATCCCAACCCGCATTGGAAGTAATAGCATCATCTGCATCAGGAACTAATGTTACCTGCTCAGGCTTTACATCCAACACCATATCAATAAAAGACTGATGTGGATTTCCTTCAATATTAAATTCAGTAGTCACTAATGGTTTCAGATCATAAACGTCTTTTCTGGTGATGTGTCTTTCATCTGGTCTTGGATGAATGGTAATACCCTGTCCTCCGAATTCCTGAATTTTGATAGCTGCTTCTGTCACACTTGGTGTTTCACCTCCTCTTGCATTTCTTAAGGTCGCAATCTTATTGATGTTTACGCTTAGTTTTGTCATTTTTTTATTTAGATGTTAGATAATGAAGGTTAGAAGCCGGAAGTTGGATGCCGGGAGTAATTCCAGACTTGTTACTTCTTGTTGATATTCTAATTCCATTATCACTTAAGTTGAATTTATTTTTTTGAGTAAGGATTCCCTTTCTCTTTTTATACTTTTACACTTACCTGCATTACCTGGAGTTCGAATTCTTTTGAAGCTACCAGTAAGTGATCAAAAATATCTGCCTGAATCTGTTCAAAGTGCTCCCATTTAGAATCATTTGCAAAACAATAAATCTCAAGCGGAAGCCCTTGTGGAGTAATTTCCAGCTGACGAACCATTCTCGTTGCATTTTTCTCTACATCAGGATCATTTTCTATATATTTCTGCGCATAATATCTGAAGACTCCGATGTTGGTGAGCTGTCTTCCGTTAATTGTTTTATCATTATTGCTCAGGCTTTCTTTTTCTCTTCTTATTTCCGTTCTTTTCTGTTCAAGGTAATCTGCTATAAGATTAATCTCTTTTAAACGTTCAATATCTTCTTCGGTAAGAAACTTAAAAGAATTGATGTTGAAATAAATAGATTTCTTAATCCTTCGGTTATTGGATTCAGACATTACCTGCATATTTTTAATTTCCGTAGTCAGGAAATCATAGGTAGGAATGGTAGAAACCGTTTTATCAAAATTGGTGATTTTTGTAGTCAGAAGGCTTATTTCAGTAATATTTCCTTCTATGCTGTATTTGGGAATGCTGATCCAGTCGCCTACTTTCAGGTTCTTGGAAGTAGCCACGTGAATTCCAGTTACAAATCCTAGAATAGTATCCCTGAAAACGAGTACCAAAACTGCCGTTATCGCTCCAAGGCTTCCTAAAATTGTTCCGCCCTTAATTCCAAAAATCAGACAGATTCCTATTACGGAAAGAACGAAGATTCCAAAGATTTTTACACTCTCTGAAATCGCATTAAGCGTCATGATTTTATAATAGTCCTGCTTAATTACAAAATAATTTCTAAAAGCAGTCAATGCTCTGAATAATAACCCTGCTATTACAAAAATAGTAGCTACTCCTACAATAATTTCCAGTAATGCAAAGCTTTTGGGATGTCTGTAGAAGACTGAAAACAGTGCATAGCCTGCAAAGTTCAATGCTCCTAAGTGAACTACAGAATTAGTAATTCTTGAATCGTAGATCGACTTTAAAATAGGGAATTTCTCTTTATCAAAAAAGAATTTGAAAATAGTATTGACAATGAACTTAAATATAAAATCCAGGATATAAATCATGCCTGCCAGAAATATAAATTTCAGCATGATCTGAATAGGAAGTGCCAAATCAGAATATACATGATCTCTTACAAAATAATGAATCTGATCACTGATATTCTGGAGAAAATCTCTGGTGTCTTGAAGGTCATCTTTCATTACAGCAAATTTATAAAATTAAGAATGATGATTTTACTATTCACTATCAATTTTCATCCCAAATTTTAAAACCTTTCATAATTTTACTTTTTTCTTATCTTCGTTTATATTTTAAAGAATGGACAACACTATTATAAATATTCTCTGCCTTATTTTATTATTTGTTGGAATCCTGGGAACTTTTCTTCCTGTTTTACCAGGGCTTTTATTAAGTATTTGCGGGCTTCTGATCTATAAATTCGGGACAGATGCAGATCTTCCGATGATCTATATCTGGGCATTTGGAATTCTGACTGCGGCTTCTGTGGTATTAAGCTATGTAATCCCTGCAAAAACCAACAGAAAATACGGTGGAACTCGCTGGGGAAGTATCGGATCGGTGATTGGAACTATTGTGGGTATTTTTATTCCCATTCCTTTAGGTTTCCTGATCGGAATGTTTGCCGGAGTCTTCATTGGCGAATTACTTCATGACAGCAAGGATATGAATAAAGCGTTACAGTCTACCAAAGGGGCTTTTATCGGATTTATTTATGGAACCGGTTTCAGTTTTGTAGTGGGTGTGGCAATGTTTTTGGTGGTACTTCTAAATATGTTTGATATTATTTAACCTAAAAAATAGAAATCATGTTCCATAAAGCCATCATATTCAGCTTGGGAATTTTTGCATTAACAGGATGCGATGCCCAAAAAAAAGCAAAAAAAGAAACAAAAACTACCGAAATGTCTACAAATACTAAGACAGCTGATCAAACGAACGGTATCATTTATCTGAATGAAGGAGAAAATAAATTTCTCAAAGATTCTGACATGAATGTTACCTTCAAAGGAATTTCTGAAGATAGCAGGTGTCCCGAAGGAGTAAATTGTATTTGGGCAGGCGTTGCTGTAGCGCAGGTAGAGGTAATGGGAACTTCTACCCGCCCCATGGTTCTTAATCTTGCCACGATGAATCACCCGGGAAAAAATTATCATCAATCTGCGGATTTCAATGGACGTACCATTACATTAGAGGAAGTAACTCCTTATCCCAAAGCAGAAGGCGGAACAAGTGCCTTATCTGGAAAATATAAAATAGGAATCAGCATCAAAAAAGCAACAGGCTCTTCTGCTCCTACCACGAAATAGGCTTTTTCCCTTTTGAAATCAGATATTCATTAATTTTTGAGAACGGTTTACTTCCAAAGAATCCTCTATATACCGAGAATGGTGATGGATGCGCCGATTTTATGATAAAATGCTTAGCCGGATCTATAAGTTCGGCTTTTTTCTGTGCAAAAGCGCCCCATAATACAAAGACTACGTTTTCTTTTTTATCGGAAATTTCTTTAATGATAAAGTTCGTAAATGTTTCCCAGCCTAAATCTTTATGAGAGTTAGGTGAATGGGCACGAACTGTAAGGGTTGCATTCAACAGCAGAACCCCCTGTTTTCCCCAGTCATCAAGTTCTTTGGAAGTTCTTACCACGCCAAGATCATCTTTTAATTCAATAAAAATATTTTTAAGGGATGGCGGTGCTGTAACCTGCTCAGAAACGGAAAAACATAAACCATTTGCCTGGTAATCATTATGGTAAGGATCCTGTCCGATAATAACGACCTCAACGTCTTCAAAAGGTGTAAGTTCCAACGCACGAAAAATCTGGTTTTTAGGGGGAAAAACCTTTGTGGTTGCGTATTCATTTTTTACTTTCTCCCAAAGGGTTTTAAAGTATTCCGTACTCTTTATTGGTGCTAAAATTTCTGTCCAGGTCATACTGCAAAAGTAATTAATATTAAAATATAAGCATAACTCAGACTTTAAATATCTTCACTTTTCTTTCAATCAAAACATAAGAAAAATAGGATAATATGATGGACAAAGCTATTAACAGAAAGCTATTCAAAAGTTCCGAGGAAACAAATGTAAACTTCTGAATCAACACAATATAATGGATTATGTACAGTGAATAAGAGATATTTCCGAGAAAATATATTGCTTTACTTCCCAAAAACCGCCTAATTACACTTTCTTCTCCATCATACAATTGTTTTATCATAATGGCTGATAATAAAGGAATAAAAAAGAGTCCTTTTTCAGTATACAACAATAACAACGAGAGAATTGAAGCAATATAAATGATCAGATTTCCTCTCATTTTTTTCCCTGAGAAAAGGGCAAATCCTATTCCCAGCAGATAAGAAGATACTGTTCTTATCAAAGAATTCAGCCCGTGTGTGATATCTAGATAAAAGGTAGAATGAGCTCTTTGTACAGACATATCGGAGCCTATAAATAAGCCATCGGAAAGATATGGAAGTATTAATCTTAAAATCAAACCTATAATAATCAATAGTTCCCAACGTATTCTGCAACGAATGATACTGAAAAGAAGAAACGGGAATATCAGATAACAGATCCATTCTGTACTTAATGACCAGTATACCGTTCCTAAAGAATAATTAGGATTAAAAAAGCACTGCAATAAAGCAGCATTGATTAAAAATTTGGTTTTTGAAGTATCAATAAGAAAGACAGCAATGAAAATAACAGAAAGGATGTACACGGGATAAATCCTGTTCACTCTTTTTTTGAAAAACTTCTGTATCTCACTAAAATTTAAAGTACTGAATTTATCAGTATAAGAAACGGTTAATAAAAATGCACTTAGTACAAAAAATATATCTACAGCAACATAGCCTTTCTTTACAACAGTTTGAACAAGATCGATATCAAAATGACTTAAATGAAAAAAGGTTACCCATAATGCTACAATTCCTCTCAATCCGGTTAAGGATTTTATTTCATTTTTCATGTTTAGTTTATAATATCAATACGTGTGGTGATAAAGATAAAAAAAACTAAAATAAATTCAAGAATAATTCCTTTAAAGTGGATTTTTTAAACTAAAAATAATATTATCAGGGATTTCCTTGTCTTTCATTTTTTCATCCAAAGCAAATCCATGTTTGACAAGTAATGTTTGAGAGTCATGATTGAACTGATTGGTAATAGCTAAAATTTTCTGTAATTGTAAGTGATTAAAGCCAAAAGTTAAAACATTCCTGAAGGCTTCAGACATAATTCCTTTTTTGTGATAATCGGGTAACAGTTCATACCCGACCTCAGCTGTTGTTCTATCCTCAGAAAAATTCCAAAGACAAATGGTTCCGATAAGTTTTGGATGGTCTTTATATGAAATTCCCCAGAAAATAATTTCTTTGTCCTGAGTTTTCTTTTTAAGGTGTAAGATAAATGCTAAGGCATCATAATTGGTTTTGGGAGAATTTCTTTTCACATACCGGTTGATGACTTCATTACTTCTGATTTTCAGAATATCGTCCGCATGATTTTCATTGATCTGCTTCAGGATCAACCTTTCAGTTTGCAGTGTCATCATATATTCTCTCTCCTTTTCTCTTTCTTATTTTTTGTTCAGACTTATGCTTTTAAATCTCTCTTGTAATCAGCCTGTCGTCATATAACGGCTGAACATTATTCCTATCCAGACCTATAAACAGATACATTTTATATTTCATAGAAGAAGTTTCTTCATAAATGATTGATCCGCCACCGCTGCTATTGTTTTTCTTTACAATTTCTTTTTTAGGCATATCATTTTGCTGACTGAGATTAATAATCCTTTTTATCTCTTCGTCTCTGAAGGTTTTCATACCATATTTTTTAACGCCAGCTTTCTTACTTTTCTTAAAACCAGCTTTCTTTTCAGTTTTCTTGACTGTTCCAGGGACATGTTTTTTCATCTGTGCATGCATTCCGGTGGATAAAAAAAACAGTATAAGCAATAGGTGTTTCATGGATCTATTTTAGCTATTGCAATATAAGACTAATCAACATTTTTTTCAAAATATATTTTTTCAGTCCTGAAATGCTTCAATTTCTCATCAGAAATAGTAAAATAACACTAAAATTCTTCATTAATCTATTTTGTAAATCGCTCAGATATACGTAATAATCAAAATTCTCACTAAATTTGCACTGTGTATATAGATAAAGAAGATTTAGACGAATTAGAGTTTCCGCAATTGCTCGCGGAAATTTCCCCATTTGCGTATTCTCCGAAAACAAGAGAAAAAATTCTTCAACTTCGTCCGATGGAAATTGATGAGGCGGAACTTTCATTGAAAAAAACGTCAGAATACCTGTCGAGTTTTGAAAGTTCAAATGCGATTCCGTTTGATGAATATGAAGACATTGAAAGTGAGCTGAAACTGATGCTGATTGAAAATTACCGTCTTGAAAACAGTGCTTTCATCAAAATAAAAACCATCACGGAACAGATCGGAAGATTACAAAAGTTCTTCCCTACCATGCCGGAAACATTTCCAACCTTACTGGAAGAGGTTTCTGTACTGGAATTCAGGAAAGAAATCATTGATAAAGTAGATAAGGTTTTCAATCGTTTTGGTGAAGTAAAAAATGAAGCTTCTCCAGCATTGAAAGGCATCAGAACAGAAATTCAGCATGCTAAAAAAGCGATTCAGGAAAATTTCAACCGCGCTCTTACCACATATGGGCAAAGTGATTTTCTGGATGATATCAGGGAAACCATTATTGACGACCAAAGGGTTTTAGCCGTAAAATCCGGATTTAAGAAAAGGGTTCCGGGAAGAACATTAGGAATTTCAAAAACAGGTTCTATCACTTACATCCAGCCGGATAGTGTGGTGAAGCATTACTTCAAACTTCGTGAAAGTGAAGAAGAGGAGAAAAAAGAAATTGATAAAGTTCTGAGGCAGCTTACGGCAGAACTAGCCGAATTCCAGCCGCAGCTCTGGAGATATCAGGTTTATATTTTTGATCTTGACCTTATAAGAGCGAAAGCAAAGTTTGCCGATCTGATCAATGGAGTTCTTCCAAAGATCAACCGTCATAAAACATTGAAATTAAGGGATGCTTTTCATCCTCTTTTGTGGCTTAGAAATAAAGTAGAGAATAAAACGATTCACCCACAGACATTAAGCTTAACGGAACACAACCGAATTATCTGTATTTCCGGACCGAATGCCGGTGGAAAATCAATTACATTGAAAACGGTAGGATTGCTTCAGCTGATGATTCAGAGTGGTATCCTTGTTCCTGTACATCCAAAATCTGAAATGTTTTTCTTTGAAAAGATCATGACTGACATTGGTGATAATCAATCTATTGAAAATCATTTATCGACGTATTCATCAAGGTTAAAGAAAATGTCCGGAATCATCCGTGAAGCTGACGCCAATACCCTTTTATTGATTGATGAGTTCGGAACAGGATCGGACCCTGAACTTGGAGGAGCTCTGGCAGAAAGTTTTATGGAGTTTTTCTATGACAAGAAAAGTTTTGCGATCATAACAACGCACTACACTAATATTAAACTGGTTATAGAACAGCTTCCAAACGCTCAGAATGCAGCCATGCTTTTCAATGAAGAAACATTGGAACCGATGTACAAACTGGAAGTCGGACAGGCAGGAAGCTCCTTTACTTTTGAAGTTGCGGAAAAGAATAAGATTCCAAGATTTATCATTCATTCTGCGAAGAAAAAGGTAGAACATGATATTGTGAATCTTGATAAGACAATTGTAAAACTTCAGCAGGAAAAATTTGAGGTTGAAAAACTGAAATCAGACCTTGCAGAAAGGAAAGAATCTGTAGAAGACAAACGCGATAACCTTCAGAAACTGAATGATCAGCTTCAACAGAAATTGTTTAATTTCCAAAAGCTTTATGAGGAAGAGCATAGAAAATTACAGTTTGGGAATAAGATTGAAACATTCATCGACAGCTATACTAAAGGAAAATCCAGAAAGGATGTGGTAAAAGACTTCGTTAAGTTGCTGGAACAGGAAAAGTTCAGAAAACTGGGTGCAGACAAGGATGAATCCAAACGTCTTCAGGTGGTTAAGAGAAAGATCACTCAACAGCTTAAAAAGGAGGATGTCATTGAAAAAATTGCTGAAACCAACGAAAAACTGGAAGAAAAGCGTAAAAGTGACCGCGCAGTCTGGATGAAAGTTGGGCAGCGTGTTCGTATTACAGGAAGTACCAGCGTAGGAACTATTGAAAAAATTTCCAGAAATAAGGTAATTGTCAACTACGGAACTTTCAAAACCACCATTGATGCAGATGAGCTTGAGAGGATTTAATAAGCCTGAAAGCAGATCAATTTGAGAATTTCAGATTAAATGAATACCAATAACAGAAGAGGGTGTCGAAAGATGCTCTCTTCTTCTTTTATTGTCAGTCTCAATAATTTTCCTATTTTTAACAAAAACAATAATTATGAAACCATTAAAAGCACTTTCCGATCTTATTCCAATACCAAGTTATACGGTCATTATCTTATGTTTCTTTTTTCCGTTCTTTTTGATCAAATGTGGTGATACAACCCTAATGTCTATTAAAGGAACAGATCTGGTAACCGGAGTTTCCAAGCAAACCATGAATGAAAGAATGAAGGAAAACCTGAAAAATAATTCTCCCTTTGGCTCTGCATTCGGAAATCAGTCTGATAATTCGTCTTCCAATACTGACAATGAATATTCTCCATTGACTGGTTCTAATGATAAAAAAGATAATGAAAACATTCCGCCAAGTCCATTTATTATTCTGGCATTTTTAGCAGCAATTGCCGGTATTGCTATTCAGTTTATAAAAAGTATTAAGAAAAAATATATGTATCATATCATCATTTCACTGGTAGGATTGGTTTCTCTCTTAGTGTTCTATCTGACTTTTCAATCCAAAATGGAGGGGCTTGGTAATAACAAAGTCGGAATGGGATTAGGTGGCGGAGTAACCATCAGTTATGGCTTTGGAACAGCCTTTTACCTTTGTGGTGCATTGTTTCTGATTATTCTGTTATTTTATGGAGCTTTTTCCTATTATCTTAAAAATGATCCGCAAGCTATTTATGGTTCTTCCGAGCAAAGATCAGAATCTTAAAAAAATATCAATGAAAATAGAAAAGAGTGTTTGCATAAGACACTCTTTTTATTTACCATTTTTTCAAAGTATGATTTTAATAATTCCCCTTAATTACTCAGCTTTTTGTATCTTTCAAAGAAAATGCTGAAAAAAATAACCCTGGGAATTCTTGCTTTCTTTTTCATTTGGATCGTTTTTATCTGGACCAAATATCATTTTTTATATCCTTCTTATTCTCAGGAAGAAATTAATACTATTTTTAAAAAGGAAAACCTGAAAGCTCCGGTTTATGATTCTATCAATTTAAGAGGCTACAACATCCGCTATCTTACTAATAGAGGAAATGAAAATGTCTCTCCCAATCCGGAAACAGGACGCAAGAAACCTTATCTCTTCTTAATCCATGACAGTGGAAAAAATTCCGGTTATTTTCTGGATTACTTTAAAAATAAGGAGATCAATACAATATTTCATGTAATAGCTGTAGACCGAATCGGATTTGGTGGAACTTACCTTCCTAAAAGAGAAAGTAGCGGCAACGAGATCTTTCCTATGGAAAAGGAAGAGTTTGGTGAAAAGGCAGATTATGTAACGTCCATTATTCCTAAAGAAATTCTGAATCAGGAAGGTCAGCATATTGAAGAAGTAAGGATTATAGCAAACGGATGTTCAGGTTTATTGGGAGCAGAAGCTTTTAACTGGATGGATTTATCTATTGTAAAATCATTTATGTTTTATCCCGAAACTGAACCCAGATTCATTGGAAGTGTATTATTCAGCAAACTAATTTCAAGCCCGGTTATGAGCTTTCTATTTCCAAGAGCTTTCGTGAGTAAACAAAAAGATCTTTTATTATTAGATGATATAAGAGGCAAAGGCAGAGAAAAGATTATTGACAATGCAAAATACTCTGAAGACAAAAATTTTGAACGTGAAGAAAACCTTTACTCTGGTCACTACGGGGGAAAGAAACTTAAATCACTCTTCTTTATGATGCCTGATAAAAGTAAGAAAAAAAAAGTTGAAAAAATGATCGGAACCGGACAGTTTTCTGTACAGGCAATAGATAAAGTTGACATTGATACGCAGCCTCAATTTGTCCTTGATAAGATTTTGGAGAACGAAATTTATACATTGGATATTAATCAAATTAAAAAATAGTCTGCATACTTCCGAAAAGCATTTAATTTATATATTTGGGGATCTAAAATTTGTTAAGATGATTTCAGTAAACAAAGCATTGTACCTGTCTGCTTTCAGTATTTTTTCCTTAGCTTTTGTTAAAGGTCAGAATAAAGTTCCTTTTGGTGTTGTAAAAGCAGAAGAAGGCTATGCCAATGTACGTGTACATAAGGATAATTACAGAAAAATTGTAGATAAAATCCGTATGCGCAAAGGTGATGTTTTTGTTTATGTAAAACCCGCTCCTGGGGAAACAGAATGGATTTGGATCAAATATCCGGAAAAGCAGGATGAAGACAAACCCTTTGTACGTTATGAAACTCTTGACAAAGAAGGAATGGTAAACAAAGACCGTATTGCTTACATTGATCAGCTTCCGGCATATACCCCTTCAAAATCTAAAAACGGAAAATCTCTTATTTTTACAGATAACTCTGATCCGAAAATTCCGACAGCTCAAAGAAGCAAAGTAGTTATTGATGTTTACCCATCCAATGCAGGATATCGTAAGAAAGAAAAGGATGCTGACGGTAAACTTCTTACCATTGATAAGGTAAAGCCATGGGGAATCAGCAATGATCTGCCTGAAGGAATGACGGAGATTAAATCAATCCGAGTTCAGCAGCCCGGAAGAGGTTCTGTTTTTGTAAGAGAAGCTATTAAAAATATGTTCCAGCCTACGATGGATTTCGAAAATGTAGGCGTTACTTCATTAGACAATGATAACATTTTCCTTTATATGATCAATGGTTCCGGGGAAAACAGATATACAACCCTTTGGACCATCAAGAAGGGAAAAGTGATCAGCCAGATTATTTATCATAATCCGGAATAAATTCATTATTTTTGCACCGAAAAGTTTTAACGCTTATTCATCACAGAAACTGGTTCTGCCTAACCGCAGATTAAAAGGGAACCGTGTGAAAATCACGGACTGTCGCGCAACTGTAAGTAACTGAAGTCTTTATCAAAAGATCCACTGTGCGAGGCATGGGAAGGAGATAAAAGATGTTACAAGTCAGGAGACCTGCCGATTTCTTAAACAAAAAACTTTCGCGATCTGAAGTTTTATTGATCTGATGGATTGTTTCAGGGATTTCCAAAGTTCCTGTCATTATTCTGTTGTTTTGATACTATTTCATTTCGCATTAATTAATAATGAAATATGACTACAGAAGAAAGAATTCAAGCTGCCGAAACCAGAATTTTTAAAGCGGTTTTCCCTAACACTACCAATCATTACGATACTCTTTTCGGAGGTACTGCAATGCAGCTGATGGATGAAGTTGCCTTTATTGCCGCTACCCGATTTGCAAGAAAAAGAGTGGTAACGGTAAGCAGTGATAAGATCGATTTTAAAAAGCCTATTCCTGCCGGAACAATTGTAGAACTGATCGGAAAAGTTTCCTATGTCGGAAAAACAAGTATGAAGGTAAATGTAGAAATCTATACGGAGCAAATGTACTCTTATGAAAGAGAAAAAGCGATTGTGGGTGATTTTACGTTTGTGGCAATTGATGAGTTCAAGAAACCAATTCAAATTCTATAATAAAATAATCGGGGCAGCCTTTGGCTGCCCCGATTATTTATGATGATGATTATTTCAAAACTTTTTCCGTTTCCAGGCTTTTGGTCAGAAGCAGTTCAAATGCCTCTCCCATTTCGTCCGAAGCTCTCGTAATTGCATTTTCAAGCATATTTCTGATTTGCTTTTCCGTAACACCAGCTTCCGTCCAGCTTTTCCCTGAAGTATGAGAATTTAGGATAAATGGCATAATTCTGTCGATAGAACATGCAAAAATTGCATCAGGAGTTTTTTCTTCTTCAAATTCTAGCCACAGATTAAAGAATTCCGTTCTCAAGGGTTCATCTAAAATTCCGAAAATCTTCTGTGCAGAAATTTTTTCTCTTTCAAACTTCCCTACCATTGCCGCTTCATCAAACAGGAAGGTATCTCCCGCTTCAATCTCCACCAAATCATGAATCGATAACATTCTGATTACTCTTAACAAATCTATATCCGCTCGGTTTTTCGCATACGGATAAAGGATTTGAGCCAGAATAATGATCTGCCATGAATGTTCTGCTGTATTTTCCCTTCTGGAATCATCTGCATTATAATTTCTTCGCTGTACATTTTTCAGGGCATCCACTGCCAGAATAAAATCGATCTCTTTCTGTATCTTCATCTTACTTTTCTTTTTTATATTCATCAGATGGATATACCTTGGTTCTGGTAACCCACTTATTTTTTATTTTTTCTTCTGTTTTCACTTTTACATATCCTTCCTCACTCATATCTTCTTCTTTTACCAATACTTTATCCAATCCTTTACCGGGAATCACCTGATATTCTGTAGTAAAAAGATTACAGCATCCGGATTTCCCAAAGGTAATAAGACGTTTACGAACCGGATCTGTTTCAAAAAAATCAAAAGAATCCGATGCAAGCTCTGTAAGTTCTGCACTTTTTACAAAAGCCATTCTGGTACTGTTGAATACATACACATCATAAGAAGCGCTGCTGTAGTTTCCCAGATTTCCGTTTCTTATTGCGACATCTTCAGTTCCGTCGAAATTAAAGTCGCCGAAAATAACAGGGCTTTTTTCTTTTGATAATGTCATCATTTTTCCACGTGTCAATCTTTGCCCCCGATCCAGATACACTACCAGATCATCTGAAGTGAATGACTGTACCTTCGTATTTTTGTTATCAAAAAGTTCCACCGTTCCTACGTCTTTGCACTGATCGCCAAAACAATTGTCAATATGAATAATTGCATCATAGTTGGTAGATGCATCTTTAACCTCAAACTGATATTGTCCAAAGCATAAAGGTCCCAACACAACAAATGCTGATATGGTTCTGTAATAATTTAAAATATTCATGATAATAGTAAAATGGATTTAAGTGTTTTTAGTCTTCTAACAAAAATACGAATCATGAACCCGATTTCAAAATTCACAAGTAATGAATTATAAAAATGATGTCTTCATAAATATTCTAATTATTGAATCTGAAGTTTTTGGGTAATAAGTTTTTTATAACCTAAAGCTTTTTTCTCTACAAAATGCCATGAAAGATAGGATAAGACATATGTAACAATCGTTGATAATGTAAATAACACAATTGGAGACAGATTCAAAAAGTTCATAAAAATCTGCTGAATGAAAAATGCATAAATATAAACTCCATACGAAATATCGCCCAATTTTTCCGGAAGCTGAAAAAATCTAAAATATTCAAGTCCTAATGGTATAATCAACAATGGAAACAGGAATGGAGAAGCTATATGAAAAACATGGAAATAGAAGCTGGCTGCCAAAGCAAGTAATAATACAAAAAACATAATCCAATTAAACTTAAGATTTACATAATTCATTAAAGCACCTCCAATAAATAATGGCGTTAACTTATACACAAGTACAGGTTCAAGATTAATCGTGTTAAACAGTGTTTTTAAATAATTAGGGTTAACGGCAGTTAAAAAAACACTTACAAGAAATACTGATATTAATAAATTCCTTTTAGTAACTGATGATTTTATAAAAAATAATAAACTGATTAAAATATACATGCTGAATTCATATGCCAAAGACCATAAACTTCCATTAACAGCATTGGGATAAGGATTATTTTTAAAAATACCAGGAACATTAAATTGAACATTATACAGGCTTAAATTATTAGGAAGGTATAGCCAGAAATCTTTCTGAAAAACTGTTTTAAAATTCAGAAAAGGAATAATTACCATAGAAAAACAAAGCATTACAAAAAGCCCGGGAAAAAGTCTTAGTACTCGCTTCCAATAATATTCATATAAACTTTTAGAATTATTAAGGCTTTGAAAAATTAAATATCCACTTAAAACAAAAAAAAATGCAACAGCAACTCCTCCGAAAGAAATTGTTTTTGTCCAATCACTTAATAAATCTGAAACTCCGGTAAGGTCAAAAGAATGGGAAAATATAACTAATGTAGAAAACAGTAGCCTAAGGAAGTTAAAATTATTTTTCATGGAACTAATTTAACAAATAAATGCTATTCGAAATATATTTTAAACCATTACAGTATTTAAAATTAATACTATAAAGTTCATTTTAAAGGGTTTAATAACATGAAAAGTTTCAACATATTCATTAATTTCTATTATCCATATCATTTGAATTGGATGAATGATATACTATATTTTTTATAGGAGAAATTGCTTCTTTTTTTAAAATATCTTCCCAAACCTATTCAATCAAAAATAACCTATAAAAATTATATTCTTGATTATCAAATAATTAAATAATTTATTTTAAAAATTTCACTACTTTGTATTGCATAATACCATTTTATTTACATATCTTTGTAATGTAAAATTAGAATAGGCTCAGCTAGCTAGGAGCATTTTTCTAAGAATATAACTAATTAACAAAACTTATCAAAGATGAATACTGAAAATACCAAAGCGCAAATGCGAAAAGGGATTCTAGAATTCTGTATTCTAAGTCTCATCAATAATCGAGAAATGTATGTTTCCGATCTTATAGATGAACTGAAAAAAGGAAAACTGGATGTAGTGGAAGGGACCCTCTACCCTCTTCTTACAAGATTGAAAAACGGAGAGTTTCTCTCTTACAGATGGGAAGAATCAACTGGAGGACCACCCAGAAAATATTATCAGATAACAGATAAAGGAAAACTGTTTCTGGATGAACTTCAAAATACGTGGAATGAGCTGACCGCTTCAGTAAACCAAATCACCCAACAAAATTAAAAAATAAAGCTATGAACAAGACACTCTCAATAGGACTCGCAGGTTTTTCTTTTACAATAGAAGAGCACGCATATATAAAGCTCAGCGACTACCTGAATGCTCTAAGAAGCTCACTGGATGCTTCTGAAGCAGAGGAGGTAATGCATGACATAGAAATAAGAATGGTGGAGATATTCAGAGATTCTCTGGGAAAACGTGAAGTGATCAACGATACGGATGTAGAAAAAGTAATCGCACAGATCGGAACTCCTGAAAAAATCGAAGAACAGGAAGAAGCTTATTTTTCTGAAAAAAATACAACAAAGAACAGTAATACGGGAACGAATTACACAGACAAAAAACAATTATTCCGTGACCCTGAAAAACAGAAGGTAGCAGGGGTATGCGCAGGTTTAGCTCAATATGTAGGAATGGATATTACGGCAATGAGAGCTATCTGGTTGGGAATTTTCGTCCTGGGAATTTTCACGGCAGCCATCTCTTCTTCATTGATCGGTCTTTTATATATCATCCTTTGGATCGTACTTCCAAAAGCTGAAACAGCGGCAGATTTCCTGAAAATGCAGGGAAAGCCTATGAACTTCGACAATCTTAAGAATGAGTCTAATAAATTGGTACAGTTTGCCAATGAATCTACTCAGAGGGTCGGAGAGATATACAACGAAAGCAAACCCCACATCAGCAATGCAGGAAGCGGAGTTTGGAATATTCTAAAGTATATCATAGGAGGAATCTTCGTATTGATGGCAGTAAGCAGCATTATCGGAATCTTTGTCATCTTCGGACTATTCGGAACAGGGGCAGATTTCCCTGGAGCGAATAAGATTGAATTCTACATGGGTGAAAACGGACTTGATAAGGTTTTAGTAGCAATCATGATCTTAGGAAGTTTAATTCCGGCAATCATCTTCAGCTTATTAAGTATCAAAATCTTTTCACCAAAGACGAAATTAAGAAACATTGGCTGGGTATTAGGAGGTGTATTCCTTTTATTACTTGGGCTGGGAGCTTATTTCGGGGTAAGCATGGCAAAGAAAAATCTAATCTACAAAGGCAGCAAGGAAGATACAGAGAACATCGCAATCAATACGACATCAGATACTCTTTATGTAGATGTAAAACAGGTAGTGATTCCTCAGAACTTCAAAGCGTATGATGATGATATCTATTCTGATAAGAAGACAGTGTACGAAGAAGACTATATTTCTGTAGATGTGATCAGAAAGACAGATATTAAAACTCCTTATCTAATCATTAAGAAAGAAGGTGACGGATACAACATTCCTGTTCAGGTAACAGTTCCTGTAGAGATCATCGGAAATAAGGTAATGCTTCCCAACTTCATCAAGTATCCTTATGATCAAAGATTCAGAGATTACAGAGTAGATTATGAACTTGTAGTTCCTCAGAAAACAGTCGTAATTCCTGTGAAAAAAGACCATATCAGCTTTGATGGAGATCTTAACGGAGACGGAATAGATGATGACGATAACTATGAATATGAAAATCATAACGGGATCAGAATTGAAAAAAACAAGATCACAGTAAATGGTTCAAGCATAGAATACAATTCTGATGATAAAGACAGCATCATTATCAACGGAAAGAAAGTCCCTAATAATCAGGCTAAGAAAGTTATTGATTCTGTAGCATCCGATATTAAAAAAATCAACAAGGATGTAGACATCAAAATCAAAGACGGAAAAAACGAAATTTCCATACAAACTAAATAATTAACTTCAGAGAGTGGTAGAAGATGTGAATGGATGGCAAATGTTTGAAATTCACATCCTTCTTCTCTCAGAAAAGTGAAAAAGATCCATATTTAGTTCTTCATGTGAAAAAATTGTTTTAATTTCGTATTGTTAAAAATTTAATAACCAATCAACCAAAAACACACTCTTATCATGATACAATTTGCAATGGAATTCGTAATGAAAATCGTAGATTTAATTAACGGTTTGTTTTAAGAGCAATAATATTTCAATATATTTGTAAAAGTATAACCAATATTTGGTTATACTTTTTTTGTTTTTAATCCAAGAATCTATGAAAAAGCTGATAGGCAAACTGATGTTAAAATTATTAGGGTGGAAAGTCGTGCTACAGGGCGACGTTAACAACCTGAACAGGTGTATCCTTGTGGTTGCTCCCCATACACACAATATGGAATACATTTTAGGAAACCTTGCCTATTGGTCCTTAGAAAAACCGATAAAAATTATTATTAAAGACGCACATACCAAAGCATGGTACGGAAGTATTGTGAGAGGGCTTGGCGGAATCGGAATTGACAGAAGCCAGAAAAATGACCTTGTTAACTTCGTTGCAAAGCAATTTGAAAAAGAAGACTTCAGCCTTGTGATTACTCCTGAAGGTACCAGAAGCTGGGTTCCGAAATGGAGAAAAGGATTCTATCATATGGCTTTGGCGGCAAAAGTTCCGATTGTATTGGCGGCAGGAGATTTTAAAAGAAATATTGTTTATTTAGGCTATACTATTCCTTATGAAAGACTTGCAACAGCTCCTTTCTCAGAGATCATGCAGGAAATTCAGGAATATTATATAAAGAATGATATTACGCCTAAGGTTCCAGCCAACTGGAATCCAAACATTATGGGGAACGGAGAAGAAGCAGGAAACTAATCATTAATTATAATTATTGAAAATGAAAGGTAAGACAAAAGAAGAAATATTAGAATTCATCAATAACTGGGGTGATGTAACTCTTGCAAAAACCCTTGAAATAAAATTCATAGATATTGATCTTGAAAATGAAACGCTTACAGCAACAATGCCTGTACTTCCCAGAACACACCAACCCTTTGGAATCATGCATGGAGGGGCAAGCTGTGTTTTGGCAGAGACTTTAGGTTCTAGCCTATCCAATATCTTTATTGATGGTGATAAATATTATGGAGTAGGAACCAATATCAATTCCAATCACCTGAGAAGTAAAAAAGACGGAATAGTAACCGCTACTGCACGTTTCATCAGAAAAGGAAAGACAATGCATGTTTCTGAAATTGAGATCAGGGATGAGAAAGGTACCCTTATCAATCATACAACGATGACCAACAACATCATTTTGAGGTAATCAGAAACCGATAAGAAATACGAGACTCAATTTTTTTGAGTCTTTTTTTATATTCTTGCTGCAACCTTTTTACTTTTCTGCATCTTATAAGAAACAATAACCATGAAAACTCAAATTTTAACATTCTTCATCCTCTTCTTATTCTGCATGTCCTGCAGTAATGAGAATTCTGATCCTTTAGAAAAAAGGACCGCTTCCTATGATGTCTATCTGGGAGGAACTGATAACTACAAAGCCTGCTACTGGAAAAACGGACAACAAACCTTTGTTCCGGGAGGAGAAAATCTGAATGGAATACAGATCGTAGTAGATAACAATGATATTTATCTGCTCGCAACTAATATTGAGCCTGTCAGCCAGGCAAAAGAATGGTATTTCTGGAAGAATGGAGTAAAACACAATGTTGCAGAATACTTGAATGTAGAACCTAATACAGCGGTAGACAATGATAAGCTATCTCT
Source organism: Chryseobacterium sp. CS2K3 (assembly GCF_059515185.1). Lineage (NCBI taxonomy): Bacteria > Pseudomonadati > Bacteroidota > Flavobacteriia > Flavobacteriales > Weeksellaceae > Chryseobacterium > Chryseobacterium sp. CS2K3. Next base: position 399,986 of record NZ_JCAKRW010000005.1, on the reverse strand, counting down.
GTCAAGTCAGATCAAAGTAAATAATGGAGATGTCTATTTTTCAGGAGTCATCAGACAGCATAACCCAACTACAGGACAGAATACTTACCAGCATTGCTATTGGAAGAACGGAGTAAAAACTATTCTGGATTCTCATGCAAATTCTATTTTTTCAGGTGGTCTTGAAATCTTTAATAACGATGTCTATGTAGCTTCCCGCAAAAATTTCCAGTACACCAATCCTATTACCTGGGACTTCGGTTATTACAAAAACAATACATTCCATATTGTTTCACATTCTCTTATCTTTCAGAATTTCATTAAAAATTCGTCTAACTCTTCTGAATTTTACTTGTCAACAAGAAACCCAGCACTCTCCAATTCTTCTCAAAATATTTATGCTGTAAAAGATGTTATTTCAGGGAATGATATACAAATCCCCGCTAATATTATCCAAAGTGGCATAATAAATATGTATGCTGAAGGTGCAGATAAATATTATATAGGAAAAGATTTCTATTACAAAAACAATACGCTTGTTCAAATGAATAATTCAAACGGATTCAATACTATTTCCCATTTTGCCGTTAAAGATCAAAATATTTATACAACAAGACTACATCCTTCTATGGGTTCGGTAAAGTTTTATATTAATGATGTGGAAGCACAGAGCCTGCCGGACATTTCCAAAGGCTGCTTTAATTCAATTTTTGTTGTCAAAAACAATTAAACATTCTCATTCAGACTGAAACCTTATAGCAGCACTGCTGTAAACATCGGAAATTTTGCTATAAGGTTTCATTGTTTGCTCAAATTATTTTACTATTTATAAACCATATTATGAAACAACTTTACTTTAGAAAACAGATCAATAACTCAACTGTTAAAGTAGATTCATCTCTATACTGGCAGTAAAAAACTAGATATTTGATGGTAAAAACCAATGACTGGCAAAAGATTTACAGTGAATACTCCCCAAAATTACTGGGGATTTGCCGTAGATATATACAGGATACGCATGCAGCGGAAGACATTCTTCAGGACAGTTTTGTAGCAGCAATTCAAAATGTACATCAACTGAAGGATGAAAAGATGCTTTTTGCCTGGTTAAAAAAAATTGTGGTAAATAATGCGTTACAATACCTCCGAAAAGGCAGTAAAGAAATATTTATTACAGAAGAACCGTCAGAAATCACTGAAACATCATTTGCTATGAACAGTAATGAAGAAAAAAACCATGTTCTTTCCTATGATTTTACTCAGGAAGAACTTTTGTCTTCTATTGACAGTCTTCCTCATCATCATAAATCTGTTTTTAATTTATATTTTATTGAAAACTATACCCATTCAGAAATAGCCAGCCAATTGGGAATCACTGTAAATACTTCAAAGTCTCACCTGTTAAGAGCTAAAAAAGCAGTGCAAAATTTTCTACTCAATACAGTAAATGCTGAAACCCCGAAAAACAGCAAAAAACTTACTCAATTACTCATTTTCTTTGGATTTGGAGGATTATTATGGGCACAGACTTTTAAAAGTAAATTTTCAGATTTTTCAGTATCTCCGTCCCGAAATTTTGAAATACCGGATCAGATTCCCTCTCAAAACTTTACGGTTCCCATCAGTTCAGGATTTCTTCCCAAAATTGGTATTATTACAGGAAGCATTGCACTTGTAGTGGTTACAGTGAGTGCTTTTATTATTTTACTTCCACGTAATAGTCCTATTCCAAACAATATAAATTCTGATAAAAAGGGAGAAACAGAACAGAAAAAAGAAGAAAATTTATTGAAAAATACGGAAGATCAGCACCCTCAAAACAAAGAGTTTGTCGCCAAAGAAACCATTTATGAAAAAGAGAAAATTCAGGAAGAAAAAGCCATCAAAATAAAACAAAAAGAACATTACACCGCTACAAAAGATACAGCTAAAGATGATTCTCCTCAAAAAGTCATTGTGGTAAAGAAAATCATACAGAGAGATACAATATATGTGGAAAGATAAACTGAAACAAACGATGCCTGTAAAGAAAATTGTCTATATTTTTTTCCTTATTTTTTTACAAACCTTTAATGCTCAGAGAAAAAAGGCAGATACTATATATGTGTACGAAAAGGTAATTGTTTACGACACAATTTACCTGGAAAAAGCATTAAAACTACAACCAAGAGGAATATTTATAAGAACACTTGATATACCCTCAAAGGAAATTAAAGAAATAACTCCCATAAAAGATGAAATTTCGGGAACGGCTGTATATATCAATAAAAAGATTCAACTAGGTGTAGAAACAGGATTCGGGTTTAAAAAAAGCTCCTGGGCTAAAGATGAACAAAAAGATACGCAGACAGGATTTAATCTGGGGCTATGGGTTTCGAAACCTATTTTCAATAATTTTTCATTGATGCTATCTGCTCATATCTATCAATGGAACTCCACCTTTGATCTGAATGGTAATAAGGAAGACACTTGGCTCAACGGCTATTATTTTTCTGAAGATGCACAGCCTTTACTCTTCCAACAATTTAATAATAAGCATATTGAATATGCCATGCAAGTGAAACTACAGTATAAATGGAAAAATTTCCGCCCTTTTATAGGTGCTTTGATTAATAAAAACATCTATAAAATGCAATTCTTAGCCCCTGACAATATGATCATGAGCAAATTGGATAACTTTACATCCCAACAAGTTAATGTAGGATTTTCTTTAGGTGTCCAATATCAGATTATGAAAAAAATTCTCTTATCACTTGAATATCAGGAATACAAAATGAGAAATGTTTCATTAAAAAACAGCTCTTATAATTTTGACATTTTTCAGAGTAGTAATACCTTTGCAGAAAGGAAAATCAACATGGGAATTTCCTATATTATTTCCGGACATTGATTTTCAAAATCCATTCATAGCTAATGATTTATTTCAAATTTCCCTTTAACGAAGGATTATATTCTGTAAACGAAGAAACCAATACCAATGCTGTCGATTTTTTTTCATATAACAGCCTTAATCAAATAAGTTTCAAAGGAAACATTATTGAAGTCAATACTAATGAATTTAACAGTTATTCAATAACCAATGAACAACTGATACATGATGCCACCAACTTTATTCCTGAAACCAGGGAAGAGTATTGTGATACATTACAACGCGTGATTGAGGTGATCAAAGAAAATAAGTTACCCAAATTGGTATATTCCAGAAGAAAGATTTTTACAGACTTTAAGACGATTGATTATAAAGAAAGCTTCAACAATCTTTGCCAAACATATCCGAATGCATTCAGATATATATTTAATGACGGAGAAAACGCATGGATGGGAGCTTTTTCGGAGGTTTTGGGGAAATTCGATAAGATAACCCATCAATTTGAAACTATGGCATTGGCGGGTACTCTTCCTGTCACGGAAGAATGGTCTGAAAAGGAAATCGAAGAACAAAAACCTGTGACCAGCTATATTCAGGATATTCTTAAAAACTATTCTGATCAAGTTCAGCAATCTGAGACCTATGATCATGTTTCTGGAAATATAAAACACCTGCGTACGGATTTCAAAACAGTAATCAAACCTGAAGATCTTGACAGTCTGATCAAGGATCTCCACCCTACTCCGGCTGTTTGTGGTATTCCAAAAGATTTCTGTAATGAAAATATTCGCAAGTATGAAAAATTCCCACGTGAATTCTATGCAGGATATATTAAAATTGAAACAGAAGAAAATATTTTATATTTTGTGAACCTTAGATGTGCAAGACTTTACAAAGATTCTGTACATGTTTTTGTAGGAGGTGGAATTACGGCACAAAGCAATCCGGAAAAGGAATGGATTGAAACAGAGCTTAAATCTGAAGCAATCCTTAAAAACCTTGTGGTTTCTTCTTAAAATAGAATGTCTTTTTTGGTATAAATTACGCAAACTTTCTTCCGATGTTTGCGTATTTTTTTGTGATTAACACGGGGAATATTGGTGTGAATTTGTTTTGTGAAATATCAGGGTTTGGCTAAAGCCGTTTGATAGGGCATTTTTGTTTGGCGGGCTAAAACTCACCTCTATTAATCTGATATTAATCCTCCCTTAGATAACGAAACAGTTACTTAAGAGCCTTACTTTTAATCATAAAAAACCTCCTTCAAAATGAAAGAGGCTATATCTATAATATCAGTATATGAAATTATTTTTTCACACCGATTCTGCTCCAGGTATCCATTACAAAAAGTAAGATAAGACCTATTGCAGCTGCAGCTGCAGAAAACACAAACTTAATGTTGTCTTCATCAGCAATAAGATCATTCTGCCAGTTAATAGCATACAAATTAATAGCGATGAAAACGATGAACAGTACTAAAAATACTTTATAAAACTTCTTCATAATTTTTAAAAATTAACATAATTCAGCACCAATTGGGCAAAATTTGCAGTGAATAATTTAATTGAAATTGCTAAAAGGATAATACCGAAAACTTTCTGAAGAATCATCAATGTAGCATCTCCAATTTTCTTCTCTAACCATTTCGCTGATTTCAGCACCAAATATACGAAAATTGTATTAAGAATAATTCCGCAAATAATATTAATATCATGAAATTCAGCTCTAAGGGATAAGGCAGTTGTTAAGGTTCCGGCACCTGCTACCAGCGGAAATGCGATGGGTACAATGGAGGCAGCCTTTGCTTCTGTTGTTTTATTGATTTCAATTCCTAAAATCATTTCCAAAGCTATGACAAAAATCACAAAAGCTCCGGCAATGGCAAAGGAATTTACATCCACTCCGATCAGTTTAAGAATTTTGTTTCCTACAAACAGAAAAACAATCATAATTGCTCCGGCAGTAACTGCTGCTTTACCAGCCTCAATTTTTCCAAATTTTTGCTGAAGGCTTACGATAATAGGAACTGAACCGATTATATCAATAACGGCAAAAAGAACCATAAAGCTGGTAACGATCTCTTTGAAAGAGAATCCATCAAGAATTTCCATCCCTTTGTAATTAAAAATTTCGCAAAAATATGAAAATAAATTGACTATTTGCTAATTTGTGAATAGAAATTAACAATAGTTTTCAAAAGTTCTTCAATTCCCTCCGAAGATTTCACAGGTGAATATTTCTCCATTTCAATTCTTTGCTGCAAATTTCCATATTCTTCTGCTACTGAAGATCCTTTGTGCTTTTCCAGAAAAGTCTTAAACTCCGTAACAGAGCCTTTGAAATACTGATTTCTGACCTCCTGATCCAACTCCTCCAATGTTACAAAGAACTTATCATATTCATTGTTGTCTTTAAGGTTTTCAAGATATCCAAAATAATCATTGATGTCTGTTTTCATCAACTCTCTGATTTCCTTTTCAGTTTCCGCCACAGAACCCAATGGTTTTTGAGATGCGGTTTCCCTAACTAATGTACGTTTTTTTTGCCAAGTTTTAAATAAAACATAAGCAATAAATAAACCTAAAAGAATAGCAATATTAGTCAAAAGAATACTCCAATGGAATTTACTTTTTTCCTTTACTTTAAATGAAGTCGTTTTTAAAACAGGCGTATTTACCGTTTCAAGTAGATTATTGGTGTATTCATTTACTTTCTCCACCGTAGTTCGTGATTCCATGATCTGATCATGAGAAAAAGTTTTTACAGCTAACGTCTTCTGTCCGACATCTACATAGTCTCGATCTTGAGGATCAAAAAAAGCAAATGGTTCTGTTTTAATTGAAATATCCCCTGATTTATTCGGAATGATGACATAATTGGCAAGAACGACTCCCTTCATGCCTGTAGTACCCGGAGATACTTTAGACGTAATTTTAGGAGCAAAGATTTCATAATCCGGTGATGCAGCAATTTTAGGAAGCTCAAGATCCGGTAAATTTCCTTCCCCTGCTACTTTTACCACAACATTCATTGGTTTTTTTGCTTCCGGTTTTTCTTTTGAAGTGCTGTATACACTTACATTAAAGATTCCTACAGCATTTTTAAAGCTTTCGGGAGCGCCTTCTGGAAGTTTTCTGACATTCAGTTTTACCTTATTGGAAATAATTTTATTCTTGTGAGAATACGTACTTACTGAAGCAGATACTCCAGGTACTTCTACATATCCTGCTTCATTCGGGAATACCATGAACATTGCCAATACCTGAGATGCCATATTTCCGTTACCGGAAGGATCTATCTCCGATTTGGAGAAATTGATAGGATGTACGTTAATATTATCCTGCTGAGGAAGACGGATATTTTTTACTTTACGAAGATTATCAATATTTCTGGAATATACTTTAAGCACGGCAACGGTAGGCTGATCCTGGTATACTTCCCTGTCTTCAATCTCCATATTCAGATATACTTCATTGGAAGTGTTGCTTGCCAGCGCTCTCTTGTCAACAATATCACGAATATTGACGTCAAAAGGTTCTGTTTTATAAATTTTATTATTAACGGTCACCAGAACGGAACCGATCTTTATTTTACCTTTTTTCTTTGGCTCAAGCGCAATTCTGGATACTTTTTGAGTAATCAGGGTATTGGTTGCCGGATCTATAACGGTATTGGTAACGGATCCACTGCCTATAATATTAAATTTAGAAAGGTCCGGAAGCTGGAAACCTGTTTGCTGAACAAGATCGCTCCCGTTAAGTTCAAGAATAATGGTAAGGTTTACAATATCCTTTCCACCATATTCATTTTTATCTGCATCAAGAGAAAGATTTACCTGTCCGTAAGTAATTACGGATGCCAGAGTAAGCAATATGTAAATCCATTTGTTCTGCATCACCAATCTTTCTCGTTGCTTTCAGGCATCGAATAAGAATTCTTATTTAAAATTCTTTTGGCGGTTTCTTTTTCCTTATTATTTATTTTATCCAAGAGAGCATCTTCGAGGTTCTTTGGCATTTTTCCTTCATTATTCTGATTCTGTTGAGGGTTATTTCCCTGATCACTTTTGCCTTCGTTCTGCTGACCTTTTCCCTGATCCTGTTTTTGGTCTTTATCTCCTTTCTGATCTTCACCTTTGTTCTGATCATTTCCACCGCCGCCTTTTCCTGAGCTATTCTGCTGGTTATTCTTCTGTTCTTTCTCTTTTTCCTTCAGCTTAGCAATCTCATAATTTTTTCGGGTTGCTTCGCTATATGGGTTTTGTTTCAGAGCCTTTTTATAATAATCTGCCGCTTTTTCCGGCTGGTTCATCTGCATATAAGCATTTCCCAGATTATGAAGTGCAGCTGCTTTATCAGGAAGGGTCTGTGAAAGCTGCTCTGCTTTTTCATACTCTGCTTTTGCCTCTTCATATTTTTTGCTCTTATATAATGCATTCCCCATATTGTAATGAGCCGTAAAATCTTTTTCGTTGGATTTTACAGCTTCCATATATTTTGAAGAAGCTCCATCATAGTCTTTACCATCAAATTTCTGATTGCCTTCATGAACCAATGTTCTATAGTTTTCCTGCCCAAACATAAAGCCTGAGAAGGAGAAAGCAACTATTAACGCTAAAAATATGATTTTAGTATTCATCACTTGCAAAATTATTCCTTTATATGTTAAGAAACAGAGTTTTATTTGTTAAAATTCGGTTAAAGTAGTCTTTACAATCATTATTCATAATAGGGAGACTAAACATTAAAGTCATTTTTAGGATTAAAAATATAAATTAAAAAGAAAAACAGGATAGATACAGCCAAAAAATATTGGTAATAATGATTGGCATTCTGCGATTTTACCAGCGTTTCTGATCCTGAAGATTTTTTATTGATCGCTTCAATGATTCTGTCAGGTGCTTCATTGATATTATTTCCGTCTATGTAAGTACCACCTGTAGATCCTGCCATTTTATTTAAAGCTTCGGTCTGTCTTTTTGAAATTACCGTATTTCCGTTCATATCAGACTTGTAACCCATCAGCTGTCCGGCTGTATATTCAGGAACAGGAGCGCCTTCATCTGACCCTATTCCTACGGAAGTAATGGTTATTCCTTCTTTATTAGCAAGTCTTATAGCTGCGTTATCATTTCCTTCATTATCTTCACCATCGCTCAGCAATATAACTTTTCGTGAACCTTTACTTACATTTTTAAATTTTTCTACTGCTGCCTGCATTCCTTTCAGAAAGTCTGTCCCTTGAATTTTCATAGAACTGGTTTCAACTCCGGAAATGTAGGTTTCAGCAGAATTATAATCTGTTGTCAAAGGCATAATAGAGGTTGCCTGCCCTGCAAAAATTACGATTCCAATTTTATCGTTATTCATTTTCTGCATGGTATTTATCATCAGATTTTTTGCCTCTGTAAGACGGCTTGGTTCAATATCTTCCGCATTCATAGAATTGGACACATCCAGCATGAAGATCACGTTATTCAGTTTCTGATTGCTCTTTACTTCTTCCGAACCATTCAGAAGATCAATAATAGAGAATATCAGGAATAGCGTACCCAAGAGATATAATGCAGGAAAAAACTTTGTAAATCCTGAATTTTTTTCAAATAAATTATCATGAAACTGGCTTGCTGCAAACAGGTCTCTTTTTTTCTTTCTCCATTTTAAAAAACGGATCAAAAAGGAAGCTAACAGCGGCAGAAGCAACAGTAAAAATAAATACCAATAATTTCCTAACGACCAACTCATCAGCTTAAAATTTTATAAAATACCCATCTCAACAACGCATCAAAAAACAAGACTCCCAATGCTATCCAAAGAAAAACAGTGAAGTATTCCTGATAGTTATAAAGCCTTGAAACCTTTACATCTGATTTTTCCAATTGGTTGATTTCATCATATACTTCTTCAAGACTGCTGTTTGAAGTTGCTCTGAAGTATTTGCCTCCTGTAGTTTCAGCAATTTCTCTTAACGTATTTTCATCAATGGCAACTTCTGTTTCAGTAAAGATAAGATCACCAAAAAAGTCTACCGCAGTAGGCATTAATGCGTATCCGTTTGTTCCGATACCGACGGTGTATACTTTAATATCATTATTTTTTGCAAGTTCGGCAGCAAGTTGTGGCGGGATAGCATTTTCAATATTACTTACTCCATCCGTCATCAGAATGATCACCTTACTTTTAGCTTTACTTTTAACCAGGTGGTTTACCGCAACAGAAAGTCCTTCTCCAATAGCTGTTCCAGGTTCAAGCCCTGTAGAATTAAGGTTTTTAATTTCATCAATAACAACCTGATGGTCTGATGTTACCGGAACTTTTGTAAAGGCTTCTGCAGCATATGCTACCACTCCTATTCTATCATTGGGGCGTTTCTGTACAAATTTTATGGCAATATCCTTTAACGCAGTGATACGGTCAGGATTAAGGTCTTTCGCCAGCATACTGAGGGAAACATCAATAGAAAGCATTATATCCACACCTTTTGTATCGTCTCTGTCTTGTGAAACGGTAAAGGTTCTGGGTCTTGCCATGGCAATAATCAGAGCGGAAAGAATGATATACTTTGATATTTTTAATAAAAAAAGCACGCCTTGAATTCCCCCGCTGGAATCCATATTTTTTGTGGTAGGAACTTTTATGCCTTTTCTTTTCTGTTTTCTGACATCTTTTATAAAAAGCGGAATAAACAGCAGAAAAAGTAATAAGAACCACGGACTGTAAAACTCAAAATTAAACATCTTTTCTTAAGTTTTCAAATTCTAAGTCCTTGGATGATCTTTTCACAAACTCTCTGATATTGGCAAAGTCCTTCTCCATGGTTTCCTGATCGGGAAAGGTTTTGGCAAACTTCACCAGATCTCCTCTAAGGAAGACGTCTTCAACAACTTTTTCGTTATCCTGAGAAATGGTATTATTCTTTTTCATCACATCAATAAGGTCATCCGTAAGAAGAACATCTGCCGGAAGATGATATTGTTTGGTGATAAAATTTCTGGAAATATCAATCAGTTCAACATAAAATGAGCGGAAGTTTCCAGCTTCTATATATTTTTTCTTTTTAAGGGAGTCAAGTTCTTTTAAAGTCTGATTGGTTGCTACCGCAGGGGTACTTTTTGATTTTCTGCCCCATTTTACAATCATAATGATGGCAAGGATGAGTGCAATAGCAGCTATTGCAGCGAGAATATAGAATTTATAAAGCTCCCAATAGTCTTTGGCTTCCAGTTTTACTTCTTTATTTTTCATAATGTCATTAATCTGATCAGCTTTTTGGGCTGTATTAATGACTTCAATTTCATAAGGAATTGTTTTAAGAACTTTATCTCCTACTTTGAAATCAAGTTCGGGAATTGTAAATTTTCCTTCTTCAAAAACGGCGAATTCTATTTTTCTTTCGTATAAATTGGTATTCTGCCCTATACTGTCTTTAGTTTCTTCAAAATGAAAAGGAAGCAATTCATTTTTAGGTGCAGAAATCACTTCCTGCCCACGAAGGTTATCAACTTTAATGATAAGATGATTGATTTCTCCCAACGCAATAGTTTTCTTCTCTACATTGGAAGACAATATCTGTGAAAAAGCATTTGCACAGATCAGGAAAGATAGTATTAAAAATATTTTTCTCAATGTTTAATAAATAATAAAGGTAAAACCTTATGTTTTTATGCGGGTAAACCCCGATTTACTTTTTCTGAAAGTAATTATACAACAATTTTGAATAATCCGACCCTGTATTAATATTCATAAAACCAGCCGAACTGTTTACAAAATCTTCTTCCAATGCTCTTAATTTCTGTTTTTGAGCTTCTGCGAAAGTATACCTCCATCTTGCACTAGATGTATTTGCCCATATTTGTTTTCCTGTTTCGGCATCATATAATAAGGTATAGCCTACATCAGGAATTTCGTTATCTTTTTCATCGAATATTCTCATTCCCAACAGCTGATGTTTCTTGGATGCTACTCTCAGCATTTTGGAGTCATATTCGTCTTCAAAGTCTGAAAATAAAAAAACAAGAGATTTTCTTTTAAAAATTCCCATCATATATTCCATAGCTTTATCTATTTTGGATTCAGCAGGAACATAATCTGCGGTGAGAATATTACTGATAATGGAAAGAATATGTTTTCTTCCTTTTTGGGGAGGAATCACTTTGTATACTTTATCTGCAAAAAGGATCAATCCTACTTTATCGTTATTTCCGGCTGCTGAAAATCCTAAGCTTGCTGCGATTTCGGCTACGTATTCTCTTTTCAACTGAACTTTGGTTCCATAATCCATTGATGCGGAAATATCCACCAAAATCATCATGGTAAGTTCTCTTTCTTCTTCCATAACCTTTACGAAAGGCTCACGAAAACGCGCTGTCTTGTTCCAGTCGATTCTTCTGATCTCATCGCCAAACTGGTAAGGACGCACTTCTGAAAAAGTCATTCCCTGTCCTTTAAAGGCACTATGATATTGCCCCATCAAAGCAGCCTCCGTCTTTTTTCTGGTACGGATTTCTATCTGCTTTACTTTTTTTACAATATCTTTTATCTGCATAGAAGGTTTATGTTTAAGGGTTCTCCGGATTTGAGTTCGGGATTTCCTTTTTTAATTCTTACTTAAACTCAATGGATACATTCAACCATTCATCGTCAAACTTCGGGCTGTATTTTTTATAAAAATTGATTGCAGGCTCGTTCCAGTTCAATACCTGAAATACCATTCCGCTGTATTGGTTTGACTTTCCGTATTCTAAAGTAGCATCAAACAAAAGCTTTCCGATCTTTTTCCCTCTCATTCTTTCTGTTACCACAAGATCCTCAAGGTATAATCTTCTTCCTTTCCAGGTAGAATATCTGTCATAATATAAGGAAATCCCAACAATTTCACCATTCAATTCTGCTACAAAAGCACCCCAAACAGGAGATGCACCAAAGCCGTCTGCTGTAAATTCTTCCAAGGTTACAGTGACTTCGTGTAATGCTTTTTCGTATTCTGCAAGTTCTTTAATTAGTTCAAGCATTGCACCACAGTCTTCCTGAGTTGCTTTTCTGATTATTACATCACTCATTATGGCGCCTGAATTTTTGCTAAGATTCTGTTGATAATTTCTTCTGTTGTAATTTCCTCCGCTTCTGCTTCGAATGTTAAGCCCATTCTATGTCTTAGAACATCTTTTGCCAAAGCTTTTACATCTTCCGGAATAACGAAAGCTCTTCCTTTTAAGAATGCATAAGCTCTTGAAGCAATGGCAAGATTAATAGATGCTCTTGGAGATGCTCCGAAGCTGATATAATTTTTAAGCTCAGATAATCCGTAGTTTTCCGGGTAACGTGTTGCAAACACCATATCCAGAATATATTTTTCTATTTTTTCGTCAAGATAAATCTGATTAATCAGCTCTTTTGCTTCTACAATATCCTGAAGTGAAATAACCGGTTTTACCGTTGGCTGATGGGAAGTGGAAACCATTCTCATCACTTGTCTTTCGTCTTCAAAAGAAGGATAGTCGATGGTACATTTCAGCATAAAACGGTCACTTTGTGCTTCCGGTAATAAATAAGTTCCTTCCTGATCGATAGGGTTCTGCGTTGCCAACACCAAGAATGGTTTTGGAAGCTTCATGGTTTCATCGCCGATAGTCACCTGTTTTTCCTGCATTACCTCTAAAAGCGCAGACTGTACCTTTGCCGGAGCACGGTTGATCTCATCCGCAAGTACGAAATTGGCAAATACAGGACCTTTTTTTATAGAGAAATCATTGTCTTTGATATTATAGATCATTGTTCCCACAACGTCTGCCGGAAGTAAATCCGGAGTAAACTGAATTCTTGAGAAGTCACCATGAACAGCATCCGCCAAGGTTTTAATGGCTAAGGTTTTCGCCAGCCCCGGAACTCCTTCAAGAAGAACGTGACCATTTCCTAAAAGCCCTACCAAAAGACGGTCTATCATATATTCCTGCCCAATAATAACCTTGTTGATTTCTTGTCTCAGAAGAGAGAATAAGTAGTTTTTTTCTTTTACTTTTTCCGTCAACTGGCGGATATCTTCTGCTTGATGTATATCTGACATAGCTTGATTTAAAATAAGTGGTAAATTTCTGATAAATACTTGCATTAATCAACACAATGAATGCCATATTTGAGTTAAAGTTTGTTAAAAATTCCGGGTTTAACAAGCCTTTTAGAATTCAGCATACGGATGATACGAGTTATAGGACATAGGTCCGGCAGTTCTTTATCATCTTTTATATTATTATTCAATCTGTTATAAAAAATGTTGTGATACGGTATACCACAACATTTTTATTTGATTTTAAAAATTTTTCTTAAAATGAAAAATTAAGGTCTTGTAATATTTATTGTAAACACATCTTCCGGTTTATCTACAGAATCTTCGTAGGAACCAACGTTTACATAATATTCAGTTCCTGCGGTTGTCTGAACTACAATTGTTTCGGAAGAACCGCCACCGTTATTATCCATTGTTCCCACACAAACTAAATTAGTACACGTTCCGCTATACACTCCTATTTTAGGATCAAAAGAAGCAACCCCCGGACTAACTTTAATCGTATACGGGGTTCCGTTTCCTGTAAACTTAAACCATAAACCGTCATTCATACCGTCGTTTGCGCAAGCTAGTGCAAATCCGCCATTATTAGTAGAGGACATTCCGTCTGCCTGCACGTACGTATAAGGGTATTCAGAAACCTGTAGAGCCCCCGAACACTCATCATTTGCAGGGATAGGAGGAATTGTTTTAAAAGTATAATCAATACAACCCGAAGATTCTCCATTAGCTGAAACAGACGTAACTTTTAAATAGTAATTCGTATTTCGATTAAGAACAATAGAAGGTGAAAGACTAAAGTTCGTACCATTTACAGCCTGATGATTGATCACATCTGTGGCTCCTGGGCTTGTGCCTAAAGAAATTCTATAAGAATCTGCCCCTGAAACCTGCTGCCAGGTAATGGTAGGTGACAATGAAATAAATTGAGCATTATTAGCAGGATAAATAACAATAGGACATCCCGGAGCAAGGTTAGCCGTTAATCCGGTAATACTTATTGCAGATTTATAATCTACCCTGATCCCACCCGGAGGAGCCGCCGGATCTACCACAGCACGATCACCTTTATAAACAAGTGTAGAATTTTGTAAATACGGATAAACTTTGAAAGCTTCGTCAAAATTATTAATATCAATACTTGGCAAATTTTCTTTTACCGCAATAACCAAATTATCAGTATTATTATACGCAAATGGAGTTGTAAAAACGACTTCCACTTTGTTACCATTCTTAGTTACTGTCCCTGCAAATACCTGAGTAAGCTGCGAAGAGGGAATCCAGTCTGTACCGGCTACAAAAGTCATTTTTGAGGTATTCCCAAGGTAAATTGTCCAGTTTGAGGAATCATTTATTGTAGCAGAAGGATCAACATAAAAGGTAAATCCTGTAATATTTCCGGCTGCATTAGCATTAATTTCCTGCTTAGGGTATATCTGCTGAACATAGGAATAGGAAAAAAAGCTACTTACAGGGGCACTACCCACTGCTGAACTTCCAATATTTAAATTGATCTGAGCATTTATACTCAACACTACAAACAAGAAAGATAAAAGTAAAATTCTTTTCATTATTAATAATATTAACACTAATTACCTTGCTAATTTAACAATAAAAACAGAAAACACTATAATAAAAAAAATATTAACTCTCTAAATTCATTATAAAATAATATTTCAACTTGAAAACATTTAATTATTTTGATTTTTATTCAATAAAAACATCATAAATAACAAAAATAACAACCAAAAAAGGAAATCCAAATGCATATTTTAATATATTTACAACAAATATCAATCATATGTTTAAAAGATTACTTTTTTCAGGGCTCTTATTATCCGGGCTGTTCAAATCGCAATCTACCAGTATGACCAACCTGATTTCGGATGCTGTATATTATGATGGTTATGCAGCTACCGTATCTACTCCTGTTCCTACGGGTTTAATAAGACTGGGAAATACCAGATATGCGCGAAAACTGACAGATGCTGAATTAAATTCCTTTAAAGCAAAAATTGCCATGAGGGTAACAATAGGTGCTTTATGTGATAATTATGATCGGCTTGGAGAGGTATTTCTGGCTATGGTTCCAAAAAACCAGGCTACCTATGAGATGAATGATCCTAATGTAAAAAGAATTGAGGTCGGGAGATACATCACTCCTTTCATGAACAAGAACCGTTCTCCGATTGAAGTTCCTTACACCTACGACATCAGCAATCTTTACAGCGTATTTCATGATACTACGCTTCGTAATACTTATGATTTATATATGGAACTGGATGTTTTTGGAGTTCCTTATGCTGCTCAAACCCAGGTTCAGGGATGCGCTAACAGAATTGATGTATTTTCGGGAACACTTACTTTTTTCTCTACAGATAATGGTGCTACTCCAAGTGACTACAATACTCTAGCCCCGCTCTTGAGCTACAACCGATTAAACAATTATAACAGCACTGATGTTACTGGTGAAACGGTAAGACTTGTAAACTTCAATCTGCCGGAATCAGTTAACAATGCAAAGTTTTTCGTCATTTCCACCCCTCATGGAGCCAATAGTGGTGGTGAAGAATATATCAGAAGGCAGAATTTCACTTATTTAGACGATGTACAGGTACTTACCTACACTCCCGGCGGAACATCCTGTGAGCCTTTCAGAGTTTATAATACTCAGGGCAACGGAATCTATGGAACCACCCCATCATCATTTGCCGAATGGACTTCGTGGAACAATTGGTGCCCGGGAAATTCAGTTCCTATCAGAAGCTTTACACTACCTAATGTATCGGCTGGAAACCATACATTAAAGCACAGCATACCAACGGCTGTTTTCAACCAGCAACAAGGTGATGTTTATCTTTCAGTATATATGCAGGGAAAAAGTAGTGCTTCACTGAACGTTCAGGATATTAAGACAATAGATGTGAATATATACCCTAACCCTACCGCAGATTTTGTTAATGTAAAATCTAAAGAAGACGTGGCTTCAATGACTCTTTTTAGTATGGATGGGCGCAAATTAGCAGAAACCTTCAGAGAAAATAAAATTAATCTTTCATCTTACACTTCAGAGGTCTATTTTTTAAATATTGTATTGAAAAACGGAGTTACTTTTAAACATAAGATTATCAAGAAATAAGTTCAATTCTTAAATTAATCTAAAGAAAATCATAAAAAATAGTCAATAAATTAATATAATTCCCTCTTTTGAACATTTTTCAGGAGAGGGATTTTCATTCATAAAAACAGACAATTATATAGACGATCAAAGTTAAATTTTCTAAAAGCCATTACAATCCCATCATTTTTTTTCATTAAAACAAAATAATAAATAATGCTTTTTTTCATGGATCAGGAATTTTTGCTTTAATCCTTCAGGCAAAAAATTGTCATTCCCAGATTATTAAACTATTTTTGGAGATTAAAATTTCTGCAAAATGAATTATCATTTTCAAGCACACAGACAGGTAAGAAAAAATCTTTTAGACATCCTACAGAACACCTCTCACGAGGACCTTCTGCTGATTCCGGATGGTTTCAACAATAATATTTACTGGAATATTGCCCATACAGTTGCTACACAACAACTGCTGCATTATTACCTTAGTGGAAATCCTTTCCGCATCGATAAGTATTGGATTGAAACTTACAAAAAAGGAACATTACCTAATTTGAATGTCCAAAAATCGGAAGTGGAAGATCTTGAGTTTTTACTTACGGAAACCTCAAAAATCCTGATGAAAGACTACGACAGCGATTTCTTTTCAGATTATACTCCGTACACAACCAGTTTTGGCATGGATTTGAAGAGTATTCAGGATGCTATTATCTTTAATAATATGCATGAAAGCCTGCATTATGGTTATGTAATGGCGCAGAAAAGAGCAATTTTAGGAGAAAAATATTAAAAGGAAGCCGGAAAAAGGAGTCCGGAAGTTTGTAGTCCACACCAACCAAGAACTTTCAAATCCAGAAATCCGATAACCTAAACATAAAATTTTAGACAAATCAATGAAAGACGATTTTATTTTCGGGCTGCGTCCCGTGATTGAAGCAATTGAAGCGGGAAAAACGATTGACAAGATCTTTGTGCAAAATGCACTTCAGGGTCCTATTTATGCTGAACTGAAAGCAATTTTAGCAAAAAATAAAATCCGTCCCAACTATGTTCCGGTTGAAAAACTGAACCGTTTTACAAGAAAAAACCACCAGGGTGTGGTTGCTTTTATTTCGGATGTTCCGTTTCATAAAGTGGAGGATATTGTACCACAATTATTTGAGGAAGGAAAAACTCCTTTCTTATTGATTTTGGACAGACTTACTGATGTAAGAAACTTCGGAGCTATCTGCAGAACTGCTGAATGTGTAGGGGTAGATGCTGTGATTATTCCTGAAAAAGGAGCAGCTCCTATTAATTCTGATGCTATTAAGACTTCTGCAGGAGGTATTTATAATATCAAAATCTGTAAAGAAAACAACCTTGCCCATACTGTAGATTTCTTACAGCAAAGTGGAATTACGGTGTTTGCAGCATCTGAAAAAGCACAAAAGCTGATCTATGATGTCAACTTTACAGAACCATGCGCTATTGTTATGGGTAATGAAGAAACCGGAATTTCGAAGGAAGTACTGCATCATTCTGATGAAAAAATAAAACTTCCTATTGAAGGAAAAACTCAATCACTGAACGTTTCTGTTGCATGTGGAGCAATCTTATATGAAGCTGTAAGACAGAAAATGTTGAAATAATTAGTACCAATAACACAACACTTAAAAAAATTAGAAAATGAAAAACATAGCAGCATTAGCGCTAATCTCATCTATAGCACTTGTTTCTTGTAAAAAAGAAACGGCAAAAGTAACCAAGGTAGATCCTAAAACCGGAAAAACAGTTACAGTAGAAGTTCCGGCTGATTCTGTGGCTAAAGTTGTAGAAAATCCAGCTATTAAAGACTCAGCAGGTATCGTTACACAAACTTTTAAGCTTGAAAAAGGAAAAACATATCCTCTTACAACATATCAGAGAGATACGAAAACGATGACTGACCCTCAGGGGAAATCTATGACGGCTACTTCGGAATCTACAGATGAAATGAACTTCACGGTCAATGATATTAAAGGAAATGTTTATGAAATGACCCTTAATCTTGTTGCTAAAAGAAGCTCGCAGTCTGCACAGGGAAAAACAATTGTAGTAGATACAAAACTTCCTATTCCTAAAGAAGATGAGCTTAAAATGATCTGGAATATCAACAGAGCCCTTACAAGCAATAAGCTTGACATGAAAATGGACAATAAAGGGAATGTAATTTCTATCACAGGTTTTGATGCTGTTTACACAAAAGTATCCAATGCTGTGGGAATGCTTATCAAAGATGCTAATGAGAAAGCAAGCGTTGTGGCAAGCTTAAAAGAATCTTTCAATGAGAAAGTATTGAAGGACCAATTCAATAAAAACCTTGTTATTATTCCTAAAAAAGGAGTAAAAATTGGTGAAAAATGGACAACTTCTGAAAATGCTGACCCAAGCGGAAGTATTAAAGTTACTTCAAACTATGTCCTGAAAAGCTTAGGAAACGGAGTTGCTGAAATTGGTGTGACAGGTGGTATTCCTAAAAAAGAGGATAAGAAAACCCAAGGAGGTGTTACGCATAGCTTAAGCAGTGAGTTGGTTCAGAACGGAACGATTAAGTTCGATGAAAATTCAGGATGGATTACTAATCAGAACATCACTGTAAAAACAACACAGATTGAAACGCTTTCTGACGGAAAACAATCACAGTCTATGAAAAGTGTTTCTAATTCTTCTGTAATGGTAAATCCTTCTGCAAAATAATTAAAAATAAAACGTTTAAGGTTCAGTATAAAAATGTAACGCTGAGCCTTAAGCTTTAAATTCAAAAGTTATGAAGTACATTCTTGAGTTAGTACTCTCTGCTATCGTTATTTTCTTTGTCTGGAATATTCTGAAAAGGATTTTCTTTAAGACCTTTTACAGCTACAGGTTCAATAATCAGAGCCAAAATAACAAACATCAGGATATCAACAACTCGAATAAGAATAACAAACAAAACCTCAAATGGGATGCAGAAACCGTAGACTATGAAGAGGTAAAAGAGAGTAATGACAAAAGGTAAGAATTCCAAGAAATAAAAGATAATAACCAGCATGGCGAAAAACAAAAACTTAATTTATATTGCAATTTCATTAGTAGTATTTATAGTTTTAGCATTTTTATATTCAACTCCAGTATTTTCAGGAAAACAGCTTTTCCAGCATGATATTGTACAATACCGAGGAGGGGCAAAAGAACTGCTAGACTATAGAGCCAATACCGGAAATGAAACCTATTGGAGTGACTCCATGTTTGGGGGAATGCCGACTTATCAGATGGGTAGCCAATTTAAAGGTGATATCATCAAAAAGATCGACAGCAATCTGAATTTCCTGCCAAGACCAGTTAATTATCTCTTCCTGCTTTTTGCAGGTTTTTTCCTTTTGGGAATGGTAGTGGTCAGAAACTGGAAGTATGCCCTGCTTGGTGCCACCTTCTTTGGTCTTTCCACTTATTTTTACATTATTATCGCGGCGGGACACAACGGAAAAGTAAATACCATTGAATATTTTGCTCCGCTTTTAGCCGGAATTTTATTAGTTTATATCCGAAAACAATACATCTGGGGATTCATTGTAACAACCCTTTTTATGGGTCTTCAAATTGCTGCGAACCACCCGCAGATGACCTATTATCTGTTTATTGCCTTAGGATTTTTATTCCTGTCTGAACTGATCAGAGCGATTCAGAAAAAGACACCGATGAAGCATTTCCTTATTTCTTCAGGAATCATTGCAGCATCTTGCATAATCGGAGTTGGAATGAACTCTCAAAGAATCATGGCAAATTCTGAGTATGTAAAAGAAACCGTACGTGGAAAACAGATTTTAACAAACGACAGCCATACTTCAGGAAAATCCGGAATGGATAAAGAAAGTATGCTGATGTGGAGCTACGGGCAACTTGAAACATTAAACCTGTTCATCCCAAGATTAATGGGTGGCGGAAGCCAGGAACCTGAAGGAAAAGCAATGATGAACAGAGTACAGGAACTTGTTCAGGAAAATGTAGGTTCACAGGCTGAAATGGATAGAATTTCAAAAGGTTTCAGCGGAATGACATATTGGGGAGATCAGCCCGGAACTTCCGGACCGGCTTACCAGGGAGCCATTGTATGTTTCCTTGCCCTGCTAGGATTCTTCTTCGCATGGAAAAAATACCGTTACTGGATCTTAGGAGCTTCAATCTTAACCATTCTTTTGGCTTGGGGAAGCAACTTTATGCCATTATCTGACTTCTTTATTGATTTTGTTCCGTTTTACAACAAATTCAGAGCTCCATCTTCAATCCTTGTAGTGGTTGAGTTACTATTCCCTTTAATTGCTATTTTAGGGTTATACAGATTCTTTACAGACGAAAAACTTACTGAGGAATACAAACAAAAGATCCTTATGTATGTAAGTGGAGGAACATTAGGATTATTATTAATTCTTTTAATATTCGGAAAATCATTATTGGGATTCTCTACAGCTAATGAGAAGACATACTTCCCTCCTTTCCTACTGGATTACCTTGTAGATGAAAGATATAAACTCTTCAGAATAGATGCCATCAAAGCATTCATCTATGTTGCCATTACAGCAGCAGCATTATTCTTAAGTTTAAAGAAAAAACTTAACCAGAATATTGCTTTGGTTGTGATTGGTGTTGTAAGTTTATTTGATCTGTGGACCGTAAACAAACGTTATTTAAATGACGAAAATTATGTAGACAAGATCTTTGCTGAAAACCCTTTCCAAACCGAAAGCTCAGACTTATTAGCGGAAAAAGTACAGGGAAATCCAAACCTTGAATCTATTTTATCTACAGTAAATATCAACAAGACCTTAGAAACAATTGCTGATAAAGACAAAGCACACTACAGAATCTATAACCAGACTTTAGGAGTAACAAGTGAAACAAATACCTCCTACTTCAAAGCTTCTATCGGTGGTTATCACGCTGTAAAACTGAGAAGATATGACGATGTACTTAACGAGTATATCAATAGCATCGATAGTGTGAAGACACCAAACATTCTGAACCTATTGAATGCAAAATATATGGTCTTTGGAGGTCCTGAGCAGCCACAGGTTGTTCCCAATCCAAAAGCTAACGGAAATGCATGGTTTGTAAGCGACATTAAATTTGTTGATACTCCAAACGAAGAAATAAAATCTATCGGAGTAATTGACAATAAGAAGACAGCTGTTGTAGCTTCTTCGGACAAAGCCTATTTTGATAATAAACCTGTTCAGCCAGACTCTACAGCATTCCTTACCCTGACAAAGTATGAACCGAATGAACTGGAATTCAAATCTCAGTCGAAAACCCCTCAGCTTGCTGTTTTCTCTGAAATTTATTATCCTCACGGATGGAAGGTTTCTGTAGACGGAAAAGAAGTTCCTTACATTAAAGCAGATTATTTATTGCGAGCAGTTCATGTACCGGCAGGAAGTCATCAAATCAGGATGGTCTTCGAACCTGAAGTGATTGAAAAAGGAAAATGGCTCTCTCTTCTTAGCTTCGGATTATTCATCGCATTGGCTGCCTTTGGAATTTTCTGGATGAATAAAAACAGGAAAAAAGAAATTGTAGCACAAGAGAAAGTCTAATCTATATAAAGCTATATATTGCGATATGTAATTCTGAATGAAGAGATAGAGTGAGTTCTTCACTACGCTTCGCTCCGTTCAGAATGACAAATGAATAATAGACGATTCATAAAAAATGGAACAAAAGAAAATATTGATCATCACCTATTACTGGCCTCCTGCGGGAGGTCCTGGTGTTCAAAGATGGCTGAAATTTGCAAAATATCTGCCGGAATTCGGCTGGAAACCGGTCATTTATACGCCTGAAAATCCAAGTTATCCATTACTGGATGAAACGCTGATGAAAGATGTTCCTGAAGACATTGAAATCGTCAGAACTAAAATCTGGGAACCTTATCAGCTGGCTGAAAAACTTAATAAAAGCAATAAAAAATTCAAGGCAGGACAATTTGATGTCGGTAAAAATCAAAGCTGGAAATCTAAATTATCCATTTGGGTAAGAGGAAACTTTTTCATTCCTGACGCAAGAGTTTTCTGGGTAAAACCTTCCATTCAGTTTCTTGAGAAATACATACAAGAAAATAATATTGATACCATTGTAACTTCCGGTCCGCCCCACTCTCTTCACCTGATTGGATTAGGATTAAAAAATAAGTTTCCCAATCTTAAATGGATTGCCGACTTCCGTGATCCCTGGACTGAAATTTCCTATTACAAGCACCTGAAATTAACCAAAAGCTCTGATAAGAAACACCGTCAACTGGAAAGCGCTGTATTCAAAAATGCAGACATTACGCTTGCTACAAGTTACACGGATGCTGAAAACTTCCGTAAAACAGGAGCTAATTCTGTTTGTATTACCAACGGATTTGATGAAAGTGACTCGGATAAAATAAAAGGACAAACTGAAAACATACTGAAAGATAAGTTTACCCTAAGCTATATCGGTGTTTTGGAACAGCTCAGAAACCCTGAAAACCTTTGGAAAGTTCTGGACGAATTGGTAAAAGAAAATATTGATTTTGCGAAGTATTTCAGTTTAAAATTTGTCGGAAGAATTGATGATAAGATCTTAAACTTTATTGAAAATTCAAGTGTAAAGAATCATATTCTGAACCTTGGATATCTTGCGCATGGTAAAGCTGTGGAAGAAATGCAAAATTCAGAAATATTATTGATCACCAACTTCCCGAATGAATCTTCAAAAGGAATTATTCCCGGCAAAATATTCGAATATCTGGCTTCAGGAAAACAGATTTTATCATTTGGTCCTGATCAGGCTGATGTTTCAAAAATACTGGATGAAACCCAGGCTGGAAAACACTTCGGCTACAGTGATTACGAAACGGTAAAAAAATTCATTCTTGAGAAATTTGAGCTTTGGAAAAATGGGCAACTCTCTGAAAACACTCAACACATTGAACAGTTTTCACGAAAAAATCTTACAAAGCAATTAAGCGAAATTTTATAAAAAAAGGGAGTTAGAAGCTGGAAGAAGGAAGTTATCGAACCGAGAAAATATTTATAATTATCATCTTCAATAATTACAAACTACAGATGCTTTCATCACTAAAATACTTCCTGCTTCCCGCATCCCGCTTCTAGCCTTTAAATGGTCCACTGATCATTCACAACAGCAATCAGATAATATTTTCCCTGAAATTCTTCAAAAACAAAACGCAGCGTTTTCCAATCCATTTCACTAGTTTTTTCAGTTCCTTTGATATAGTTTTCTGTAAAGTCTTTATGAGGATAGATTTTTTCAAGATTATTCAGAGAATTCCCACCACCTATAAATTTACCCTGAGAATATTGGGAGGTCGTAAAATCACCTGAAAAAACCCATTTCCCGAGATAATCATTGATTGTAGCCTTGTAAGGATCACCAGAACCATCCATTTCTCCCCAGGTGAATAATGTTTTTGTAGGCTGGTATTTTTCAAATTCTGCTTTAGAAAAATGTTTGTCCTTCTTAGGGTCTACAAAAGCATACATAGAGAAACTAATTCCTTTTTCAGGATGGATAAATGTTGCAAAAGTTTTATAATCCTTAGTTTTTAAAGTTTGTAAAACCTCATCGTTCGTCTTCTTCAAAGCTGCCATTTTCAAAGTGTCATTCTTTACAACTTTTGCACTATCAGGATTTATTCTGGCAATAGTGTCTATTTCATTAGGAACAGGTTTTCCGGGCTCTTTCTTACAGGCAACCACCAAACCCAACACAAGCATTGAAATAAGTAATCTTTTCATAATTTATAACTTTATAATAGTTTAAAAAAGCACCAAAACTAATGCCACAGCTTATAGAGTACGAGATACTTCGTTTATGCTTTATAATATTAAAATATAGATATTTTAGATTTAAATGATTCATTAACACCTTTTCCTAATTAGGTCGTACCTTTGTTATATGGAAATTTTGGATATTCTTATTATCGGAGCAGGACCTATCGGCTTAAACTGTGCTATTGAAGCTCAGAAAAACAATCTGAAGTATTTAATTATTGAAAAGGGAACCATTGTAAATTCTCTGTACAATTATCCTTTATATATGCGTTTCTTTTCTACAGCTGAGAAGCTTGAGATTGACAACGTTCCTTTTATTTCTACAGCTCCTAAACCCGGCAGACAAGAGGCTTTGGAATATTATCAGGGTATTGCAAGGCAGAAAGACCTCAAGATTCATCTTTATGAAAAGGTTTTAAAAGTTTCTAAAGAGCATACTCTATTCAAAATTGAAACCACTAAGGGAAATTACAAGGCTAAAAATGTGGTGATTGCTACAGGATTTTATGACATTCCAAACCTAATGAATATTCCGGGAGAAAATCTTCCAAAAGTAAAACATTACTACACTGAACCTTATCCTTACGCAAGACAAAAGGTTGTAGTCATAGGATCAAGCAATTCTGCCGTAGATGCAGCCCTCGAAACCTATAGAAAAGGGGCTGATGTTACTATGATCGTTCGCCATTCTGAAATTTCAAAAAGTGTAAAATATTGGGTAAAACCTGATATTGAGAACAGAATTTCCGAAGGCAGCATCAAGGCACATTTTAATGCGGAAATTATAGAAGTAAAGGAGAATTCTGTCGTTTTTAAAGATGAAAATCAGCAGACTCACGAAATTGAAAATGATTTTGTACTGGCAATGACTGGCTATCTTCCTGATTTTGATTTTCTGAAAAATTCAGGAATAGAACTGAATGGCGATTACCTGAATCCACAGTATAATGTTGAAACCATGGAAACAAATGTTCCTGATCTTTATCTTGCTGGAGTAGTCTGTGGGGGAAAAGATACTCACCTTTGGTTCATTGAGAATTCAAGAGTGCATGCGAATATGATTATCAACTCTATTCTTTCTAAAATTTCTTAAAATATCACGAAACCACGACTACAAGCCACTAATAAACATACACATAGATAAAAAACCTAACACTTGTTAGTAGAAGAACTACTACACTTTTTCAAATTTTCTCATATTTCTTTTAATTATATTATAAATACCTCTATTTTTGGCAGTATAGAGATCAAATTACATAATATTAATTAAAAACTATTAATCATGGCAGAAAGAAATTCAAGAGGAATTTTAAAATTCAACAACGGTGAAGGGCAAAAATTACTAAAGCTTAATTACAGCGTTTCAAGATCTACAGACGTTTCTGGACGTGTGGCATCTGACCCTTCAAATGCATTGATCAAAATTACAGTAGAAGCTACTGATAAATCTGACATTCTTGAAAGCTTACTAAACGGAAAATATAAACCTACAGTAGGAGAAATTACATTCAACAAGTCTCACGAAGAAGGAACGTTAACAACACTAAAGTGGAACAACGGTTATGTAATCCAGCATGAAGTAGACTTCGATGCAGTGGATGATAACAGTATGTATATCAGCTTTGTAGTGAGTGCAGAACAGATTGACCTTGGTAATTCTTCTTATTTCGGTGCGTGGCCGTCTTAATCTTAAGAAAATCACTTACAATATTAGAACTAACAGGGCAGAATTCAGCAAAGGATTCTGTCTTGTCAGTTTGATTATCATTATATAAATTCAAGTATTTGGTAATGATAACAATGAGAATCAGCAGATTATTACATCAAAAAATTGACAGAGAAAAATTATTTCAATGATAATCTGCAAAACAAACTAATAAAAACACAATACTAATCATGGAGGGTAATTTTTCATTTCAACCGAATCGTTATAAGGCACCTGATAACGCTGATAAGATTTCAGGAAATCATATTCCGGGGATCAACCGTGTGGTAAAACTGGATATCATTATTGAAGGAAAGACCATCAAACATTTCAAACATTTCCGTTTGCAGCAAAGTGCGAGACGTCACCATCAGTTTGAGCTTACACTGGCTCATGATACTTTAGGACAAGCTCAAAATCATAATCTTGAAGAAGCCCGTATGTTTCTCGGTAAGCGAATAACAGTTGTTTTTAAATACAAAGATTATGAGAATGAAAGCCCGGAAAGAACCTTTGTAGGGGTTATCACAAAAGCAGCTTTCAGCCAGGAAAGAATGAGTCTTGGTAATATTGTACTGAAAGGTCACAGCCCTACTATTCTTATGGATTCCGCTCCTCATACGCAGAGTTTCGGTGGAAGCCAGTCTGTAAATACAGGAATTATTGCAGATAAAATCATTAAAGAAACGCTTGGTTCTGAGAAATTTGATTTCAGAGTAGATGCTCAGAATAGAAGTTATATCAACTACAGTTCACAATACAACGAAACCCATTACAACTATCTGGCAAGAACTGCTGAAGCTTATGGGGAACAGTTTTATTATGATGGCGAAGTTCTTCACTTTGGAAAACTTCCAACTCCTGAAAAACCGGTACGTCTTATCTATGGAAGCAATGCCACAGATGTACAGATAGAATTAAAAGCTGTGCACACAAAACCTGAATTCTTCGGATACAACAGCAGCGAACATACAAAAATGACAGGATCGGAAAGCAGTATCAGACATCTTGGGGAGGTTCCTGCTAAAGCTTACGAGCTTAACAGCAACATTTTCAAGGCACGATCCCTCTCTCCTGCTCCTGTAAATGCCAATATGTTCATGGATGTGGATGATTCCCAAAAAAGTGCAGCAGGAAGTGCGGCTGTAGAAGTATTTACCGTTTCTGGAAAAACAACTGTTCCTTTTCTCTATCCCGGTTGTACTGCGGATATTCAGATGCGTAAACCCGATAGCAATGAGACGGCATATTTTACAAAAGTCACCATTACTGAAACCTCTCATGAAGTAGATGCCAGAGGATATTACAAAGGAAGTTTTGAAGCGATAGCAGAAGGAACTGGTTTTATGCCGAAACCGGATTTTATCATTCCCAATGCTGAACCTCAGGTTGCCACTGTGATCTCCAATACCGATCCGCTTAATCAGGGAAGAATACAGGTAAGGTTTGACTGGCAGAGAAATCCAGACACTACTCATTTTATCAGAATGATGAGCCCCGATGCCGGAGGAACGGATGCCATTACTCAAAACAGAGGTTTTGTAGCTATTCCCGAAGTGGGAGATCAGGTTATGGTAGGTTTTGAATATCATCACCCGGATTTTCCTTTTGCAATGGGAGGAATGTTCCACGGGCAGGTAGCGCTTGGTGGTGGAGTGAATAATCATATAAAATCTATTCAGACAAGAAGTGGAAATAAAGTAATCTTTAATGATAAGGAAGGCAGTATTTTCATTGAAGACCCAAGTGGTAATACTTATCTGATGGATGGTAAAGGAAATATTACCGTAACCGCACCTAAAAACATGTATTTTAAGGCTGGTGAAAATATAGATATGATTGCCGGTAAGAATTTCACCTTAAATGCAGGAGAAAATATTTCAAACTCTGCCAATGTAAATATCACTTCGATTGCCGGAACAGATATTATTCAAAATGCAGCCGGAGACATCAGAGAGACTTCTGATAACAGGCAGGAAATGGCTGAGAAAGGTATTCACAGACAATCGGAAACTTCTCAGTCACTGGCTGGTAAGATCTCCATGTTCAGTGATAAGGAGAATATGACACTGCAAAGTGCAAAGATCATTGAGAACAACAGTGCAGATAAAGCTAAATTCTTCTAGCCATGGCAATTGTAAAACAGGCAAAAAATATCAAGGTAGCCGTTAATAAGGACTATGTTGTACATGCTGGAGATATCAATGAAATCTCCAACAAGATCAATATTGAATCTTACAGGGATAACCTGAGTCTGAACAGCAACAAGAAAGTAGAACAGAAAGGCAATGATGGCGGAGTAAAACATCAATCTTATTCTCCTTATGAACCCACAATTGAGGAAAGTGACTACACCCTTGAAAGTACATTTGCTCTGGAACAGCTTTTTTCTTTTGCCAAGAAAGACAGTATGGCTATGTTCTGTTTCTGGATGGCTGACATCTTTGGTAATGATATCCCTTTGGAAGCTTACGAAAAGTTATATAAAAACGCCAGTGATAAAAAACAGTCTATTAATCCGAAAATCACAGTTATCAAAGAACTGGACGGTATAGGAGCTTCTTATTACACAGGTGAGAATAAAAAGTATTTCAACCATATTCTTGTATCCCAAGGTTTTATAGATAATGCAATAAAAAGTAATGGGCATCATAAATTACTGATGCTTGCTTTAGTGGAAGAATTCGGGCATCATCTGGATTATCTGTTAAGATTTGAGTATTCATCACAAGAAGGAGATGCTGAAGGAGATGAAGGGGCAAAATATTCTTCCAATATCAATACAAAATATAAAAGATTTTTTATTGATCCTTTTGAGCAAAAGGAACAGCATTATGCCACGGCAACCATTAAAGGAGCAGAAAAAAAACTGATTTGGGATTTTGCGGATCTGCATACACAATTAAAAGAATACGTTGAGAACCGTACTGAATATGATGATCATTATTTTGCAGGTTTTGAATTTTTCGGAGCTGGTATGGGAGATGATCTTCATGGGCTGGGACACGAAGCCATTGAAAAGAATGCGCTAAGTAAAATTGAAAGATATAAGAGTGATAAAAATGTAGAAAGAAAACAGATTTATTTTGGTAACTGGCTCAGAGACTTTTCACAGTTTGTAGATCCTATGATTGTACGCCCCATGGCTAATGCTCTGGATATACTCAGTAAAGAATATAAAGATAAACATCAGAATAAGGAGGAAAATTCAAAATTATTAGATGATTTAGAAAAATTACTGGAAGAAAACAGAGTTACAAAAAATGATCTGAGAACTTATGACCTTCCGGTAGGCTTTGAACTTAAAATGACGGAAGCAAAAATTATATGGGAACCTTCTGCATTTTCTCCTGTAAAATTAAGTAGAGAAGCCGTTACCACTCTGGTAGAATTCCTTGGGTTAAAAGAATTTGGAGAATTAGAAAAAAAGGCTACAAATGAAGATGGAAAACCTGAGAACTATATGAAATATATTCAGGACTTCAGAAGTAAATATGCTAAAATAACTCCTGAATTGCTAGGAGTTTACAAACCTCAGGAACATATAGACAACCCTGCGGCTCTTCATCCTAAATTAATTTGTGACGCTATAAAAAAGAAGAACAAAGAAAAAGGAACAAACAAACCATGCCCACCACCCGATTTTAATCATAAATTGGATCCAGATTTTGTAAAAGATCCTGTAGATCAACAGTGGGAGCCTAATGTACAGTTTGGAACAAAAAATTATATCAGAGGTAACAGTTCTGTCCCATTTGAAAGTGCTTTTGAATGTTTTAATAAATTTATTGATAAGTCCAATCCTAATACGGTAGAGGGAAGAATAAATTTTGGTGCGGCACTCCACATTGTTGAAGATTATTATGCGCACAGCAATTTTTGTGAAATTGCCGTGATGAAAGTATATGACCCAGAAGTTTTCCCTTGGGATAATTTAAAAGCCAGCTGTGTAAAAGGAACATTAAAAAGCCATACATCAGACAGTAGTGCTAAATCTAATACCCATGCTATTCATTCGATTTTAGAAAAAGAAAGATTCAAATTTTATACAATTACCAATACAGAATTACAGCCTCAAGCTGTAAAGAACTTTACAGAAGCCCACAACACAAGATATCCTGCCGATTATTACCAAAGTCTTTATAAAGATGAATCATACAGCTATCTTAAACACGCTCAAAATAAAGGATATTACTATTCTCATGCAGCGTGCCCTATAGTACAGACAGGAAGTTTTGGACCTTTGGACACAATTGCCAGTATAGCCCCCAAAGTAAATAATAAGATCTTTTCCATCAAAGTTGAAAAACAGGAGGATCTGAAAGCGGGGGAAAGAACATTTAATGATGCTTTGATCTACGAACTTTTGAAAGATATTTCTAAAGCTCAAACCTCAGATACTAAACAAAAAAACGAAACGTATAAAGGAACTGATGACAATCTTTACTCTGAAACCTTCTTAAAATACCTGAAATTCAGAGATTTTATGGTGGAAGAACGCGTATTAGGATATTCCTTTAAAGATATTACAAATGCATTTGGTATATTTGACTTTATAACCCAATATATAAAAGTTATCCAGAATAGTTTCTATCATTTTTTAGCTTTAACCGCCATTAATATGATAGATGATTATCAAACTTACCTTGAAAATGAACTTACCTTACTTGAGCAAGGGAACTGGAAAGTAAATTCTTATGGACCTACTCATACTCAGCTTGCCAAAGATAATGGTCTGCAGCCATTACATCATCTGGCAGTAAAATTAGCTGAAAACAGAGTAGAAAAACTAGGAAAGTTATTTGCAGGAAGTAAAGACTGGAATACACAGATCAAAAAAATAGGAAGAGAAGAAATTTTTACTCATCCTATGTATACTGACTGGATGGATAAATCTGTTATAGACTGGTGTTATGATCATCCCCGTTCAGTCAAGCTTGCCCGTGAAGCAAGTGTTGTTCTTTGGGGAATAAAACATGGGTATCAGGAACTTGCAGAATTGCATCATCAAATTAAAATTATTAGTGAGTTTAATACAAGTTCAGACCAACAAAAAGAATTTCAATCTGCTATGGCAGGACTTCCAGATCAATGGCATAGAGGCTGGAATAAATTAAAAAGACTTTGGGAAAAACAAAGAGACTTACCTGAACTAAAATTAAAAACAGCTGAAGAAAGCTATCAGGAAGCATTAAAAGAAAGCGGACATGGACAATAAATTTAAATACAAATTAATATTTCTATTATTCATCATGACACAATTAGTGAGTTGCCAGGATAAAAACATACAAGGCATGGAAGATGGTTTCTATGTAAAAGATAAAAAGCTGTATTATAATCAAAAAAATCTTGCTTTGGGAATGCCTGTTGATCAATTCGTAGATGCACTTGGAAAGTACGATAGAAAAGTTGAATATTCTACTGGTGGTGGCGAACATTCCGATTGGTTCTGGACTAAAAAAATGTTTAAAGCAAGCACAAGCATCAATGACAATGGGCAAGAGATAATCATCCTCGCCAAAATGCGAATTGATGAAGAAACAGGTAAACCTGTAGAAGATTATAATGGTGAATATAAAGAATTCTCCAATATTAATGATGTCATCAAAATGTATGGAAAATATGACAGTATTTCTATAGATAAATCCTCAGCTCGTACCAGTACATTTTATGTATGGGACAAACTGGGAATAAACGCGGCAGAAGCAAATAGTGTTATCAGTACCGTCAATTTATATCCTTTACATGTATTAAAAACAATGGATCTTGATCTGGCAATAGGAAAGACATTCTATGACGGAGCAGGAAATGCTCAACTTACCCAAGAAATGTTAGAAGACAGAAAGAATGATAAAGCCATATTTGACAGAATGCCTAAACAGGAATTTAAAGGAAAATTCAGCTATAATGGAAACACTATTGATTTTAGCAAAATAGGCAATACTGATTGGAACAATGCGGTTTCAGGATTAAAAATATCAGGAAGTGATTTTGATCCGGCTGGAGACTCCGAAAACTGGTCAAGAGAAATCAGAGAAAGCTATGATTTATATATTACAATCAACAGATTCTCAAATGCCGAAGAATCCGGAAAACTCTCTGTCAAGAAAATAGGAAAGTATGATACTGTGGGAGAAATTTCAATATGGCAACATAATACAGATGAAGACAAAAAATAAATTTTAAAAGTAAATCTTTTAACTTAACAGAATTTAGAAATAGGAAATAGAACAAGATAAAAACCTGGACATTCTGAATAAGGAGAGCTGAGAAAGAAAAAGGATATGTTGAAAAAAATAAATAATCTAATATTACTTATCATTATCATGACACAAACAATCAGCTGTCAGGAAAAAGCAAGCAAGAATACCAATAGTTTTCAAATAGATAAAAAAGAAATTTTTTATAACGACAAGAAAATCTATCTGGGAATGCCTATTGAGGAGTTTGCAAAGATTGTAAACTCAGAATATCGTGTTGCAAAATATTCTATACCAGGACGAACAGATAAAATATGGACCTGGAAAGATGGTGGAGAAGCCTATGTAAATGATAGTGGTAAAATCAAATATTATAACGTAAATACTAATGATGATTCTCTCGAAAAAGAATACGATTCAATTGAAGAGCTTATTAAGAAAGTAGGTAAATACGAAAATTTTAAAGAGGAAAAAGTATCAGGTCAGGAACAGACCTTCTATGTATGGGACAAACTTGGGTTTAACGTGGCTATTCACGATAACACTGTAGGACAGATCAACCTTTATCCAATTGCTTTTACAAAAAGAGAAACTGAATATAAATTAAGAATTCCGGGACCTCCGATGCGTGAAAGTGATGATTATATTTTAACTGACGATAAAACAGATGTTGAAAACTACCAGGTGATGCTGGAACGTCAGCCAAAAACAGAATTTAAGGGAACTTTTTCTTATGATGGAAATACTGCAGACTTTTCAAAAATAGGATACACAGACTATAACAAAATGGTCAAAGACCTACACATTGAAGGGAGCAGCTATGATCCTCCGGGAGATTCCAAAGCATGGGGAAGAAAAATATGGCTGAGCTATGATAACTGTCTGGTAGATATCCGAAGATATAATAACGATGGGACTACAATAAAAAATAAGGTAGGAAAAATGGACGGGGTATTGTCTATTGAAATTTGGAGATTTACAGACGAAGACAGAAAATAGATTTAAAAGCAAATAGGATCATAACAGAAGGAAGCGCATAAAATGAAAATCAATTGTATAGAAAACAAACATTTTTTATGGGGATTACTTTTGCTTCTGTTACTGAATTGCAAGGAGGAAAAAGGACAGGATAAACATCCGGACATTCCGGAATTTCCTGCCACTACAAATCCTAAAATAGTGATAGAGCCTGTACTGAACAATGTAAATGAAATATTATTTAATGATTCTGTATTGGTTTGTACACATATCGATAGTATCAGTATTTACTCTGCTGCATCGGAAAAAAAGAAAATTATTAAAAATAAGGTATTCGCCTATGGAGATGGCATTTTCATTATAGAAAACAAAGACGGAGAATATGAAGCATTAAACGATATTACCTTACAAAAAGAGAATATAAAAACAATTAATGAAGCTGGGAAATATCAAAAAATGAATGATAGCTTAAGTAAAGTTTTTACTAAAAAATCAGAATATGAAATAAGCCAATTAGCCGATTCATTATTCATCGATTATTTTGCTGTAAAATATCATTTACCCAAGGATAAAATCCCATTCACAAGAAGTCTGAGAAAAAAAGACTTTTATGTAAAGACAGAGCAGGATGAGTTTTTACTGATTGATGCACCTTATTCTTTAGAGAAATTTATAGATCCTTTAATGAAGCCCGTTTCCAAACAAATGGTGCCCAAATTCAAAAGGAACTTTCAGGTTTTTAAAAACTATGCGCATACGGATAGCTTTTTTAAGGAATATGATTATGCACTTAAAAGTAAAAACTGGGTATCATTAGGCGGCGGAAATCATTATATCCCTTCCTTACCTTTCATGGCTGAAGCAGGATATTATTATCTGGATATATTTTTTAATCATGAAAAAGGAAAATGTAAAATAATAAGAGGTAGCCGCCCCAGCTTACATACAATACCCACAAAAATAAAAAACAAGGGCTATTTTACTGATGCTGAACAGATTTATAAAATATCCGTAAAATAACCAGAAAAATTATTAAACCAAACACCAAAAAGAAATAATAATATGGCAGAAAAACACATCGTAGTACAGGGTGCTCTTTGCAAATGCCAGTTTGGACAAGCTCCGGACAAACTCAAGGTACTTACCCACCAGAAAGAGTATGCCAATGATAAAAATGCTTCCAAAAAGCTGATTGTTACCACCAAAGAAATAGGAGGAGCAACCTTTGAAAAAAATACTTTCGGGAACTGTACAAAAATGGGCAGCCCACCCCCGCCCTGCAAAATTATGGTCACCGAATGGCAAAACTTCTATGATAAGGTTCAGCTGAGCAATGGCGGATATATCATTTTAGAAACCAGTAAAGCTGTCTGTGCAATTGCCGGAACTCCCTGCATTGAAATTATTGACCACGGACAAAGAGCTGAAGCCAGCCAACAGAGCTTTAAGAATTCCGATAAAGATGTACAGAAACAAATTAATCCTTTGGTAAATCCAGAGGAAATGTACAAGAAACAGCCGGAGAATAACGGATTAGAATTTGGTAACCAATAACAGAAAGCCATGGCAAAAGGGATAAAAAGTATAAAACAGCAACAGGTAATAGGTACCAGCGTATATCTGATCGTAGACCAATGGCATGACGGTACAACAGAACTTGATAAAAGTAAAAAATTAACCTGGCTCTGTTTTTCACAGGATAAAAAGAAGCAGCTTGATACCCGTCAGCTAGAATCAAAAGACAGCTATGTCATCAAAATACCGCCAAAACTGGCAGGTTCATACCGCTATTATGTAGAAGCAAGCTTTTCCGGAAAAAAGGACCCTTTAAAAGATACAGGGTTATATGTTTATGGTACCACTGCCAAAAAAGTAGTTACCAGTAAATGGTGCGCAAAACCGGATGGGGAAGATCTAAGGAAATCACAGTTTTCTTACGGACACCTTATTTATTTAGGTCTTGAAACCGAAGGAATGAACGGTGATCAGGTAACCGTGGAAGTCTACAGAAGAGTTCCCGGAGGAGGCGGTTCCAAAGATGACCAATATATCACTGCATTTACCCATGTACAAGTTATAGACGGCGAAATAAACCTGAAGATGGGAAATACCTATCAATGGTATGGTAAAATAAAAAAGCCAAATCCTACCGAAGAGTTCTATGTAAAAGTAAAAGATGCTTCCGGAACATATATCAGTGATGGTAAAGACAGATTGCATGCCCGTTATCTGAGAATTAAAAATAATATTGTTAGCAGAAATTCAGAAACGCCTACCAATCATACCCCTACCAAAGTAGATAAGCCTGAAATCAGTTTTAAAAGATATGAACCCTGCAGATATGATAAAGTCATCATCGGGGATAAGGACAGCAATAAAAAACCGTTCGATATTGTTGTATACGATCCTTTGCAGAGAAAAAATATCACGACTTATGAAACATTAGCCAAACATGAGGCTGGTACTACCATTGATCTTACCTTCGAAAAAATAACCCACAAAGGCTGTTTCACCCAGCCCAATCATAAAAAGGAGATTGAGATTTACATCAATGGACAGAAACAGAAAACTCAGGTGGTGAATGGTGATAAATATACTTTGCCTATTCAGGCGAGAGCAAATACCTATCTTCTTAGAACCAACCCAAGTTTATTCTTTGTTACCCCGGACTCCGCCAATACCTATAGAATTGTCACAAAAACATGTGCACAGCCTAATAATCCGCTTACGATCAATGTCTATCCCAATATTGAAAGAGAAGTAACCTTTGTACTTACCTTATTTCCTTCTTTTGGAGCAGAAGTCAATCAGAAGTTCTCAACAAGGGAAAAACTGACGGATTATAATAAAAAGCAAAGCATGCAGTTGATCAGAAATGAGACTGAAATTCTGTACAATGCAAAAGGAGGTTTAGGATTTGGGCTTCAGGCAAAAGTAAAAGTAGATAATGTAGAATCATCTATTGAATTGGCGCACACCAGAAATCAGATTAAGAAATTAATCGGTTTCTATTACAAAGTAAATGAAGTGTTGTCTGTATTCGACGGTAGAGGAAAAGAATCTGCCTCACTTGCCTATGACAGAAAAGTACTTCCGAAAGTTACCTTTGATATTGAACCACCCAATGTTGCCTTAGCCTTAAGAATAACAAACAAAAAAGTTGAAAGAACCCTTCAGGTAGTTCCTCAGTTTACCGGAGCACTTGCCTTAAAGCCTATTACCAAAATAAAAATTGGGGTAGATCTTCTCAGCCTTTTACAATACATGGGTGTAGGTGGTAAAATTGCATCCTGGATCAAAGACACTCTGGAAGCCAAGTACAAGTTTACAATTTATATTATTTTCGAAGTTTCCTTAGAAGCAAGAGCCGAACTTTCCCTAACCTATAATAAAGTTGAAGGATTTGCACCGGGACCAAGAAAACTACAAATTGAAGCCGGAGTAGGAATTAAAGGAGGAGTAAAAAGTACCGAATTCGTTACCATAGTTGTTCCGGAAGCCGATGGTTCCCCACAAAAAGTAAAGGTAGAAAAATGGAAAGGAGAAGCTTCAGGAGCTTCATCCATGTTGTATACCTATGAAGTAAATGCTGATTCACAAGGGCAATACAGCAAGCATAAACTGGAATTCACCGGAGTAAAAGCAACCATTGTAGTCTATTCCATCAAAAACGGAATGAAATACAACGAAAGTTTTAAAAAAGATTTTACTATTATTGAAAAGCCGGAAAAACCCTGGTATGAATCAGAAAAAGAATATACTGTCTAATGAAAATAAACCCGATCATTATTTTTAATATTTTAATTGTCATATTCCTTTTAATTGCCATTGCTGTGACTGTTTTTATGGTAAAAAACGGAATGAATATCTATTATATCTCAGCATCTGCATTCACAAGTCTACTGTTGCTTTTCATTTTGTACTCCATTAATAAAGGAATCCCTTCCTCTCACAAAGTAATCAGTACGATAGATAAGAACAAAGAAAAATTAGAATTTAATGATAAAGAGTTAATCATCAATTCTCCGGTCATGGAACATAAACAGATCATAGAATGGAATACTATAGAAGCTATTTATTGTCTGAATATGATCCCTTTAGACGGAACTTATCATAATTTTGAGTATTCAATATTCTTAAAGAAGCCAGCGAAAACAGAGAAATACAAAGACTTATCGTGGTACAATAAGTTAGTTTCATCAGAAAACAATTCATTGGAACTTAAAATTAATGATTACGATAATATTGATTTTAAAAAGCTTCACCCCGCTGTAGAAAAATATTTGATCAAAAAAGAAACTTCGGAAGATTATCTACATAAGAAATTTGGAAATGACGTCCGTTCCGTACAAGACCATACTACAACGACAGAATTTCCTGCCAATAGATCTTTAAAAACATTTGAGCTTTATAAAATATATGACAAAGGTGATCATACCAATGATGAAAAACTGAAAGAATATAGAGCGAATGCAAT
Organism: Chryseobacterium sp. CS2K3; assembly: GCF_059515185.1. Taxonomy (NCBI): domain Bacteria; kingdom Pseudomonadati; phylum Bacteroidota; class Flavobacteriia; order Flavobacteriales; family Weeksellaceae; genus Chryseobacterium; species Chryseobacterium sp. CS2K3. The sequence continues at coordinate 362,781 of NZ_JCAKRW010000005.1, read as the reverse complement.
AAAAATATAAACCATGAACAATCCTATCTACAATTTTGAAATAAAGGCTTTTTACTGTTTGGTTGAATTAACAATCAATGATGTTTTAGTTTTTTCTCACTATGAGGAAAATGGCAGCATCTGGGTTGACTGGCCCATTAATCAATATATCCTGGAAAGCGGAATTCAATCCTATGAAGTTAAAATATTACCTTATAAAAACCAGGAAACCCTTTCAGAAAAGGCTCAGCTGGAGATTGGTATTCATGCCATCAGTGAATCCGGGAGTGACAGAATAGAAGTATTAGACAAGAAAGAAGTCACTATTCCCAACAAAACAGAACTGCCGTTTTATATTCAGAAAGGCTCTTTCTCAGCAACCGTACCTTACAAAAACAATGGTTGGAAAGCTTCAGTTGATTTAAAAAAAGAAGACGAAAAGAAGCTTCTGTCGGAATTACTTCAATGGAACTCAAAGCTTTTAAATGTTTATACCTCATCAGATATTAAAGAATATAATGTAATCTATGGTGAAAGAGAAAAAGAGTTTGCCAATGCCTATTACACCGAATATCAGGAAAATACTCCTGAAGTTTTTCATTCAAAATTTAAAAACCTCATCGCTTTACCGAAAGATCTTTATCAATTGGTACTCTATGCAGATGGAAAGCTGGCAAGTGTTAAGCTGCCCAATGAGCTTCCCGGGTTTACCTTTGATCCAAAAGTGAAAGATGAAAATGGTCTGGGGATAAGCTTAATTTTATTCTTTCACAGGAAAAAGGAAGGAGCACCTCTGGAAGTTATAAGATAAAACCTGTCAATCAATCTGAAATATTAGAAGAATGAGTGATGATAAGCTAAAAACAATGACATTTAATCAGGAAGGATATACTTTAAACATTCCTGTTTTGGATGAAACCCATTTTGTATCATGGAACTCTATAGACACTATTATTTTTGGTCCGGAAACCATTTATCATGATCATTCGGAATTTATTATTTATCTCAATAGACCTCCTATAATCAGATTAAAAGAAAATGCATGGTGGCTGAACAAACTTACTTTTCGATTAAAAAATAAACACATTAGAAAAATCAGGATTTCTGATGAATGGAACCGTGATTTTGCAAATTTTATAGATCAGGCTAAAATATATCTTAAAAATGTAAATGAAGGAAATCTCAATATCGATCAAAAAAAAGGAAATCTCATTAAAAGAACAGAAGTAAAAAAAGCCGATACCGTTATTACAACTGAACGATGGAAACCTGAAAAAACAACAGACCTGAAATGGCAAATGGTTTATGACAGAGACAACAGAACCATAGCAGATATTTATAACAGAGACAAAGGAATTTAATTCTATTCAAAATAAAAACCCAGCCATATACTTTTGGCTGGGTTTTATTATGTATTAAAAATTTGATCGTTTTTAAACCTCCTCTTCCACTTTATTCTTTTCTTTAATCATCCACGGAATCACAAAATAAAATGCAATTGCAATAGCCGTAGCAAGCACTCCTGTTCCAATCCAAAGCGTATTGAATCCCAGCTTATCCGCAATCAATGTTCCTATATAAGGCGTAATGATGAAAGCAATGGAAAAAGACATTCCATTCAGCCCCATATAGGCTCCTTTATTATTTTCTCCGGAACGTAAAGCTGTAATTGTAGCCATAAAAGGAAGCGTCCAGATCTCTCCGATACAAAGTAGCGTCATAGAAACCAATAGCATGACCATACTGTAATCAAACGCAAGCATTGCATAAGACAATCCGCAAAGAAATGTTCCTATCAGCATCGTAAAAGCCAGTGTAAAGTACTTTTCCGCAAGCTGTACAAACCCCATCTCAAGCAATACGATCAGAAAACCACTATAGCCCAGAATATATCCGATATTCTGCTGACTCAGATGAGCAGTATCCTTATAAAAGATCGTCAACGTACTGAATAACTGGAAGAAACACATAGAAAACAGCATACATAACCCACAGAAAATTAAAAATTTATTGTCCTGATATGGAGAATTTTCCTTTTTAATAACAATGGCTTCCTTTACCTTTTTAGCTTCCCTTTTTGCCAGTTTTGCACGCCCTCTGAAAAACCAGATATACATCAGCCCTGCCAGAAAAGCAGCTAAAGCGTTACTGTAAAAAAGAAATTCATAGGAAATCGCAGACAAAATACCTCCCAATGCAGGACCTATGGAGAATCCCAGGTTTACCGCCATTCTGTTGAGAGAAAAAGCTCTGGTAATATTCTCAGGCTTCGCATATTTTGTAATAGCCACAGAGTTTGCCGGGCGGAAAGTCTCACTGACAATACTCTGGATCAAAATAATTCCGGCTAATCCAGCCTCTGTTTTAAAAAAAGGAATCATACAGAATAAAGGTACACTAAATAATAAACTAAGACTCTGTACCTTATATTCACCGATCTTATCCGTGACCATTCCTCCAAACCATGACCCAATAACCGATCCTATTCCGAAGAAACTCAGAACAATTCCGGAATTTTCAATACTAAAATGTAAATGATTCGTCATATAAACTCCCAAAAAAGGAAGTACCATAGAACCTGCCCTGTTGATGAGCATTACCAACGCCAGCATCCAACTCTCCTGCGAGAGTCCTTTAAAAGAACTCGTGTATATATTTATTAATTTCACAATAATATTTGGTGGGGGAATTTAAAAATGCAAAGGTAGACAAAAATAGCCCTAAACCCTTATTAAAACGCGTTTTTATTATAAATGAAATTGATAAAAATATACAATCATCTGTATCCTTTAAAAACGAATATTTTTGATATATAAAGGTTAAATACTTTTACAAAATTCGTAAATTGCAGTAATAACAAGGTTTTTAACCTTACACCCAAACAAAATACACATCAAAAATTCACCCGAATCACAAAAATGGTAACCTACGAAAATTTACATGATACCCTATCCTTTTACAGTATTGATTGCCACCAATCCTACTATATTTCATCAGGAAAACCCATTTTTGAATTTCCAAAATCCCCTTTCCGGATGGATTATTATGCTTTATGCATCTGTACAGCCGGAGAAATAAACATTGAAATTGACCGTCACCAATACAACATACATGCAGACAGCTTTCTCATAGCAGCCCCTTCTACCATTGTAAAATTCCTGAAAACCAGTGAAGACTTTATGATGAAACTTCTCTTTTTTGATAAAAACTTCCTGATCAAAAATATATCCAATCCGTTTATCATTGAAAAAATGGACCTTTTCTCCAAAGGTTCTTATAATATCGTAAAGACTACAGAAAAAAATTCTGCATTACTTCAGAATCTATTAGACTATCTTAAAAAAAAATCCAGAAAGCAAGGGAAATTTACAGAAGAAATTGTACGCACCATTATTTTCAATCTTTTACTTGAAACTGCAGAGATCATTGAAAGAAAAAACCAAACCCGCTCTGAAAAAGAAGAGGGGAAAAAAGATCTTTATCTTAAATTCAGTAAGCTGATCCGTGATAATATCCGCCAACACAGAAACGTACAGTTCTATGCCGATAAACTTTGTATTTCCAACAAATATCTAATAGAAATCATCAAAAAAGCCAGTGGAAAAACACCCCATGAAGTCATTGACGAAGCCTTATTAAAGGAAGCCTATGTAATGCTTGGAAATTCGGAAATAACGATTTCTGAAATAGCTTTTGAACTTCAGTTTAATTCCACCTCTGCATTCGGACGCTTTTTCAAAAAACATACTTCAATTCCTCCTTCAGAATACAGAATCAACGAGAATATTCAGTCTTAGGAATTTGGGGATAACAATTCTGACATTAGGGATATATACTGCTTTGTGAATAGAGCTACCTTTATAATGTTAATTAAAAACATTACAAAATGAGTATGATCAATTCAAAATTCGAAAAAGTTTTAAATACTTCTGAGCAGTTTGGTAAAGTAAACCACGAACCGGATTCCAGTAAAGAAGTCCAGATTAACACTCCTGAAAAAACAATGCCTTTTTCAGACCAGATCGGGAACTATCAGAGAAATAAAGGTATTCCCTTACAATCTTACGAAAACAGTAAAATATACATTGTAGGAAGCGGAATTGCAGGAATGTCTGCGGCTTATTATTTCATTCGTGACGGGCATGTTCCCGGTAAAAATATCATTTTCCTGGATCAGCTTAATGTAGAAGGAGGTTCTCTGGATGGCGCAGGAAATGCCAAAGACGGTTACATCATCCGAGGCGGACGTGAAATGGATATGACCTATGAAAACCTTTGGGATATGTTCCAGGATATTCCGGCATTGGAATTGCCGGCACCGTACAGTGTTCTGGATGAATATCGTCTCATCAATGATAATGACCCGAATTATTCAAAAGCCAGATTAATTCACAATCAGGGACAGATTAAAGATTTCAGTAAATTCGGTTTGGAGAAAAAAGATCAGCTTGCTATTGTGAAGCTGTTATTAAAGAAAAAAGAAGAGCTTGATGATCTGACTATTGAAGATTATTTCGCAGAATCATTCTTAAACAGTAATTTCTGGTTCTTCTGGCGCTCTATGTTCGCATTTGAAAACTGGCACAGTTTACTGGAGCTGAAATTATATATGCACAGATTCCTTCACGCCATTGACGGAATGAAAGATTTCTCATGCCTCGTATTTCCTAAATACAACCAATACGACACCTATGTAACTCCACTGAAGAATTTCCTTGTTGAAAAAGGAGTACAGATACAATTTGACACATTAGTAAAAGATCTTGACATTCAAATCAATACGGAAGGAAAAACAGTAGAAGGTATCATTATCGAACAAAACGGACAGGAAGTAAAAATTCCGATTGGAAAAGATGATTATGTAATCGTAACTACAGGTTCCATGACGGAAAGTACTTTCTATGGAGATAATAATACTGTACCGGAAGTTACTATTGACAATACCAGTGCCGGACAAAGTGCCGGATGGAAATTGTGGAAAAATCTGGCTGCAAAGTCTGAAGTCTTCGGAAAACCGGAAAAATTCTGTAGTCATATTGAAAAATCATCATGGGAATCTGCAACTTTAACCTGCCGCCCATCTGCATTTACAGAGAAATTAAAAGAATTATGTGTCAATGATCCATATTCAGGAAAAACAGCTACCGGAGGAATTATTACCATCACAGACTCCAATTGGGTAATGAGCTTTACCTGCAACAGACAGCCGCACTTCCCTACTCAGCCTGATGATATTCTCGTAGTATGGGTATATGCTTTATTAATGGATAAAGAAGGAAATTATATCAAAAAAGCAATGCCTGCATGTACCGGAAATGAAATTCTTGCAGAATTATGTTATCATCTTGGATTAACCGATCAGCTGGATAATGTGGTAGAAAATACGATTGTTCGTACAGCATTTATGCCTTATATCACCTCTATGTTTATGCCGAGAGCAAAAGGTGACCGCCCAAGAGTAGTTCCTGAAGGATGTACCAATTTAGGATTGGTAGGACAGTTCGTTGAAACCAATAATGATGTTGTATTCACTATGGAAAGCTCTGTAAGAACGGCAAGAATAGCGGTATATAATCTACTGAACCTCAACAAACAGGTTCCGGATATTAACCCGTTACAATATGACATCCGACATTTATTAAAGGCTACTCAGGCTTTGAACGACTATAAACCGTTCTTAGGGGAAGGTATTTTAAGAAAAATTCTGAAAAACACTTACTTTGAACATATTCTGGTTGACCGTCCTGAAGAAAAAGAAGAACATGAATCATTCTTTATGGAGCAGGTTGGAAAATTCCAGGAATGGATTAAAGGAGTGAAAGGCTAGAACACATTGAACTCTGCTAAAATATAAAAATGCATTTTTTTATCCCCCACGAATGCACAGATAAAATAATTCGTGTATCCGTGGCATCAAAATATGCAGTATTCAATTTTATCTAAGATAAAATCCTTGCGCCTTAAAACATAATTTTTATAATTCTTCGCGTCCTTGCGTATTCCAACAACAGAGAAAACCTCTTTTGTTTTGTGCTAAACAGGTTGGAATACGCAAAGGCGCAAAGATTTCTATCCATGCTCCGTATATTTAAGGCGCAAGAAAATCAAAGATTTTCAGCAAGAAAGCTTCTAAGTGATTTGCCACTAATACCAATAAAAGATTTACATTTTCGAGCACGAATTTTAAGAACTCTTTCCTAAATGTCTGTTTTTTGAACCATAAAAGTCACATAGATTTTATACAGAATAAGCTCATTCATGCATCCGTGGCATCAAAATATGCAGTATTCAATTTTATCTAAGATAAAATCCTTGCGTCTTAAAACATAATTTTTATAATTCTTCGCGTCCTTGCGTATTCCAACAACATAAAAAACCCTTTTGTTTTGTGCTAAACAGGTTGGAATACGCAAAGGCGCAAAGATTTCTATCTATGCTCCGTATATTTAAGGCGCAAGAAAATCAAAGATTTTCAGCAAGAAAGCTTCTAAGTGATTTGCACTAATACCAAATAAAAGATTTACATTTTCGAGCACGAATTTTAAGAACTCTTTCCTAAATGTCTGTTTTTTGAACCATAAAAGTCACATAGATTTTATACAGAATAAGCTCATTCGTGCATCCGTGGCTAAAAATAAAAAAACAGGACTTATTTCTAAGTCCTGTTTTGTTTTATAGATTCCCGAAGATTATTCAGGCTTATAAGAATCTTTTAAAGTTACTGTACGGTTGAATACCAGCGTAGCATCCGTAGAGTCCTGATCCTTTGTAAAATATCCGATTCTTTGGAACTGAAGAGGTTCTCCTACCGCCACATCTTTAAGACTTGGCTCAGCAAAACCTTGAACAGTGGTTACAGATTCAGGATTGATGAAGTTTAAGAAGTCTACATCTTTCTCAGCATCCGGCTGCTCAACAGTGAACAATTGGTTGTAAATTCTTACCTCAACAGGGATGGCATGTTTAGCAGACACCCAGTGAAGTGTTCCTTTTACTTTTCTTAAACTTTCTTCTGTTCCGCTTCCAGACTTACTCTTATCATCGTAAGTAGCATAGATCGTTGTGATTTCACCATTTTCGTCTTTTTCTACTCTTTCAGCTTTGATGATGTATGCAGATTTTAAACGAACTTCACCTCCTAATTTCAATCTGAAGAACTTATTGTTAGCTTCTTCTTTGAAATCTTCACGCTCAATATATAATTCTCTTGAGAAAGGAATTTCTCTGGTACCTGCATTTTCCTGTTCAGGATTGTTTTCAGTTTCTACCCATTCCTCTTTATCTTCAGGGTAGTTTTCGATCACTAATTTTACAGGATCTACTACTGTCATCACACGTTTAGCTACTTTATTAAGGTCTTCACGTACGCAGAAATCAAGCAACTGAATTTCGATTAGGTTTTCTCTTTTCGCTACCCCTACTTTATCAATAAAGTTTCTGATAGCCGTTGGTGTGAACCCCTTTCTTCTCATTCCTGAAATAGTAGGCATTCTAGGATCATCCCATCCTGTTACAACCCCCTCAGCAACAAGTCTTTGAAGCTTTCTCTTTGAAGTAATCATATAGGAAACGTTCATCCTTGCAAATTCTCTTTGCTTGTTTTTTACCTTTCCTTCTTCATAAACCTGATCTAAATACCAGTTATAAAGTGGTCTGTGATTTTCAAACTCTAAAGAACAAAGCGAGTGTGAAACTTGTTCTATGTAATCAGATTCACCATGAGCCCAGTCGTACATTGGATAAATTTTCCAGGCTGTACCTGTTCTGTGGTGAGGTTTATTCAAAATTCTGTACATCACAGGGTCACGCATATTCATATTGGGCGAAACCATATCAATTTTTGCACGAAGAGACATTGAACCACTTTCAAATTCTCCGTTTTTCATCCTTTCAAACAAATCTAAAGATTCTTCAACAGGACGATTTCTGTATGGTGATTCTACTCCCGGTTCTGTAGGATTCTTTCTCTGCTCAGAGATCACTTCAGAAGGCTGCTCATCTACATATGCTTTTCCTTCTTTGATCAATTGTACTGCCCATTCGTAAAGCTGCTGGAAGTAGTCTGATGCGTACAATTCCTTGTCCCATTTGAACCCTAACCATTCAACGTCTTTTTTGATAGAATCTACGAATTCCTGCTCTTCTTTTTCAGGGTTCGTATCGTCGAAACGAAGGTTTACAGGCGCGTTGTATTTTTCACCCAGCCCAAAGTTGATGCAGATAGCTTTTGTGTGCCCTACATGCAGATAACCGTTTGGTTCAGGCGGAAAACGGAAACGGATCTGATCTTTGTTCAAACCGTTTGCCAGATCATCTTCAATAATTTGCTCAATAAAATTGAGTGATTTTTTTTCTTCTTCCATTAAATTAGCTTTTATTTTTTAGCAAAAAAAGTTGCACAAAGTTACGGAAAAATAAGTTTTTTAAAAAATCTTAATTTCAACAGACAAAGTATTGTATCTCAGTATTTTTAATTACCTTTACAAAAACTAAAACCATCTTACCAAATTATTCCTCATGGCTGTTTATATCTTAAGCAATCGGAAAATCGTACGTCATAAAAGCGAAAAAGTAGATTCTTTTTCCAATGACGAATATTCAATCCCTAATTTCAGGATTGCAAAATGTGATTTTGAAAATTATAAAGAACCCACTGCACAAGTCAGAAAAGCAAAAAATTATACCAACAGAAATATTTTAGATTACCAACTTTTCTCTGAGCCTGAAAAACAAGGTTATGAAGATGTCCTTGAAGTTCTTCTAAGTGAAAAAGGAATTAAAAAATCTACACTTACAGCCAATAATCTTGGTGGCACTCAAAGAATGTTTTATGAGCTGTACAAAAATATGTCCGGCACAAAAGATAGGAGTGATGTAATGATATTCATTCATGGCTATGCTTATGATTTTGATGATGAGCTAAAGGCTATTATCGATCTTAAAAAATTATTCATTGATAATCCTGCATCTCCTGTAGAACACATACTATTTGTAAGCTGGCCTGCTTCAAGCAGTATCGTACCATTGACGTATTTTGATGATAAAGCATCAAGCATCAATTCCGGAACTTCTTTATTAAGACTTTTTTACTTTTACACTCAGTTTTTAAAGGATATTTTTTCCAATCGGGACCTTATGCCATGCAATCAGCGAATTCATCTTATGGCACATTCTATGGGAAACAGAGTTCTGCAAAGCATGTTGTACAGTCTTAAAAGAGAAAACATTCTCAGAGTAATTGATCAGGTAATACTTCTCAATGCCGATGTTACCTATAAAGTATTTGAAGATTCGGAGGAATCATTTAATAAACTTCCTTTACTTGCCAATCAGATTTCTATTTATCTGAACAGGCAGGATACAATCCTTGGAATATCCCAATTTACCAAAAATATCCTTACTCCACGACTAGGTAAAAATGGTCCCAGCAGTCTTGAATCTTACAAAGATATTGTATCCATTATCGACTGTACTTTTGTGAAGGATGATTTACTCACCGGACTAAAATTTGACATTGGAAACCATTGGGGGTATCTTTCCAGTTCACAGGTTCAATATGATATTTTTCAAAATCTATACGGAATCGACCGTAATCTTATCGCCAACAGAATTAAGAATAACGAAAATATATTTACAATTATTTCTTAACAATTCATAAAATAACGTTATAAAACAAACTCATATTAAAATTATTCACCCATTTTTGAAATGGCACAAATATTGCTATTTCAAATGTTAGAGAATTACAATTTTTTATCATGGAAAAGATTAAAGAAAAGTTTTCTTATGTACTAACCTATATAAAGAAAGCTATTTTTGTAAAAGATGAAATTTAGTATTAACACAAATCCAAAGAATTATGATCATTCGGTACTATGACTATTTAATCCCTTAAAAAACAAAGCGGAAAGAGTAAAATTCCTGCATCAGTTGTAGGAATTTATTTAGGGACACGCTAAAATTAAATAGATCAGAATTCAACATAAAACGTACAAGTTGGGAATAGTACCACATTTTATATTTCGGCCTTTATTTTTTCCAGATTTATTTCAATAAACAAGCCATATTTTTCACTGCTTACTATTCACAATATAAGCAAAATAAGGTATTGAAAGATCATTCAAATTTTACATATCCAATCTAAAAATTATTACTATGAAAAATTTAAGAAAATTAGAAAAAAGAGAATTGAAAACAATCAATGGAGGAAATATTCCTGTAGTCCCTATAGGCTGCAACAGCTGGGATGCGAAAGCCAGATGCTGCAGGGAATGGGATTGGGAGCATTCAAATAACCCAACTTGTTAATTCATTTATTTATTTTTTGAACCAAAGCAGCTCATTTCGAAGATCTAAGCTGGATTCAAAATTATTGACAAATAAAGCTCCAGTGCCTAATCCTTGAGGCATTGGATTTTTTTTAGTAAAAGTATATTGAGCAATGGCATTCAAACCAATATTACTTTCCAATGCAGAAGTGATCCACCAGCCAATATTCTGTTCTTCAGCCAGTGCAATCCATTCATCAGAACCGGCAAATCCACCTACCAGAGCTGGTTTTAGAATAATATATTGTGGTTGAATTGTTTCTAAAAGCTTTTTCTTTTCTTTTAAATCGGTAATTCCTATCAATTCTTCATCCAGAGCAATTGGAGTGGGAGTTGTCGTGCATAGTTCAGCCATATCATCCCAATGCCCGGCTTTGATAGGTTGTTCTATAGAATGAATATGTAAATCTGCAAGCTGTTGTAAAACGGTTACCGCTTCTTCTCTATTGAATCCTCCATTAGCGTCCACCCTTAATTCGAGTTGATCCTTAGAGAATTTTTCTCTCAGCTTTTGAAGAATGATATGTTCCGAGTTCCAGTCTACACCGATCTTAAGTTTAATACAGTGAAATCCTTTCTCCAGCTTTTCCTGAATCTGTTCTTCCATATAAACAGCATCTCCCATCCAGATCAACCCATTAATTGTAATAGCAGCTTTTCCTTCGGTAAATTCACTTGGAAAATAAAGATGTTCTCCATTTTTCAAGTTTTGAATAGCCTGTTCGTATCCAAACCATATCGACGGAAAATCTTTCAATTCTTCTTTTAAAATCTCTGGATTATGGGTAATATTTTCACAAAGCCACTTCAGTTTTTTTTCATAATCCGGTCTATCATCAAAACTCAGTCCTCTGAAAATAGCACACTCTCCTATTCCTTTGTTTCCGTTTTCCGAAATTTCGAGAATAAAGGTTTCCTTATCAAGCAAAACGCCGCGAGATGTTCCACTCGGGCGTTTGAATTCTAATAAATATTTTAAATACGATGCTTTCATTATTTTACGCTGTCAATACGCATAAATTCTTCTGCTTTTTCCACCATATCAATACTTCCGCAGAAAAACGGAATTCTCTGGTGAAGTTCTGTAGGTTCTACTTCCAGAATTCTTCTGAAACCATCTGTAGCTTTTCCCCCAGCCTGTTCTGCCAGGAATGCCATTGGATTACATTCATACAATAATCTTAATTTACCGTTTGGAGCTTGTGAATAGGAAGGATAAATATAAATTCCTCCCTTCAGCATATTTCTGTGGAAATCAGCTACCAATGAACCAATATATCTGGAAGTGTATGGACGATCACCTTCTTCCATCTGGCAATATTTAAGATAATTTTTAACTCCCTGAGGGAATTTGATATAATTTCCTTCGTTAATAGAATAGATTTTACCCGTTTTAGGGAAAGTCATATTGGGGTGAGAAAGATAATATGTTCCTAACGATGGGTCCAGTGTAAATCCGTTTACTCCGTTTCCTGTGGTATAAACAATCATGGTAGAAGAACCATAAATCACGTATCCTGCAGCAATCTGATTTACTCCTTTTTGTAAGAAATCTTCAAGCTGTACTGGTGTTCCCGGCTCGGTAACTCTTCTGTAGATAGAGAAAATAGTTCCTACAGAAACGTTTACATCAATATTTGAAGATCCGTCCAAAGGATCAATCAATACAACATACTTGCTCAGGTGTCCGTTTTCGCCACATTTGATATCAATGAAATCATCATTTTCTTCCGAAGCAATACCACAAACAACCTCTCTTTGAGACAAAGCTGTAATAAAAATCTCATTAGCAATTACATCAAGTTTCTGCTGCTCTTCACCTTGTACATTCTGATTTCCTGCAGCTCCTGTAATATCTACAATTCCGGCTTTATTTACTTCTCTGTTTACAACTTTGGAAGCCAATCTTATTGCACTCAAAAGACGGGAAAACTCCCCTGTTGAATACTGAAAATCGTCCTGTTTATCGATAAGAAATTCTCCTAAAGTCTGTAATGGCTGATTTGACATATTTTTCTTTTTACGTTTTCCCCAAATTTCGGAAAATTTATCACATTAAGAAAATTTAATTACAAAACACACTAACACCTGTTTATCAACACAATACACATTTAACTCAACATAATATTAAAGACGTGCCATTAATTCTTTTTACAAATTTATCGTTTCAAAAGAATGAAAATTTTAAAACTCACTTTGAGACAATACGCTCAACTTTAATTTAAAATTCTTTTTACAGAAAACAGTACAAGAAACTGATTTTAATCAATATAGCATAAAAAATGTATTTTTTTTCGTCATTTCATTTTAATTATTGGATTCGTAAAGATCTTTACTTAGAGTGTTATAAGCCAGCAAGCTTTAGTATTTCCACTGTTGCTTTCCTTCTACATTTAGATTATTTTAAGGAAATCTTAATTTCAACTGCGAGTCGGGCTATTTCATATCTCGTTGTAAATTTATAATTTTGACGTCCGTAAAAAACTCATGTCATTTTTTATCTAACAATTTTATTTTTAACAATTTAATGAAAATTTTCAAGTTTGGTGGAGCGTCTGTAAAGGATGCCGAGAGCGTAAAAAATGTGTCAATGGTTCTAAAAAGCCAGGGATTCGCCAAATGTTTGTTGGTCATTTCAGCAATGGGAAAAACAACAAATGAATTAGAAAAGGTTGTAGAGCTTTATTTCAGTAAAGATAATTATCAGCCTGAAATAAAAAAGATAAAACAAAAACACATCGAGATTGCGGACGGTCTGTTTCCTGAAAACCATGCAGTTTTTGCTGAAATCAATGTGTTTTTCGATGACATTGATTCTTTTTTAAGAAGAAACAAGTCTCCTAATTACAACTTTGTCTATGATCAGGTAGTAAGTTGTGGAGAAATGATTTCTACCAAAATTGTGAGTGAATACTTAAACGAAATTCAATTTACCAACCAGTGGCTTGACGCCAGGGATTATATCAAAACGGATAATTCATACAGAGAAGGTACGGTAGATTGGGTAAAAACAGAGGAGTTTATTTCAAGATTAAATCCTGAAATCTGCTATGTAACTCAGGGTTTCATCGGATCAGACGAGAATAACTTTACCGTAACGTTAGGAAGAGAGGGTTCAGACTACTCTGCTGCTATTTTTGCTTATTGTTTAAATGCAGAAACAATGACAATCTGGAAAGATGTACCTGGAGTAATGACAGGAGATCCCAGAAAATTCAGTGATGTATCTCTTCTTTCTAATATTTCTTACGAAGAAGCTATTGAAATGGCGTATTACGGTGCAAGTGTTATCCACCCGAAAACGTTACAGCCATTACAACAAAAAAACATTCCTTTCTACGTTAAATCCTTCGTGGATCCTACAAAAGAAGGAACAAAAGTGGGCGCTTCAGACAAAAATCAGCAGGAGGAATCTTATATTTTAAAAGAAAACCAGGCTCTGTTAAAAATTTCTACCAGAGACTTTTCTTTTATTGCAGAAGATCATATGAGCTTAATATTCGGGTATTTATCCAAGTATAAAATCAAAGTTTCTCTGATGCAGAATTCTGCTATTTCACTGGCATTATGTCTGGAGGATAAATTTAATCATATTGAAGAACTTAATGAAGAGCTTCAAAAAATTTTTAAAACTAAAGCAATTAAAAATGTATCTTTATTCACAGTAAGAAATGCGAAGATGGATCACATTGATAGATTTTACCACGAAAAAAATGTATTATTGGAACAAATTTCTAAGAATACGCTTCAAATGGTAACACAATAATATTAATTGCGACTAAACACACATGAGTTTAATTTCGAAAAACGATCTGATCAAAGCTTCCGGCTTAAGTAAAATTGGGTTTCTAAAGAATCCAGTAGCATCTGCCGTGATGAGCATTGCCAAAATAAACGAAGTAAATAAATTATACGACAAATTAAAAGATAAGGAAGGCAAAGACTTTTTCGACTCATTTGTAAGAGAAAGAAACCTAAGCTATGTAGCTTTTGAAGAGGATCTGGCAAAAATCCCGAAAACAGGACCATTTATCTTGGTATCCAATCATCCTCTGGGTGCTATTGACGGAATTCTGATGTGCAAAATCTTATCGGAAGTTCGTCCGGATTTTAAGGTGATGGGTAATTTCCTTTTGGAGAAAATAAAACCTATGGAACCCTTCGTAATTTCTGTAAATCCTTTTGAAAACAGAAAAGAAGCATACAGCAGTTCTTCAGGAATGCGTGAAACGCTTAAGCATCTGCAAAACGGAGGCTGCGTGGGTATTTTTCCGGCTGGAGAGGTTTCTAATAAAAATAATCCTTACGGAGAAATTTTAGATAAAGAATGGGAAAAAACGGCACTTAAGCTCATCAGAATGGCTAAAGTACCTGTAGTTCCTATGTATTTCCATGCGAAAAACAGCCGCTTATTTTATCAGGTGGCAAAACTTCATCCGAATTTACAAACATTGATGCTTCCGGCTGAAATGATGAATGACAGGGAAAAACCTATCAGAATCAGAATCGGAAGACCTATCACTGTAAAGGCAATGGATGATATGGAAACGATTGAAGAGCTTGGTGAGTTTCTGAAACGTAAGGTGTATATGATGAAATCTTATTATGAAAAGAGAAAATCCCTTGCACAAAGCATCAATCTTCAGAATTTATCGGTAAAATTCCCTTTATTAAAAGAAGAAAATATTGTTCAGAACATTATTGACGAAACTCCTTTGGAAGATATCGTGAAGGATGTTGACAAATTACGAGGAACGGATAAAATGCTTTTCAGCAATGGAAACTATGAGATCTACTTTACTACCTACGAAGAAATCCCTTCTATTATGAGGGAAATCGGACGTCAGAGAGAATTGACTTTCCGTGCTGTGGGTGAAGGAAGTAATCTTCCGTTTGACCTTGATGAGTATGATAAACATTACCATCATCTTTTCCTTTGGGATAATGGTGAGAAAAAACTGGCTGGTGCCTACAGAATGGCATTGGGTAGAGAGGTAATGAAAAAATATGGTGTTAAAGGCTTTTATACAAGTTCTCTTTTTGAATTTGAACAGGATATTCACCCTTTCTTTAAAAAGGTTATTGAAATGGGACGTGCTTATATTTGTCAGGAATATCAGCAGAAGCCTCTTCCACTTTTCCTTTTATGGAGAGGAATTGTACATGTCTGCCTGAGAAATCCGGATCATAAATTCCTGATGGGAGGGGTAAGTATCTCCAACAAGTTCTCAGAGTTTTCAAAATCACTGATGATTGAATTTATGCGTTCCAATTATTTTGACTCTGCAGTAGCTCAGTATATCACTCCAAGGAATGAATATAAGGTAAAACTGCGTGACAGAGATAAGAATATTTTCTTTGAAGAAATGGAATCTGATCTTAATAAGCTGGATAAAATTATTGATGATCTTGAGCCAGAATTAAGATTACCGGTTTTGATCAAAAAATATATTAAGCAAAATGCGAAAGTAATTGCTTTTAATGTGGATCCAAATTTTAATGATGCCATCGACGGATTGATGTATATTCGAATTAGTGATCTTCCGGAAAGTACGATCAAACCTGTATTGGAAGAAATGAGTGAACAGATTCGAAAAGAGCAGGAAAATAATCAGACTGATAATCAATAAGTTTTTCACCAAAAGTAAAAAAAGTACGATGAATACTTGCTTTGTATAGCAAAACATAGTACTTTTGCATCACTTTAAAACAACGAAGTAAGACAAACAAAAATACAATGGTTTCTTAGCTCAGTTGGTAGAGCAATGGATTGAAAATCCATGTGTCCCTGGTTCGATTCCTGGAGAAACCACTTTAAAACCTCTGATTATTCAGAGGTTTTTTTGTTTTTAATAATACCTTCTAAAAGAATATGCAGAAGTGAGAGCAACATAAAGCTTAACCTCTCTTTACAAAGTTAAAAAAGATTTCAATCTTTAATAAAGCATACCTTCTTTACAAAATATATTAACTTCTAAGGGATCAAGCGCAAAAGTTGTGGGGCTTAAAATATTTAGATCAGTTTAATTTTAAAATTTAACGCAAAGGATTTATATTATCTGGTGTTGTATTTTAGGAAGCAAAGCTTGAATCAATTGTATTGATTCTTTCTAAGCATACGCGTATCTACATCGCTTCATCAGCGACTTTTGTCGCTTTCTTAGCCCCCTTATCAATAATCAATTCCATCATGTCTTTGCGTTTATAGAAAATTTAAGTATAAAGCTTAGAGGAGTAAAAAGATAATTTATTTTTTTTTCAGATTAACCAAACTTTTTTCTTAGTCCCTAACTTTTGTGCTTGATCCCAAAAGTATAATATTGTGTTAATTTAACGCATAGTTTTTAGGATTTTATCCATATTTTTAAGGGTACTAAGAACGGAATCAATCAAATTGATTCTTTTGAAGCGAATGCATCTATATGAAACTTCTTTATCGATAATCTCGGACTTCTTAGTTTCCTAAAGTAAAGCATTTGAATCATCTTTTTTTGCCATTAGAGAATGATCTATGGTTTAATAAAAAGTATAGATTTTGTAGTAGTTCCCAACTTTTTCTGATTTGACATAAAATAATTTTGTGTTTGGGTGAGTGGAAGGCTTTGGTTTAGGCAAACAAAAGCCTTATTAAGTAGGTTGTTAGATTTATTCACCCTACCTTATTTCTAATAAATAAACCAATAAGTATATTAAAAAGGATTATATCCCTCCTTCTTTATATCAATATGATATTTTATCAATTGAGATAATTTTTTCTCTAATAAACTGCTAATAAATTGCATATCACTTCTATCAAATAAATATGCTTGTCGAACTATTGGATCATCTCCTTCATCTAAATAAACAAATAAAAATGACTCTTCAATATTTCTTGCTTCAATAACATAGAAGGGGCGATTTATTATTTTATTATTTTCTTGAAGCCATAATCTAGGCTCTTCTTGGAGCTCATGCTGATTTTCAAATATATTATATGTTAATACATAACATCGTTTTCCTGCAAGAAATAAAAGTTCTCTTAATGCTTTGGGAAATATATTCCCATTATTGTATATAGCTTCCAACTGTTGTATTTCAGAAAGAGAGAGAGGTTCAATTCTTCCTTCATATTCAATATTACCGGGTTTTGCTGCCGGATTATCTTGTAAATATTTTAAAAATTCTATATTCATAATGTTCTATTCTATTAATTTTAATACAGCATCCATATCTTCAGCTTCTATATGAGCTAAAAATTTAAATTCTATTTCTTTATTCTGAGAAATGACATATTAAGTAGGGGTTACTTAATTTCCTTAAAATATTAGATAAAATTGATAAAATATAAGGAATTACACTTTTGATCCACTTAGAGGTAGAGCTTCTAAGAAGTCCCTCCATCCTATTACAATTTCCTTAAAGTCCTGTAAAGGTATACTATTTACATATCCTAAAGTATCATCGTAAAAGTCTACTAAATTATCCCCCATAATAATATCTACTATTGCCGAATCACTATCAATTTCTAAGCTTGGATTATTAGATGCTTGAATTATATCAGGTAATAAAGAATTATTTATTTGTTCCACTGAATTCCAAGAATTTAAAAAAGAAGTTAAATATTTATTATTAGTAGTGACTATTTTACTTATTTTTTTACCAAAAGTCTCCCATTCATAAACTCTATTTTGAAAAGAAATGTTATATTGATTTATTATATTTTGATTCATTATTCAGTTATTTTTATAAATTTACTTAAAATTAGGGTAAGCTGATTTAATAACTCTATTATCAATATAAAATCTAATTTGTACTCACAATTCTATCGGGCTTAAAAGATGCTATTAATACTTCATACGGAATCTGAGTAGTTTTACCGTCTGTAGATTTCATATCCAGATAATAAAGAAACTGATCTTTTGCTAAGGTAACCCTTGAAGTCTTCATCAAAAACCTTTTCATTTTTTAAAGTATGAAACTCAAAATGATCCCGATAAGGAGATTTCAGGATTCCGGTTTCTTTTTCATTGACCAGGATTTTGTCTTTCTTTAACTGTATCTTTTGAGAGCAGATTAAAGAAGACATTACCTAAGATGAATAAGAATATTTTATAAAATACCTCAGCTATTCAGCCAGTTCAAACACTCAGCAATCTGCATTTTGCTAATAAAAATCTCAGTGTTCACTTCAGGTTCCGGAGAAAGCTTCAGTTCTACTTTTTGACTTGAATGCTTGATAATTTCTGTAATTGCTTCTTTATTAATGATGAATTTTCGATTCACTTTAAAGAAAACCTGTGGATTTAACTTTTGAATAATATCTTTAATAGTGTCATCATAGATGTAGGTATGATGATCCATTGTTGTCAGGAAAAGGTATTTTCCGGATGCAAAGAAGTAAGCTGTATTATTTTCATCTATAGACTTTAGCTTATTGCCTTCTCTTACCATAAAACGTTTCATCACCTCAGCATCTTCTCCCTGACGTAATGTGGAAATAGATTTCAAAACGGGTTCGGGATCAAAGTTATTCCGGATAGAAACAAACTTCTGTAATGCCTGATGCAGATCTTCTTCTTCAAATGGTTTTAAAAGATAATCTATTGTAAAATGTTTGAAAACCCTCATTGCATACTCATCAAAAGCTGTAATGAAGATGATAGGTGCGAAAAGTTCCACCTGCTCAAAAATCTCAAGGCTCATCCCGTCTCCAAGATGAATATCCATGAAAATAAGGTCTGCAGAATCGTTTTCGAAGAAGTCTATTGCCTTTTTTTTGGAACGAAGAACTACTGTTTCCGTCACGGGAACAATATTTTGCTTATCTAAAAGCTCTTTCAGATAATTAACAGCCAGCAGCTCGTCTTCGATTATGGCAATTTTCATAACAATGCAAAAGTACAAAAAAACCGCCAGAACGATTAAGCTCTGGCGGTTTCGAGGGTTTGTTAATATGAAGTGTTATAAATTAGGATTATTCTTTCTTGCACTTTGCGGATATGCTATCGTATATCTCACATCATTCTGCTCAAGAATATATTCTTTTCCACTGATTGTATGAATGATCTTTTTCTGGCTTGTTCTTTTAAGATCAAACCATCGCTGACCTTCCAGTGCGAATTCTCTAAATCTTTCGTCCAGAATAAAATTCATGAAATCGATAGTATTCATCGGAGCAACTTGGTTTTGCACTGATGCATATCCTTCCGGAGTATATCTGTTTTTTAAAACAGTTAATAAAGTTTCTTTAGCTTCATCAATTTTATTTAATTTCAATAAGGCTTCAGACTTGATAAAATACATTTCTGCCGTTCTGAAGCTTACTCTAAATTCGGAATCTCCTTTTTTAATAACATTATAACGATCTGAATCCTTTTCAAAATAAAGCCCAAATCTCTTATCTGTAGTTTTATTGTATGCTGAAATAAGTTCCGGAGCTGCATAAGATAAATTGTTCTTTACAGAACCATTGAATGCATTTTCCAAAGCCAGAATAGATTCTACAGAGGCATAATGATGGGGAGCTACGTTGGTTGTATTTAAATTACTTAACCCGTCTTTGATAGCAAGCACCTGCTGTGAATAATCCAGTGCTTTGTTCCAATCACTCTGATATAGTGCGATTCTTGCCTGAAATGCTTTTAAAGAAATTTTGGAAAACCTGTAGTTATTCCCTGTTGGCTGCTGTTGTTCCAGCATCAGACCTTCTGCTTTTGCAATATCAGCAAATACCTGATCATATACCTGCTGTACGGAAGAAGGTTTCAACACCTGCTCTACATCAATTTCCAAACTGATTGGCACTCCTTTGTCTGTAGATGCTGTAGCAGCATTATATTGCTTACCATACAAATTAACCAAATCAAAATATGAATAGGCACGCAATGCATATGCTTCAGCTAATATTTGTTGCTTTTCGGGAGAATCTGCCATCGTTTTACTTCCTTCATTGATAATCTGATTCAGGTAAAAAATGGTGGAATAGAATCTTACCCATGGATATTCTACTGTATTGGAATCATAACCTGTGTCTTTCCACATGGCAAGTTCACGGTTATAAGCAAATCCGCTGGCATTTTCATCCAGACTAAGTTCGTCTGTACGTAATGCTAATAGAGATTTATGCTCAGGGTATTTTGCATAAGCCGATGTAAGCACTTTTCTGTAATCGTCTACATTTACAGGAACTACTTTCCCTTCAGGCTGAATATCTAAAAATCTATCGCATCCTATGCTGGTAAAACTAAGAGCTGCCAATGCGATAAATGTTGTTATTTTTCTCATTTTTTTCAAGTTTTAAAAAGAAACATTAAATCCAAGTGTAACAGAACGGGAAATAGGCTGTGCATAAATATTTCCATAAGTTTCCGGATCGAAATATCCTTTGTATCCGTTACTGAATACGAAAAGGTTACGTCCTTCAACGCTCACTCTCAGATTACTTATTCCCATTGAGTTGGTAAATTGCTTAGGAAGCGTATATCCTAAACGGATACTACTGATTCTCACATAACTGATTTCCTTCGCCCAGATATCTAACAGATTGTAAACATTGTAGCTGTTATCTAAAAGCCATTTATTCCCCATCCATCCCGGGTTGCTATCTGCTTCAGGGCTGGTAATACCTGGAAGTGTAGTTCCAGCTTCATAGATCTCTCTTGTATAATTTCTTCCTCTATCCAGTTCCATTCCTTTATAGGACGGTGTTCTCATAACCATCTGCTTAAGGTTGAATGTTGCAGAAACTGTTACGTCAAAATCATGTATTTTAAAGGTATTGATGATACCTCCTGTAAATTTCGGGTCTCTGTCTCCTACATAGGTAAACAGATTCCTCACTTCTTCGTTTGAAAGTTTTGACTGAGCAAAATAACCAGGAAGGAAATCTGCATAGGGATCATACAATCCGAAGAAATCTTCAATTTTCACTTTTTCATTGCCTTTCCAGAACATTGGGTTTCCGTTTTCATCTATTCCTGCAGTTTTCAATGCAAAAATGGCATTTACCGGTAGTCCTTCTCTGGTAGGAAGACGGGCATTATCACGAGGTTGTTCACTCACCACATTACTTTTGTTATGCGCAAAGTTGATCGTGGTAGACCATTTGAAATTATCTTTATTGATATTTCTGGTAGAAATTGCCAATTCAAAACCTTTATTGGTAAGACTTCCCCAGTTTGCCATTGTATATTCAAATCCTGACTCCAGCGGAACTTCTCTCATACTAATCATATCCGTACCTTTTCTGTTGTAAACATCTGCTGTAAGATTGATTCGGTTTTGGAAGAAGCCCAGATCAATACCCAAATTGGTATTTGTTGTTTTTTCCCAACGAAGTTTGTCATTTGGAGGGCTGATCACGTTTATAACGTTCTCTTTTGTTCCTGGCAATATATTGGTATATCCATATTCCCCGATAAAGTATGGTGAAGTATTACGGTCAATATTCCCTTGTAATCCGTAAGAAGCTCTTAATCTAAGATTAGAAATCACAGGAATATTTTTCATAAAATTTTCCTTTGTCACCAACCAGGATCCGGACACTGCCCATATCGGTAAGTATCTATATTTTTTATTAACACCAAATAAATTAGTTCCATCATATCTTACACTTCCGAAGAAAGTATACTTCTGGTCATAGGTATAAGAAGCTGTAGCAAACATGGAAGCATAAGCATTTTCTACGCGAGGCATCTCACGGTACGTCTCATATTTCTTTTCTGCAGCATCATTGGAGCTTGGGAAAACAATTGGTGTTCCGGTTCTTGTGGCAGCATCATAACCAAATGCTCTGGTAAGCGTTGTATTATCATCCGTTTTACGGATTTCTGTTCCTGCCATCAAGTCAATTTCATGTACTGAATTGATTTTGGTATTGTATGTTCCCTGTACTTTCCAGTTGTATTGGAAGAACTCATTGTTCCAGTTTTGTTTTATCCCTCCTACAGGTAAGTAATAACGGTACTGTCCATCCTTATAATAACGTGTCCCTTCTCTGAATTTTCTTGTAAAATAAGTGTTTTCAGCAGCATATTTCTCCGTTTTATTGGTATCGTACTGAATTCCCAATTGTGAAGTAAATCTTAAGCTTTTTGAAACCTTATATTCTAAATCCAATATTGCTTTCAGAGAGTGGTTTTTCAGTGTATAATTTGTATTTTCTCTTTCCTCAAGGAAGTTGAACGGAACATATACATCTTTATAACCATCCATATCCTTATCATATCTGTAGCTTCCATCCGGGTTGTAAGGGGACAGATAAGGATTGGCATTTCTTGAATAATTAACAGGGCTTGCTGCTGCATCTGCATCTGTCATAAATGACTCCTTCTCACTTTGGGTACCAAAAATAGAGATTCCGGCATTTAATTTATCGCTTAGTTTATAATTATTCTTCAAGGTCAGGTTGTAACGTTTGAAACCTGTACCAATGGTTGTTCCTTCTTCATCGTAATACCCTAGAGAGAAGTAATAATCAGAACGGTCACTTCCTCCTGAAATACTTACTCCATATTGTTTATTTACTGCATTTCTGTACAGTAATTTTCCCCAATCGGTATTATTGTTTCTTAATGCATTAATCTGCTGACGAGTCAATGGATTCAAAGCATCAAAACCTCCGTTTCTAAAATCATCAAGCTGTTGGTTTTGAGTTAAAATTCTCATGACTTCTCCTCTATCAGCACGGTATGTCAACCCTGTATTTCTGGCAAGTGATAATTCAAGATCTACTTTTTCAGAAGCATTCATAAGATTAAGTTTATCAAAGTCCGGACGGGCTGTGATAAATGTATCTGCTGAAAAGTTCAGTTTCAGGGTTCCTTTTTTCCCTTTTTTAGTGGTAATGGAAATGACTCCATTGGCTGCTCTTGCTCCATAGATAGCTGTAGCAGCAGCATCTTTTAAGATCGTTATATCTTCAATATCATTCGGGTTCAGCCCTGCAATTGAAAAGTTCTGAAGCTGGTCTATATTATCTTTATCACTGAAGTTAGGCACATCGTTTCCTTCCAATGGAAGTCCATCAATTACCCATAACGGATCCTGAGGTCCCGAAAGAGATGCTGTTCCACGAATTCTGATCTTTGCCGGACTTCCCGGAGATCCTGTTTCAGGAGTCACTACCACACCGGCAATCTGTCCTGATAACATCTGGTCTACACTCGCAACCCCTGCCTGGCTAATTGCATCCATTTTAACGGTTGCAACTGCTGAAGTCTGCTTGCGTTTTTCGATCTTCTGATATCCTGTAATGATGACTTCCTGAATTTTGTTTTTATCTGAAATTTCAGGTGTCAGTCTTACTGTATAATTTGTTTTGTCTTCATTGATAAGAATCATCCTTGATTCATATCCCGGATAACTCACCAGAATAGATTTGGTATCTACTGGTATTTCCAATATAAATTTTCCGTCTTTATCGGCAACTGTACCTACAGATACACTTTCGATAATTCCGTCTAAATCGGTTTTTGTAGAAACAGATTGTGCTTCTATTTTTATAGATGCTCCAGCAATTACGCTGGAAGTGCTACCATCTTCTATCTTACCCGTAATCGTTTTCTTTTCCTGAGCAAAAGCAACCTGAGCAGCTAAAAGAGGTAAAAGTACTAGAGTTTTTTTCATTGCTGTTTATTTGTTTAAAGCCTCTTCAATACGAATGATTAAATCTGTGTAATGAGCTCTTGAAGCATCATCACCTTTGTATCTGGTTGTATTCAGTAAGTCCAGAACTTTTTGTAGTTCCGCTCTTTTATAAGTTGTCACTTCAGATACTCTTTTCATGGATGAATAATTAATGTTTCTAAGGTTTTTTCCTTCTTCATGATAGTTACAGATCAATGGCATCTGTAATGTTTCATCTGTCTTCAAACCTTTCACTGCTGTTTTTTCAAATAGTTTATTTACTGAAACAATCAGGGCATCTACATAATTCTTCTGTGCCATTTTTTCAAGAATCGTAAGGCTTCCTTTTTTGTTAAAAACTGCCTTTCTTACCTGATCAAACAGATTTTCTACGGTGTAAACCTCATCTTTTGAACCTGACATTTCATGTTTTAATTCATTTTCAAGGAGCCTTAGCAATCTGTCATCCATAAACAAGGAATAAATATTGGCATACTGCATTCCTCTTGCTAAAGTATAAGGTGCCTGCTCGAAAGGTCCCATTGGTGAATTTTTCACCGGATAGGTTTTTTCTGTAATCGGGTTGAAGAACAGCCATTCCGGAAGATTGATCGAGTTTTTCACCAGATAATCTACCGCTCTTCTCTGGGTTTCAGCAGGTACTGCTTCATAAGCTTTTTTCTTATTACCAAAAACAGTATTGTTCAGGTAAATACCTCCCACATTTGCCATCACATGTCCTGTATACAGATCCCATTGCCCGATAGTACCCATATATAATCTACCAGCATCCGTATAATCCTTACCATCTTCATAAGACCAGTTTAAAAGATTCTTGACTACCACTTTCAGGTTTTTCATTCCGTATTCGCTGGCTTTCATAGCATCATCTCCAAGGTCTTCAGACTGTGAACGCGGATCTATTGTTTCAAGGTAGCTCTGTTGCTCACCATAGAAATACATTGGATCGTCTTCATGCTTTTCTATCAGATTTCTCAATGCTTTTTTCTCCGCAAATTCGTCCGGATACCAACGGTAGCCCCATTCAATGGCATATTTATCATAGATTCCGATCTTTGGAGTAATAGCAGTAACACCATCTTCCGGCTGAGCTACATAATTGTAACGGGCATAATCCATGATGGACGGAGCTGTTCCCCCCATTTTATCAGTAAACTCTTTGGAACGAAGAGATTCTACCGGAAACGCAAAGGAAGATCCCATATTATGCTTCAATCCGAAGGTATGCCCCACCTCATGAGATGACACAAAACGAATAGCTTCCCCCATATATTCATCACTGAATTTATTTCCTCTCGCTTTCGGGTCTATAGGTCCTATCTGAATTCTCATCCATTCCTGAAGAGAAGTCATTACATTATGCCACCAGATGATATCTGCTTCTATAATCTCACCACTTCTCGGGTCTACTACTGATGGTCCCATCGCATTGGATTTAGGAGAGGCAGCATAAGTAATTACCGAATATCTTACATCATCAATATCAAAATCTTCATCTTTTTCGTCCGGCATTTTGGCAATTACAGCATTTTTAAAACCTGCCTGCTCAAAGGCAACCTGCCAGTCGTGAACACCTGCGATGATTTTTTCGCGCCACTGCTTTGGAGTTGCAGGGTCTATATAATAAACAATCGGTTTTTTAGGCTCTACCAGTTCACCTCTCAGATATTTTTCCTTATCTTCATCCTTAGGCTCCAGGTTCCATCGGGTAATGAAGAATTTCTCATCCATTTTCTGCTGACGGTCATTGAAGAACCAGTGTTTCTCAGAGAAAAACCCAACTCTCTGGTCAGCTACTCTTGGTTTCATCGGAACTTTAGGAAGTAATACAAGGTTCGTGGTCACTCCTAATGTTACAGGAAGATCTACCCCGCCTTCATTTACAGAAGTACTCAATTGGGATTTCACCACCAGGTTTTGAGGAAATGTTTTCACACCTTCTACATAGGAAAGGCTTGATTTTACCGATCCCCCAAGTCCTACATTGGCAAGAACATCATTAAAGCTTTTCTGATTTCCGTCAAAAATTTTATTCACCTTAATTGCCACAGAAGTGGAATCGTTGTTTTGAGCTTCAATATCAAAAACTTCAATGATAGATTCTGAGAAGTTATCCTTCACAGATTTGGTAATAGCATCATTTTTAGGAGATGATACTTTAGCTTCAGAAGTTCTTACCCAAACCTTTTTGGCAATTCTGTCACGGTGAAAAGAAATGATCTTATTCTCATAATTCATTCCTTTATTCAAACCAGCCTCATTCACCTGCATCGGTACCTGAGATAGTTTATTGACAACCAAAAACTGACGGTTCATCAAGCTGTCTGGAATTTCAAAATAAACATCTGTTTTTACCTGAATCGTATTAAAAAGTCCTTTCTTATAAGTTCCTTTCTTGATCAGTTCTTCAATTTTTTTTGATTTTTTTGATGATGAAATATCTGCTTTTTCAGTTTTTTCCTTGGTCGTTTTTACAGTGTCTTTCTTCTGTGCAAGTACCGCCGGCGATGCCATGGCAAGTCCAAGATACAGTGCAAGCCTGTAATTCTTCATTAAAATAGTCCGATTCATTCCAAATAGTAAATATCTTAGTTTCAGCTGGCAAAGCTAGAGGTATAGCGACTTATATAATGGGTTTTAGGGAGTGAAAGGTTAATTTTCGGGAGTGAATGGATTTTTTCAATTTCACTTCATTAACGGTAAAAAACATATGAAATAATCACCATCTACTGAAATATGAAGCATATTATTTTTAAAATATTCATAAATTTGGTTCAAATAATCAATTCCGAATTTCTCCCCCTGCACGGCTTCTTTTTTAGGCTGAAAAGTATTTTTTACTGTAACCCCTTCCTCTTCTACAATGATGATGATTTCCATGGGCTGATCAATCGTGGCAACATTATGTTTTATAGCATTTTCCATTACAATCTGAAGCGATAAATAAGGAATGCGCTTTTCTAAACTCTCTGGACATGTTATATTCAATTCAAAATGTAATTCTTCATCAAATCTGCTTTTCAGGAGATCCATATATTTTTTGATAAAATCAATTTCTTTTGATACAGGAACTATATTTTCCTTTGGAGGAACAATGAGATATCTGTATATTTTAGAAAGATTCATCGTAAACTTCTGAGCATTTTCTTTATTGATTCCTATTAACATATAAAGAGAATTCAAAGAGTTGAATAAAAAATGTGGATTAATATTATTCTTAAGCTGTTGAAGCTGATTGATGACTTCCGCTTTATGCATTTTCTCATTTTCAATCAGTAAAAGGTTTTTTTCAGACTGAATTTTTTCTTTTTCTTTATATGCAATATTGGAAGACCTTTGAAACAGGAAAAAGACAGTAACAATAAGGAATAAAGCTGCCAGAAATATAAACACCGTATACTTTTTCACCTTATTTGTATTTTCATCAATAATAAAATTAACGTGATTTACTACAGTATATCCATCAAAATTATCTGTTTTTAAAGGTTTTATAAACCGGGTAACCTCCACTCCAAGATACTCGGAAATGGCAATTTCTTTGGTATAACCTGTTTGGGTAATGCTGATTAAAGTATCTTTTGGCTTAATATCTGTAAACTCGAAAATATTCTTTCCAAGGTATTTCTTTTCAGGATGAGTAATACAGATTCCTTCCTTTGTAAAAACATAGGCATAAGTATTTGAACTTTTATCTACATTGATGAAATATTGGTGGAGATCATCCAAACTTACGGTAGAGCCATAATACAGCATATTTTTATCTGGAAGTACAAGAGAATCATAGCTCATCCAATAGATACTGTCTTTACGAGTCCTCAGAAGATCTTTAAAATGTCCCGGACCATTATTTTTTATAATGATGGAACTATCAGGGTTTTCTCTGTTTCTGAAAAGATCAGCTAATGGATTATTACTTTCCGGCTTTCCGGTTCCGTTATTTTGATAATAATACCAGCTATATGTTAAAAGATTTCTTTTTTTATTTAAATCATTTAAAACCAGAGAATAGTCTTTATAATTCTTCAATCCGTCCTTTTGAATCAGTGCCCGCAGCAAATACTGATAATCCTCAATATTCCTGAATTCATTTTCAACCGATTCATACTTCCTGAAAAACGTTTTTTTGGCAAAATCTTCAGTATTTTTACGATTGTCTTCAGTGATTAAAAGACTTAAAACAGCAAAAGCCACCACAGCAATTAAGCAGGCAGATAAGGCAGCGATATAAACAGATTTTTGGGATAAGGCGTGTTTAAAACTAATATTCAATTTCTTCTGCATTCATATTATCACAAAAGAAAACCTGGCAATATGTGAAATAAAGCCTACATTTTTACAATCTCTTTTGTGGATAATTTATTAGTTTGCAAAGATATAACAAACATCTGAGGACCATTTGGTGAAATAATTTTATCTTAAAATTCATGTTCAATACCGCTTTTACAGCTATAAAAACTTCAGAATAAAATCATTTTATTTCTAAACTGATGATATACAACACCTTTAACAGACTTAAATTTTCATGAATTATAAAAAATTAATCACACTACTGAATCAGCAGAAAAGCATAGAACAACAATCTCATAAGTCTTAAATTTAGTTAATATCACTATCAAAACACGAGTTAAGGCTTTTATATTTTGAAAAATAATTATCTTCGCTTCAAATCTTATTTGAAAATGAAGAAGATCATCTCCGGGATATCTATTTTTTGTGCTATCGTTATTTCTGCTCAGGAATCTATTCAGTTCCAAGACCTACCTTTCAAAGATATTATTGCAAAAGCCAAGAAGGAAAAAAAATTGGTTTTTATTGATGCCTATGCTTCGTGGTGTGGTCCATGCAAAATGATGGAGAAAAATGTCTTCACTCAGAAAGCTGTTGGAAATTATTTCAACACCAATTTCATCAATGCCAGATTTGATATGGAAAAAGGTGAAGGAAGAGATATTGCCTCAAAATTTGGAGTTCGTTCTTATCCTACTTATCTTTTTCTAAACGGTGAAGGAGAACTTGTTTCCAGAAATTCAGGTTATATGGAAGAGGGCATTTTTGTGGCAATGGCTCAGGATATTAATTCTCAGGGAGGAAAAGGAGGATCTCTGAAAGATAGATTTGCTAAAGGAGAAAAAGATCCTGCATTTCTTATCAATATTATGAAGCTTAATTCTGATAGTGATTATGAATTCGCTAAAAAAGCTTCCGAAAGATATTTTGAAAATAAGAAGAGCACTGAAGAACTTACTAAAGACGAAATAGGATTATTACTATACTTCCTGAAATCTATGGAAGATCCCAATTATAAAACCTTTAGTTCAAGAAAAGCTGAGATCATTAAGTTCCTTCCTGAAGAAACTTACAAAGAATTCGATGCTCAATTGAAATTAGCAAAAATAGCAGACCAATCCATTGATGATAAAAATAAAAAAATCAACGATGAATACTTTTTGAAGGCTGCTGAACCATTGGTTGGAAAAGAGGTTGCCATTACAAAACTGAATCAAACAAAGCTAAGCTACTATGAGAGAAATGCCAATTTCCCAGAATATGAGAAAGCAGCTTTAGACTATTATAAAAATTCAGAAGCATTCAATCCTGAAGAGCTGTTAAGAGCGGCATGGGTGTTTGCAGATCATGTAAAAACGCCTTCTTCATTAAAAAAAGCAACCGAATGGGCTGAAAAATCCGTTATGAGAGGAGAAAATTCTGAGAACACCTATATTTTAAGTAAGCTGTATTTGTTAACGGGAAATAAGGAAGTAGCTCAAAATTATGCTGAAATGTCTAAAAATTTAGCAGCTCGAAACGGCAAAGATTCTAAACTAGCAGAAGAATTATTAAAGCAAATAAAATAACACATTGATGAAATACAGAGTATTAGCGAGTGCACTGGCGTTCCTTTCAATAGGATCGTTACATGCTCAGGAGCAGGAACAAACTGGGGAAAAAAGTTTATATGTAAAGGGAAATGCTCTTTTACTGCCAATCGGTATTATTAATTTGGGTGTAGAAAAACAAATCAGTCCGAAATATACTATTCAGGGGGATGTTTTTGTCTCACCATGGAAGTCATTTGCAGGACATGAATTACAATTTTATTCTGTATCTGCAGAAGGAAGATATTACTTCAATGAGGCTTTTAAGCATTGGTATGTGGGAGCTAATTTATCTTTTGCAGCCTATAACCTTCAAAAATGGAACTATTGGAATGATAATTTGCATGTAAAAGATGATGGAGAAGTTTTCATCAATTCCAATCTCTATCAAAAAGGATTTTCTATTATGCTAGGAATTACAGGAGGTTATCAGTTCCAGTTATCAGAACGTTGGAATCTTGATCTTTATGCAACTATCGGAACATCTCAAGGCTTCTATAAAGGCTATGATCGTACTACAGGAAAACGCTACGACGGACAAGAAGGTCTTAACAGAAGTGGTGAAATTATCCCTTACAGAGGCGGTGTTATGATCTCTTACAAATTCAAATAATACAATGAAACCATTCGGAAAAAATCATATTATCATTTCAGTGATCACTTTTGTGATCCTTTTTTTAATGAACTATCTGGGAAATGATCTTCCAGATAAATTGCAGAGAGCTTTATTAACGGCTTTTGCAGGAGTAGTAGGTTTAACAATCGGATTATTTATATTGAATAAGGGCAAAAATGACAAAAACCCACCCCAAAATTTTGATTAAAAAAGTCGGGAGTTGGAAGCGTGAAGCTGGAAGTTACTTTCAGACGTATACTACTAAAATGACTTTTAAAAGAAAAGAGTCATTTTTTTTATGACCTTGATAAGCTGCAGCTCCCATCTTCAAACTTCAGGCTCGTCTTTATTAATCTTCATAAACCACATATCGGGTTCTGATTTTCTCAAAACTCTCTAAATCTTTTTTCCATGAAGCCTTAATTTCCGGAATTGGTTTTCCAGCAATAATCTGCTTTCTGAATTCATCAGTTCCGGACAAAGTATCAAACCATAAATTCTTCAAAAAGAAATCCATTTCAGGATTTTTATAATTTTTATAGGCTTTGATCACCCATTCCAAGTTCAATTCTCTTAAATCATTAGGATAATCGGAAAGATTTTCGCCATAGCATAGTTTTCCGTTTAGAAAAGGATCTTTTGCCCCATAACTTGGCTGAGGTGTAAACTTGTATGGCAAACCTTGCGTCCAGGGAGAACCATAAATCTGGAAAGGCTGGTCTGTACCTCTTCCGACAGAAACCTGAGTTCCTTCAAAAAAGCAAAGACTTGGATATAAATTAATTGCTTTATCATTAGGTAAATTAGGTGATGGCTTATCCAGCATCGGATAACGTTGCTTTTTATGATAGTTTTTCATCGGAATTAAAGTATACTTAGCCTGAACACCATTTTTCAGCCACTTTTCACCATTCACCATTTTTCCGTATTCTCCAATGGTTAATCCATAGACTACAGGTACTTCGTGCATTCCGACAAAACTTGCCCATTTTTTTCTTAGAACCGGTCCGTCAGTATAACCATCATGTGGATTTGGACGATCCAGTACCATTACTTCAACATTATTTTCAGCTCCTGCTTCCATTAAATAGGTTAACGTAGAAATATAAGTATAGAATCTTACTCCCACATCCTGAATATCAAAAACAACAAGATCTATTCCTGCCAGTTGCTCAGGCTTGGGCTTTTTATTGCTTGCATATAAAGATACGATTGGAATTCCAGTTTTCACATCTACTCCATTCTTCACTTTAGCTCCGGCGTCAGCATCACCTCTGAAACCATGCTCAGGAGCAAAAATAGATTTAATCTTCACTCCGTTTTTCACTAAAAAATCTACCAAATGAGTCCTGTCACTCATTAAGCCTGTCTGATTCGTCACTACCCCGATTGTTTTCCCTTTTAAAAGTGGTAAATAGACCTCAGGCTGATCCGCTCCCGTTTTAAAAACTGCTGGATCTTGAGTTTGAGAATAATATTGATTGAATACTCCTAAAAAAATTAGGCAAATCAGAAGTAAATTTTTAATTTTGAAATCTAAATTCATAAGCTTGAAGTTTCCTTTATATTTCTCTAGAAAAATAGCATTTTCCAAAGATAACAAAAATAACCTATCAAGGGTTATCATCTTCATTGGCAGGCTTTCTGTAGCGTTGGGGATCATTGTTTCCCTGATTACTGTAGCCACCGGATTCGGCTCCAAAAAAGCTATTAAGGAAAGGCTCGCAGATTTCAGCGGACACATTACCGTAAGGTCTACCCGATCAAATTCTTCTTACAATACTTCTGTTCTTGATAAGGAAGGATTGAATATGGCTAAGATCAAGGAACTTCCTGATGTAGAAAATACCCAGAAATATGTAACGGTGACCGGAATTATGCGTAATGAACATAATTTTGCAGGAATTATATTTAAAGGGGTTGGAAAGGATTTTGACAGTTTAAGATTTAAAAAATTCCTTCTTGCCGGTACTACTCCAAAGGTTACAGAAATAGGCTTTAACAATGATGTTGCTATTTCACAAAAAATTGCTAATGATCTTCACATGAAAGTAAATGACAGTATCGTTACGGTATTTTTAAAAGCAGATCAAAAACCACTTTACCGTAAATTCAAGATTGTAGGGATCTATAGAACTGATATTAAACTCATTGACGAGCAGTTCGTTATTGGAGGAATCAATCATGCAAGAAAAATTCAGGATATGAAGGCGGATGAGATTGGTGGAATTGATATCTTTCTTAAAAACATCAACGATATTGATAAAGATTTTCCAGATATTGAAAAACTGATCGGGTATAAAAACTATGCTGAAAAAGCTACTGAAAAATTCCCGCAGATCACCGACTGGATCAGTATTTTTGACACGAATATTGCATTGATCATTATTATTATGCTCATCGTAGTGGTTATTAATATTATTATGGTTCTTCTTATTCTTATTATTGAAAGAACCAATTCTATTGGATTGCTTAAGACCTTAGGAGCAAGCAATGCTCAGATTAGAGCTACCTTCATCAATTATACTTTAATCATTATGATTCCGGGACTTTTGTATGGAAATGCTATAGGCTTAGGACTTATTTTGATTCAAAAATTCTTTGGAGTTATTAAGCTTAATCCTGAAAATTATTATGTAAGTACAGTTCCTGTAGATCTTAATCCTATTGCAATAATTTCTATTTCATTAGGGATTCTGCTTATTTCAGCTCTTGCTTTGATTATACCAAGTTATCTGATCAGTAAGATTTCTCCGGTGAAAGCAATCAAATATAATTAATAGGCTGAACTCAACATTTATTATAAAATTGAATTTATACTCAATTGCTGTAATTTTATCTACAAATTATCCAAAGCATAGATAATTTTAAAAGCATTATCTTTGCATCGCTTATAAAACATTTATGAAATACGCAAAAAATATCCTTGAAACTATAGGTAACACACCGTTGGTAAAGCTTAACAATGTATTAGGTGAAGATTTTCCAGCATTAGTTTTAGCAAAAGTAGAGACATTCAATCCTGGGAATTCTGTAAAGGACAGAATGGCTCTTAAAATGATAGAAGACGCCGAAAAAGACGGTAGATTAAAACCTGGAGGAACCATCATTGAAGGGACATCCGGAAATACAGGAATGGGATTAGCATTAGCTGCGATCATCAAAGGCTACAAATGTATCTTTGTAACGAATTCCAAGCAATCTAAAGAAAAATGTGATATTCTTCGTGCTGTAGGTGCTGAGGTAATTGTTTGCCCTACAGACGTAAAACCTACAGATCCACGTTCTTATTATTCAGTATCCAAAAGATTAGCTAAAGAAACTGAAAACGGATGGTATGTAAACCAATACGATAACTTATCCAACAGAACAGCTCACTACGAGTCTACCGCTCCTGAGATCTGGGAACAGACGGAAGGAAAACTGACTCACTTTGTAGCAGGTGCCGGAACAGGAGGTACTATTACAGGATGCGGAACATTCTTCAAGGAAAAAAATAAAGATATTAAAGTAATCGGTGTAGATACTTACGGTTCTATCCTAAAGGAATTCCACGAAACCGGAGAGCTTCATTATGATCACGCTTACACTTATATTACTGAAGGAATTGGTGAGGATATCATTCCTGAAAATTATGATATGTCTGTAATTGATCATTTCGAAAAAGTAACGGATAAAGACGGAGCGATCTATGCAAGAAAGCTGGCTAAAGAAGAAGGTATTTTCTGTGGTTATTCTGCGGGAAGCGCTATTGCTTCATTGGTTCAGATGAAAGATCAGTTTACGAAAGACGACGTTATTGTAGTTTTACTTCACGACCACGGATCAAGATATGTAGGAAAAATCTACAATGATGAGTGGATGAAGGAAATGGGTTGGCTAGACTAAAAAAACAGGAAGACAGAAATTATCATTTCGTCAGCATAAAAAAAGGAGCAAAAATTTTGCTCCTTTTTTTTATTGTTGATTAATATTATCTTTTAAAATAGTCTTCAATAAAGAATAATCTCTTTCACTCATTGATTTTCTCGGAAACATATAATTGTATTTTCCTTCCAGAGAAATAAATTCATTATTGCTGTCAAAAAATTCAAAATCTTTCCATTCACTGGTTTCTTTTTCTCCATCAATATTAACTGTGAAGAAATTCTGTTCAATTCTGATTTCGTAGAGTTTACATTTCTCCAGTGTATTCAGATAATGATTCACCTGTTTTTTCCATCTTGACACTTTATTGACGCTTACAGACAGGAAAACAGCGCAAAGCAGAAGTATAAAACTTAGGAAATATAAGATCCCCTGGCTTTCTTTACTTAAACTTCCTTTTATAAAAAAGGCGATCAATAAAGCAATTGCAGCAATAATTGTAGTTATTGTCTTCCCTTTAGTAGTAGGAGAAAAAAGCAAACTTCCCTGATTTCCATTAAAATAAATATCTTCAAAACTCTTTCTCTCAGGTTTTAATATAATCACCTTTTCCACGCTCATAATATATAAATTGCTTTTAAGAGCTACAAAACTAAACTAAATATCCTCATATTGGTCATTCAAAGCAGAAAGTTTATTCATCAGCTCTCTGTTTCTTCGTTTTAAAGCTTCTAGTTTTTTCAGCATATTATGAATCACTTCCAATCCCGGAAGATTGATTTCAAGATCATAATGCCAGTTAGCAAATTTTTCAAAATCCGGAAGATCTTCATACATTAGGTAATGAGTATTATCTTCAACCTGTATATTGAGCAAACCGTACTCTACAAGATCATCAAAAAAAGTAATTTCTATATTGTATATTCTTACGAGTTCTTCCCGTGATATTCTTTCACTCATAGCTTAGGCGTTTTTAAGTTGTTCAAAAAGATCTTTTTGCTTTTCGGTAAGATTGGTTGGCAGTTTTACTTCATAGGTTACAAAAAGGTCACCATATTCACCTTCTTTTTTATAGACAGGAAAACCTTTTCCTTTGAGTCTTACAGTAGTTCCGGTTTGAGTCTCCGGTTTTACTTTCAGATTCACGCTTCCGTTAAGGGTATCTACTTTCACGTCGCCACCCAGAACTGCAGTATATAAATCAATGGTAACTTTTATTTTCAGATCATCACCGATTCTCTCAAAAACCGGATCAGCAGGAATATTGAACGTTATATAAAGATCTCCACTCGGACCTCCATTCATTCCTGGATTTCCGTGTCCTTTTAACTTAATTTTCTGTCCGTCATGTACTCCGGCTGGAATGGTAATCCTTACTTTTTTCCCATTAATTTCAAAAGTTTGAGGATGAGTAACTGCTGCCTCTCTTAAATGTAAGTTTAGCTCAGCATTTACATCCTGTCCTTTGAACTTTCCTGAAGCTCTGCCTCTTGAACTTCTGCCAAAACCTCCTGCTCCACCAAACATATCCTGGAAGAAATCTGAAAAATCCTCACCTTCTCCAAAATCTGCACCGGAGAAACCTCCGCCATAGTTGTTTTGCTGTTGATATTGTCTTTGTTGTTGCTGAGCTTTTTCGTATTCCTCGCCATGTTTCCAGTTTTCGCCATATTTATCATATTTGGCACGATTCTCCGGATTGCTTAGTACTTCGTTAGCTTCGTTCAGTTCTTTGAATTTTCTTTCGGATTCCTTATCATCGGGGTTTAAGTCGGGATGTAGCTTTCTAGCCAGTTTTCGGTAAGCTTTTTTAATTTCATCTTGTGTTGCGCTTTTATCTACACCTAAAATTTTATAATAATCTATATAAGCCATAGAAACGATTTTACCCAAATTTATGAAATTTAGGTCTGAAAATTGTATAACAGAATGTTAAAAATAAACCTATCTTTGATAAAAAGTGCCACATGAAAGAGGTATTAAAAAACTACTCCGGAATCATATTTTTACTATTGGGAATCACTATTGGAAGCATCATAGGAATTGTTGCTCCCGGTTTTGTGGAATACATAAAGCCTTTAGGGGACATATTTCTTAATCTGCTTTTTGTAAGTGTAGTACCATTGGTATTCTTTGCTGTTTCCAATTCTATTGCATCGTTGGAGCAGCAATCAAAATTCGGGAAGATTATTCTTGTGATGGCGCTTACTTTTTTATTTTTCATTTTAACTGCCGCTATATTCACGATTTGTGCAGTATATCTCTTCCCTGTTTCAGGGGTTTCCGGAAGTTCTGAGATGATTACGGAAGCTGCCAGTGAAGAAAGCTGGGGGAATAGAATTGTGAGTTTTTTCACGGTGGGAGAATTTACCGCACTTTTCTCAAGACAGAATATGCTTGCACTTCTTATTTTTGCTTTTATGACAGGTTTTGCTGCCAGAAAAACAGGAGAAAGCGGACAGGCATTCAGAACTTTTATAGCATCGGGATATGAGGTAATGAAAGAGTTACTTTTATTAGTAATGAAGCTTGCTCCCATTGGTTTGGGTGCTTATTTTGCCTATCAGGTGGCAACATTAGGTCCGCAGCTTTTCGGATTTTATGCTAAACCTTTAGGATTATATTATGTAGCAGGAATTATTTATTTTCTGGTATTCTTTTCTATTTATGCGTTTATGGCGAACGGACAGAAAGGGGTGAAAAGTTTCTGGAGTAATGCTATTTATCCGAGTCTTACGGCGATAAGTACATGTAGCAGTTTTGCAACAATGCCGGCTAATTTGCAGGCAGCTTCAAAGATCGGTATCCCTGATTCGATTGCCAATCTGGTAATTCCTATTGGTACAACTCTTCATAAAAACGGGTCTTCCATGTCTTCTATTATCAAAATTTACGTAGCATTTCTGATTATCGGGAAAGACTTCTTTGATCCATCCAATCTTTTATTGGCTTTGGGTATTACTGTTTTTGTAAGTATTGTAGCGGGCGGAATTCCCAATGGCGGATATATTGGTGAAATGCTGATGATCTCGGTGTACAAATTACCTCAGGAAGCTATTCCGGCTGTAATGATTATCGGGACATTGGTAGATCCTTTAGCAACTGTTTTAAACTCTGTGGGAGATATTGTCGCAGCTATGTTTGTGAACCGGTTTGTAAAAGTCACCTGATTCTAGGAAAAACTATTCACTGCGCTGTACGGGCTCCAAATTTTCATATTCTTCTGGAGTAAAGAGCTTATATTGCACTTTAAATGTTTTGCCTAAAGGGGTTTCCAGTGAAAATCCTCCAGGTCCGAATCCGTCGGTAACATCAAGTGTAAAATGAGAATATTTCCAGTATTCAAACAGATCACGGTCTATCCAGAATTCGTGTCCGTTGATGGCTCCTATCATGGCATCATTCATTCTTGGAAAGAAACCTCCTTTTTCAAAACATTGAGGCTGGGTTCCTTCACAACATCCACCTGCCTGATAAAACATCAAAGCACCATATTTTTCTTCAAGTTCCTTAATAACTTCAAGAGCTTTTTCTGTTGCAGACAGCCTTGATATTTTCTCTTTCATTGTTGTATATTTTTGAGTGTAAACTTATCAGTTCAGATAATAAAAGACCCGGCAAAAGATATACCGAGTCTTATTTCTCATGATTTAATTTGAGTTGGTAATATCCAATACGATTCTTCCATCAATCTGACCTTTTTTCATTTTATCAAAAACATCATTGATGTCTTCTAATTTAGCTGAAGTTACCGTTGCTTTTACCAGTCCTTCATTGGCAAAATCAAGAGCTTCCTGAAGATCTTTTCTCGTTCCTACAATAGAACCTCTTACGGTGATTCTTTTTAAGACGGTTTCAAAAATCGGGAGTTCAAATGATCCTGGCGGAAGTCCGTTAAGAGCAATTGTTCCTTTTCTTCTTAAAACATCAATCCCCTGTTTGAACGCAATAGGTGAAACAGCTGTAATCAAAGCGCCATGCATCCCGCCTACTTCTTTATGTAAGTATTCTCCCGGGTCTATATTCTTTGCATTTACCACAAGATCTGCCCCTAATTTTTTGGCTAAATCCAATTTATCATCTGCTACATCAATAGCTGCTACATGCATTCCCATAGCTTTTGCGTACTGCACTGCCACATGTCCTAATCCGCCAATCCCTGATATTGCTACCCATTCTCCGGGCTTTGTTTCTGTTTCCTTTAATCCTTTATAAACAGTGACTCCCGCACATAAGATGGGGGCTATTTCCAAAAAGTTAACATCTGATTTCAGATGCCCTACATATCTTGAATCTGCAATAACATATTCTGCAAAACCGCCATCTACACTATATCCGCCATTTTTTTGAGCTTCACAAAGAGTTTCCCAGCCTGTTATACAATAATCACAACATCCGCAGGCACTATACAGCCATGGAACACCTACCGCATCGCCTTCTTTTACAAAAGCTTCAGGACCACAGGCTACTACAATTCCTACTCCTTCGTGTCCGGGGATGAGAGGCATTTTAGGTTTTGCGGGCCAATCGCCATCTACTGCATGAAGATCCGTGTGGCATACACCGCAGGCAATCACTTTCACAAGAACTTCATATCTTCCCGGTTCTCTTACGGGTACTTCTTCTATTTTCAGTGGTTGCCCGTAGCCTTGAACTACAGCAGCTTTCATTGTTTTTGGGATCATATTTTAATTTTTAATTCAGTTTTATTGATAATAGTCTCTTTCTCATCTGAAATATTCCGGATAAGAATGATATTCTCTTCGTGAGGGATAGTAAGGGCGGCGAGGAACGAGCCAGTGCGCAATACAATGGAGCACCGAAATAAAATGAAGCCCTGCATAGCCCGACCTGTTTGCCCTGGGAAAAGCCAGGGCAATCGGGCACGTTCTAAAATTTAATATTAAAAGAAACCTAACTTATTTTTGTTATAAGAAATCAGCATATTTTTGGTCTGACGATAATGATCAAGCATCATCTTATGATTTTCTCTACCGATTCCCGACTGCTTATACCCTCCGAAAGGTGCTCCAGCCGGATATGAGTGATATTGGTTTACCCAAACTCTTCCTGCTTCAATCTGACGCGGAATGTTATATAACTGATGAGCATCTCTGGTCCATACTCCGGCTCCAAGTCCATAAATGGTATCGTTTGCTATTTTCACCGCTTCTTCTTCATCTTTAAAGGTTGTGAAAGACAGCACCGGACCAAAAATTTCTTCCTGAAAGATTCTCATTTTATTATTTCCTTTGAAAATAGTGGGTTGAATGTAAAATCCGTCTTCAAGGTCTTCTCCTAAATTATTCACATCACCTCCTACCAGCACTTCAGCACCTTCTTCTACTCCAAGCTGAATATAAGAAAGTATCTTGTCTTTTTGAATCTGGGAAGCCTGAGCGCCCATCATTACAGTTTTGTCTAATGGATTTCCTACTTTAATGGCTTTTACTCTTTCTATCACTCTTTCTATGAATGCGTCTGCGATACCTTCCTGAACTAAAAGTCTTGACGGACATGTACAGATTTCTCCTTGGTTAAGGGCAAAAAGAACGGCTCCTTCAATGGCTTTATCGAGGAATTCATCATCTGCATCCATTACTGAATTGAAGAATACGTTCGGAGATTTCCCACCCAATTCCAGAGTGACAGGAATGATATTTTCTGTGGCATATTGCATTACCAGGCGACCTGTAGCAGTAGATCCCGTGAATGCTGCTTTAGCAACTTTAGGGTTTGTAACCAGTGCTCTCCCCAGCTCAGCTCCGAATCCGTTGACAATATTTATAACTCCAGGAGGCAGTAAATCTCCTACCAGCTCCATTAAAACCATGATGGAAACAGGAGTACTTTCTGCGGGTTTCAATACGACACAATTACCGGCAGCCAATGCCGGAGCAAGCTTCCAAACTGCCATCAGAATCGGGAAATTCCAAGGAATTATCTGTGCTATTACGCCAAGGGGTTCATGAACGATAAGGGAAACGGTATCTTTATCCAATTCGTTATGTGATCCTTCTTCTGCACGAATCACAGAAGCGAAATATCTGAAATGATCGATTGCCAGCGGCATGTCTGCTGCCAACGTTTCTCTTACGGCTTTACCGTTGTCTATGGTTTCTACTGTAGCAAGGTATTCTAAGTTCTGTTCCATTCTGTCTGCTATTTTGTTCAGAATGATGCTTCGCTCTGTAGATGAGGTATTTTTCCACGTTTGAAATGCTTTTTCTGCGGCATCTACAGCCAGCTCCAAATCTTCTTTGGTAGAATGGGCAACCTGAGTGAAATTTTTACCGTCAACAGGTGAAACTACATCAAAATATTGTCCTTTAACCGGTGGAGTAAATTTCCCTCCAATATAGTTATCATATTTGCTTTTAAACTCCGGACGCTGTAAAAGTGTCGTTGATCTTGGTTCTGTAAGTGTGCTCATTGTATTCTTATTTTATTTTTTCGATAATGCCAAATTACATGCGGATGTCTCAAAAAACATAGCACAATCGTATAAAAAAAGTGCAAAATCGTCTTATGGCTTGAATTTTATCATTTTATTAACAGCAACATAGGCTCGGATTTTATATATTTGAAATACTGGTTTCCTTAAATTTTTTAGAAATGAATAACAATAGAAAGCTTTTATTAAATACTCCTGAATTAACCCATGAGAAGCAGCTATTGAGACTGGTTGAGAATCAGACTACTTTCAATCTAAACAATTGTGAATTTAGTATTTATGAAACGCATAAAGCTGCTTTTGGGGTGGAACTTCACTTTGAAAATATTGCATTCACAGCTATGCTGAGAGGCAAAAAGCACATGAAATTGAATAATAAAACCAACTATTTTAATTATCTACCAGGTGAAAGTATCCTAGTTGCTCCGGGAGAAACGATGATTATTGATTTTCCGGAAGCTGACGAAACAGCAACACAATGTATTTCTTTAAGCCTTAATCCTGATTTTATAGAAGATTCTCTTAATTACCTGAATTATAACCTTCCTAAGGTAGATGAGTCTTCCCAATGGAATATTCAGCTGGATGAATATTTTCTTTTTAATAATCAGGCACTGGCTTCTGCTACGAATAATATCATGAGGATTGCTATGGATGACAATTCTCAGAAGGATATCATGGCAGATTTTGCGCTTAAAGAACTTTTAATAAGACTTATGCAGACACAGGCAAGAAGTCTGGTAGAAAAGAATATTATAAAGAATAAATCTAGAATAGGTTTTGTAGTGGATTATATTAAGAGAAATCTTCATCAGAAATTATCTATTGAAAGTATTGCCAAGCTTGCTTATGTAAGTAAATCCAACTTTTTTAAAATGTTCCGGGATGAGCTGGGAATTTCTCCCAATGACTTTATTCTACAGGAAAGAATCAATAAGGCTAAGGAATTGCTGGCGGGGCAAAATAGTATTAAGGAGACTGCTTTTCAGACTGGTTTTTCTGATACGAATTATTTTACGAGAGTTTTTAAGCAGCTTGTGGGGGTTACGCCAAAGAATTATCAGGTTAATCTGTTTATTGAAAATAATCACACTTACTAAGAGTAAAAAAGCCCCTGAAGTAAACTTCAAGGGCAATTTTAAGTATATTAACAATGACTACTAATAGTAACCGTCATTTTGTTCCATATTTGGGTTTGCAGACATTTCCTTAATTGGAATAGGCAGAATATATCTGTAATCACCATTCTTAAGGTTCTTAACCGGAATAATATCATCAGTATCGTTTCTGTCCATTTCAACATTAGCTTTTGCAGCAAGTCTTCTTAGGTCAATAAAACGGTGTCCTTCAAGAGCTAATTCAACTCTACGTTCTTTCAGGATATCTTCGTAAGCAACCTGAGTATTAGAGTAAGTAGGCGTTACTGCTGCATCTGCATAGTTTCTTGCTTTTCTTACTTCGTGAACTAAGTCATGTGCTGCTGAAAGATTTCCTGCAGCTACTTCAGCTTCAGCAAGAATAAAATACATCTCTGATAATCTGAAAACTTTCACATCATTTCTGGTAGATGCACTTGTTTTCCCTGGATATTTATCAATTACCAATGCATCAGTTCTGGTATTTCCACCTGTTGCACTAGCATAATCATCTTTTGCAGTTGATGAAGGGTCTAAATAAGCATATTTTCTGATATCTCCAGGAGTATTTTTGAAGATGTTATATAAGTTTCTTCCCCAGAACCACATTGGTGTTCCTTTAAGGTTAGAGTTATTCGTATTCCATCTTGACCCCATAGATCCACCAGCTCCTAAAGGAAGTCTGTTTAGAGAGAATATAGCTTCACCATTATCGCTATCTGCCCACATTCTTCTATATGGGTTGAAAGAACCTCCTGCTATACCGTTTCCGTTTGAAGCATCAATTCCTCCATAGAATGCAATATTCCAATCCTTACTTGGGTCTTCTGTAAAAGGTCCAGATGCATAAGGATTACCTTTATCATCTTTTACTACAGTATTGATTCCTTCAATTGGCTTTGCAGCTGTAAGAGACAATCCAGATTCTGAGATTACTGCTTGCGCATATTGCTTAGCTAATGCAGTCTCACCTCTGTAAAGGTTAAAACGAGCAGCAACAGCATTTACAAAATTCTTATCCACGAAATATCTCATTGGATTTTTAGCACTTCCTAAAATACCTCTCGCATAATCTAAATCAGCATTAATGAAGTCATAAACATCCTTATTCTTAGCTCTTGGTAACTGAGCATCCGTAGAAGGAACGTCTTTTACAAGCATAACTCCTAACGCATTCGCATCCTTCATATCTTTAGAAAAATACGCTTCAAGCTGTAAATAGCAATAAGCTCTTATTGCTCTCGCTTGTGCTAGGATTTCATTATATGTTTGTTTCTCTTTAT
The DNA here is from genome assembly GCF_059515185.1 of Chryseobacterium sp. CS2K3. Taxonomy (NCBI): domain Bacteria; kingdom Pseudomonadati; phylum Bacteroidota; class Flavobacteriia; order Flavobacteriales; family Weeksellaceae; genus Chryseobacterium; species Chryseobacterium sp. CS2K3. Next base: position 319,616 of record NZ_JCAKRW010000005.1, on the reverse strand, counting down.
CTGAAGTAGGTGTAACTTTCTTAGCTCCTTCAAGAAGTCTGTTTACTCTATTGATTACTTTGTAGTGATTTAACCAAATCCCGTCACTTGAAGCAGTACTTACTGTACCACCCGTAATCACAGGGCTTGCCGCATCAAGGAAATGTCTGTGTAATGCATATTCCTGTCCTCCACTTCCTGATCCAGGCTTTACTTCATCTGTAAAAACAGCAGTAAAATAGATCTCATCAATAGGATCTAGCTGAGCATATATAGATCCATTCAGAACTTCATTTAAATTAGCAACACTTGTATATAAATCTTGTTCCTGTAACTCTCCTGCCTGCTTGATATCAAGAGCATCCTGGCAGCTGTTCAATGTAAATGCTGCAGAAGATAAAGTAGCTACAATTAAGACTGTATTTATAATTCTTTTCATAATCTTTCTATATTAAAAATCAACATTTAAACCTACTGATACGGTTTTTGGGTTAGGGTATACGTTTAGTGAATATGAAGTAATCGGTTCCGGATCGAATCCTTTCCATTTCGTCCAAGTATAAAGGTTTTCAGCCTGAACAAAAACTTTGATACCTCTTACCGGCAGCTTACCTAATTGACTTTTGTTAAATGTATATCCTAAAGAGATATTCTTAAGTCTTATAAAGTCTGATCTGTGTAAGAATCTGTCTGAAGAACCTAGGTTTAAGTTTGAAGCACCTAATGAAGGTACATCTGTATTCTTGTTATCAGGAGTCCAAGCATTTAAAAGATCAGCAGAAAGGTTTCTGTTTGCTGCTGCGTTCGGATCCATTACCCAAGAATATAAGTTATCATAGATCCATCCTCCTTGTTGGAAAGAAAATAATGTATCTAAGAACCAACCTTTGTGTTGTAAATTAAATCCAAAACCTCCTGTGAATTTTGCATATCTTGATTTTCCTGTCAATCTTCTGTCTCCAGCTGTAGGAGCTTCTGTGATATTTCCGTTTTTATCAAGGAACTGTAGATTTCCGTTTGCAGAATTTACTCCAAGGTATGGATATAACTGATACTGACCTGCAGGACCTCCAATAGCGTGTACTACATCACCCGCTAAGTTTTCGCTGGACATAGAAACAATCTTGTTAGAGTTGTAAGCCCCGTTTGCGAAGATAGATAGTCTCGTATTTTCAGTTTTGATAGCGTTATATCTGATTAAACCTTCAATACCTTTGTTATCAAGGATTCCATCATTACCTCTGATTGAATAGTAACCTGTAGCTGATGATTTCTGAAGATCGTTGAACATTCTTGATGTTCTTTTCTGATAGTAATCTACACTACCTTCAAGAATTCCTTTGTAGTTATAATCAACTCCAATGTTAGTTTGTTTTACTTGTTCCCACTTTAAGTAAGGGTTTGACAGGTTAACAAAGTTGTAACCTAACATATTTTGGTATCCTGAGAAACCGTTATATAAATCAAGGAAGTTATTCGGAAGCAATGCTAATGGGTTCGCATTATCTGATGCAATTCCTAAATTCTGGTTACCTGTAGTACCAATGGAAGCTCTTAGTTTAAGCAATCTGAATCCAGAATTTGCCATGAAGCTTTCTTTGTCAATATTCCATCTTGCTGCTACGGACCAGAAAGTTTCCCATCTGTTTGTAGGTAAGAAACGGTAAGATCCATCTCTTCTTATCACCCCACTTACTCCATATTTGTCCTGGAAGTCATAATCAATAGTTCCGAAGTAAGCTAAAGTACCTGCTGTTGTTTTTGTAGCAGATGCAGAAGGTCGGTAAAAGTTAGGTTTATCCGGGTTAAACGGAATATATCCTGTTCCTGCGCCAAATTCCCATTGTAGAGGATTCAATCCATTTTGTCTTTGAGTAGTAGAAGTTACATGAGCTTTAATATAATCCATGTATGCTGCTGCACTAATAGTATGATCTCCAAAAGACTTATTGAAGGAAATATTTGTAATACTATTGAATGTTAAATCCTCTGTATTTGCAAACTCTTCAAATCCTCCATAGTCAGCTCCATCACTTTTTGCCACACTGTTTGAAAGGTATCCTAGAGGAGATCTAGCGAAAATTCTTTTATATTCTTTATATTCAATACCTGTTCTGTTTCCAACGCTTAGATAATCTGTAATTTTATAGTTAACATTTGCATTGGCAGAAATACTTAATTCTGTAAATCTGTTTCTAATACCACCGTTGATATTGTCCTGAAGGATCCATTGTCTGCTGGCAGCAGTATCTCCACCTACAGCATTGAATAAATCACGTCCATTCGCATATGGCGAAGGAGCAATATATGGTCTTGAAAGAACTCCTCCAAATAATGGATTTTGAAGAGTATTGTTAGAGATTCCAGAGTTTGTTTCATCATCCAGCTGGTTTCTTTTTGAATAACCTAAACCAATGATAGTTCCGAAAGTCAGTTTCCCATCTTTAGATTTACCATTCATGTTATTTCTCAAAGTAAATCTCTTGAAATCAGTAGATTTTACAGTACCTTCACTGTCTACATATCCTAAAGAGAAAAAGTTATTGATGTTTTCTCCACCTCCAGTAATGGATAGGTTATGTTGTTGAGAAATACCGATACGAGTAAATTGTTTGTTCCAATCAGTATCTACACCCCAGTTATCAATCTCACTATTGGTCATTTTATTTCCCTGACCTGTTTGTAAGTTTCTCTGAAGATATAGCAACTGTTGAGCATTAGACATGTTGTACTTAGTATCAGGTAACTGACTGAAAGATGTCAAAGCGTCATAAGATACTTTTAATCCTGAGTTAAACTTACCTCCTTTTGTAGTAATTACAACAACACCGTTTGCAGCTCTGTTACCATAGATAGCAGTTGCCTGAGCATCTTTCAGGATACTGAAAGTGTCAATATCATAAGAGTTCAGGTTTCTGAACTGAGATCCTGAGGTAATAACTCCGTCTATCACATATAATGGGTCTGTAGAACCATTAAGAGAGCTTGTTCCTCTGATCAGGATGTTAAATTTTCCAGAACCTGGAGAACCAGATGCTGAGTTAACAACGATACCGGGAGCTGTTCCCTGAATCGAATTTAATACCGAAATATTCGGTCTGTTTTCTAGGGTTTCAGAACCAACTGTTACCGAAGAAGTGGTAGTTTTAGCTTTCGTAGCTGTTTTACTATATCCTAGAACAACTACTTCCTCAATTTTAGTCTCTTTGTCCTTACCGTTCTTAGAGTCTTTTTCTTGAGCTAACACAGCCTGACCTGTAAAAAACAGTACCCCTGCTGTCAAAACACGCAATTTCACATTCATATTAACAGATTTTAATATATTCAAGATGACAAATATGTTAATAAATATTAGCAACATCAATTTATTAAAAGGCTAAAAACGCTTGGCACAACAGTCACATCCGCATCAATCCTATAAAAATCGTACAGAAAACACGCTATTACTTTTAAAATTTTACAAAAAGACAAATCATTTTAATCATTAAGGGAATTTTAACAAAAATTAAAATAAAAATAAAAGTTCATCAATAAATTAAATTGGATTAAAAATATAAACCAAAAAAAGAAATATTGATTAAAAATATAAAACAACACTTTAAATGATTTGAGTTAAAATGAGAATAAAAAATGGAGTATTTAATGAAATTTATCATAAAATTCCCCTTAAAAAAAACAAAAAGACTGCCTAAAAAGACAGTCTTACTGATGTTAAAATTAAAAATTTGTTAATATGTTATATTATAAATCCAGCTTAAACTATAAGTTTTTCCAAATATATTTTTCTTTATTTCGGTCAATTAAACCATAATTTTTTCTTTCTGATTCAATCACTTTTTTAAGCTGATCTAAATATTCATTTTTACCAACCCGGGTTTTGCTGTGAAGCAAGTGTTGGATTGTTTACTATTTCATCATTTGGAATTGGCCAAAGGATTCGGAAATCTGTTTTAGGAATCATTGCCACCCCAAGAGGTCCTGTATACGGCGTACCTAATGTAAAGGAAGCTCCTGTAGGCATTCCATTTGACATCTTGGCAGGTATACCAGGAGTTGGCACCAGATCATCATAAAGTAATCTGTGAATATCACCCCATCTCATCCCTTCACCTAAGAATTCGATTCTACGTTCTGTAATGATAGCATCTACAAGTGCTGTAGTGTTTGCAAAAGATGATGAAGTATATGCTTGAGTTGCAGGCTTAGCCAATGATCTGTTTCTTACCTTATTCAATAGTTCTAACGCAGCTGCATTATTTCCTAACCTCGCATTAGCTTCCGCCATAGATAAAAGCACTTCAGCATATCTCAAAATTGGAGCACCATCTGATAAGTTCGTCACATCTTTATATTTATTAACGAATTTAACACCTGAAGCAGCTGTTCTTACCATTAAAGTATCTCTTCTTCTTTTATCATCAACAAGCCATTTTGAATTTCTCCAAATAATAGGGCTAATACATACTAATGATCTGTCATTATACATTGACGCCAAACCAGCATTGGTACCAGGGTTAGTATTCGCAGAGTTTTCAATAGTAAAGATAGATTCTGTATTATTATAGTTATTAGCCACAATAAATGGAACTTCAGGAGTTAAAGTAAGAGCATATGCAGCATTCAACTTTGCTCCTTCATCGAGTACTTTTTGCCAGTTTCTCATGTTAAGATAAGCACGAACTTTCAAAGCGATAGCCGCTTCTTTAGTTGCTCTGGTAATTTTAGCGTTACCATTTCTTGTTCCTTTACTTGCAGTAAGCGTTTCTGCCAAATCTAGATCAGCTAGAATCTTTGCGTATGTTTCAGCTACCGTTCCTCTTCCTACTTTAAGCCCTTCCTCAATAGCTGCAGGGCTTGTAATTGCTGTTGTACGATAAGGTATTCCCGGATGACTCGCATCGCTTGTAAAGTTATATGGGCGTGAAAAATGTTTTAATAATTCCAGATGAGCTAATGCTCTTAAGAAATACATTTCGCCTAAATAGTTATCACGTACAGCAGATGTAATCACCCCAGTTTCACCTGCCTTTTTCACTCCTGCTATTGTAATATTTGCTTTATTAACTAATCCATAACCATTTACCCAATAATGTGAGTTATTAGGAGAACCTCCGTCATAGGTTGCAGTATAAGTTAACTGGTAAAAGGTTGCGGTATTCACCATATCTTCTCCACGAACATCATTCTGCTCTGTATACGCTGCTCCAAAAACATATCCCCTAGGGGTATTAGTCGCATCAGGAGCTGTTTTATAAACTCCATTCTGTGCAGCATTATAAACTCCTATAATGGCAAGATCTACATTTACCGGAGTGGTAAAAGCAACATCTTCATAGATATTATTGTAAGGTTGCAAATCTAAGGTATCAGCCTCTGAACAAGATCCTATCATTGCCATTACTAATGATGCTGATAAAACTGATAAACCCCTTTTTATTATATTATTTTTCATTGTTATCTTAATTTTATAGTGAAACATTAAAGCCCATACTGAATACTCTCTGACGAGGAGTTCCATTGAAATCCACTCCTGCATTTTCCATTTCCGGATCAAGACCTTTATATTTAGTAATGATAAATGCATTCTGAGCCTGGAAGTAAACTCTTAAACTTCTAACTCCAACATTCTTCAGAATGTCTTTAGGGAAATTATATCCTAAACTGATTACATCAAACTTCACAAAACTCGCATCTTCTAAAAATCTTGAAGAAGCATTACTTGTAAGGTTAGTAAGGGTATTATCTCCAAAATATAATTTTGGCGTCATCCCATCCCCAGGATTAGAAGGACTTTGCCATCTTCCTAAAATTTCAGTAGAGTTGTTATTAAAGTTTAAGGTCATCAAATCTCTTCTGGTAGCATTAAAGATCTTATTTCCACCACTATATCTCACTGTAGTTCCTAAATCAAAGTTGTAAAATCTGAATTTAAAACTTACTGCTCCAAAATACTTTGGTAAAGAATTTCCTAATACTTTTTTATCAGACTGCGCTAAGATTGCCGATTTACTTACATCATTAGGATTAGAAGGATCAAATACTGCATATACACCTTTTCCTACAACTCCCTGCACTAAACTTCCATCAGCTTTATAATAAACCGGATTTCCGTTCGCAGCATTTACTCCCCAATATTCATATCCATAGATAGATCTCAAAGACTCTCCTACTCTAATAATATTGTTTGCACTGGAGAAAATATCTGCATTATTGTTTGCAAGAGCTAAAACCTTATTGCTCATTAATGTCAGGTTAGCATTCACATCCAATCCAAAATTTTCAGTATTGATAACATTGTAATCTGCGGAGAATTCAAATCCTTTGTTCTGCATATCTCCAATGTTTTTAAAGATGCTGTTATTTGGAACCCCAAGAGAAGGTGCTAATGGAGCCTCAATAATCATATCAGAGATTTTGTTTTCAAAATAGTCAAATGTCAACTTGAGCTTATTTTTTAACAGAGATACATCCAATCCGTAATCATACTTGTGACTCGTTTCCCATCTTAAATCAGGGTTATAAATCTGAGAATATGCAACCCCGGTATAATCTGCATACTTATAGTTACTGAACAATCCTAAATATGGATAGTTACCAATATCCGTGTTACCTACCTTAGCGTAAGAAGCTCTAAGCTTAAGATCAGAAACTATGTTTTCAAGACCTTGCATGAAATTTTCTTTACTTACAGTCCATCCTACAGATACTCCAGGGAAGTTACCCCATTTATTTTTCATTGGTAATGAAGAAAGACCATCTCTTCTGATAGATGCCTGTAAGAAATATTTCCCTGCATAGTTATAGTTAAACCTTCCAGCATACGATAAAATCCCCTGCTCCGTGATTCCTCCTCCGGATTGCGGAGTCCCTACAGAACTCGAAATTATTCCATTATTGAAGAAAGGAGTAGATAAATTCGTACCACCTCCATAGAAGCTTTGTAGCTTTTGTTTCTGATATTCATATACCGCTACAGCAGTAATTGTATGTTTTTCAGCAAAGGTTTTATTGAATGTTAAGATATTCTGAATATTCCCTCTTAAATAATCAGAGAAGTCATTTCTGATATATCCATTTGATCCACGTCCGTCACCGTGTACAGGATTCCAATAAATAAATCCTTTTGTTTGAGACTGGTCAACACTTACCTGAAATCTGTAATTCAGGAATGGATATAATCTTATGTCTGAATAAAGAGATCCTATCAATCTGTTTACACTGGATCTCATTTTGTTATTATTAAGCGCGTACACAATATTTGTAATATTATCACCTGCCAATAATGTATTTTGCCATCTCCCTACGACCCTTGGGTCTGTAGCATCAATATTATATCCTGTAGGATGGTTGGGATTAAAGATTGGCGTATTGGGCAACTGCTTAATGGCGTTATAAATATTTCCAGAAAGTGAAGAAGCTCCTGTATTCAACCCTACATAATCCGTTTTTGTAAAACTAAGGTTGGTTCCGATTTTCATCCATTCGAATGCCTGATGATCTACATTAGCTCTCGTAGAAAATCTTTGCATTTCATTAGGAATTGCAACTCCTTCCTGCTTTGTATATCCGATAGATGTATAGTAATTAGATTTGCCAAACGACCCTGATGCAGACAATGTATTATCTGTCTGAAAAGCCGCAGACCTTAAGACCGCTTTCTGCCAGTCTGTATTATATTCTGTCCCGAATGCTACAGCACTTTGCCCTGCATTCGCTCTTTTTTCATTTGAAATTGTAATAAAATCAGGCGTCTGAAGTAAGTTATACAAACCAATTGGCATTGCATATCCAGCATAGTTACTGAAATTCAAACTTAATCGACCTCCTTTTCCTTTCTTAGTAGTAATCAAAACTACCCCATTAGCAGCTCTTGAACCATAAATAGCGGTAGAAGCACCGTCTTTTAAAACTTCAAAAGATTCAATATCATTAGGGTTAATGTCACCCAGTCCATTCGTAGATGTCTGTCCTCCAACATCTCCTGAAAAGATTGGAATACCATCAACAATATACAACGGTGATGTACCCGAAGTAATAGATGCAATCCCTCTGATCCTCACTCTTGGCGGCTCCCCTAAAATACCGGTAGCACTGGTGATCTGAACCCCAGCAGCCTTACCTGCAAGCTGTTGTTCAAAACTTGGAGCAGCAATATTGGCAACATCAGCAGCTTTAATGGAGGTCACAGCACCTGTAACTTCTTTTTTCTTCTGGGTACCATATCCCACTACCAAGACTTCTTCGATTTCCTTAGTGGAAACTGTGTCTTTTTTTACCTTTTGCGCCATAAGACCTTGCCCCATAAAAAATAAGACTCCGGCACTTAGCACAGATAATTTTCCATTCATATTAACAAATTTTAAGATATTCCGGAGACAAATATGTTAATAAGAAGTAGAAGTTTCAAATTACAAAATACTAATAAAACGATTGTTTAAGTTAAAAATATACATTAAAAACAAAAATAAAATTAAAAATATAAATCATATTTAAAATAATAATTGAGAAATAATAATTCAATTTAACTTTAACAGAATATTAACAACATATAAAATAATCTACACGCGTTCATTAAAACAAAATTATTAATGAAAAAAATTAACTAAAAAAAATAAATAAAAGAAAAATATTCAAAAAACCAAATAACAAAACATTATAAAAAACACAAAAATCATGAAATAAATAAAATAAAAAACACAAATAAATATGATAAAATCACTTCTATTCAATTTATTTAAAAATTATCACAATTAAATAAAACATTCTTATACCTTAAAATATAAACTTCAGCTATATATTTTTTGAATTTAGCATTTGATATTGTGTCATCAAACATGCGTATTTCAATATTACTTGCAAGTTGTTCTGAAAGCTAATCAGATTGATAGCTTTGAACACCTATAAGCGAGGTTAAGATAATTATCCAACAAATAAAAACCCCTGTTTTTCAACAGGGGCTATATGCAATAAATATGTTTATACTTTAGTTATAATGAGGGTTTTGCTCGCAATTAGGGTTTGCAGATATTTCCTTCAAAGGAATAGGTAAAGTATATCTGTAATCATCGTTTGGCAGATTCTTCACTGTAATAATATCATCTGTAGGATTTCTATCCATGGAAACACCAGCTGCAACAGCTAACCTTTTCAAGTCAATATAACGATGTCCTTCTAAAGCAAGCTCAATCCTACGTTCTTTCAAGATATCAGCATAAGCAACCTGAGTACTTGTATAAGCTGGAGTAGTTGGAGTTCCGGCAAAAGTTCTAGTTATGCTGATTTAGAAATTACCCTTCACCCTTTCAAGTAAAATATTGACAAACAAACGATTAAACCATATTAAACTAATTAGAAAAATGCTAATTCTATAGATAATCAATAAAAATAATCAACCCTATTCATGTATTTTAGCAAATAACATTCAAATAAGAGATAATATAATTTTCAAAAAAAGCCTTAAAACAGAGTATTATTCGTCATATTTCTTTTAAAAAAAACAAAAAAATAAAGCATCTCAAACCTGAGATGCTTTTTATGATTTTATAACACAATATCTTAACCTTGATAACTATAATATCTTGCTCCTACCGAGACAGGATTATCAATTTCTATGGAAGCAAGACCAAATCCTTTGTAAGCGGGATTCACCGACTCCTCCAATTGCTTTCTATGAAGTTTTTCATAGGTTTCAAAATCCACAGCAGTTCTATTCTTCAGATTTTCGAATATATTCCATTTTTCCACTACAGCTTTCCACTTGTCTGAAATCTTTCCTGAAAATACCTTGGATTTGGAACCGCTGCCATATCCAAAGAACCCAATTTCTTTTCCTGACAATTCTTCATTTTCATTAAAGGAGGTTTGTAAGCCGGACAGAAATGCCATAAAAATAGAAGCAGTATACATATTTCCAATTTCCGATGAAGCACGTTGGGTACTTTCTATTTTCTGATTAATAAGCTGAAGATAGTTTTCAGATTTCGCAACAGCTTTCTGTTCATCTGCTGTTCCAAAAGGAAGTCCGTTTTCTATACTATAAATTTCTGTAAAAACTCTTTTCCCGTGGAATGCATAAGGAAGATGGAAGATAATATAACGCCATTTTTCATAAGGTTTTTCTTCTCCTGTAATTTCTTTATAATGCTGATACGCTTCTTTAATCCTATCCTGATAGCATTGATTGGAGTATTGTCCGTCAAAAACAGGTTCATCTGTAAAAATCTCTATTTTATCGGGATATGCCTCCGGAGCTCCGTTCAAATCTTCTTTTTTATATTGTCTTCTTGGTTTGAAGAAATCAAAAACACTTTTTGTAGCAACTCCCCAATGATTTTCAATTTCAAGCAGATCAGGATTTGCGGAAATTAATAAAGAAACGGCGCCCCCACCTTGTGTATATTCTCCTGAAGAAGCCAATTCATATTTTGCGTAATCACTTGCAATCACAACCGCTTTTTTATTCGGGTTTACTCTCACAAAGTCTAAGGCATTGTGTAGCGCATCTACAGCTCCAATACACGCAAACGTCATATCTACAACATCACAGTTTCTGAAAACTCTTTCACCAAATTCTGCTTCTAACACTTTTTCAACCATCTGCATTGCATAAGAAGCAGTTGGTTTAGCCGCATCTAAGGCACTTTCTGTTCCCAGATAAATTCTTGAAATTTCTTTGGGATTAATATGATAATCTTTAATTAATTTTAATAATGCTTCTGCAGCAAAAGTAGCAGCGTCTTCATGTACATCCGGAAATCCCATTTTATGAAGTCCTAATCCTTTCTCCAATTTTGCTGGTTCTATCCCTCTTTTTTCAGCTAAATCTTTAATTTCCAAATACAAAGAAGGCACATAGTAACTCGCAGCCTCAATTCCAAAACTCATAATTTTCTAAATTTTAAACGAATTTATGAAAGATAATGTAAAAAACAACGGTAAAATTCACTGATTTTTGTAACATTATCAAAATTCACTATTGTAATAAGTTTTTTAAAATCTTAGAATCACATTATAAAAATAAAGCCGACAAATTTGCCGGCTTTAAGTTATCATCTTAAATAGATTATTTATAATTTTCGATTGCTTTGTTTAAAGCATCAATCTGCTTATTAATACTTGCAGCGTTTTGTGGATTTTGTTTCAGAACTTCCATTTTCTTTCCTAAACCGTCTTTCAGTATTTGAACCATCATCATTTTAGCTTGTAGATTATCACCCATCTGGTTTTTTGCATATCCTACGATCTTGGTAATACTTTCCGTAGCTTTTAAATTATCTGAAGTCATGATCCAGTTGAAACCGTCTTCTGCTGCTTTTCCTAATTCCGGGTTCTGGAATTTAATAAACGGATAAAATGCAGCCATCGAAGCGATATTTGACATTTGGGAAGTTACTTTATTCTTTACAATAATTGGTAACAATTTTGCCTGTAATTCTTCTGAAGCACCTTCCAGATCAATTTTATCTGCTAATGTATTTGCTTTTGACGGATCAATCGTAATCAAAGCACCTAAAGAATTTCCTTTTACCGCATTGGAAACCGCTCCTACTCCTTTTTCAAAAATCGGGAGATACTTTTTATCTTTTGTTTTGGCTAAAGCAGAAATCGCAGCAGCCTGTGTTAATGTTTTAGGATCATTAGTGGCTAATTTTTCCACATCAGCTCCTAAAGCTTTCATCTGTTCAGGATTGGAAAGATCCATAAGCTCTAAAGCTTTAATTCTTATTCTAAAAAACGGATCTTTTAATGCAGCGGCTAATAATTTTGTTGCGGCAGGATTTTTTCCTACCTGATCTTTTATTCCTGTTAAAGCATTATATCTGCTTTTAAATTCTTTAGAAGTGGTAAACTGCATCAGATTTTGCTCAGGAGTCTTGGTATCCGTAATATCAGCTACAAGAATTCCATCTGCATTAATATTAACTAAATCCGGGGTTTTGGAAACATCAAAGCTGAATGTATTTTTTGCGTCTGCATTTACCCAAACATTATATCTTTTTGGTTTTCCGTTATCATAAACATCGATAGCAAGAGGAAACTGGAACAGCTGATCCTGAGTTTGGTTTACTGTTACCGTCACTTGCTTTTTCACCGGTTCAAATGCTGTTGAATAATTAATTTTCGGATTACCACTTCCAAAATACCATTGATTGAAGAACCAGTTCAGATCTTTCCCTGAAACTTTTTCAAAAGACAGTCTCAACTGATGCGCTTCGGCGTTTTGATATTCGTTAGTTTTCAGGTAATCATTCATTCCTGCAAAGAAAGCATCATCACCCAGATAGTTTCTTAGCATATTAAGAATTCCTCCTCCTTTCTGATACGTCACCAGATCAAATACATCTTCACGGGATTCATAATTGAACCTTACAAGGTTTTTCTTAAAATCGTTTGGATTATGAAGATACATATTCACGTCAGACATCAGGTGATAATCTGCCTGATCTTTTCCGTACTTGTATTCATTCCAAAGATATTCGGAATAGTTTGCAAATGATTCATTTACTGTAAGATTACTCCAGCTTTCTGCGGTCACAAGATCACCAAACCAATGGTGGAATAGCTCATGCGCAATGGTATCTTCCCATTTATTTTCATCGATAAGCTGTCCCGGCTTTTGAAGGATATCGCTTCCATGAAGGGTTGCCGTTGTATTTTCCATCGCACCACTTACGTAGTTTCGTCCGGAAATCTGTGCATATTTAGCCCATGGATAATCATAATTCATCTTTTTGGAGAAAAACTCGATCATTTCAGGAGTATTTCCATAGATCTGCTTTGCGTAAGGCTCATATTCCTTTTCGATATAATAATCTACAGCAATATTTTTCCATTTATCCTTTACAATAGCATATTCTCCTACTCCCATAAAGAAAAGATAAGTGGAGTGTCTTTTATCCATCACCCAATGATCTGTTCTAAGACCGTTGGACTCTTTTTGAGAAGCTTTTAAAATTCCATTAGAAAGTGTTACATATTTATCAGGAACTGTCATGTAGATTTCCTGGGTTGTTTTTTGATTTGGTTTATCGATAGTCGGAAACCATGCAGAAGAAGATTCAGTTTCTCCCTGAGTCCAAATCTGTGTTGGCAAATCCGGATCTGTTCCTTGTGCATTGATGAAATAAAGTCCTTTTGCGTCATTGATCGCCATACTTCCGGCTTGCTTCACTTCATTTGGGCGAGAAGTATATTTAATATAGACAGTATAATCCTGATTTTTCTGATAGGTTTTGTCTAGTGTGATCTTTAGAATATCATCTTTATATTCATATTTTAAGGGAGATTTTTTACCATTGTTATCAAGGGATACTTCATGGATCAGCATTGCTTTTGCATCAAGTGTCAGCTCATTGGTCGGATAGAAATATGGTGAAGCAGTAAGCCATTCTTCTCCATTCATCTGCTCTTTCTGATAGTCGAAGTTCACTTTCAGCTTGGTGTGCTTCAGTTCCGTAACTTTGGTGTGGGTAGCTCTGTACACTTTTTCTCTTCCAGAAGTTTCGGTTTGTGCTGATACGTTCGCGGAAAATAAAATTCCAAGTATAGCCATTGATAAAATCGCCTTTCTCATCTGTCTACTTTATTTTTTAGATTTATTTTTTTATTAGGATATCAAAGATATCATTGACAAGGGTTTCGTAATCTCCTGTTTTCAACTGTTCTTTTGTTTTGGCAAAAGCTTTTTTAAGTTCGCTTTCAGGGTTTTCATCGTCAATAATTTCTGCGGAAGCGACTCCTTTCAGTTGAAGTACAATATTTTTCAGTACTTCGGGATCAGCTCCTTCTTCTATATTTATTTTTAAATATTTCATAATTTTTATGATTGGATTTATAATTAAGCCTTTTGTTAAAGGTTAAAATCAAGTTCTTTCAAATTTAAAACTTATTTTAGAAACAATACCCTGATTTTCATCTTTAAAAGCAGAATTTCACCCCAAACAGAAGGAATCTGAACAACCTCTGAATACTTTCAGTGTTATTTTATTCTGATCATTGTTCTGTTTTTGTAGAGAAATATAATATTGCAGTCAGTTTTCCTTTCCATATTATAAACTTTGATTTTTTGAGGATCAATACCATTCATTAGGGATAACATTGGGCTTTCCCAGTTATTGTAAAAAATGGGTTCTCTTAATGTAAAATGAGAATTGGTTGTAAACTCGTTGAAAATATCATATTTCAGACATACTTCTCCGGCTTCAATATGGTTTGATCTGAGAGCTGTATTTAATTTTGCAAATATTTCATGATTAAACTGAACGGCGTAAATCCAGGAATTCTTCACACTCAGATTGGTAATAATGAGCAGAAAAGTAATCACTGCAAAAAGGGCACTTGTTATTTTATTCCCGAATTTCAGTTTAATTGATGTAGAAACGACTACAAAAACGATAAGAAGAGTATAAAAAAGTCTTATAGCACCCAGATTTCTGTTATCAAATCCGAAAATCGTAGGAATATAGGATGAAAAAAGGAAAATACTTAGCGATAATATTATTGCTATTAAAGATATAAGAACAATACTTTTAGATTCTTTCCATTTACTTTTGAAATCATAGCCGGAGAATACTTTATAAGTGACGAATGAGATCAGGAAGGATGATAGAATCTCTATGACAGGAAGGTTTCGAAAATTCAATATGCCTTTATAGATTCCTACAAACAGGTCTTTGAAGAATAACTTCAGAGAAAAAACAATGATTTGCAATACTCTTTTAAGTTCAAAAATTTTGCCTACATCATCTCTTTGATATGAGTTTACAAATATAGAAGGCTGAATGATCTTTCTGAAAATAATAATAATTCCTGATGTCAATAATAAAAACAAAATTCTTTTTTTATTGTCTTTAATAAGAAATAGATTCAAAAGTATGAGAGGAAGAAAAATTTCATAGCTCAATATTGAAGCAATAAAAAACAGTGAACTGATAACAATTTTTTCACGAACATAGATATAGTAAATGCTTAATAAAAAGAAAATTGTTGCCAGGTTTGAATTGAGCATAATGGAGGAAAACTGAATGCTGGTCCCGATTAGGGAGCAAGAGTATAACAAAGTAATCAAACTTGCCAGCTCTTTTGAAAGAATCTTCTTTGTAATGCAGTAAATAGCGATTAAGGACAGTGGAAAAAAAAGTGCTCCTAAAAGGTAGATATATTCATTAGACTTTGAGAAAAAAATCAATGTTCCTGTGACAATACCGGAAACCGGTCTTGCTGCCATCGTGGTAGAGTCTAAAAAAGAATAGATATAACTGAAGTAAGACTTAGAAATATACTTTGACTCATAGAGTTTGCTTAAATCATCCGTTACAATGATTTTTTCTTTAAAAACGGATAGACTTATGTAAAAGTTGTAAACAATTATTAAGATATTCAAAAATATCAGGTAACTATTGTTTAATTTTTTCTCCATATTATTTTTTCAAAATTTGTGGTGATCAATAAATTCTCACAAACATCAAAAATAATAGAAATATACCAATTACAAAAGGATATAAAATCTTCGGATTGTATTAAATAGCTACCGGAGCTTTAATTCCCGGATGCGGATCATAGTTTTCCAGGGTAAAGTCTTCGAAATCGAAATCAAAGATATTTTTAATTTCAGGATTCAGCTTCATAGTCGGAAGAGGTCTTGTTTCTCTTGAAAGCTGTCTGTTTACCTGTTCAAAATGGTTGTTGTAAATATGAACATCTCCAAAGCTATGAACATAATCTCCTACTTCAAGGTCACAAACCTGAGCTACCATCATCAGCAATAATGCATAGCTTGCAATATTAAAAGGAACCCCAAGAAAAACATCTGCACTTCTCTGATAAAGCTGTAATGATAATTTTCCGTCAGCTACATAAAACTGAAATAATGCATGACAAGGTGCCAACGCCATATTAGGAATTTCGGCAACATTCCATGCAGAGACAATTAATCTTCTGGAATCCGGGTTTTTCTTGATCTGGTCAATCACTTCTGTGATCTGGTCTACTACTTTTCCATCAGCTCCGTTCCAGCTTCTCCACTGTGCACCATAGACAGGTCCCAGATTTCCGTTTTCATCTGCCCATTCATCCCAAATGCTCACCCCATTATCTTTAAGGTATTTAATATTGGTATCTCCTTTCAGGAACCAAAGCAATTCATAAATAATGGATTTCAAATGCACCTTTTTGGTCGTTACCAATGGAAAACCTTTAGACAGGTCATATCTCAGCTGATACCCGAAAACGCTTCTTGTTCCGGTACCGGTTCTATCGGTTTTATCAGTTCCGTTATCTAAAATATGCTGTAAAAGGTCAAGGTAGTTTTGCATTTTGAGAGAAATTTTGTGGTTCAAATTTACTAAAAAAGCATTAAAAAAAGGCATTCATTTTCTGAATGCCTCTTATTGTTTTATTAAATATTTGTGTATCTGATATCTATGAAGCAATGATATAATGCATATTTTAATTTAGGGCTAGAAAACAGAAACACTGATTTTTTCACTATTTCCACTGATAGATTTCAGCTTTCCATATCGGTCTTTATCTATAAATTTATCATCTGAATACTCCAGTTTCACGGGACCAAACTTCACCAGTTTTTTAAATTTACTTTGATCCATCATGTCCTTGATTCCGTAGTCTATGGAAATATCACCAATTGTTTTCAATTTACCCAATCTGCTGTTATCCATAATATCATCTTCCCAATAATCTATAGCCAACGATCCAATAGTCTTTACTTTACCTGCTTTTTCTTTGGTAAAGGCTGTGTCATCCCAATACTCAACAGCAATATTCCCTATACTTTTCAGGTTACCTGCTTTATCTTTATTAAAAAATGAATCATCCCAATAATCTATTTTAATCCCGCCAATACTTTTCAGTTTTCCGTATTTAATTTTATCAAAAATACGGTCTTCATAATATTCAACTTTCCCGTTCAATCCGGGAGCATTGAAATCGGCAATTGATCCGTCTGCATTCATGGTAATCACAAAATCATCCACGGTAAGCTTTACAGATTCCAGATCATAGGTTTCTCCCGAAACAATAGCACGGATCTGAGCGTTGATCATCGAGCCGCTCCATAAAAAAACAAAGAGAAGTAAGTTTTTAAGTTTCATCATTTTGAAAGATTGATCTACCAGATATTTTCAATATTCTGACTGATATTATTAATGGTAAATCCGTCTCCCATTTTCTTGCCAAACATAGCTTTTACTAATGGCGATTCTGCCGAGACTGTCATAATCTTATGATTGTCAAAAATGATCTCTCCCATGGATGCAGAAACATAAAAAAGACCTTTGTTTGTTTTTACTAAAGCTCCGTTCTGAACTTTTTCAGAAGGGTCTGAAGTTATTTTCTGTAAAACAACCTGTTGATTCAAAACTTCGTTGAGCTGTCGCTGAAGGTTATTAATTTCCTGCTGAAGCATTTCGCGCCCTGTTTCATATTTATCCCCCATTGAACTTTTTGTATCGTTGTTGGAAGCACGCGTTTCTGCAATAAGGTTTTCGAAATATTGAGCTTTATCAGCTATTTTGCCTTTGATGATATTGATAATTTCCTGTTTGTTCATTGGATACGCTGGATTATTTATTGTGAATGGAAGAACCACCCCATCAAAATCTACGATTTCGACATTCCTCCGGCGGAGAAGAATATAGAAACGTTTAAAAACTCACTATTAAGATGGTAAAACTTCTGTAATTTTATTTTTCAAATACAGCGTAATCTGACACTTTGAAATTAAAGTCTTTGTTTTCATCAAAATTTCTTTTCGTCTTATCAAAAACATTTTTGAAAGCTCCGGATAAGTGCTCATCTTCAATGCTAAAGTTTACCGGCTCTTTTGACATATTGAGAACAACCAATACTTCATTTTTACCGTTTTTTCTTACATAAGCTAAAATTTTGTCATTAGCTGTTGTATTCAGTAGATAGGTTGTAACATTTGAGTCTCCACCTCTTAAAGCCGGATTAGACGACTTTAAATCCAATAATGTTTTATAAAAATCTGCGACCTGATATGTTTTTGTCCATTTGATCACATCTTTTTCAAAGAATTCCAACCTTTTCATGTTCGGAAGTTCCTGTCCGGAATATAACAACGGGACGCCGTTCCATGTTGCAGAAAACACTGCCATAGGTTTGGTAATTACTGCATATTTTTCATATTCTGTTCCGTTCCATGAATTTTCATCATGATTTGTTGTAAACCACGCTCTCATTGAGTTGTCTCCGATATTGGAATATTTTACCAACAGATCTTTCAACTCCTGAAGAGGTTCATTTTTCTTGTAATAATCAGCGGATTTATGCATCCACTTCCAGGAATAGCTTGCATCAAATACTTTTCCGTATTCAGGGCTTTCCAATTCGTCAAATTCTCCCAGCCAGAAAAGTGGTTTTACTTTTTCTACTTCAGGGCGTGCCTGTTCCCAGAAATCGACTTCTACCCAAGAAGCAAGGTCACATCTGAATCCGTCAATATCTGTTTCCGTTACCCAGAATTTCATAGCATCAATCATTGCCTGACGCATTTCAGGGTTTTTATAATCCAGTTCAATGATATCATCCATTCCGGAGGCAATGTGGAATTTTCCATCAGGATCTTTCAGGTAAAATTCAGGATGTGTTTTTGTCCATACATGATCCCAGCCGGTATGGTTTGCCACCCAGTCTATGATTACTTTGAATCCTAATCTGTGTGCTTCATTAACCATATCTTTAAAATCCTGCATTGTTCCAAATTCCGGATTGATAGAGGTATAATCTGCTGCTGCATAAGGGCTTCCAAGACTTCCTTTTTTATTTTGCTGTGCAATTGGGGTGATGGGCATAAACCAAAGTGTTTTTACACCCATAGCTTTCAGGCGGGGCATTTCTTTTGCAAATGCTTTAAAAGTCCCTTCCTGAGTATATTGTCTGACGTTTACTTCGTAAATATTAGTATTGTGTTTCCATTCTTTTGGTAGTTCTGTCATCTTCCCTCTGTTTTTTTGAGTGGTACAGGAAACAATTCCCAGACCAATTACGGCTAATAAAATTAATTTCTTCATTAATCTATTTTTAACAAAAATAAGGATTGTTTTTTAGGGAAAGGGGCTAAAAGGGAAAATTACGAAGGTTCTTTTGAATAATACGAGGTATAAATATGATTGGCTTATGATAAATTTTCTTCTGTCTGAAGGTATTGATAAAGCTGAAAATAAAGAGGACAACTGAAGTATTCATTAAGTTTTTCCTAAATTCATCTTTGCCGGAGTTTGACTTATCTTAAAATCTTCTGTTTGGGTCAAGCGCAAAAGTTGAGAACTAAAAAAAACATCCGTATACTTTTTATTGAAGAAACACATTCTTTTTATCGCAAAGAAAGATATTCAAATGTTTTATTTCAGGAAGCTAAGAAGAGCGACTTTGTCGCTGAAAAAGCTTGTGGATAGGCATTCGCTTAGAAAGAATCAGTTTCATTGATTCAATCCTTTGCTTTCTTAAGAATATGAGATAAGGTTATAAAAGCTTTGTATCAAATTAAATTTCATAAATACTAACAATGTGATCCCCAGTTTTTGAGACTGATTCATCTGTATCCTCGTATTTTTTCAGATTCGTTCAATAAAAAACCCCAGATTAAAAACCTGAGGTGTATATTTTTATATGTTATCTTTCATCATCATTGTCGTCCTCATCATCAAAGACATCATCGTTGTAATCGTCGTCGTCATCGTCATCGAAGCTGTCATCCTCATCTGAGAAATTACCACCTGTTCCGAAATCTTCCTCAAATCCAAATTCATCATCTGCCAAAGGCATTGCTGATTTCTTTTTAGAACCTCCAGCACTTCCGTTTTTGCTAGGTGCCTTTAATGGAACATTTCCGAATCTGTACACCGTAATAGGATAATTAACTCCTTTTGTTTCATCAATGATTTCTATAAGCTCACAGAAGAATTCCCAAAGGTCAAGAAGCCCATATTGGAATTGTGCTTTGTCTCCTTTATTTTCAAAAGCCTCATCAATGTAAACGTCTGACATAATCTCTCCATCACCATCATCGCTCATATCTTCCAAAGGAACACTTTTTACGATTGTTCCGTCTTCTTCTAACAGATTAAAAGTAGAAAGTTCATCTCCTTGCAGACTGAATGCACTTTTAATTCCTAAATGTAAGTTCCATAACGTTTGTTTTCCCTTAACTTCAATATCACGAAAATATCCTCTTTCGCATCTAATATTACGCGGATTTTGTAAACCATATCAGTTTCTTAAATTACTTTTTTGCCTTTATAATTATGATAAATCTCTAGTGCAAATATATAATAAATGACATGTGACAAAAAAATATTTCAGGATTTTTTAAAATATTTTTTTTTCTTACATTTTGCCGAAACTATTTACTTTTTTCCAGCATAAAACTGAATTTCGTTCCTTCAAGGTAAACACTTTCTACGGTAATGTTTTCGTTATGAGCTTCAAGAATATGTTTTACGATAGCAAGTCCCAGCCCTGAGCCACCTTCTCTTCGGCTTCTGCTGGTTTCCACACGATAGAAACGTTCAAAAATTCTTGGCAGGATTTCAGATTTGATTCCCATTCCGTTATCTATTACTTCAATCAGTACTTTATTTTTTAAAACACTGGTTTTCACAATCACTTTTGCTTCCTGTCTGTTGGCGTAATGAATTGCGTTAGAAATAAGGTTAATAAATACCTGAGAAATTTTCTGTTTATCTGCTTCCACAAAAATCTGTGGGTGAAGAGTCTGGATCTGTAGTGTGGTATTATGTTTTTCGGCTTCGAATTCAAGAAGATCAAAAATTTCCTTGATCAGAAGATTTACATCAAATTTTGAAACGGTAAGGTTGATTTCTCCTGCCTCAAGCCTGTTGATCATATCAAGATCGGTAACAATGGCAATAAGTCTTTCAACGGATTTATCAATTCTTTCAAGATATTTGTCTCGGATGGTGAGGTTATCTACTCCTCCGTCTCTTAAGGTTTCCACGTAGCCCTGAATGGAAAACAAAGGGGTCTTAAGTTCGTGGGAAACGTTTCCTATATATTCTTTACGATAACTCTCCATTTCCTTCATCATATCAATCTCTGTTACCTTCTGCTGATTGAGATCGGAAAATCTTTCTCCCAGTTCTTTAATGGTAATATTCTCGTCATTATCATTTACTATTTCCTGAGGGAGAAAATCTGATAAACCTTTTACCTGTTTTCTACCATAGTAATTGAATAGGAGCTCAAGAACGACACAATTGATAATAAAAATCAGGACAATACAAATGATAAGTCCTGTTTTGAATAGAGGGGTTTCATAATAGATGTCTTTCAGTGAATCGAAAACGACCACAAGAAAGAGCATAACCAGTGTCAGTAGACTGGAGGCTACGAGGGTAAGTCTGTAAAATCTCAATTTTACAAAGTTTTAAAGATTAAACGTCAAGTTAGGATTTTAAGTGATTAAACAATCAGCTTATATCCAATTCCTTTTAATGTCTGGATGGTATTGATTCCCAGTTTTTCTCTTAATCTTCTGATATGAACATCTATGGTTCTTTCTCCTACAATCACATCATTCCCCCAAACTTTTTCAAGAATTTCTTCTCTTTTGAACACCTTCTCTGTGTTGGAAGCCAAAAGATAAAGTAAATCAAATTCTTTTTTAGGAAGCAGGAACTGCTGACCGCTTTTTGAAACTCTGAAGTTATCTTTATCAATAATAAGATCCCCGATTTCGATAAGTTTTGCATTATCAGATACCTGAGAAGTCAGCTGTAATAAAGCATTTACTTTTGAGATCAAAATTTTCGGTTTAATAAGCTTTACCACATAATCGTTAGCACCTGCCTGAAAACCAGCCAACTGAGAAAACTCTTCACTTCTTGCTGAAAGGAACACAATAAGTGTTTTTTGAAGTTCTTTCACCTTACGAAGTTCCTGACAAGTTTCGATACCGTCTTTTTCCGGCATCATAACATCAAGTAGAATAAGATCCGGAATAATTTCCTTTGCTTTTTCTATTCCTTCGTTACCATTGGTAGCTGTATGGATATCATATCCTTCCTTTTCCAAGTTGTAAGACAGAATCTCTAAAATGTCCTGTTCGTCGTCTATTAAGAGTATTTTCTTTTGACTCATTTTAAATTTTTACTGTTTCAAAGTTAATCATTTTTGAATGATAGATTAACAAATTAGTTATCGTTCATATAAAGTTAACAATAACTCCACTTTCTTAATGTTTAGTTAAAAAAAAATTAAATTTTACTAAACCATTTACCCGAGCAATCTTTTATTCCTTTGCACCGAAAGAATCTAGTAAATAAAGCAAGTAAAAAAGAATGAAAATTAATAAACTTAGCATTGCAGTCTTATTTTTATCTGGTTCAGTGTTTTATGCTCAGGAAATAAAGCAGGACACCATCACTAAGGAGAAAAAAATTGAAGGCGTAGTAATCCAAGGAAGCAGCAACAAGAAAACTGAAACTGCTGTATTAGGAGAACAGAAAAAAGCAATTGTTCAAAAACAGGCTGTAAGTGCTGAAGAGATTTCCAGAAAAGGGATCTCCAACGTAGAACAGGGACTTACGAAAGTAACGGGGATCACTACGGTAGAAGGAAGAGGTCTTTTCGTAAGGGGTCTTGAAGAACGATACAACTATTTATTAATTAACGGTCTTGGTTCACCATCCAACAACCCTTTCCAAAAGATCATTGCGTTGAAGCAGTTTCCAACGGATGTTGTAGGTAAATTAAACATTTACAAGACTTTCAACTCTAATCTTTACGGAGATTTCGCCGGAGCTACCTTTGATATTGAAACGCTTACGATTGATAAGCCATTTACAAAAGTAGAATTCAGTGTAGGAGTAAATACTTTAAGTACATTCAGAGATAATTTCAAAGTAGCTGAGGGAGCGGACGGAATGAAGGGATATCTGGGATTGAATTCTAGGGATAGAAGACTTCCCGAAGAAATTAGAAACGCAAGACCTAACAACTACAGATTTACAGCTGATCAATCTCTGAACTCTTTTAAAGATTCCTGGAATGTAGATAATGTAAAAGCAATGCCTAATACAAGTATTGGTTTTACAACTGCCCAAAAAGTAAAAATGGGAGAATCAGGAAACTTAGGAATTCTATTTTCACTAAATCAAGGAAGTAAATTTGAATATAAGGAAGGAGATAATAACCAATTCAAAGGACTAGGTCGAAATTCATTCATTGAGAACATGAATTTTCTTAGTCGTAAACAATATAATTACGAAACAGAATCTTCCGTTTTATTAGGTTTAGGATATAAAAATAGAGGGACAAATATTAACTTAAATGCCATCTATTTACAAAACACTAATAATATTATAGAAGATAACCATGGTTATAAAGACGGGCAGGTACTTAATAAAACAACGTTCTTCAGAACTAATCAATTAGATATTTCAAGATTTTTAGATTTACAATTGACTGCTTCACAAAAAATAAATGAAAGACATCAGCTTAAAGCCGGAGCAAGTTATGTTATTAATAACTATCAGCAGCCTGATAGAAAGATTATAGAGGGAAATACAATTGATCCAGTTACTGGAGCTAATCTTACAGGTGGAAATATTTCTATGCGCTATGGTGGGAATAATATTATTCGCCAATATCTAGATGTTGATTCCAGATTCTATGGTTCAGCATTTGCTGAATATCAATTGTCTTTAGGAGAAAAAGGAGATAGAAAAGATTTTCCAATTCAAATTGCCTTAGGTTATAATGGTTTTTCTGATTTCAGAAAAACGTCGTATAGATTTATCTTTGGACGTACATCTAATTCAACTTTAACGCCTTTCATTATTAATATTGATAATCCACAAGAAGTCTTTAATTCATCAATTAGAAAAGGAGACTTGTATTATCAAGAAGGCTCTGATGTTTCACAATATTATTCAAGTTTTTACCAAATTATAAATGGAGGATATGCTAATATTAACTTTAAACCTAATGATTCTTGGGATATTTTATTAGGAGCGAGATTTGAAAATGATATGACTTTAATCCGCTATTCTGAACAAAGTGCAGATGAAAAGATAAATTTAGATAAAAATAAGAACTTCTTTTTACCTTCATTATCAATAAAGAAAGCGATTAATAATAAAAATAACATTAGATTCTCATTTAGTAAAACGGTTACACGTCCTATATTAATTGAGACTATGCCTATTACTTATATTAATCCTGATAACGTAAATATTGTCGGTAATCCAGAAATTAAAAATAGTGAAAATTATAACTTCGATTTGAAATGGGAATACTTCCCAACAAACAAAGAAATGTTTGCGGTTAATTTATTCGCCAAAAGAATTGATAATGCAATAGAACGTTCATTAGTTCCTTCTGGAAATGCCACTGGTTCAACCATCACTTTCTTCAATGCAAAAAGAGCAGAATTATTCGGAATAGAATTAGAGGGAATCCTAGGTTTGGGGAGATTATCTGAATCTCTTAGAAATTTCACTTTGGGAGCTAATGCTACCATTATGCATTCAAATGTAGAAAGAAGTCAGGATCAAATTAACATGGAACAACCTGACTGGTTTGCCATTACAGGTGAAAAATTAAATAAAAGAGGTTTACAGGGAGCATCTCCATATACCATTAATGCTGATTTAAAATACGAATTAAAAGGTCGTAGTAATTTAGCACATACATTCTCTCTTGTATATAATGTTTCGGGAAGCAAGATATATGCAACAGGAGGTACAGGTACTGATAATTATTATGAAAAACCATTCAGTCAGTTAGATTTTGTTTATCAAGGACAGTTATCTAAAAATTGGAATTTAAAATTCGGAATCCAGAATATTTTAAACAGCCAATACAAAATCTTAATTGGAGATAAAAATTATCTTCAAACTAATTTTGAGCAAGGAAATAATAGATTTACAAGCTATTACAGAGGTACTACATTCAATTTAACTGTAGGGTATACATTCTAATAATTTTAATAATAAAAAATAAAGTATAAAAAGTATAAAAATGAAAAGAAGAGTTTTATCATTACTATCGTTAACAGTTGTGTTAACATTAGCCTTAAATTCATGTACTATCGAGGTAAATGATGGTTTAGGAGACGGTACTTCAATTACTACTCCAGGAACAAATGAAGGCGTTTTGAGTGGAAGCGGAACACTATCAGGCACTATTTCAAAAAATATCCTTATTAAAAAAGGTAACTATACATTAGATGGAATTGTAAAGGTAACCAACGATGCTACAATTACTATTGAAGCAGGAGCCACTTTCAATGTTACTACAACTAAAACAAGTGGGCTTGTAATTCTCCAAGACGGAAAGATCAATGCAGTAGGTACTGCAGCTGAACCGATTGTATTTACAACATCTACTAAAACTCCTGGAGATTGGGGAGGAATTACTTTATATGGAAATGCACCAATTAAAGCTATTAATGGAAATGCACAAGCACTTTCAGAAGATGGAAATAACGTTTACTATGGTGGAACAGATCCAAACTCAAATTCAGGAACAATGAAATTCGTAAGAGTAGAATATGCTGGTAAAAAAATCGGTGATGGTACTTCTGAAACCAATTCTATGACTTTCTATGCTGTAGGAGCAGGAACTATACTTGAAAATCTCGTTACTTACAAAGGAACCGATGATGGTTATGAGTTTTTTGGCGGAACAGTAAGCGCTAAAAATCTTGTTTCTTATGGTAACTTTGACGATTCTTTCGATTGGCAGGATGCTTGGAGTGGACAAAATAATACAAACTGGTATGCATTCCAAACCGGCACAGGTAACTTTGGAATGGAAATTGAAGCTTCTGGGAATGCTGATAATGTAGCACCAAAAATCTCAAACATCACATTAATCAGAGATACTAACACACTCCCTGAAACAGCAAACTCTCCAGAAATTACTGCTATCCAGTTTAAAAAACAGGGTACTGGAATCTTCTCTAATGTTTATGCTAGCGGCTATAAAAATATTGGAACTCAAAAAGCTTATAGCATACTTATTCAGGATGCTGCAACAGAAACAAGTCAGGTTAACACTGGAAAAATAAAAGTAGAGCCTCTTACTTATGTAAACTCTGACAACCTTGGAGCTTGGGGATACGCTTTTAGTCCAAATGGTGGTAAGACTTTCACAAATGCTACAGGTGTTACAAAAGTTTCTCTAGTACCGGGAGCTTGGGCTACGGTAGATGGAGTAAACCTTTTAGCAGCTTTACAATAACTAGTTTCTTCATTCAAGTAAAAAACCATCAGATTTTTCTGATGGTTTTTGTTTTGGGTACAGCTTGATAGTGTGCCATTTATAATCAAGCCTTACTATTCATATTTTCAAACAAAACAGCCACAAGAAAACTCTAGTGGCTGATTCACAAAAAACAAGTGTATATAAAAAATATATAAGTCTATTACTTTCTCCAGAATAGATTCCCGTCATTCATCAGGGCTTCTATTTTGGAAATTCTCGAAACGGCTTCTGCAGAACATGATGCATCCGTCAAAACAATCGCGGCTTCATCACCTGCTTTTGGCCATTGTTGTTTACCCTTATCATCTAAAGGAACAGTGCTCTGAGTCGCAAACTGTAATGCTCTTGACAATGCGAATTCTGTAGCATAGCCATATAGTTCAGCAATCAGATTAGCTTTCTGCAGCATACTTCCTGATCCGAAAGTACTCCAGAAATCCTGTACGTTATCATTCCCGATCAAAACATTTACTCCATGCTTCTTCAGTGTTGGAATTGGCATAATTGTCTTTTTAAATGGTACGGAAGAAGCAATTCCTACTTTTCCTTCCGCCAGTCTTTCTGCAATCTGATCAGCTTCTTTTTGGGAAAGATGTGCTAAAGCAAAAGCATGACTTACAAAAGTTTTCCCCTGAAGAACCGGGTTTTCAATAGCCTTATCGATTAGGTAATTGATTGTTTTCATCCCGGAATCCCCTACTTCATGCAGGTGAATATCAATTCCTTTATTATGATCAAGAGCAAGCTGTACCGTAAAATCCATTACTTTTTCAATGCTTCCGTCAATACTTAAAGGGTCTAATCCTCCGATAAAACCAACACTTTTCAGTTGCGCGGCTTCTTTCATTAAAGGTGCAGATTCAGTATAGTATACTCCGTGTTGCGGAAATGCCACCAATTCAGCCTTGAAAGAATCTTTTTTATTTTGAAGAGCCTGTTCAAGATGTTCCAGAGATTTTAAACCTGATGTAGGATCAATATTGAAATGAGTTCTCACAAAATGAGTTCCGTAATGCTGTTGAAGACTGATCAGCTGTTCTGCCCTTTCCACAGAAGTTTTCAGAAGTTCAGGTATGATTTCCTGTTCGTATGCGATCATATCCTTTACCGTTTTTCTTTTCGGTGAAAGTGCCTGCCACGGTAATCCGTATAAAGTCTTGTCCAGGTGAATGTGCATATCTCTGAACGCAGGAAGCATTAGATATCCTTTTGCATCAATTGCATTCGAAGCAGGTTCATTTGCTTTTACTGCTTTTATTTTTCCGTCTTCAATGTCGATACTGAAAAGGTCTGTTTTCGTTCCGATTACCTCTTCATTTTCGTATTCAAAACCTGTTTCCAGGCGGACATTTTTCAGGGAATATTTTCCTTTTGCAGTTAATTGATATGGAAATTGCATGATTTAATATTTTAACAATACAAAATTACACAGGCTTCGCTTCAAAACCGGTGTATCAATTATGTCTTGTTTTGTATAAATTATTCTTTGAACTGAGATGGCGTCATCCCTGTCTGCATTTTAAAAAACTTGGAGAAGCTTGCATGATCATAGAAACCCAGATCATATACAATATCTTTTACAGACATTTCTGAAACTTTCAAAAGACGTTTTGCCTCAAGTAAAATACGGTCCTGAATGAGAGATGAAGCCGAAGCATTAAGATTCTTTTTACAAACTATATTCAGGTAATTGGCAGAAATATTGAGTTTATCAGCATAAAAAGAAACTGACCTTTCCGTTTTAAAATGTTCATCTATAAGATGTAAAAACTTTGAAATAATAGGGTTCGAATTATAAACTTCAAAGTCTTTAAATGCGCCTTCCACAGATTTGCTTACCAATAAACCGATCAGTTCACTTCTCTTTTGGATCAGTTCCCAAAACACCTTTTCTGTCTTTAATTCTTTTTGTATTGCCTGAAATTCATACAAAAAACTTGCAAAAACCTCATCAGTCAGATTAATAACCGGATGATTCTGGTAATAAGAAGCCGAAAAACGAAGCGAAGGCAGAAAACTTTCAAACCAATCCCTACTGATCATTAATTGATATCCTACCGTTTCCTTTTCAATCACCCATTGATGTACCTGATCCGGAAAAACAAGGTGAATCTGATGATCTTTGACCTGATATTCCGTAAAGTCTATGGTATGCGAGCCTACACCGTGCTCAAAAAGATTGATAATAAAAAAGTCATGCTTATGCGGATCATCAATGGAACGCGCCCCGTAAAGTTCATTAAACAGCAAATTACAGCCCTTAAGCTGATCTTCACTGAACTCCTGGATTCCCAAAATAGGAAAATGATCTGTATGATAACTCACGCTCCCTGAATTTCTTCTAAAATTAATAAAATTTATCACAGAAAAAACTAAAATAGCCACAAAAGAAACAAATGAGTCCTTTGTGGCTGAAAAACACCAACTAAATTATATATCTAAATTTTTTTGTTCCTTCTCATATTGTAAAATCATAAGAGCGCAAAGATTTTACCTCCGATAAAATTCAATACTGATGATTTTAAGGAAGTATTCATTCTGACTTTATGATTTTAAAATCTGAGCTATTTCTTCAAATCCTAATTGCTCTGCGTGGTGCAAAGGCGTTTTCCCGTTGTGATCAGGAATGGTAAGACTGGCTCCGTTATCTTTTAAGATCTGTACTATCTCCTGGTATTTCTGAGTTCCGTTTCCAAGAATTACCGCTTCCATTAAGGCTGTCCATCCCAAGCGGTTGACATGATTGATCGGAAAGCCTTTAGTCTTCACCAAAACCTTTACCGTTTCCACGTGCCCTCGTTCACAGGCAGGAATTAAAGCAGTACCATTATAACGGTTGAACAGATCAAAACGCGCTCCGTTTTCCAGGAATAATTTCACAAGCTCTGTTTGTCCGCTTGCTCCGGCATATAAAAACGGACTGTCCAGCTGATTATCCTGAAGGTTTACATCTGCCTTATAAGAAACCAGCAGTTTTGCCATTTCAGTTTGCTTTTCAAGGGTTGCAATCAACAGTAAAGAACGACCTTTTTTATCCTGCGTATTTACATCTTCTCCTTTTTCCAGCGCAGATTTTACAGCAAAAACATTACCTTTCTTTACCTGGTTTAATATATCTTTTTCCTGCATCATTTCTTCTTTTGGAAAATCATTAAATTTTTCTTCACAGGCACTCAGGCTCCCGAATGCTAAAAGAAATACTAATACTTTCATATCAGGTTGATCTTAAGAAATTAAAAAACTACATTTCCCTGATGTACCAATGATTCTACATTTGAGATTCTTGATACAGCCTCTGCGGAACAGCTTGCATTTAATAAAACAAAGTCTGCACGATCTCCAGTTTTAGGCCATTGCTGAGCGCCTTTATCATCTAGCGGAAGTATATTACCTGTAGCAAGTTTTAAGCTTCTTGATAATAAAAACTCCGTTGAATACCCATATAATTGCGCCATTAAATTCGCTTTCTGAAGTACACTTCCTGTTCCGAAAGTATTCCAGTGATCTACAATACTGTCATTACCCGTCAATACAGTTACATTATGTTTGTACAATGTTGGAATCGGCATGATCAGCCTTCCGAAAGGAATAGTAGAAACCACTCCGATCTGTGCTTCACCAAGTTTTTCGGCAATCTCTTCCTGCTTTTTTTCTTCCAGTTTCGCTAATATAAAACAGTGGCTCAAATAGGTTTTTCCTTTTAAAGATGGATTTTCATTTACTTTTTTAATCAGATATTCTACCGTTTCCAATCCTGAGTCACCCGTTTCGTGTAAGTGAATATCAATTCCTTTTTTATTATCTAATGCCAGCTGAACTGTGAAGTCTATTACTTTTTCAATATCTCCATCCACATTGAAAGGGTCTACTCCGCCAATGAAATCAATATCCATTTTTGCAGCTTCTTTCAGATAAGGTGCTGAGTCTGTATAAAAAACTCCATGTTGCGGAAAAGCTACCAATTCGGCACCGAAACTATTTTTCTTGTTCTCTAAAGCTTTCTGTAAGTTTTTTAATGACTGGAGTTTTGAAGTAGGCTCAATATTCACATGACTTCTTGCAAATGAGGTTCCCTTAGATTGCAGTAATTCAATCATTTTTTCAGCCTTGAAGGTAGAATTTTTCAGCATTTCGGGAAGCATTTTCTGCTCAAGCTCAATCATTCCTTTTACCCCACCTGTTCTCTTTCTTACAGCCTGCCATTTATCTCCATAGAAGGTTTTGTCCAGGTGAATATGCATGTCTTTAAATGCTGGTAACATTAATAAACCTTTTGCATCTATGGCTTTTGCATGAGGCTGGTTCGGAGAAATCTTTGTGATTTTTCCGTTTTCCACTTCTATATAGAACAAATCTGTTTTTGTAGCAGATACTTCTCCATTATCGTATTCAAATCCTGTTTCCAGACGAACATTTTTAAGGCTAAGCTTTCCTTTTGCTGAAATATTTTTTCCATCAAAAAATGGTGATGCGGTCATCATATTAGGGAGTAAAGTTAATCCTGCCATTGCCAATGCTGAATTTCTGATAAAATCCTTGCGGGACATATTATTGTATGAAGTCTTCATTTCCAATCTATTTATGACAAAAGTAAAAAGAACTGTTCTGAACAAAGTGTATAGTTTATTACAAAATCTGTATAATTTATACTTTTTTATCATGGCAAGAAAAATCTCTACTATAATACTTTATTCATTATTTTCTCGCTAAAATAATTTCTTATTTATACTATATCTAATTATAAATCAACCTATTTAATACATTTCACACAATAAAACATGTACTTTATTTTTTTCTGTAAAATTTATCTTTGTAAGAAAAAATATATGAAGAAACTGATAAGTTTGATTTTAATTGGGACAGCACCCATTTTATTTGCTCAAGTAGGTATCAATACAGACAAACCTAAAGCAACTCTGGATATTACAGCAAAAAAAAATGCTACAGCGATTGAAGGTTTATTACCACCAAGACTGACCCGTGCAGAGCTTACGGAAAAAGGAAATACTTTATACGGAGCAGAACAGGATGGGGCAATAATTTACATTAATGATGCTTCCGGAGGGGATGCACAAAACCAAAGACAATTTATTGAAAGTAAAGGACTCTATATTTTCGATGCAGATGCTGAGAATAATGAAGGAAGATGGATGTGCCTATTTTGCTACGCTTCTATTTAATCAATTTACAAATACAAAAAGAGACTGGATTTAAATTTACTTTTTAAATATGAAAAAAATTATTAGCTGCTTTTTAATAGCTACATCATCGGTTGTATTGGCTCAAACAGGAATTAATACAGGAAATCCCAAAGCAACGCTGGATATTACTGCAAAAAAAGATATTCTGACTATTGACGGATTACTTCCTCCAAGATTAACCCGTGCAGAACTTACAGAAAAGGGAAATACTTTATACGGAGCAGAACAGGATGGCACCATTATATATATCAATGATATTTCCGGAGGAGATAAAGAAAGCCAAAGAAAAAATATTGATGGTAAAGGACTCTACATTTTTGATGCCGATGCAGCCAATAAGGAAGGACGATGGATGTGTTTATTTTGCTACGGTTTTGCTTAACTAACTTAATAGCATAGAGATAAAAAAAGAGACTGCCTTTTGAGACAGTCTCTTCTTATTATTTATTAGAATATTCAAATTTCCTAACGGCTTCCAATGTCATATCAATTTCTTTTTCTTTGATCGCATCACTGATGAAGTATGTTTCATAACCACTTGGTGGCAGATACACTCCATTTTGAAGCAATTGGTGGAAGAAATTATTGAACAATGAATGGTTGGCTTCCTGTGCTTCATCAAAATTAGAAACTCTGTTCGTATGGAAGAATACAGACATCATCGAACCTTTTCTGTTGATTTTATGAGCAATTCCTTTTTCATTTAAAATCTTTCCGATTTCAAGATCTAAAGTCTGTGTTGTTTTGCTTAGCCTGTTGAAGAATTCAGGATCATTTTTGATTAACTGAAGAGTTTTTAATCCCGCTCTCATCGCTAATGGATTTCCACTTAATGTTCCAGCCTGGTAAACACCTCCTTTTGGAGCCAGGTGATCCATAATTTCGTTTCTTCCTGCAAAAGCTCCTACCGGAAGTCCGCCTCCGATTACTTTTCCGTAAGTTACAAGGTCAGCTTTTACGTTGAAAAGTTCCTGAGCTCCTCCGAAAGCTAATCTGAAACCTGTCATTACTTCATCAAAAATTAATAAAGCTCCATTTTCATCACAGATTTGTCTTAGGTTTTGTAGGAAATCATTTTCCGGTAATACGCACCCCATGTTTCCTGCAACCGGTTCAATGATTACCGCTGCAATTTCTCCCGGATTGTGACGGAATAAATCCTGAACCTGTTCAAAATCATTATAACGAGCCAATAATGTATCCTTCGCAGTACCTTCCGTTACTCCCGGAGAATTTGGATTCCCAAAAGTTGCGGCACCACTTCCTGCCTTAATCAGGAATGAATCTGAATGCCCGTGGTAGCACCCTTCAAATTTTACAATTTTGTCTCTCTTAGTATATCCTCTTGCCAGTCGGATTGCGCTCATACAAGCTTCTGTACCTGAAGAAACCATTCTGATCTGGTCAATATTGGGAACATTTTCAATGATGAACTTTGCAATTTCAGTTTCCAGTTCTGTTGGAGCCCCGAAAGAGAATCCTTTTTCTGCCTGAATTTTCAGTTCTTCCAATACTTCAGGATGGGTATGTCCTAAAATAGCTGGTCCCCATGAATTGATATAATCGATATAGGTATTGTCATCCGCATCAGTAAGGTAAGCACCTTTCGCTGATTTCATGAAAACAGGCACTCCTCCTACGGATTTGAATGCTCTTACCGGGGAGTTTACCCCTCCCGGAATGTATTTGTAGGCTTCATCAAATAAAGCCGAACTTCTTTGATACTTCATATATTTTCGGTTGGCGTTGACAATTTGCTGGTTGGCATCTTACTGTCAACTTAAGCTATCAACAAAAAATTAAATTAGTTTCTAGGTTTTTTATCAATCAGATAAATCAGCTGTCCTGCAGAAGGTTTCTGTCCTTCATCCATTCTGTTTTTAGCATACAATTTATGTAACTTGATTCCGAATTTCTGGGCAATATCATGCATATCTTCACCTGATTCAGCTTTATAAGTGGCTGTGTTTCCTGAAGAGTTCTTGGATTCAAGGAAGACAATAGAGTTTTTCTTCAATGTTTCGTTTTCCAGTTCATTCCATTTCATTAATCGGCTTTCGCTTACTTTAAATTTATTGGCAATGAATTTAACATCGGTATCTTCAGGGATAATGATATATTTCAGCCCGTCGTTCGGGTGACTTTTGATAAGAATAGAGTTCAGAATCTCTGCTTTTGTTTTAATTCGCTCTACTCTTTTTTGCTGTTGTGCATAAGAAGTTTGTTTGTAAGGAACTTCTACCGTAACCGGTTCTTTAGTTTTTTTTCCTGCTTTTGAAGGTTCCAACTGTGCCATAAAAGCTCTGTCATCTTTCAGGTCAGGATACATTTTAAGAACAGCATACAACACTTCATTAGAATTGGTGTTGTCATATTCGTATAGTCTGTACTTTTCAATTTTAGTAATAAGGATAGAAGCATAGCGCGGATTGGTTGCATAACCTGCTTTTTTCAATCCTGTTGCCCACGCTCTGTAGTCCTTCATATCTAGCTTGAAAAGATTTGCGTAGTATTTTCTTGTGGATAAAAATATAGAGTGATCTTCGTAAGACTGTCTTGGATCGTCATATACACGGAAACATTCGTTTGGAGCGTCGTCCGTATGTTTCATCGTTTTACCGGTCCAGTCTTCTTTACATTTTATTCCGAAGTGATTTTTACCTTCCTGTGCCAATCTGCTTTGCCCGCCTCCTGTTTCAAGAAGTCCCTGTGCAAGAGTAATAGAAGCCGGAATTTTATATTTTTCCATTTCCTCTACTGCATATTTAGCAAATTTCTGAATGTACTGATCTTCGGTAGCCCATCCCTGAGCAGAAAATTTTGATACAACTAAAAGGCTTATGGATAGGAAAAGTCTTTTCATGTTTCTCAATTTTACTTATATAATTAAATTTCTATTCTGTTTTTCTAAAAGCAGATTAGCACCTTCAATTCCTTGCAATCCACCCGTATGAAAGCACAAAATGCTGCTGTTTTCAGGAAAATAATCTTCTTCAATCAGTTCAAAAACCTTCTGCATCATCTTTCCTGTATAAATTGGTTCCAGAGGAATATCGTATTTCTCTTTGAAATCATTGATAAAACGGATATTTTCATCACTTATTTTACCATAACCTCCGAAACATGAATCTATTAGATTAAAATTCTGTTTCAAAGTTAATTCAAAAATTTTATTATCAAGTGAATCATCGTCAACGACCTTACATCCTATAACTTTCTGATTTTCTTCACAAAATTTTGAAATTCCGGCAATGGTACCTCCAGTTCCAACTGCGGTGCAAAGATAGTCAAAATCTTTTGTTTGCTCATTGAGCATCATTTTCACACCTTCCACGGCATCTTCATTGGTTCCTCCTTCCGGTACTACGAGTGCCTCAGGGAACTCCTGTTGAAGGAATTCGGTCAGTTTTTCTTTATGACGATACTCTTCACGGGTGACAAATTTCAGGTTCATGCCGTTTCTTTTAGCAAAGAGTAATGTTGGATTATCTCTCCATTTATGTTCCAGTTCTTGTCCTCTGATAATTCCAAGGGTCGGAATACCTGCAAGATTTCCTACTGCGGAAACTGCGGCAATATGATTGGAGAAAGCGCCTCCAAAAGTAATAACGTAAGGCTTTTCAGGGTTTTTCTCCAGATAATGATTGATATTATAAAATAATTTCCAGTATTTATTTCCTGAAATCTGAGGGTGAATAAGGTCTTCTCTCTTCATAAAGAGCCTTACATTTTTATAAGTTGGAATTTCCTGAATAGGAACAGGTTCTGTAGGGACTTTTAATAGCATTTCGATTGTTGGCTACTCATGGTTTACGAAATACAAAAATAATAAAAGATTACTTATGATTTTTTTATCATAATGACATGGAAAGAATGTTGTAAAATTACATGATATTATGTTGTGATATTTTGTGTTTCAATATGTGTGTTTTGGCTAAAGCCATTGTATTTGGGGTATTTTATTTAGATGGGCTAAAGCCCATCCCTATTGATGCAGCCATTCATTCACAAAAAACTGATAACCAATATCTGATGTCTGATGTCTGATGTCTAACAAACTTACAAATACTTTCTAAACCTCCAAAACCGTCTTTTTCTAAGGTAATCCAGGTTGGATTCATTAGCATACGCTTCTCTTTCGAATGAGATCCTTCTGTAAGCGAGGTCACCGTCTTTAAGTTTGAAAAACCAGTAATAATATTCAATAACATAAAAGATATAAAAGAAAATAACAAGCATTTCCAGCTGCTGTCTTAAATGAATTTTTTCGTGATTGATAAGTACTTTATTTTCCTTATCTTCGGGTTTCCTAATGAAGATAAAGGGAAAAAGAGCAATGCCATTAATTTTTAATCTTTTTAACGGCTTTTGGCATATAATTATCATACTAACAAATATAAAAAGTTTTTTGACTTACGTTTAACTTATGACCCATTATGACATCAAAGAAGGTGAAGACTTTTACTATAATGAACAGGGATACAAGGTTTTTACAGAAAAATTTCATCTGAAAAGAGGACATTGCTGTAAAAGCGGTTGCAGACATTGTCCGTACGGGTACGATAAAAAGACTGATACATTCATTAAAATTGATAAAAAAAATAAATAAAATGAAAAAATATATTTTTATTTTGTTGGCAGCAGCTACATTAGGATTAACTTCATGTAGCCCTTTTCAGGTACGTTCAGATTATGCTGAAACAGCTAATTTCAATTCTTACAGAACGTATAAAATAAGAATTGATGATCTAAAATTGAATGATATTGATAAAGACAGAGTTCTTAATGAGCTTTCAAGACAACTTCAGGCGAAAGGACTACAATCCGGAGAGAACCCAGATCTGATTATCAACGTAAAAGCGAATCATAAAAAAATAACGGATATCAATACAACTTCTCCTTACGGAATGTGGGGATGGGGCGGACCTTTCGGATGGGGCGTTGGTATGAACAGAACATGGACGAGCAATTATAATGAAGGTGCTTTGATTGTAGATCTGATTGATTCAAAAACGAATAAATTGGTATGGCAGGGTATCGGAAGCGGAATTTCTGTAGATTCTCCAAGATCTAAACAGAGACAGATTCCTGAAATCATGGCTGAGATCATGAAAAATTATCCGCCGCAGAG
This sequence comes from Chryseobacterium sp. CS2K3, assembly GCF_059515185.1. Classification (NCBI taxonomy): domain Bacteria; kingdom Pseudomonadati; phylum Bacteroidota; class Flavobacteriia; order Flavobacteriales; family Weeksellaceae; genus Chryseobacterium; species Chryseobacterium sp. CS2K3. The sequence continues at coordinate 283,037 of NZ_JCAKRW010000005.1, read as the reverse complement.
AAAATAAGATTTTATAGCTATTATTATATGATATGCCGGTACTTTTGTGCCGGCTTTTTTTATTTTAAACTCAAATATTAAGTCATATATTCATTAAATATTTTAAATTAATGTATTTTATTAATCAATTATAATTCATTTGCGAAATATAAATGCGATACATTCAAAATTAATAATAATGTAATTTTTTATTCACAAAAATGTAGTAATCTTGTTGTGAAATTATATTAATATGAAAAAAATCATTCTATTTACTGTATTTGCGGGACTTGCGAATGCTCAGGCTCCTGCAGGTTACTATAATGCTGCCAATGGGCTTAGCGGCGCAGCATTGAAAACGGCATTAAGCAGTATTATCACCAGCGGACATCAGGATAAGGGCTACAATGGATTGTGGACAGCTTATAAAACCACAGATATTGATAAAGATTACGAAAATGACGGATCAATCCTTGATATTTATTCTGAAAAACCTGTAGGCGCTGATCCTTATAATTATACACCGGGAGGCAATCAATGCGGAACCTATTCTACGGAAGGGAATTGCTACAACAGAGAGCATATTGTTCCACAAAGTTTATTCAGTCAGGCTTCTCCAATGGTAGCGGATATCCACTTTATTCGTGCTACGGATGGTAAGGTAAATGGGATGAGAAGTAATTATCCTTTTGGAAAGGTGGGGAGTGCTACTTTTACTTCTAAAAATGGTTCAAAGCTTGGTAATTCATCCTCTTCCGGCTATTCCGGAACGGTTTTCGAGCCTATTGATGAATTTAAGGGTGATGTGGCACGTATGATCTTCTATTTCGTAACGCGTTATCAGAGTAAACTTTCTTCTTTCAGTTCAGGAAATATGCTGGGAAGTTCTGCGTTTCCGGGGCTTCAGACCTGGGAATTGAATGTTCTTCTTGCGTGGCATAATCAGGACCCGGTTTCTCAGGCTGAAATCAAGAGAAATAATGCTTCTTATACTTATCAGGGTAACAGAAACCCTTTCATCGATAATCCAAATTATGTGAATCTTATCTGGGGATCTCAGCCATCGTCTAATGATACTCAGGCTCCGACAGTGGCAACAGGTTTAACTGTTTCAGGAAAAACATCCAACAGTATTGCTCTTTCATGGAATGCTTCTACGGATAATGTAGGGGTATCTTCATACAACGTTTATATGGATGGAACCCTGAAAACAACAGTAAATTCAACCTCAACAACTATTTCAGGACTAGCTCCTTCTACAACTTACAGTTTTTATATTGTAGCTCAGGATGCTGCCGGAAATTCTTCTGCCAACAGCGCTACTGTTTCAGGAACAACAAACGCGGGCGGTGGTACTACTCCATCTACAGGTTGTGCAAATGAAAATTTTGAGTCTATTCCAGCTGCAAGTTCTACATATTCTACCAAAACATGGAGCAATAATGGGATTTCATGGACTGCAACAGACTCACGAACTGACCAAACGATCAATAATAAAGCAATTACTGTAAGAAACGGTTCTTTAACATCCGGTAGCTCAGCGAATGGTATTGGTTCTTTAACAGTAACTACTCAGTTGAAATTTTCAGGTAATAACGGCGTTCTTGATGTGAAGGTAAACGGGACAACTGTGGGAACAGTTCCTTATAGCACAACGGCTACGACTACCACAATTAATAACATCAATGTTTCCGGAAATGTAACGGTAAGTCTGGTTAATAATTCTTCAAGTAACCGAATTGCTATTGATGATCTTACATGGACCTGCTATTCTGGTTCTTCTGCCAAGCTAGCTCAAAATGTTGCTACAGAAGCGGCATTTAAAATTTCTCCGAACCCAATCACGAATCAGGAAATTTTTGTAAAGGGAGATATTCAGAATGTTAAAAAAGCTGAAATTTATACGTTACAGGGAAAAGTTCTTCAGAGTATCGACAAACCTTTCAGAAACGGGAATGTAATCAGAACTGTAAATCTTGGGCAGGGAGTTTATATTCTTAAACTGGATGAAACGACAACACAGTTTTTAGTAAAATAATTCAAGTATATTTATTAAAAAAGGTTGATCTTACAAGAAGATCAACCTTTTTTGTTTTTATAGTTTGCTGGTTTTCACATAAGCTTATTATTTTACAAAGTCTTTTTCTTTATAGATCACAAAGTGTTCATTACGACGAATGATTTCTTTTATTTTAGGATCCAATCTATTGTTTTTATAAACGCTTAGCGTAATATAATAATATTGATCTATTCTGGTTTTCCCTTTGATTTTTGCGCCTTGTTCCTGTTTAGCTTTTGATCGTGTTAACTGACAGAAATAAGAATCGGTATTCCATTGATACACCAAAGTTTCATCCAAAAAAAGGGTCTTACATACCGGATTTGTTTTAAATTTCTGTGTAATGGTATTTACTAATAATTGAAACTTTTTTTCATCTCCTGTAAATTCCGTAGAAGTGTTGTATGCTGCGAGTTCATTTTTAGCGTTTGTCAGCAGATGGAGAACATCAAATTTAAAGTTCCCATCTACAGACAGGTAGGGTTTTTCTGTTTTCTTTTTGAAAATATTATACTTAAATCCGCAGGTATCATCATCTTCGAACAATTGCTTTGCTTCTTTTTCTTCACATGTCTTATTCACAAAAACAGTTTTAAAAGGGTCAGCTTTGGCGGTAATTGCATTTACATTCTCATCGAAAGTAATCTTGAGCAGATCAAAGTCTCCACAATCGGCACAGATATTATTTGTATTTTGTGATTTTGCATAGGAAACCAGAAAAAGAATGAGACAAAGGTTGATCGTTTTTTTAAACATAAATGGGATTTTAATTGACGATATTTTTTCTTTTCAGAACATGCCCAAAAGCTTATAACAGAAACAAAAAGGAGAATAGCATTTTTCATAGATTAACGTATTACTTCAAGACCATCTTCTAGTTTCTTTCCTTCTGGGAGATAAAGATATACTCCAATAAAGGATCCATATGTAGTACCATCTTCCTTGTATGAGAAAGCTAAGGCAGATGTTCCAGCTAATCTAACATCATTTTCCGATTTTTGGAGAAGAGCAATAATTTTTCCATTTCCATAAAATTTTGTTCTATAATTAAATGGTAACCATTCCTTCTTAACAGATAAATTAGAACAGCTTTCATCCCACATTTCTTTTATATCTGTCTTTTCCATATATTCTGAGACAGCATCTCTGAGAAGAGAAGAATATTTGTTCTTGGCAAGTTCATCAGCTTTATTGGAAGAATAAATATTTTTATAGTAATTATAAAATTCTACAGTTTTTTTCTCTAAAAGCTTCTGATCTAATTTTGTAAGATCTTGCCCTTTACTCCAACCTTCGTTTTCATAAGGAACAGTAGCATCGAATTCATATGTGATTTCATAATACTTTTTTCCAGCTCCTTCAAATTCAGGAATTGCCATATCATTATGCTCCCCAGCCATTCTTACCTTAGTCGGAAGTTTAAATTCGTTAACTGTTATAGCATTATAATTAGGATCTTTTTTATTTACATATTCTATTTCAAGTTTACACGATGTATTAGGAGAAAATACATCACCTGATCTACTATATTCAGCTGGTGCAGGATATAAGCGCAAAGTAATTTTTTGTTTACCATTTTTTAGAATAGCATTATTAATAATAAATGGTGTCATTTGTTGTCCATATTCTCTTTCAATTGCTACAGGATAATCATTTACTAAAAGTTCATAGACACATAATGAATTCTTTACATAAACCTGATATACAAGTTCTTGGGAATAATGCTTAACTTGTTCGTTAATCTTTTCTATAATATTAGAAGATGTTATGCCTCCATTTTGATCTATAACAGTGGTTTCCTTTTGAGAACATGCCCAAAAGCTTACAACAGAAACAAAAAGGAGAATAACATTTTTCATGGATTAACGTATTACTTCAAGACCATCTTCTAGTTTCTTTCCTTCTGGGAGATATAAATATAAATAATGGAAATCTGAGTAAGTAGTCCCATCCAGCTTATAAGTACCCCAAAGTCCAGATTGTTCTTTTAAACGTACATCGTTAGATGTTTGACGTAAACATACCATTTTACCGTTACCAAAAAATACCATTTTATAATCTTTCATAGGTTGAATCTTATAAGTAGGATTTGAATAAACCTCAATATATTCTTTCCATGATTTTGTTATATATTCTTTAGTTTCATATTCACTTACCATCTGTTCTTTAAACGGCAAATATGCACTCGAAGCAATCTTATTAATCAATTTTCCTTCAACCTCTTTTTTCCTATTTAGATTAACTTTAACCACTTCTTCTTCTAATTTTTTTTGATCTATCTTCGTAAGATCTTGTCCTTTTTTCCAACCATCAATTATATAAGGAACTGTTGCCTCAAACTCATATGTGATCTCATAATACTTTTTCCCTGCACCTTCAAACTCAGGAATTGCCATATCATTATGCTCGCCAGCCATTCTTACCTTAGTAGGAAGTTTAAATTCTTTTACAGAGGACACCTGGTTAGGATTTTTATTATCTACATATTCTATTTCAAGATTACATAAAGTGTTAGGTGATAAAAAATCTCCTGATCTACTATATTCAGCCGGTGCAGGATATAGACGCAAAGTAATTTTTTGTTTACCACTTTCTAATATTGCATTATTAATTGTAAATGGAGTCATCATTTGTCCATAATTAAACATTTTAGCAACAGGATAATCATTGACTAAAAGTTCATAGACACATAGTGAATTCTTTACATAAACCTGATATACGGGTTCTTGGGGATAATGTTTAACTTGTTCGTTAACTTTTTCTACTATATTTGATGATGTAATATCTGATTGCATACTATTATTTGATTTTGTTTGTTGTGAACAGCTCAATATACTAACTGAAAGTGCTGTAAATATGATATTTTTTCTCATAACTAAATTTTAAAAATATAAACTTTATCTAAATAGTAAGTATCACCTTCCAATAAAGTAAAAGGAACAGGTTTATCTTCTTTATTGGTATCAAAGACGTTTCTTCCATTCATTGTTGTTGCTACCCGTTGATGTATAGTTCCTTTTAACCCAGAAAAGAAAATAACATCCTGATAATAAATTCCCGTTGGTTCTTGTTTAGAATTATAATCCAAAGCATAATTACGAGAATATGTCATATACCCCCCTAGGTCTACATCTAATTTAGCTTCAAGTTTAATTCTTAAATCTGCAGGTGGGTATATAGGTATAATTTCTATCATTTTTTCCTTTTGCAAATTAAAGCCTTTTAAAGATGCTCCAGCAACAATCCCCATACCAGCAGTAAATTTCCCTTCACCACTGTTAAGATTAGAAATAAAGTCTCGTACATATATTTTCTTTGAACCAAAGTTTGCTCTTACCTTAAATTGAGCAAATATTTTCCCTTCAAATTCAAACTTCAGTTTAGTATTTTTCAAAACATCTTCACCCAAAACTTTTTTAAGCTTTGCCGCAACCTTTTCTATTTCAAGAAGGCTCACTTCTTTTTTATAGGAGATTCCTAACAGTGGATCTGCTTTACTGTTAATTTCAACTACTCTGGAAATTTTCCCAAGGGTAGATTCAAAATACATGCTTCTGTTTTCTGCCATTTTGGGGTATACTATTTCAAAGCCCCAATCTCCCATCTTATCTATGGTCTTAAAGAATCTTCTGTGCTTTCTGATTCTTCCAAATGCCCCTTTACCTCGCGTAAACCAGATTATTAAAAGTATAATTGCAATTTCAATAATATACATGATAATTAATGCAATTGCTGTGAGGTAACGATAATCACGAGTGAAATCAATTGTACTCGCCGGAGATTTTCTTTTTTCAATATCTCCAAAATTATAAATAAAATGTACTCCTAAAGCGAACTTATGGGTTTCTTCTTGAAGGAATTCAAAAATTGTATCAGAAAGCTCATTTACTTCTTTTGGAGAAAATTCTTTAAGATTGGTGATACTTTTTTTTACTGAATCTACTGTTTCATCAAGCCACTCAAAGTTATCTACAAGTTTCACAGGAACATCATTCCAAAAGAACGGGTCTTTATAGCTCATTCTTAAGTTCTGCGTCAGCACGGCATCCGGATAAGTATTTAAAACCAAGGTAGGCTTTGCTTCTTTCTTATCCATTTTAGAATAATAAGCACATGAATTTATAAAAAACTGGTGTGCAAATCTACTTCCCAGGAAAAAGGAATGCAGGAAATCACCAAGTTTAGGTTCATTACTGTATACTTTATAGTTGATGCTATTATTACCTTCCTTCAAAGTAATAGGACTTCCGTTTGTATACCCACTGATCACCCGTACCTGTAATGTATGCTTTTCAGGTTTATGATAACACCCTTTTCTTGAAACTCCATTAATAATAAGTGCAGAAGCCTGTGCGTGATTAATATCAGGAGCAATCAAAGAATATTCTATTGGCAAGGCATCTTTATCGCTGATCAAGAATTTGATGGTTGTTCTCCTGTTTTGCTCATGCATTCCTTCTGTTAAATTGTTACCGGAATGTAAAGGCATGGACTTCCCGTATCCTTTGGCATGAATTCTTCTTTCATCTACCCCATTCTTAACAAGATAATCTACTACAGATTGTGCTCTGCGTTTTGAAAGCGCCATATTGTATTCGTCTGTTCCTCTGGAATCTGTATGAGAGCCCAGTTCCACAGGTACATACGGCATTAGTTTGGTAAGAAACTGTACTACCTCAGCCAAAACTGGCTTAGCATCTGCTCTGATATTAGATTTATCATAATCGTAGTTGATATTTCTAATGGTGTAGAACTTACTGCTTGGGTCCATTTTATTAATGAACTTCCCTTCGTTAAAAAGCTCAACCAGATTGTTCCTTTCTGAGAATTTGATGACCTGAAACTTACATGTAGATATTGAATCTACCTTTTTATCAGTTTGTCCTACCTTTACAGGAGCATTATTATTAAGCGTGGTAATATTGGTTTTAACGGGAACCGTTTTGTTCTGAACTTTTAAAAAACGTCCATGGATAATATTTCCTCTGTCGTCTTTAATATAATTCTTACCGTCTTTTATTTTAATATAAAACTCGGTAATATCTTGTCCCTTCCCCCAAGAACGTTGTATCGTAAAATCAGTATTGATCTGCCCGTTTATAACCCAAGCCTGTTTTTCAAATACTTTTGCCAGAACATCATCCGCAGTGGGGTCGTAGTTTTTATCAGTAATCCTGTTCTTAATTTTTTCAAAAGTAACTTCAGAATTCATTCTATACACCTCTACGGTAACAAAACTTCCATTAATTCCCTGTGTGCTTACTCCTAAAAAAACATTTTCACCAAAAGAAAACTGTCGGGAACGATTGTCTGCACCACCTAATTTCACACTCCACTTGGTGTTTATAATTAAAGGGGTACAATGTCCTTTTACAAATAAACCTGTGATATTTTGTTTATCAGGGCTTCCTGAAAGACTTGCTTCTACATAAAAATAATGGTTTCCACCACATAAGTGTTTGGGTATTGTAAATTTACGGGTATAAGATACAGTCCTGCTAGTAACTTTCTGTCTTTTACTATCCTGTACTAACCATGTAACGGGGTTCTTTTTGTCTTCAGCAGTAGTACCTGATAACCAATCAACAACTACAAAAGTTACTTCTTTATCACCAACTAATGTCACTCTTTTTCCAGGGACCGTCATATCAGGATAATAAGAACCACTGAAACTTATCGCTTTAACTCCTTTCGCCATTTCCTGTTGATTTTAAATTACAAATTCTTCTCCCTCATCATTGGAAGGTTGCTCGTTATACATTGATTCCGTATTTACCAAAGGATTGATCTGCTGCTGGACATCCTTATCTGCATTCTTAAAGTTCTGCTGGCTTGCTTCAGCCCTCTGTCCGTGATCTATAATTTCTATGCAGGGAGTTCCTGCAACGGCACAAACGGCTTTACTGTCTTCCAGAATGATATATCCGCCATTGCTGAGCTGTACTTTTTCATAGAATTTCTGCCATTCGGTGACCATTATTTTACATGGCGGTGGTGGTCCGCCGTGTTTTGTACAATTTCCGAATGTATTTTTCTCAAATGTTGCTCCTCCTATTTCTTTTGTGGTTACAATAAGTTTTTTGGAAGCGCTTTTATCATTGGCGTATTCTTTCTGATGTGAAAGTACCTTAAGTTTATCCGGAGCCTGCCCGAACTGGCACTTGCACATTGCGCCCTGTACTACAATATGTTTTTCCGCCATCCTTACTGTTCTTTATTTGAAACCAGCAGTCTTGTCAGGTATTGATTCCCGAACTCAAGACGAATGAAACTTTTATTCATTTTAAAAGTAACTACCGTTAATGCTCTGGATGAATTTTCATCAGTATCTACCGTGGTCTGATAAAGCTGCGCATTGTATCTGGCAAAAAGTTCCTGGCATTCTGTAGGAGAACTCTCATTGAAAACAAGCCCGTAAGGTAAACCTGCTACTTTTTTATCACCGTAATATTGCAGAGCGTAATATTCCTGTCCATCAACCATTGTTGCATAGATCAGATTAAAAACCTCATCAATATCCCAGTTTGAATATTTTCCGCCTTTACAGCTTTCACATTCCGGTTCTGTAGGTTGTATCTGCAGGCGTTTTGTAAAAGTAGCGGCTGTTGTCGGTAAAGAAATAAATTGTTTATTGGTAAATAATGCCTGTAGTTTCTTTGATGTCGTTTTTTCAATACGATTTCTCGCTTCTATTTCTGCGAACTGTGCATCTGCTTCAGCATTCATTCGTGCAATTTCTTCGGCACGTGGTGAGGCTGCATCTGCTGTTGCACGATCCGTTGCTTTTGAATTTAACAGGAATTCTTTAATTTCTTTTTCAACTTTACCAGTGGATCTGGTTTGTTTTACATCGACATCTTTCTTCGATAAGCGGTCAGGGATGACATTTTCAAGGAAGATGCTTACTTTCGTACTTTTCTTTGAAAGTTTAGTAAAGCTGATATTCCAACTCGCCTGTTGGATAAATTGTTTTGATTTTGCACCTTTATTCAATGCCAGTTCCAGATAAGGATTTTTGGAGCCGGCATCATATTTCAGATTATAAAGGTCAATACTCGTTGAAAAGCCCTCTCCCATTGCAGTGGCAACGGCATCCATTGCTGAGCTTTTGGTAAAATCGTTTTCAAAATCAAAGATAACTCTTTCCAGTACCTGAATATTTTTAGGCACCGTAAATTCTACTTTCTGCCCAAAGGACAAACCGAAATACACCAGAAAGATCAGTAAAGAAAGTTTCTGATTTAATTTAATTTTCATTTTATTCTGTTTTTTTATTCTGATACAGCAGTAATCACTACTGATATTTTCTTTTCTTCTTCCAACATTATACTACATTCCAGATACAGGGTTTCGGGAAGTAAAGTTTCCCCGTTCAGATAATACTGTAATCTGAAATTTCCATTGTCATTCATTACCGGATGGTCCTGAATAATCATTGAAAAAGGGGATTCGTTGATGAAGTCGTATACTGTTCTTTCTTCATTTAATTTTCCTTCTCCGGATATATTCACCAGGTCATATTCATCTTTTACCGGATCTACTTCTATATTTATTTTGTATCTCGGTTCAATAGGATTATCCACCACAGGGAAGGTTTCTTCACCTTCTATCTTAAAATTGGGACCGAAGCTCTGATAAATTCCAAAGAATAATGTTCTGATGAAATAATCATTTTTCAAATAAAAACTGATCGCATCCGGTTCATTGATAATATCCTCTATCTTTTCACAATATTTATCTACAATATCACCTTCAAACTCCTTGTAAACTTCTTCCTTCACTGCCGTCCATCTCTCTTTAAATACTGAAAGATTTTCTACCTGACGGAATTTACCATGCTCATCCACACTTATCTGTAAGGGATATAAAACTTTGGATGTTTTGTACGCTAAAGTATCGGCAATTTCGTTAATTTCTTCTTCGTTAAGATAGAGATCAGATGTTCTGTCAATTTCAAAAAAGTGAATCTGACTTTCATTTTTTAACCAGCGAACCGAGGTTTCGTATTTTAGCTCATTTTTACTGCTTCCTGTTTCAAGATTGACAATCACTCCATATTTACAGAATGATTTCTCTGGTCGGAAAACAATACTGTTACCTCTTCCGAACTGTACTTTTTTATTTTGATCCGCAACGGCAATCCTTGGAATATAAAGTTCCTTCTGCCCGGTAAGTTCTATGAGGATCATATCTTTTACCTGACAGTGATTGTTGTGGAATAATTTCAGGGTATCTGCATCCAGCCCATAAAGTGTTGCAATACTTTTCAGGGTTTCATTTTTCTGGATGATGTGGGTGTTAAACTTCTGCATATAATATTCCGTCTTCAGGGCTATTTCTTGTAATGTGATTTAATTTTTTAGTGAATAACTCTTGTTCTGTTAGGTCTTGGATCCATTCCGATACCTTCTCTTCTTGCAGACCAATGCAGATATTTATGTCGAAGTTCTAATAAATCAGTTTGTTCCTGAGCTTCTTTCTGATATTCTGCATATTTCTTTTGCGGAATGGATGCTCCCATATATTTCTTTTCCAATTCTGCTTTCGGTATAAATGCGTAAGGTTTTCCGTCTCCCATCACATAAGGTTCAAGACGATTTTTAACTCTTACCAATAATGCGTCAGAATCAATGGCATAAGTTTCATTCACCATTTTTTTATCTGTAATCGGAAGATTTTTCTGAATCCCGTAATCTGCCATAAAATGCAGCGGAATATAGCTGAATGTCTTCACTAATTTACGTGTACTTTTTAATGACCAGTAAAATCCGGAGGTAATGATAAGTTCTCCTTTATGAAACCAGCCTTCTGCTTCCAGTTCATCTCTCAACGCTTCCAGCTTAGAGGGGCTGAATCCCCATGCTGTTTCCAGTTCTTCCCATGATTCTTCACCGTTTTCATAAGCTCCGCCTACGTCACAGTGAACTCCCGGAAATGTTTTTTCAATGCCTGTACGCACTCTTGTAAGGTCAAAATTCTCTCTGTGTTCGTCTTCTGCAATAAAGTGGATCACTGTCTGAGCTTTTGCAATATCGTTAAGGCTTAATTCTTCTACATCATTACTAAAATTAGGTTTCGGAGAAAGGTATTTTGAGTAGGATGAAACGGTATCATAAACACCCAGAAACCTTACTTTTAAAACATCAATGATAATCCCGGCTTCCTGTAATTTCAATCCCAGATGACCCCATTTAGGAAGTTCCTGTAAGTCTACAGAGTTTCCATCCTCATCAGAATAGGTAGTCGCAACCATTCCATCATTGGCAACGGTATGGGCAGACGCTTTATATTTAGCTTTACTGATTTCATGTACAAAGTTTCGTGCAGCTGCTGCCCCACGGCTAAAACCGAACACATCAAAAGTAAGTACAGCAATTTTGTCTGCCTTCTTCTCACTTTTAATGGTTTTTACTTTTTTTACAATCTCTTCACAGCCTTTTCTTACTTTGGATCTGATACCGGTGGCTCCGGTCCCAAACGCATAGCCTAAAGTCTGATCTCCCTGAGCATCTTCTGTTCCGATTCCTTCTATATAAATTCCGAAATTTTTATCATAGTTATCCCACATTCGGGCTACATTGCTCCAATCATTGTTGTAACTGTTGTTATCTGTGACTTTACCACCATGTTTTTTATACGCATCGGTTCCCTTTGCCTTTTCTGTGGTGTTTGTTTTATTATTTAAAGTTCCGTCAAAAAAGATCCCAATCGTAATATCCAATACTTCTTCTTTGGTTATTGACGGGGTGTATCCTCCAAATTGATTATTGTGCATAGTTCTCGTTTTTAAATTGGTTCACAGAAATCTTATTCTATTTTTCGGGACAATCTTACTTTTGCTTTGGTAATGAAAACTTCTCCCTGCTCAGTCATTAAGGATAAAAACACTTTGGTATTGTCTTCATTTACTTTAATGGTAAAATCAATGTCCTCTTCCTTCCCTATTTTCTGAAACAATTCGAAGATTTCTTTTTCATCAAAAGCATCTACCCATACAGCATATCTGTTTTTATTTTTATCACGCCAATAAAAACCACAGAATTTTGGGATTGCCCTTGGTTTGTAGGTATCATCTTTCAGACTTTTAGCAAAAAGATTTTCCTGTTCCCCATTATAATTAGTAAATCCAAAGTCCAGCCATACACCTCCTTCAGGAAGGATAACATCTGGCTTCCAATTGTACTTTTCCCGATAGACTTCGTAAATATCTTCCGAAGGATAACCTTCTTCTTCAATTTTTTTCCGAACTTCAGGCTTGAATGTTTTATAAGACGGATCTTTCAGCATTCTGTCTGCAAATCCTTCTTTAAACATATATTGAGCATTATCGTATGCTTTTTCTTTGGTGATAATGGTATCGTGAGCCTGAAAAGCACCTACTTCTTTCTGATTTCCGGGACCTTTTACCCAAAGAACAACCTTTCCTTTAGGAGCCAATCCTACCACAAAAGAATTGTAAGTGGTTCTCTTACGGGTATCCTGATCTACAAATCCTTCATCAAAAAGGGTCTTTATTTTTTCTTTATTAAGATCCCATTTTCCGGTATAGAACTTTTTTTCAACCAAGGAATACCAGGTAAATTCAAGATGTTGTGGCAGATTCATTTTTTCGGTTTCTACACTCATTGTTCCGCCTTCTTTTCCCCAGCCGGTGTTCTGTGTTCCCCAAATAGCATCGAAGCCATAGGTAAAATCATCAGCAACAATAGCTCCTTTATAAATCTCCATAGGATATTCCTGCGGTGCAGAAACGGTTCCCAGCCAACTGTATTTTTCTTCCATTTTTTTATTCTGACAATTTATTGTTGAAAAACAACATACTACACAAAGAATAAAAGCTCTTAAACTATTTATGACCATGAGACATAATCTTCTTGTTACTAGCTAAAACAAGGTTTTCTTTTTGTGCCTCTACATTGATCTTCTTTGCAATCTTTTCTACCTTTTTTCCTACGTTCAGATGATAAGTGTCTTTTACAGTTACCACAATGTTTTTTGCTGTTTTAATAATCGCCATATCAGAAAAGTTTTGATTTCTCAGCACTGTTGAACTCTACAATTTTCCCACTTTGCATGGTCATGTTTTCCATTTCGCTGAACATAGAAATTTCTCCTGCTATTTCATTGGAAGTCTCAGATTGTCTTTTAAATTCTTTATCTACCAGTTCTGTTCTGTTGTCTGAAGATTCTCTGATATCTCCGGAAGCGGTCTGCATAATATCTTTTCCGGCTGTAGAGACAATATCCTCGTTAGCTGAACTTGAAATGCTTGCTCCCGCATCAATGGTAATTTCTTTTCCTGCAGTGATATTGATATTCTCACCTGCATTCAATGTGAAATTTTTAGGAGCTTTCATATTGATATTTCCTTTACCATCCATAAAATAACTGTTTCCACTAGGATCAAGGATGGTTACACTTCCCTCATTATCATTCAATAAAATTCTGATTCCGCTTCTGGTTTGGATAGACTTTAAATGATTATCAATTCCACCTCCTAACGCTACTCCACCGTGAAACATTCCTCCCATTACAAAAGGTCTGTCAGGATGACTGTGTACAAAATTCACCATTACCTGATCTCCTACTTCCGGAATTGCCACGTATCCTCTGTTTTGAGACACCTGATCTGTTCCTCCGGCGTCCGGACTCATCATACGGATAAAATGAGTAGTATCATTAGTCTGCCAATCAAATCTTACCTGAATTCTTCCCTGCCCTTCCGGATCTGTATTGGAAATCACCGTTGCTGTTTGTGGCTCAGCTTTTGGAATTCTGTATTCCGGTTTTGGTAAAAATCCTGTATCTGCTGCTATGCCAACAAAACTTCCATGATAATGTCCTATGGTGTCAATTTCATGTTCAGCTTCTGTGATCATGATTCTTGTAAAATAAGATGTTTCATTAGAATCCTGTTTACGCATCTGTACATCAGCTACACATCCCGGATGCAGGAAAGGAACTGTAGTATTTCCTGAAATGGTAAAAACATTTACGGCTTCACTTCCTGAAGCACTTTTTTGTGAATATTCTACATCAAGATGCGTGGTTGCTTTAATGGGTGCAATCTGTAATGCCGGTGTTTTATAGATAGATTCGTTATGATTATAGGCTGTTTTCGCCAAATCTCCTACATGCTTAATGGGCGTAGAACCGGAAGTAAGTTTTTCATGTTTATTACTATTGTATCCATAGAATTGAGGCTTGGTATGAACGGCTTTTAATTCTACTTTTATATCATTGGCACTGCTTCCGTACGTTAGTATAATAGGTTTATTCTGTGGTGGAAGTTTCCCAAAATGCAAAACCTCACCGTCATAGAAAAACTGTTCGCCATACGCTTCAGCCATTCTTGCAAGATAATTATAATGAGTTTCATCGTATTGGCTGCTGTAAATGATCTGAGAAAAATTATTGGCATCTACCCTGATATCAAAACGGCTTTTATCAATCCCCTGCTTGATAACATCTTCTGCAATAATTCCTACATTAACAGGTTGTGCGCCTCCGAAACTTTGAATATGCGGAGCTCCATCCAATAAAATAGTAGGGCTGCTTCCCGTTAGTACAATATTTCCGAGACTCATTTTCTCCTGACTGAATCCTACGCCGGTTATTACTCCTACGAATGTTCTTTCAGGGCTGTTATCAATATCTTTATAAGAAATGACAGCCGTAAGACGTTTTCCCAAAAATTTATTAGCATCATCCAGGGAATGAGTCTGTCTTTCTCCCAGGGTATCATGCGCTAGAGTGAGTGTAAATTCGTGGTGACGTCTGGTACTTTGTTTAAGCTTGAAGTGCTTATAGTATTTTATAATTTTCCCTTCGATAACGAGAGAAAGCTTTACTAATCTGTTGATGCCTATATGGTGATTTTCAGATACACCATCTGCATTCTGCGTCGGGCGAAAGGACGCGGCATTTGATTTTCCAGGTGTGTTTGACATATTTTGTGGTGATTTGTTTTATTTCTTCCTTAATTTTTCAATGATATGGGATTTTTTTTAAACAAAAAGCATTCCCTTTCTTTATAAAATGGCTTTTCAAAAGGTAAAAAAAGACCGTCTTATGGGACAGCCTTTTTATTTTTTGCTCATGAAGATTTAGCTCATTGGCCAAAGTCCTTCATAAGCTGAATTTCCGTAAGTAATCGTTTCAGCGCTTATTACAAAACTGATCAGCATATTGTTGCTGTCTATTGCATCAAAATCAACTTCGTGCTGAATTACATATCCATTTTCCCATTTCAAAGTGATCAGAGTTCCTTCTTCGTGAGATTTGTTGAAATTAATTTCTCCGGTTGTTGGCTTATATTTGCTGTTCAGTAAACTTTCCAAAACATCAGATTTTTCTGTTGCTTCGATGGTTACTTTAATAAGGGCATTTGACGGATCTGATGCTACACGTCCTGAAACATCTGTAGCTCTCGATACACTGTAGTTAAGCTTTAATAACTTCTGACCTTCACCTCCATTGAATTTTAAGATTCCTCTTGAATTTCCTGCCATATTCTTAAATTTTTATCATTAATCATAGTTCCCGTAAATAGGATCTATATAACAAAGATAGACTTCAAGTTCTAATTTAAAAAGTTTTTTGGCAACAGTTTTAAAAATTGTAGTAGTTCTACGATTCCGATTCTAACGAAATTATATTAAACATAAAAAAAGATCCTAATTTTTATAGTTTTTCAAAAAAAAATCAATAATGTTTATAAACATAAGAAATGACGGCTATCACAATATTCAGGGCAATCAATCCCATGATAATAGGGCTATATTTTCTTTTCTTATCAATAAAACTTAGGATTATGAATAAAAAAAGCACCAATAAAGTATATACAGCAGGATACATCTGAAAAGCTTCTGAAAATTTCCCTTGAAATACCAGAACAATAGCACGCTGGGCACCACAGCCAAGGCATTCTACACCAAGGAACTTTTTACTGGGGCAGGACAGCATGAAATCTTCAATATTCATTTCTGTAAGATTATAGTATATTGAACCGGATTATAATGAAATTTTTGCTCTGGTATACTGATGAGGAAAGAAGCAGTTTTCCTTCATTTCAAAAGAACCCTGAACTGCGATATATGGATTTCTCAGAATTTCTCTTGCTACAAAGATCAGATCAGCTTCATCTTTCTGTAAAATTTCTTCAGCCTGTTCTGTTTGGGTAATTAACCCTACAGCGCCGGTTTTCACATCAGCTTCACGTTTAACCTGTTCAGAAAAAGGAACCTGATATCCGTTAAAAACAGAGATTTTTGCACCATGAATATTACCGCCACTTGATACATCTACAAGGTCCACGGAATGTTCTTTTAATATTTTTGCCAAGGCAACACTATCCTGAATATCCCAACCATTTTCGGCATATTCAGTTCCTGAAATTCTTACAAAAAGGGCTGTATTTTCATTTAATTCTTCATTTACGGCATCTACAATTTCAATAAGAAAGCGAATTCTGTTTTCGAAACTTCCGCCATATTCATCTGTTCTGATATTGGAAAGAGGTGATAAAAACTGGTGAATAAGGTATCCATGCGCTCCGTGAATTTCAATAACATCAAAGCCTGCCTTTACTGCTCTTTGGGCTGCTTTTTGGAAACTTCGTACAAGCTCTTTTACCTCATCTGTACTCAATGCATGAGGAATTCTTTCTGTAGGATGATAAGGAATGGAACTTGGCGCAATTGTTTCCCAACCTTCTTCAATGGAGATTTGCTGATTATTCCATGTGGAACCTTTTCGCCCTGCATGCGCTAGCTGAATCCCGATTTTACTGTCTGAGTTCTGATGTACAAATTCCACAATTCTCTGTAGTTTTTCTGCCTGTTCATCATTCCAGATTCCCATACAATGATTGGTAATTCTTCCTTGGGGTTCTACGCCGGTTGCTTCCACAACAAGTAAGCCTGTTCCACCTTGCGCTCTGCTTCCATAATGTACGAAATGAAAGTCGTTTGCCAATCCGTTTTCGCATGAATACATACACATAGGAGACATTACCCAGCGGTTTTTTAACTCTACATTTCTGAATTGTATTGGGGTATATAACATTTTAATCTTTTAAAAAGTTGAACTTTATCATGAGGAGAATAAAATATTGCCCACTTCATTAAAAAGAACTAATTTTACCCCCCTTTTTTAGTCTACAATATATGAAAAAAGACATACAGATCAGTTACGAATATTTTAAAAATAGCAACGAGCTGAGCGATATAGAAAAAAAATTATTCGAAAGAGCCAAAGAGGCGCGCGAAAATGCTTATGCACCCTACTCTCAGTTTTTTGTAGGATGTGCTGTACTGTTGGAAAACGGTGAAATATACTCTGGAAACAATCAGGAAAATGCAGCTTTTCCATCAGGACTTTGTGCTGAGAGAACAACTCTTTTCTGGGTAGCGGCTAACTTTCCTAATATGAAGGTAAAAAAGATCTTCGTAGTGGGTGGTCCTAAGGAGTTTCATGAGAAAAACCCTCCGATTCCACCTTGTGGTGCCTGCCGTCAAAGCTTAATTGAGTATGAAACGAAACAAAACGAGGACATTGATCTTTATTTCTCAAGCATGAATGAGGAAGTTGTGAAAGTACATGCAGTGAAAGACTTGCTACCTTTCTATTTCGACTCAACATTTTTATAGGGAGGTAAAACTATAAATCGTAAAAGGCTAGTGATAGTCTGATTAAATATTCAATTCTCGTTGTGGTATTTAAACTAATATGGACTTACACGATGATTTCATCATTAAACCAACAGTATTCTGTTGGTTTTTTTGCTTACAATATCATAACTTCTTTCGGCATAATAAAACCACCTTTTTTTGCCGCGAAAGCACAATTTTTTTCTTATCTCTTGGATTTTTTAAAGTAATATATTGATCAAAATGCAGAAAATTTTTTACCTTAAACTTAGGCGTTTATATAATTTATTCGTGCATCCGTGGCAAAAAAAGAGGTTATTTTATCTCTAAAACAACCTCTTGTATTTTTATTTCAATTACCGATTAATCTTCAGTTTCATCTTCGTCTTCATCGTCTTCATACTGTTCAAGATAGTAGCTGAATGTGAAATCTTCAACTTCTTCTTCCGCATCTTCCAGCGTAGTCAGAAGATCTTCAAAAATTTCTAACTGATCTACAGTCATGTTAACGAACTCAAGATGAAATGGCATTTCCAAATCTCCGGTAATGGTATCAAAAAGCGCATCAAGATTATCCCCAAAGTGCTCAGGAAGCTGAACTTTTTCTTTTAGCTGGGCATAAAAATCTTCATAATCGCCTATCTCTGTAAAATCTATATATACTGTTTTCATACTGAACTAAATTTTCAATTTTTACCGATTAAATATGTAAAAAAGATTTATTCTCCAAAGGTAATACTTATGACCATTTTAAAACAAATTTATGCAGGTCATTACAACGACTGCTTACTGCTTTTCAAAACTTTTATAATGATTTTTAGTCAGATAGACCTCACCATCTTTTGTGTAAATGATTCGGTCTGCATTTCTTCCTCCACAGTGATAATTTACATCTGCTTCGAAATATTTTTCTCCGTCAGGTAGTCTTTCTTCTCTGTTTCCGAACTTATCACCTCCAATTGCTTTTCCGGGAAGTACATCGCAAAGATTACCTTTTGAAGGGTTCCAGCCTTGTTTTCTTGCTTCAGCTTTTGTGATATAATAATCTGGTAATCTATGATTTTGCTTTACATAGCTAATCACTGTTTTTTCTTCGGTAAGCTGATCGATAGAAGCCTGAACAGAGGAGCTTTTTCCACTATTGTATTCATCCAGGGAAGAACTTCCATAGCTTACCGTTTCTGTTTTGGAGGCATCTTTTTTATCTTCAATAAAATTTTTATAGACATACATCACAGACATTCCGAAAAGAAGCCCCAGACACATGAAAAGCACCGCTCTTATTTTACTGTTCATAGTAGTAATTTAATAATGTAAACAACGTAACGGTTACTGGTAAACTGCTACGTTGTTATATGATTACATTTAATTTATGATTCTCTCCATTCTTCAGGAATATCACAGATTGGAATAGGTTCCATCTTATGTTTTGCAGCTTTATGCATTCTGTCAAAAATTAAGAATACTTCTTTATCTCTTCCTTCGTAATCTTCGGCTGTTTTGGATCCGTATTCTTTCTGAATTTTTTCTAATTCGGGATAAGTTGCTCCGATTTGTTGTTCATCCGTTCTGTCCACATCCCAAAGTCCGTCTGTAGGAATTGCTTCCTGAATGCTTTTAATAAGATTTAAGCCTTTTGCCAAAGTATAAACCTCAGTTTTATAAAGATCTGCAATTGGAGAAACGTCTACTCCGCCATCACCGTATTTTGTATAGAATCCGATACCGAAATCCTCTACTTTATTTCCGGTCCCGCATACAAGAAGTCCGTTCAACTGCCCATAATAATAAAGAGTCAACATTCTCAAACGGGATCTCGTATTGGCAAATGCCAGTTTTTCGTTTGGATAAAGTTCTTCGTTTACATCAAAAGTTTTGTAGAGTTCTTCAAAAGCAGGCGTAAGATCTACAGACATTGTCTCAACATTTGGAAATCTTGATTTCAGGTCTTCCATGTGATCTTTTGCGCGGTCTACCTGGTCAGCTTTCTGGCGGATCGGCATTTCGATCAGTAATGTTTTCAATCCTGTCATTGCTGCCAATGTAGAAACCACTCCTGAATCTACTCCTCCTGAAACTCCTATTACATATCCGTTTACTCTGGCTTTGGTTGCATACTCTTTCAACCATCCAACGATATGATCTATCACTTTTTGTGTCTGCATCGTTTATATTTTTTTAGTCTATTCCAAATTCTTTAGGATATTTTACTACTCCTTTTTTATTTTTTAATCCGTCCGGTACAAGTTCAACTGCCATTCCATTTTCTTCCGGAATGTCAAACGGAAACGAAATTCCAAAATTACTTGTTTTTTCGTAACCAAACTTTGGATAATATTTTTCATGCCCAATCAGGATGACGGATTGATATCCCAATTCTCTGGCAATGCGGTGTCCCTCAAGGATCAGTTGTCCGCCAATCCCCTGATTCTGAAACTCAGGCTTTACGGAAACCGGAGCCAAAGCGAGAGATTCATAAGATTCCGAATCGTTTACAATTTTAAGTTTTGTCAACAGAATATGACCTGCAATATTGCCATTTTCATCTTCTGCCACTAATGAAAGTTCAGGAATAAAAGCATCGGAATCTCTTAGTTTTTCAACAAGAAAATGTTCCTGATGATCACTATATTCCATATTTCTAAATGCTTCTTCTATCAGATGAAAAACATTCTGGTGATCTTTTTTCTCTTCCTGTCTTATTATTATCATTCACTATATTTTTCATGTTTTAATTTATACCAGAAACACTTTACTCCTGAATCTTCAAACTCTCCAGTATTTTCGAAACCCATTTTTGTCAGAATATAGTTGGAACCTGCATTTCCAGCATCGGCATAAGCATAGATGGTCTCTGCATTCAGTTCGTTGAAACCATACTCCAATGAGGCAATCGCCGCTTCCCAGGCATACCCTTTACCCCAAAACTCAGGAATGAAGCGGTATCCGAGGTCCAAGGTATCCACATGTCCGTTAATTGGCTGCTTCAATAATTTCAGTCCACTCCATCCTATCATCAAGCCGCTTTTCTTTTCAATCACAGCCAATCTTCCGACTCCGTTTTCTTCGTATTGTTTTTGAATCATTTTGATAATATTCTTTGATTCCTCCACAGTTTTTACAGGAGTTCCAAGATATTTCATCACTTCAGGATCGGAATCCATTAGAAACATACGTTCAAAATCTTCATCTTCAAGCTTTCTTAAAATCAGTCTTTCAGTTTCTAGTATCATGGTATTATTAGTTTTATTCTTCTGTCCCAAAAATTGTCACATCGGTTTTCATACCTTTTTTAATAGCTGTTTCTTTCATATTATTACCTCCTACATTTAAAGTCTGTAAAGCGGGATTTCCAGAAATATCTAACTTTTGGATTTTATTATGTTCAACGTTCAGCTTTTTTAGATTTTTAAGCTGAGACAGATCTATTGTTTTTAATTGATTTAAAGATAATGTTAATTGATCAATTCTTGGTGTTCCTTTCAATGAAATGCTTTCGAGAAGGTTATTATCTACATATAAAGAGGCAAGCCTTATCAGATTTTCTGCTTTAAATGAGGAAGTTTTACACCCTGTACATGAAAACAGATCCAGCTTATCAAAATTTTTAAGACTGATAGCAGGAATCGAGTTATCATCAAGCATAATCATTTTTACATTCTTAAAAAAATTCAAATCATCTGCAGAAGTAATTCCTTTTTGAACCAGGAATAAATTATTCACCAGCTCTGCTTCAGACTGATCGATCATCCCGTCTTTATTCATATCGAAATTTTCAACGACTGCCTTTTCAAAGTTTTTATCTTTAAATTCAAGCTTTTGCCCGTAAAAAAGAGTGCATCCTGAAATAATGCTTAGGACTGTAAATATTTTAATTTTCATCATGAGTTGTTTATTTAATGTTTATTTTTGTAAACTTAAAATTCATGTAAAAATAATGAAGATTTTCAGATATATTGCCCTTTCTTCTGTTTTAGTTGCGGGACTGAATTCCTGTAAAAAAGAACCTGAAAACCAATGGAAAGTAGAAGTAAAAAATCCTGCAGAAAAAATCGAAATGACCGATATTTCAAAGGAATTTTACAATCCAAATATGCCTTTGGATCAATTCAAGGCTAAATTTCCGTGGTTTCAGGGAACGGTTTCTGATGCTGACTTTTCAAAAAGAAGAGCTGATGCTGAGGAAATAAAAATCTATAAGGAGGCAATCGGAAAGATCGATCAGGCTAGGTTGCAAAAGGAACTTCAGGATTTATTTTCACATATCAAATATTATTTTCCGCAATCTAAAAGTCCGAAGGTATATCTGTTTTCATCAGCATTGCAAATGGTACAGGATCCTATCTTTTATGATGAAAAAGGAAATCTTTTATTCATAGATATTTCAGGTTTCATGGGTGATGGTAATCCGAATTATAAAGGATTAGAGCTTTATTTCCAAAAATCGATGAATCCTCAGAATATTGTCCCTAAGGTTTCCAGACTTTTTGCTGAAAATATTGTAACGGAATCTGCTGATCATCAAAAATTCATTGATCAGGTGATTTTAAACGGAAAAGTGATGATTTTACAAGATGCTTTTCTTCCTGACTTTCCTGAGTATCTGAAAATAAATTATACTCAAAAGCAGTATGAATGGGCAACTTACAATGAAGCTAACATCTGGAATTATTTTGTGGAGAGCAATTTGCTGTTTGGAGATGATCCGAGATTGGGCGAGCGTTTTATTGCTCCGGGACCATTTTCAAAGTTTTATACGGAGATAGACAATGAATCTTCACCACAGATCGCAATTTATACAGGATGGCAGATATGCAAGGCTTACCTTAAGGAAAAACCTGAAACAAAACTGATAGATTTCCTGAAAATGGATGCCACAACAATTTTTAATCAGTCCGGTTATAAACCGAAACTTAAATAATAGAAAATTTAGAATTTAGAAAAAATAGAGAAATGAGAAAAACTCAGATTACGATAGATGTAGAGCTTGATGAGAACCACGTTCCTGAAAATATCACATGGAATGCTCAGGATGGAGGTATTGAAAAGCAGGAGACAAAAGCTACCATGATCTCTGTATGGGATGATAAAACAATGGAGGCTCTAAGAATTGATCTTTGGACAAAAGAAATGCCTGTGGATCAAATGAAAATGTTTATTCACCAGATTTTAATATCTTTAGGAAACACCTACCAAAGAGCAACCGGTGAAGAGGATATCGCTCAGTGGATGGAAGAATTTGCGGAAGAATTTGCGGTAAAATCAGCGATCAAGTAAAACCGTTCACAATAAAAATGTAACAATGAAACAGTTTAACAGGGTAACAATTCTAAAACATTGGTAAATTGGTACACTGTTGGATTGGTAAATTATAAAATATTATGAATTTTAATACAAAAGTAATTCACGGAGGGCAGCATCATGAGTCTGCAACAGGTTCTGTAAATGTTCCTGTATTTTTAACCTCTACGTTTGCACAAAAAAGCCCTGGAGTACATTCCGGATACGAATATTCAAGAGCAGCCAATCCTACAAGACAGGCATTGGAAGATTCTTTAGCAAGTATTGAAAATGGAGCAAGAGGTCTGGCTTTCGGTTCCGGACTTGCAGCAATCGACTGTGTTTTAAAATTATTAAACCCTGGTGATGAAGTAATTGCTGTAGATGATCTTTACGGAGGTACTTACAGAATGTTTACAAGACTTTTTGAAAAATATCAGCTGAAGTTTACGTTCGTAAATTTTGATGATGTTTCTAAAATCGCCGATGTAATCACTGATAAAACTAAATTGATCTGGGTAGAAACTCCAACGAACCCATTGATGAAATTAGTGGATATCAAAGCTGTTGTAGAAGTTGCTAAAGGAAAAGATATTTTAGTAGCAGTAGACAATACTTTTGCGACTCCTTATATCCAAAGACCAATTGACCTGGGAGCTGATATTGTAATGCACTCTGCTACCAAATATTTAGGCGGTCACTCTGATGTCATTGCAGGAGCCCTTATTGCAAAAGATGCTGAATTGGGAGATAAACTTCACTTCATTCAGTTTGCAAGTGGTGGTATTTTAGGACCTCACGATTCTTATTTAGTATTAAGAGGAATCAAAACTTTGGCTTTAAGAATGCAGAGACATTCTGATAATGGTCTTGCTGTAGCTAAATATCTGGAAAATCACCCTGCAGTTGATAAAGTAATTTATCCGGGATTAGAGTCTCATCCTCAATATGAATTGGCAAAATCTCAAATGAAGGAATCTGGAGGAATGGTTTCATTCACTTTCAAATCCGGAAAAAAGGAAGATGCAATCAAATTCTTAGAAAAAGTAAGAGTATTTACCCTTGCGGAATCTTTAGGAGGTGTGGAATCTTTAGCGAACCACCCTGCTTTAATGACTCACGCTTCTATTCCGGCAGAAAAACGTGCTGAATTGGGAATCACCGATGACCTTGTACGTTTAAGCGTTGGTATTGAAGATGCTGAAGACCTTATTGCAGATCTTGAGAAAGCTTTTTCTTAAAACATCAAATAAATTAAAAATGAGAAGGATTCAATATCTTTCTCATTTTTATTATCACACCATATCCTATGAAAAATACGAGAAAAGCAATCATTACCGATTTGCCTCAGCTTGCAAAACTTTTTGACCAATACAGAATATTCTATCATAAGGAATCTGATATTCCTGCTGCCAGCACTTTTCTTCAGGACAGACTGGAAAGTAAAGATTCTGAAATTTTTGTTGCGGAAGAGAATAGCTTATTAACAGGTTTTGTTCAATTATACCCCATCTTTTCATCTACAAGAATGCAGCGTTACTGGCTGTTAAATGACCTTTATGTCAATGAAAAATATAGAGGTAAAGGATATTCAAAAGAACTTATCGAACAGGCAAAAGAATTATGCAAAACTTCAAAGGCATGCGGAATCCTTCTTGAAACCGGAAAAAGTAATGATATTGGAAATCAATTATATCCGGCTTGCGGATTCGAACTTTATGATTCTGTAAACTTCTATGAATGGTCCAATAAATAGTTTTTCTCATATTATTAAATCCTTCCATTATTAAAATTTTAAAACCATGACAGATTTTCAAAAATATATCCAAAGATATTTAGACCTGATTCCCTCGCAAGACTGGCTGGCAGAACTTTCTAAATCAGAAGAAAAAACCGTAGGAATTTTCTCTAATCTTACCGAAGAACAGTCTGAGTTTGCGTATGATGAAGGTAAATGGACCTTAAAAGGACTCCTGCTGCATTTATCAGATACCGAAAGAGTTTTTCAATACAGAATATTAGCCTTTGCAAGAGGCGAAAAATCCAATCTTCCCGGTTTTGACGAAAACGAATATGCTGATAAGTCCTATGCTAACGAAAGATCTTTGGAATCTCTTTTAGAAGAATATAAGTTAGTAAGAGCATCTTCAAAAATCCTATTGGAAACAATGAATCCTATTGCTTTACAAAATACAGGTATTGCTAATAGTCACGAAATTTCGGTAGAAACAATCGGTAAATTGATCATCGGACACAATTATCATCACCTGAATATAATTGAGGAAAGGTATTTATCCAAATTGGGATGGATGTAGAATACGTTTCGGCTAAAGCCGGATGATTTTTATTTTATTGTTGAATAGGCTGAAGCCCATTCCTATTGAATTTGATCAATAACATTAAATCAATCAAAACAATACAAGTAACTTATTTTTAATCTCGAAAGGAATATATGCATCATTGTCACATATAAACATCAATAGAAACGGGCTTTAGCCCGTTTTCACATTTACAACCAATCATCGGCTTCAGTCGAAACCTAAATTTACCTCATCATTTTTTGTCTAAAAAACACAGATTTTCTACCTTTATCAACTGATTTGAATTCGATACAATTATGGAACATATTATAGAAGTATTAAAATCTGGCGGAACCATCCTTTACCCTACTGATACTATTTGGGGAATAGGTTGTGATGCTACTAATATAGAAGCTGTCAATAAAATTTTTGATATTAAAAAGCGTGAGAAGAACAAATCTATGATCATTCTTGTAGAATCTGAAAAAAGACTTCAGGATTTGGTGGATGTTCCGGAAATGGCGTGGGAGATTATTGATCTGAGTGAAAAACCGGTAACGATTGTTTATGAAAATCCAAGAGGGCTGCCTAAAGAATTGCTTGCGGAAGATGGCAGTATAGGGATAAGATTGGTAAAAAATGATTTTTGTAAAAAATTAATTACAAAACTGAATAAACCTTTGGTTTCTACTTCGGCTAATTTCAGTGGTGAAAAAAGTCCGTTGAAATTTTCTGACATTTCTTCAGAAATTGTTGGACTTGTAGATTATGCTGTGGAGGAAGACAGAGAAAAAGTTTCGAAATACTCAGGTTCTTCCGTGATCAAAATATGGAGCGACAATAGAATTAAAGTTCTTAGAGAATAAAACATAAGCTTTAAGAAGAAGCTTAAAGGAAAATAGTTTAATCATAACTTTCAGCCTTCGCTCTACTTTATAGATTTTTTAGAGTCTTGTCAGTTTACATCGGCAGGATTTCTTTTTTTTAATTCTATCTTTGCAAAACCCAAACTCGTAAAATGTGTGCTATGAATCATCAGGAATTTGCTCAAATGTGGATAAACGCCTGGAACTCTCATGATTTGGTGAGTATTTTATCTCATTATGCTGAGGATATTGAAATTACAACTCCAATGATTGCTCTTGCCACCGGAGGAAAAGAAAATTCTTTACAAGGAAAAGCAGCAGTTCGTGAATACTGGAGGAAGGCTTTGGATAAATTTCCGGATCTTCATTTTGATCTGATCCATTCCACAGCAGGAGTAGATTCTGTAGCATTATTTTATAAGTCTATTATGGATAAGCATGCTGTAGAGGTTATGTTTTTTAATGAAGAAGGGAAAATAAATAAAATGTATGCTCATTATGATTAATGACCGCATTTCGTAGAAATTGACGCTATTATAAACGATGAAAATTAATCTTAATCAAAATAAGAATTTAAAACTTTTTAAAATAATTTCTGAAGCTGCAGAAAGAAATAACCAGTCGGTATACATCGTCGGTGGTTATGTTCGTGATCTTCTGATGAAGAGAAAAGCCTCTACGGATATTGATTTTGTGACGGAGCAAAGCGGTATTGAGCTGGCTCAAAATGTAGCTCAGGATATTGATCCTAAATTAAAAGTTTCCGTATTCAAAACCTATAGAACGGCAATGATCAAGTACAAAGATCTCGAACTTGAATTTGTAGGAGCAAGGAAAGAAAGCTATACGGAAAACAGCAGAAAGCCTGAGGTAGAAGGCGGAACTTTAGAAGATGACCAAAAAAGAAGAGATTTTACCATCAATGCGATGGCGATTTCTTTAAATAAAGATAATTTCGGTGATTTGATTGACCCTTTCAATGGTATTGATGATCTGGAAAAGGAGATTTTAAGAACACCTTTAGAACCTGCTCAAACATATTCTGATGATCCATTGAGAATGATGAGAGCGGTACGTTTTGCCTCCACTTTAAATTTCACCATTGAAGAAAATTCATTAAACGCCATCAGACAGGAAGCCGAAAGGATCAAGATTGTTTCTATGGAAAGGATTATGGTGGAGTTTAACAAGATTATGTTGTCAGAAAAACCTTCTGTAGGATTGAAATTGATGGAACAGACAGGACTTTTAAAACTTGTTATTCCTGAATTGATTGAACTTAAAGGTGTAGAAGAAGTGGAAGGACAGACTCACAAAGATAACTTTTACCATACGCTTGAGGTAGTGGATAATATTTCTTTGAATACTGATAATC
The DNA here is from genome assembly GCF_059515185.1 of Chryseobacterium sp. CS2K3. NCBI lineage: Bacteria > Pseudomonadati > Bacteroidota > Flavobacteriia > Flavobacteriales > Weeksellaceae > Chryseobacterium > Chryseobacterium sp. CS2K3. The sequence continues at coordinate 255,528 of NZ_JCAKRW010000005.1, read as the reverse complement.
TTTGGCTGCGTTGGGCTGCATTACTTCATGATATAGGAAAAGCTCCTACGAAAAAATTTGTGGAAGGAACGGGTTGGACATTTCACGGGCATGAATTTTTGGGCTCAAAAATGACAAAAACTCTTTTCCAGAGATTGAAGCTGCCATTGGGAAGTGATATGAAGTATGTTCAGAAAATGGTGAAACTTTCTTCGAGACCTATTGCCTTGATCACGGATGATGCATCGGATTCTGCGTTAAGAAGGCTTTTATTTGATGCCGGAGAAAACCTTGAAGATCTTTTTACGCTTTGTAAGGCAGATATTACCACGAAAAATTCTAAAAAGCAGGAAAAATTCAAGAAAAACTTTGAATATGTGGCTGTTAAGATCAAAGAAGTGGAAGAAAAGGATCAGGTAAGAAACTTCCAGCCTCCTATCACTGGGGAGGAGATCATGGGAATGTTTAACTTACAACCGGGACGTGAAATCGGAATCTTAAAAGAAAAGGTAAAAGAAGCGATCCTTGAAGGTGAAATTCCTAATGAAAAGGAAGAAGCTACAAAGTTTGTTATTGCCGAAGCAGAAAAGCTGGGATTAAAAGCAAACTAAATATATATCAATAAAAAAGTACGGCTGGATATTTTATCCAGCCGTACTTTTTTTGTATAGTTCAGATCCGCTTATTAATCATTAAATTTTGAATATAAATTTTATGTTCATGTATATACCAAAGCCGGGCGGGTTCAAATGAACCCGCCCGGAAAAAAACACAAATGATGAAAAAATAAAAAATTATATTAAATACTTCATCGCGTATTTAATTTCTTAGTTCCAGAATACTGAGTTAGAACCAATTCCTGCAGAGAACGTTTTAACTATAGATCCTGAAGTATTGTAAACAACGATTTTACTTCCTTCTGTAAATCCGTTTGAATCAGAAGTAAAGATTAAACCATTCACTACATTAAATCCATAAAGATCTGAATAGTCGTGAGCACTAGCAGCTACAGTAAACAAAGGCGAAGTAGGTGCTGCGGTTGCAGTCATGTCCATAGCATACACATTTCTATCTGAGCTGAAGTAGAACTTCCCGTTTGAAATCTCTAGGTTCGTAGCATCTTTAATACCTGTTAAAGTCGTTGTTTTTGTAATATCACCTGCACTTGAGATCTGATAAATATAAGAGTCTGCAGTACCTGCTGCGATAGCATACACAATCTGATTATTTGAAATAATCTTTTTGATATTTTCCCCGTTTGGTGTGGAAATAGTCTTGTCAACAGTATTAGTTGTGGTATTGATAAGAGAAATCTTAGTACCAAATCCTGCCGTAGCATTCTGTACGAAAATATTACCTCCCGCTTCTACAATTCTTTCAGCATTATCTGTAAAAGGAATTTCTTTAATCAAAGAATTATCAGATAATTTATAAACACTTACAGATTTAGCTCCAAGATATTTATCGTTGGTCACATACATATTATTTTTAGCAAATGTCATGTAACGGGGAGTCTTCAATCCTGCTGTAATTTCACCAACAGATTTAAAGCTAAAACGGTTAACGATCTGAATTTTGTTTGAGTTATTCAATAACAAATAAGCATTATTACCATTGAACGCAATCATCTGTAAAACATCACCTAGCTTTGCACCACCGTTATTTGCTCCAAAAATATTATCCTGCTTAAAGCTTAGGTCTGAGCTCACAAAAGTTACCTCTGCACTTGGTGTATTATACTTACCTTCATTGGCAATTAAGAATCCGTTTCCGTAGAACATTTCTTGTTCAGAAGTACTGTCTGTACTACAAGAAGCAACTCCTAAAAGAAGCGCAAAAGCAAAAAGAAGATGTAAAAATTTGTTCAGTTTCATATCATTTAAAAATTAATTGTTGCACAAATACTAAAATTTCTCTTTGGCATAGGATAATCAATTACAGTCTGATAAACAGTATTCGTAAGATTATTCACTTTAAAGCCTAATGTATATTTTTTCAAAATATCGGCAGAAACTCCTGCATTCAAAAGAACGTAAGAATCTATAGCCGTTGCTCTATCTTCATTCGTTGTTGTGTAGGTAAGCCCATTGATAAGCGCCTGAGCATAAATTTTCAGGAAATCAAATCTATAATCTATTGCCCCCATAGCTTTGTGTAAAGGAACATAAGTCATCTGCATCCGGGTATCCTTATTAATAGATTTTGAATACGTATATCCTGCATTGATTTTCAGCCCATGTCTTCCGAAATTTTTATTCCAGGTTACCTGAGACTCCAGCCCATAAAATTCTGCATTATTTGTATTGACGGGTGCCCAATATCCATAAGGAGTAGGAAGCCATCTGATAAGATCTTTGATCTCCATATAATAAGGGCTCAGATTAATCTTAAAATCTCCAAACCTAAACTCATGATTCATATCCACATTGGAAGAGGTCTCAGATTTTAAATCCAGGTTCCCGCCGGGTTGCCAGTACAAATCATTAAAAGATGGAAATCTGAAGTTTCTCGAAAAGCTGGCACTCACCTGATACCATTGTAAAGGACTCCATCTTCCTGAAAAGGAATACAAAAGCGGAGAAGAGATACCTTCTACAAAATCCTTCTTGATTCCTGCTTCAAAACGTAAATCTTTATTTACAAAATATCTTATCATTCCCGCTAAAGAACCTACATTACGTCTGATCGTTCCTATTCCGGTTTCATAGCCTTGTGCTTTATTCACCTGGAATTCTCCGATAGCATTAAAATTAATCTTTGGAGTAATGAAATAATTAAAATCGTTTTTAAAAATATAGTTCTTTCCTTCTGCACCACTCGATTTAGGTAAATTAAGCGCCGAGAAATACTGGAAATTATCTTCGGTATAAGCAGCTTTCAGACTATTGGACAGATTTTCTTTATTAACATCCCATGAAATTACACTTCGTAAAGTCTGAGCTTTATATTTCGTTCTGTTACCATTGGACTCGTAAATAGGATAATGCTGTGAAGCGTCAAACACCTGACTTTGCCAGGAAATGGTCTGATCATGGGCAATTTTATAAGCTGTTCCCACATTAAAGGTTGTATTATAATACCTTCCATTAATATTCTTGAATGGTGTAATACCCGTTATATATTCCGGAACTTCATAATCATTTGCGCTTACAGCATAGTTTAAAGAAGCCTTAAAGCTGAATTTCTCATTACTGTAAGAACCTTTAACAAAGTTATTGTAAGTACCAAAAGATGCTGCCTCTGAAAACAGAGAACCATGAAAACCTTTATTAAATTCAAGAGTGTTATTCAGGTGAATACTCCCCCCGATAGCTCCCGAGCCATACGTAACACTTCCTCCGCCAGCCTTTACTCCGATCTGGTCATATCCGAATAAAGCAATATTATTGACGTCACCCTGACCTAAAAAGTTAGAATTGATATTAATACCATTCCAGACAAAAGCAGTCTGCTGAGCTGTAGTTCCTCTGAAAGAAGGTGAAGAAACTGCACCACGACCATTTTCTTTAATATAAACATCAGATTGAAACCTCAACAGTTCAGAAAGGTTACTGGAGTTTTTTTGTATTTCTGAAGGAGTGATGATTTTAATAGGATGAAATTGCTTCGCCTTATTCATCTGGCTGTCGAAAATATAAATGGTATCAATTGATTTCTCCTGACCGAAAAGAAAACAGCCATAAGACGACAAAAACAGTACTACAGATCTTTTTATATTCATATCTTTTTACTTTTCCTCCGAAAGCAATATGTTTTATTGATTATCATTCTGGCAGGTCTCCTGACTTTCGCTTTCTGCGCCTTCCCGTTTTTACACAGTGGCTTTTTACAGAAATTTTTATTGCGATTTACAGTTGCGGGGACAGTCTGGGCATTTCACCCAATTCCCTTTTCATTCCAATATACTGGAAACCAAAATTTTTGCAAAGATAGTTTTTTAAACGTATTAGCCAAAAAAGGAACTTATGCTCTACCCTTTTCCTTTTCATATATTCTAAAATAAAAAGCTGCTTCCAATCCTGAAAGCAGCTCTATATTGATAATAATTGTATAAATTATTTACCCATAACTTCTGTGATTGGATTTCCAACATTTCCGCTTGGGAACTGAATTTTTAACAGTGAAGAAACAGTAGGGGCAATATCAGTCATGTGATAAGCCTTGTTACTTTCTCCCTGCTTTACACCCCATCCCATAAAGATCAATGGAATGTGCGAGTCATAAGAATTCCATACACTGTGTGTAGTACCTGTTTTAGAATATGGAGGAAGCATTGAGTCATGCGAAATCAGCTGAATATCTCCACTTCTCTGTCTGTTGATCCCATTAATAATTCTCTGCTTGATCGGCTCCGGAATGCTGGCTTCCTGAACCCTGTCTACAGAAACTGCATATAAAACAGTAGGATCTTTTTCTAATTCTTTTACAGTAAAGTTTCTTACATCATCCAGTTCAAGTTTGCTGTCTGCCAATACTTTTCTGTCAAAGTAGATCTGATAATTGTCAATCGCATTGATTAGCTTATCTGCTCCGAATTTATCTTTAAGCTTTTGGTTAAGATTTTTTTCTGCACCTTCACCAAAGAAACCTGTCGGGATTTTATGTTCTTTCAGGAATCCTACAGAATGTGCGCCACCATGGTCAGCAGAAAGGAAAACAGTATACTCTCCTTTTCCAACTTTTGAATCCAGGTAATTGAAGAATTGTGCTAAATCCTGATCTAATCTGATATACACATCTTCTACTTCAATAGAATTCGGTCCGAATTTATGTCCTGCATAATCCGTAGAAGCCAGATTGATTGCTAAAAAGTCTGTAATATTATCACCACCCAATTTTTCACCTTCTACAGAAGCTTCCGCTAACTTTAATGTCAAAGTATTTCCAAAAGGTGTATAACGGATATTATCTTTTTTAGTCTGATAATCCTTAGCAAGATCATTGTAAGGGAATGTAGGTGTTTTTGCGCTTCCTAATAGTCCTTCCCAAGGTGAATTGTCCGGAGCACTTTCCGTGTATTGGTTGATCGGTAGTAAAGTATTCCATCCGTTTGCCACCAATTTTTCTGGTAAATTCTGAGAGTTGAATGACTTCACCCACTGAGGAAGATCATTCATGTACCATGTACTTGTAATAAAATTTCCGGTACTGTCGTCAAACCAAAAAGCACCATTAGGTGTATGACCTGCCGGAAGAATAGAAGCTCTATCTTTCAAAGAAACCCCGATTACTTTACCCTGGAAGTTTGTTGCTAATCTCAATTCATCAGTTACTGTTGTAGACCAAAGATTTTTTGGAGAATGGCTTCCCGTTTTCGTATTCGTTGTTCCTACCGGCTGTACACTTTCGTCTGCAGTACAATATACACCTTTACCTGTTTCCTTATCCGTCCAGTCGTTTCCGGCAATCCCGTGAATTGCAGGTACAGATCCTGTATAGATACAAGTATGTCCTAAAGCTGTAATTGTAGGCACATAAGGAATATGTACATTATTTAAAGAATATCCTGTATTCAAAAGTCTTTTGAAACCGTCATTTCCATATTTATTATAAAAACGGTATAAGTAATCCCAACGCATCTGGTCTACGACAAGACCTACTACTAATTTGGGTCTCTCCAATTGAGAATTTTTGACCTTCTGTGCATTGATCGTAACTACGGACATGAAAGTAACTGCCGCAATTGAAATTTTCCTAAACATCCACGTAAATTTTTTATTCATCACAAATTTAGGGGTTTTGAAAGTTTTAGAGTATGAAATTTTCTTTAAATTTGATCTTTATGCAATTAATCAACCCAATTCAACATGATTCTAGGAGTATATTGGTACTTTAAATTTCCTGAAAACCTATACAATTTCAGATTTTTTAAGTTTTTTGAAGGATATGGAGGTCATGCTGATAATGCGGCAGAACTTGTGGCAAGAGTTTACGTGAATAATCCCAATGATTTTATTAAAAAACTCGAAATCCTTAAAGATCAGTTTAAAAAAGCTTTTTTACATCTTAATATCAGCGGAAACGAAATCATCATCAGTATTGGCGGACATCTGCTTTTTGATTTTTATTTTCAGTTTGCTCTAGAAATAGAAGAACTGTTGATCCAGGAAAATGCTGCATCAATGGATTCAAACCTTCCCTTTACATCAGAAAGATCCCAAACCTTTCCCATAGAAAGAGACCATTTCGGAAACATTGAAGATCGCTTTATTCAGCTGGTAGGTTCAGATTTTAAAAAAAATAATGCTGAAAACTTTTCCATAAGAATTGACTGTAATTTGCCTTTAACAGATAAAGAACATTTTATCAAAGCTCTGATTCCCATCTGCAAAGAAGAAAATATCAATGTGTTTTATTATAATGATTGCGAGTTCAACAATCATTGTAATCTGATGCTCTTTTTTACAAATGGCAGACAGACAAAAAATGCTATTCAAACTGTTAATATCAATACTTTTGGAAACAAAGTAAGACACCTGGCTCAGAAATATTCGCTTCATTTCGGGCATTTTGAAGGTTTAAAATATTATCCCCAAACTGGTCCTCATGTTGAAATGATGGTGGATGAAGAATATATTTTGAACCCAGAATAAACACAAACCTAATTCAATACTCATCTTTAAACAATGCTATGATTAAGTTCAAATATGTCATTTTATATGTAGAAAGTGTAGAAACATCCATGAATTTTTACAAAGACACTTTCAATGCTGATATCAAATTCATCACTCCGGAAAAAGATTATGGAGAATTACTGACAGGAGAAACTACTCTTTCTTTTGCATCTATCGATCTTGCTGGTTCTAATGTAAAAAAAGGATTCTTACATTCAAAAACAGAGGTAAAACCTTTCGGATTAGAATTAGGTTTCGTTACTGACAATGTGGAAGCACTGGTTAAAAAATCAATATGCAACGGTGCCGTATTGTATGAAGACATTGCTGTAAAACCTTGGGGTCAAAAAACAGCTTACATCAAAGACCTTGATAATTATTTAGTGGAAATTTGCACAGAAATTCAATAAAATACCTACTCCGTGGAAATTAAAAAATTACAGAAACTGACAACCAATCCAAGTATATATTGGGGACAGAATGGTTACTCAACAGATACAATCTATACTGTTTCCTCAATCGAGTTTGGTGGAACTTTTGAGTTTATTATTAAAGAAAAATCTCTTTCCTATACCAAAAACTGGGAAACTGATTCCGACGATATTATAGAACTCAATACGATCATCGAGCAAGATCATTCTTTCGGTGCTTTTGATAATGATGAGCTTCAGGGATGGATCATTGGTGAGCACAGAACATGGAACAACAGCTTTTATATAGAAAATCTCCTTGTCAATGAAAAATACCGCAGGCAGGGAATCGGGATCATGCTGATTAAAAATATCATCAAAGAAGCAAGAAAACTTAGCTGCAGGGTGATTGAATTAGAAACTCAGAATACCAACTACCCCGCCATTCAATTTTACAGAAGAATGGGTTTCAATATTACAGGTATAAATACGAGATTATATAATAATTCTGAGGAAATTGCCCTGTTTATGACTTTAGATATAGAATAATTTTTCAATTATATTAAAACACTTGTTAGTGTCTTAAAATTTTTATACATTAGTAATCAACAAATTAAAAACATCAATTACTATGAAAAATTTAAAGAAATTAAAAAGAAGTCAATTGGTATTAATCAGTGGTGGTGATACTGCCTATGCAGTTTGTTTAGATGGTTATTGCCCTCCTACTTTTGGATCTTACTATTGCAGCGGTGATACTTGCTATAGATCAACTGGTGGTGGTGGTAACCCTGGCGGTGGAGGTCCCGGAGGCGGAGGTACTCCTTGCCATGAGCCAATACGCTTCTGCCAGGAAGGAGAAACAGGGTGCGGATGTGTTAATTAAAGTTAGATTGTTAGATAATGTGAGGAGCGGTTTTTACCGCTCTTTTGTTTTTTATATTTTTATAATGCAGCCTTAAAAATTCAATGCAATTTCACTATTTTAGCAAAAAAAGACTTATAACAGATGGATACTAGAAAAAATGTTCTTGAAAAATTGTCGGATCATGAGCTTGAACAATACATAAAACCTGATAGTAAATTCGTTCCTGAAGCTATTCAATATGCTTATGAAATTTTACAATCAAGAGGAAAAGTATTTACAGAGCAGGAAAAAGAACGTATTAACTCTGTCATTTCCAAAACTGAAGAAAACGAAGCAACAATACTTCACCCCAACTATACAAAGGCTGCCAATCTTATTTACTTATCAGGGGCTGTAGGAATCGGCTGTTTGATATGGACGTATGAACAATTAGATTCAGAACTGGCGATCTTTATATCTGCTGCTGTTCTTGCTGCTGTTTTTGGTGTCGGGTATATGGTCGGAAAAGGTAACGAAGTGGCAAAGTATTTATTCATTATTCTTTTCATATTAGGACTTGCCGGCATTCCTGCACTGGTGGCTAACCTGATTATCAATCCTGTTTTAGGAATTATGAATATTCTCCAGTTTGTTCTTCAGGCATGGGCTATTGTTCTGCTTGTTAAAATCCCAAAAAGTAAGAAAGTATAAATTCTTTCATGAATAAACTCCTGAAATACATCTATTCCCTCACTCCTTTTTCTGATGAAAGCTGGAACTTACTCCAAACTGCACTTTCAGAAAAAGTATATAAGAAGAACGAGCTGATGTTACAGGAAGGCGAGGTATGCAATTCATTATTCTATATTGATCAGGGATTTTGTAAAAGTTATTATGAAATAGACGGTGTAACAAAAAATACAGGATTTTTCTTTGAAAACGAAATAGCCACTAATATCAACAGCTTTGGAAATGGTTTGCCTTCGGAATTTAATATCGCAGCATGTGAAAAATTACACGTTATTATTTTTGATAAAGAAAAGTTGTTTAAAGTGGCGGCAGAATGTCCGGAAATAGAGGCTTTGGGGCGTCACTGCATTCGTCAGTTTGCTTCCAGGCAGGAAGAGTTTTCCAATCTTTTCAAACTATACTCAGCGCAGGAAAGACTGGAATATATAGAAAAGAAGTATCCTGAAATGGTGCAACGTATATCACTTACTCAACTTGCTTCATTTTTGGGTGTAGCAAGGGAAACTTTAAGCAGGATCAGAAAGCGAAGATTATCTGGGTAAATCTATTCTTCTTAATCACTCTATTAACATCACACAAAAATCAAAAAAAATGAAAACACTAATCTGGAAAGGAATCGCTTACCAGTCTCTTGAATATTTTAAACTGAAAGAAAACAATGAAAATTACATCGTAGAATCAAGAATCATTGGTTCCTACAAAAAACAGATTTATAATGTAAGTTACAATCTTACTATTGATAAAAACTGGACAATTCAGGAATTCAATATTGAATCTGAAGTCAATACTGTCAAAAATAGATTGATAGGAAAGAAGTTGCAAAACAATTGGGAGATCAATAATGCCATCGATCCGGGTTTTAAGGATTTTATTTTCATTGATATTTCTCTTACCCCTTTTACCAATACATTACCCATAAATCATTTACACATTCCTAAAGGCGGTTCACAGGAAATTAAGGTAATCTATATTGATGTTTTAAATAATATCATCAAGCCAGCACCTCAATTATATACCAGAATTTCCGAGGATCAATACCGTTATGAAAACCTTCTTTCCGATTTTAAAGCTGATATTTTAGTTGATGAAAACGGGATGGTTGTTAATTACCCAGGGCTATTTGAAAAAATGGAAGAACTTTCATAATCATTTTTGATCTGGATATACTTACAAAATGACAAGGTTTACTATTCGAGAGATTTTTAATGCCTTTTGAATCGTATTATCTTTGAAACATTTAAAATCGTCATGAATATTAATGAAATTAAAGAAGCTGCACTTGCTTTTACCGCTCAGAACAGACAGGAGCTTAGTGACAAAATAAAAGAACTAAAAGATCAAGGGATATCCTTTCCCGGATGTGTTGTTTTTACTCAATATAGCCAACGGATCTCCCTTTTAGAAGCCCGGGATTTAACGCTTGAGCTTGATGCATGGACAGCAAAGGAAAAAACTGAAATCAAAGGTTATATCAACCTGATGATGTCAGAATTTGAAGAAGAAGAAGAAGATTAATCACCAATTATACAACTATGGATAGCAGAATTCAAGCAATCAAAGATAAAATTGAACGACCAGCAACCGAATTTTTCACCGGAGGATTCAGACCTTTACATACTATCGAAGAATCATGGATCGGACGTGTATTTGCTTATGCGGAACATGAAGAAATTCCTTTGGATAAAAACGGAGATCCTATGATGCCTCTTATTCAGTTTTACCTTCCCAACCAACCTTTTGTGCCGGAACTGATAAAAAATAAAAAATTAATTACCGTATTTATCTCTCAGGATTTTCCGGAAATGCTTGAAAAAATGGGTGATCATTGGGTCATTCGGGAATATGATGATTTGGAAGATATAGTCATCAAGGATTTACAAAGTCCGGTTTCCTATTTAAAACCATTTCCACTACGCTCAGAATTATATCCTAAAGATGCCCCTGTATGGGATGGTGGCGGAATTGAGGATATAGACTACCATTTAATCTCTGATATTGTGAAACTTGAAAGAGAAGGGCTTTTCAACAGTTATTATAATATCATTAAGCACTGTTACAGTACTAAATTAGGTGGTTATCCATCATTCTGCCAGCCTGGTATTGGTTTTAAGGATGGCTTTGGTGAAGGCTTCGAATTTGTTTTCCAGGTTTCTTCAGATGGTAAAGCTCAATTGAATGTAATAGACAGTGGAAGTTTTATGTTTGCAAAGAACAAGGAAACCGGAGAGTGGAGTTTGTATTATGATTTTTATTAAAATGCAGGAAACTGGAAGAATGGGAGTCCCTTTTGAAAGAGGAGATTATTACAAAAAATAACAAAAACATTTTTACGTCGTTGATAATAGCAAAAAACCGCGCCCTTCGGGCGCGGTTCTCATTATATAAAGTCTAATGAATTAGAATTTAAGATCTCCATTCACTTCTCTTACTGCATTAGCAGCTTCAGCGAATTTCAATTGCTCTTCAGCAGTAAGTGTTACGTTTACGATTTTCTCTACTCCGTTTGCCCCAATGATCGCAGGAACTCCTAAGCAGATATCGTTTTGTCCGTATTCACCTTCAAGCATTAATGAACAAGGGATCATTTTCTTTTGATCACAAGCAATTGCCTGAACCATTACAGAAACAGCTGCACCTGGCGCATACCAAGCAGAAGTTCCTAATAATTTAGTAAGGGTAGCACCACCTACTTTAGTTTCTTCAATTACATATTTTTGTTGCTCATCATCAAGGAATTCAGTTACAGGAACACCGTTTCTTGTAGCTTTGCTCAATAATGGAAGCATACCAGTATCACTGTGAGCAGCGATTACCATACCGTCAACATCAGAAATTGGAGATTCTAATGCCTCAGCTAATCTGTACTTGAATCTTGCAGAATCTAATGCACCACCCATTCCGATGATCTTGTGCTTAGGAAGACCTGAAGTTTTGTGTACCAAATAAGCCATAGTATCCATAGGGTTAGAAACCACAATGATGATTACTTCCGGAGAATGTTTTACTAAGTTTTCAGTAACTTCTTTTACGATACCTGCGTTGATACCGATCAATTCTTCTCTCGTCATTCCAGGTTTTCTAGGAATCCCTGAAGTGATTACTGCTACATGAGAACCTGCAGTTTTGCTGTAATCTCCTGTTGTTCCGGTAATTTTTGTATCAAATCCGTTTAGAGATGCCGTTTGCATCAAATCCATTGCTTTACCTTCAGCAAACCCTTCTTTAATGTCTACCAAAACTACTTCTGAACAGAAGTTCTTCATTGCGATGTATTCTGCACAGCTTGCTCCTACAGCGCCTGCACCTACTACAGTTACTTTCATATTGTTACTTTTTAAATTATTTATTTTTTTAGTTAAGTTTAAATTTGAAACTCCCCAAATTTAATAAATCCTGAAAAAATGCGCAATTTTTCAGAAATTTTATTAGAATTAAAAGGAATTAGTTGACATTCAGTAAAAACGTGTATAGTTTTTTTGCTCCTGACAGTACTTCATGGTAGTTTTCTTCAGCCACTTCTGTATCCAGAACCTCTTTAAAATTCTTCCACATTGGTCCTGTATTTTCTTGATAACATCCAAAAAAGTTGAAAGTCACCTCATCAAAGCCTTCTGTCTTGGAAAGTTGCTTGGCAATCACATTTCCACCCAATGTAGACCCTTCGATCACATACATTGCTCCCAAAGCTTCATGCTCATTCACAAACTCAAGGTCATGAGATGCTTTTCTGTTTTCCAGAGAAAGACTTTTAAGATCCTTTTCAATAAGAGGAAGTTTCTTTCTGTTATCAAGCTGAAGTTTCTCTGCATACTTGTCCGAAAGACTGCTGAATATTTTATCTTCGCTGTGAAGAAGCATAAGATAGTTGGTATGGATGATCTTTTTATAATCTTCTAAAGTGAAGGTTTTATTAAAAATCTTTTCAGAATTAAAAAGTTTCTCCGCTGCATCGTGATAGTCTGCTGTATTTTGTTTAAGATATTCTGATACCATAATTATATTTTAAAGTTTCTCAAATGTAAGGTTTTTTGAACGTTAAAATGAAGGAAGTTCCGTCCTTATTGCTCTCATAATCTACGTCTCCGCCTATTCTCTTCATGATCCTGTGTACGATAGACAACCCTACTCCATTCCCTTTGAATTTCTTTGCATTATCCATCCTGTTGAAGATTTTAAACATCTTATGCTTTTCTTCATGAGGAATTCCGATTCCATTATCTGAAATGCGGTAAATAATAGTCTGCCCGTCTTCACTGCCTTCAATCTCCACCTTTGGCTGATCTTTATGCGAAGAATATTTGACAGCATTATTGATAATATTTAAAAATACCTGGTGGAGCAATGTTTTATCCGCCAGCACATCGGGACATTCTTTTATGACGATTTCACTTTTAGGGCTTCCATAAGTGATTTTTGCATTTTCAGAGATTTTATGAATGGTAGTACCCGTTTTCAGACTTTCCAACTGTATTTCGCTATGCTTGGCACGGCTGAGCTGCAATACATCATGCATCATTTCAGCCATATTATCGATCTCTTCAATAATGGTTTTGATCTTTGTTTTGCTCTTTTCAGAATTATCAGTCAGATTTCCCAAAAGCATTTGAGCATTAAGCTTCATTACCGTCAAAGGAGTTCCCAGGTCATGGGAAATGGTGTAAGAAAAACTATCCAGTTCTTCATTCACCTTTTTTAGCTCGTCATTAAGCCTTTTGATAGCATTATAATTCTTATGGGAAGTTTCCAGAATCAAATCGCGGATCGCCTGTACGGCACTCACATTTCTTGAATTCCATCTTTTGGAATGTCCTTTAATATTTTCTGTAAAAATCCTGAAAGATGTTCTTGGCGAAACCATCTTCTTATCTTCACCGTTTTGGGTAAAAATACCAATCTTTTTTTCAGGGTTTCCAGCCCAGTCTATGTGCTCATCAAATTCTTTACGGAACCAGATCAGCATTTCATTTTTTTCTCTTTCAATAAAGTAAATAATAATACCGGCTGCGCTTTCAGGCAGATTCAGTTCTTCCCCATGATTTTTAAGGAAACTACGGTTAACATAAATACGGTCCGTGGTATTCTTCAGCCCCCAATCTACAATTCTGCTGATCACATCACTGGCAGGCACAGCTCCATCCGTCACTATATTTTCATCATACACAACAGCAAGTCCTTCTGCTTCCGGAAAATTCCTAATTTCAGTTTTACTTTCGATCAGGGAATCAAACAGATTATTATGCTTTAAAAAATTCGTTTTCAACTGAGATAATTTATCATTCAGTTCGAGACGATAATTCAGTTCATTTTTTGATTTAAAAGAAGAGTATGCATTAGCGGCAAGTGCAGTGAAAATCCCTGCCTGAACACGATCTTCAAGGTCTACATGCTTTGGTTCTACGTTCTGGCACGTCACCAATCCCCAAAGATGATTATCTATAATAATGGAAACACTGAAACTTGAAGAAATCCCGGAATTGATCAGATATTGTCTGTGAACAGGAGACATTCCCCTCGAAGCAGTAAAGCTGAGATCAATATCTTTCCCCGTTTTACTGATAATCGGAACGGTTTCATGATGTACATTACTGAATATTCTCTTTCTTTTTTTAAGATAGAGCTCACGTGCCTGCTTTGGAATATCAGATTCCGGGTAATGAAGTCCGAAGAAACTTTCCATCCCTTCATTTTTCTTTTCAGCAATCACTTTCCCCGACCCGTCCATCATGAATTTATAAACCATTATCCGGTCATAATTCACCACTTTTGAAAGGGCTTCTAATAAATGATTCCAAAGTTCCTGCTCTGTTTCAATAACATAAAAATTGTCATATTTATTAGAAATTCTTTTATCCGGATTTATCAATACTTCTTCAAATTCAAGAAAAATATATCCTTCGCTTCTGAAAACGGAAAAATGATATTCTTTTTTGCCAATAAAGATTTTATCAAAATAGGCTTCATTTTCCCTTCTGGTAAATTTCTCCAGAGAGGTATAAATATCTGACTTAATAATATCCGGAAAGCTTTCCGGAAAATCAGTAAGCCTTTTATCGAACAACTCATCAAAGTTTTCGATTTTAAACAGATCCATAATATTCCTACTGAAAAAAGTAATGGAATGTGACACTGAGTCAATGCCAATCAGGTAACCAAAACTTTGTATATAGCCTGGAATATGGATCGGTTCTTCATGGCACTCTACAAAATTCATATAATTGTCTATCAATCAAATATACCGCTTTTTTTTAACTGTCTCTTATATTGTGGTATTAAATTTAGTCAACATCAAGGAATTGCAGAGGATGTTACTCTCAAACAGACAGATAAAAATCACGTTAAAACATTCTTTATTTTCCTCCAGTTTTAATAGGTTATCTCTAAAATATACGAAAAAAAATACAATTTTCACCTATTTACCCTATTAGGCATGATTCATAACATGAATTAAGGATTATTAACTAAGATTGTTGTGTTATTTAAACAATTTTAGCTAAATTTATATCACCAAATAATGAATATGATGAAAAATTCATTGAAATATTCACAATAATTTCAATATAATATTTAAAATCAAATAATACTATTATGAAAAAGTTCCCATTAATTTTATTTTCTTTGGTCCTCTCTATAGGATTATGGAATCCGTCAGAAGCCTGTACAAGGGTAGTCTACAAAGGTCCGGAAAACACTGTTCTTACAGCGCGTTCTATGGACTGGCGTGATGAAATCCCGGCAAATCTTTGGGTGTTTCCGAAAGGAATAGACCGAACAGGACAAACCGGACCGAAATCTGTAAAATGGACCTCTAAATACGGAAGTATCATTAGTTCTACATGGGACATTGCTTCTGCAGACGGAATGAACGAAAAAGGACTTGTAGCCAATATGCTTTGGCTGGGAGAATCTCAATATCCGAAATTCGATCCGAAAGGAAGTAAAAAGGGACTTGCCATTTCTTTGTGGGCACAATATTATCTTGATAATTTTTTTACAGTAAAGGAAGCTGTTGATTTTTCAAGAAAGGAACCTTTTGTAGTAGTAAGTGATAACATCCCTGGAACAGAAAGATTTACCACAATCCATCTTTCTCTTTCTGATGCATCTGGAGATAATGCGGTCTTAGAATATATCAACGGAAAGTTGGTAATCCACCACGATCCTTCTTATACAGTAATGACTAATTCTCCCATTTTTGAGGAGCAGCTTGCTCTTAACAATTACTGGAAAGGTATCCCGGGAACGGTAATGCTTCCGGGGACCAATCGTGCGGCAGACCGCTTTGTAAGAGCTTCATATTATATTAATGCAATTCCGAAGACTGCTGATACCCGTACTGCTGTAGCCAGTGTATTCAGTGTGATCAGAAACTGTTCGGTACCTTACGGAATCACCTCTCCGTCTGAGCCTAATATCTCTTCTACAAGATGGCGTTCTGTCTCGGATCAGAAGAATCTTGTATATTATTTTGAAACCGTTTTCACTCCGAATACATTCTGGGTAGATCTTAAAGATTTTGATCTAAGCCCAAAAGGTAAAGTGATGAAGCTGGACCTAAGCAACTACCAGACTTACCACGGTAAATCAAATATTGATTTCAAAGAAGCTCCATCTTTCAAGTTTTTAGGCTTAGAATCTTAAAAAACAAAGAGAAATCTTAAGTAATCAGATTAAAAATCGCTCTACTTAAGGTTGGTAAAACCTGAATTCAGGATTAGATATGTGATCATTTCCTTCCCTTGGAGAAAGTATAAATCAGGATTTAACGGAGGGGGCAAGCAATTAAAAGTATTTTTCATTTTATACACGTTCTGTGTATTTCCTCAGCTTTTTAAAGGATAGAGATGGAACTTTTATGCTTGCACAAAATTTCAAAAAGCAAAAATTAAAAAATTAGATATGGCCTTTTTTTCACTAAAAAAGAGAAGCCTGATCCTGTGCATCCTTATGGGCTGGTTCTCAGCAAACGCACAGATACAGGATTCTTTACAGACCAAACCACAACCGGAAGAAGATAATGTAAAATATCCACAACTTCAGATTAAGGGACTTTTTCAGGCTCGTTATCTGGTAGGGATGAGCAAGGATGTTGACGTAAACGGACTTCATCATTCTGACGGTTCGGGAACGAGCAATAATTTCATGCTTAAATATATGAGGGTTCAGGTACGTGCTCAGATCAGCAAGCGTACAGAGGTGGTTGCTTTAGCCAATTTCGCAGATTTTAAAAATGACCCTAAAAGCAGAGTGCTTGAAAATGCCTATCTGAAATATACTTTCAGTCCAAAATTAGCTTTTACCGTAGGGCAGTTCAGACCTTGGTTCGGAATTGAGGAGACTTACCCTATTGATATTATCAAGTCATTAGACTGGTCTAATCAGTATTCTGAGTTTGGAAAACTGGGATGGACAAGTTTCCAGATTGGGCTTTCTGCAACAGGACAGGTAAAATTAGGTGAAATTCCTTTACAATATGCAGTTTCCGTAGTAAACGGTAACGGAAAAAATCAGATCAACGATAATGATAATGGCAAGCAGTATTCTACCCGATTACTTTTCGGATTATCTAAAAAATACAACTTCAATATTGGTTTAAATGGAGGTATCGGAGAAGTTTTCAGCAAAAAAGTATATGCCGTGGGAATTGACCTGAGCTCTATGATTCAGTTTGACCCGAGATGGAGTCTGGATATGCAGCTTGAAGCTAAACAGGCTACCAATCATATTCTTTACAATTCTATTGCTCCTGAAGCAAGACCTGATAATCCTGATCAATATCTGATTCGTGGTGCTTATTTCCTTCCGAATTTAAGATACGAGATCAATCATAAAAACCTCAGCGCCTTTGAGCTGTCCTGCCGATATGAATACCTTGACACCAATTTCAGAATGGCATCAAATCCAAGACAAACCGTTACTCCAATGGTAGGGCTAGAATTCCTGAAAAACTATGGCGCAAGAATTCAGCTGGGTGTACAGTTTGACCGATATAAACATCAGGTGGAGGATACAAATCAATACAATAACAACCTTTTTATTGTACAGGTACAAAGTAGATTTTAAGGATTAAATAGAATATCATGAAAGAAATTAATATTAAAAACGTTGCGATCACATTCGTCGTTGCGTTAATCATCTGGTTCATTCCTGTACCCGAGGGGGTTACTCAGGATGCGTGGCATCTTTTTGCCATTTTTGCAGCAACCATTTTAGGGATTATTTTAAAAGCGGCTCCTATGGGAACCATGTGTATGATGGCGATAGGATTTACAGCTCTTACACAGGTTGTAGCTCCCGGAGACGCAGGAAAATCAATTACCAAAGCTCTTTCCGGGTTTGGAGATAAAGTGATCTGGCTGATCGGGATTTCATTCTTTATTGCCAGAGGATTTATTAAAACAGGACTTGGAAACCGTATTGCCTTTTTATTCATCAGGGTTTTCGGTAAAAGTTCATTAGGACTTGCCTACGGATTAGGGCTTGCCGATGTTTGTCTTGCTCCGGCTATTCCAAGTAATACGGCAAGAGGCGGAGGAATTATTTACCCGATTATGAAATCTATGGCGATAAGCTTTGATTCTGTTCCTGAAAAACCTGAAACCCACAGAAAATTAGGATCATTTTTAACACTGAACAGTTATTACATGAATCTCATCGCTTCTTCTATGTTCCTTACGGGAACTGCGAGTAATCCAATGTGTCAGAAGTTTGCGGCAAACCTCGGAATTGATATCACATGGATGTCTTGGGCAGCGGCAGGTTTTGTACCGGGAATGGTAGCATTCTTTATCGTTCCATTGGTGTTATACAAATTATACCCGCCTGAATTGAAAAAAACAGGTGATGCTCCCAAAATGGCGGCTCAAAAACTAAAAGAAATGGGACCTATTTCTAAAAACGAATGGCTGATGCTATTGGCTTTCTTCATTCTTTTAGGGCTTTGGATTTTTGGTGGAGCACTTTCTATTGATGCAACTACAACTGCATTTATCGGATTAACATTATTGCTGCTAACTTCCGTATTAACCTGGGAAGATGTAAAAGGCGAAAAAGGAGCATGGGATACCATCGTTTGGTTCGCTGTATTAGTGATGATGGCGAGTTCTTTGAATGAACTGGGCTTCATTGGCTGGTTCAGTGATCTTATCAAAGTACAGATCGGAGGTTTGAGCTGGCAGGTAGCTTTCCCTGTTATCATTGTCGTTTACTTCTTTAGTCACTACATTTTCGCAAGTGCTACAGCTCACGTTGCTGCTATGTATGCTGCGTTACTGGGTGTAGGTGTTTCTTTGGGAATTCCTCCTATGTTACTAGCAATGATGCTAGGATTCATGGGATCTATTTACGGAGTACTTACCCATTATGGTCACGGTCCGGCGCCGGTATTTTTCGGTAGTGGATATGTAGACCTGAAAGTATGGTGGCTTCGTGGTCTTGAAATCGGTATTGTACTTTTAATTATCTATATGGCTGTAGGAGGTCTTTGGATGAAAGTTTTAGGATATTATTAATTATTAAATCAACTTTATGTTATCAACATTGTCAAGAAAAATGCTGATGTGCCTTACAGGACTCTTTTTGGGATTCTTCCTGTTGATTCATTTCCTTGGAAATCTTCAGCTTTTTCTTCCACAGGAGCAGGCACACCTGCAATTCAATGCGTACTCGCATTTTTTATCAGGAAATATCATTATCAAAATAGTTTCATACGTTTTGTATGCGAGTATTATTCTGCATGCTGTAGACGGATTAATCATCACTTTAAAAAATAAGAAGTCCGGTGGAGATTATCAGAATGACAGACGTGGAAGAGCCAGCAAATGGGCTTCCCGAAATATGGGGATTCTCGGAACACTGGTTCTTATCTTTCTGGTGATTCATTTTCAAAATTTCTGGTATATCTATAAGTTTGGAAACCCGCCATTGGATGAAAACGGGAACAAAGATTTATATATTCTTGTAGTGAATGTCTTTAAAGAATGGTGGTATGTGATCATTTATGTTTTTTCCATGATTGCTTTATGCTATCACTTGATTCATGGGCTATACAGTGCTGTAAGAACATTGGGCTTATATCACCCTAAGTTCGTGAAATGGTTCAAAATCATCGGAACGGCATATTCCATCATTATCAGTTTAGGCTTTGCACTGATGCCTATTTATGTATTCTTCACCTATCATTAAAAAGACCTATCATGATTTTAGATTCAAAAATACCACAGGGACCATTGGAACACAAATGGGACAATTATAAAAAGAAAGCTAAGCTCGTTAATCCAGCCAACCGAAAAAAACTGGATGTTATTGTTGTAGGAACAGGTCTGGCAGGAAGTTCTATTGCAGCCTCTTTAGGTGAAATGGGTTATAATGTGAAGTCCTTCTGTTTCCAGGACAGCCCAAGAAGAGCACACTCTGTGGCAGCACAGGGAGGGGTAAATGCTGCAAAAAATTATAAAAATGATGGTGACAGCGTTTACAGAATGTTTGTAGATACTTTAAAAGGAGGAGATTTCAGAGCCCGCGAAGCCAATGTTTACCGAATGGCTGAATGTTCTTTAAACCTCATTGATCAGTCTGTAGCACAAGGTGTTCCTTTCGGACGAGAATATGGCGGTTATCTTAACAACCGGTCTTTCGGAGGGGTGCAGGTAAGCCGAACGTTCTACGCCAGAGGACAAACAGGTCAGCAGTTACTTCTTGGTGCCTATCAGGCTTTAATGAGACAGGTTGGAAAAGGTTCTGTACAATTGTTTTCGAGACATGAAATGCTTGATCTTGTTACTATTGACGGCAAAGCGCGAGGAATTATCGTAAGAAATTTAGACACAGGAGAAATTGAAAGACATGCCGCTCATGCTGTCATATTAGCAACAGGAGGTTACGGAAAAATTTATTATCTGTCTACCCTAGCCATGGGGTGTAATGGTTCTGCAATCTGGAGAGCCCATAAAAAAGGAGCATTGATGGCTTCCCCAAGCTGGATTCAGGTGCACCCTACTTCCCTTCCCCAATCCGGAGATTATCAGTCTAAATTAACATTGATGTCCGAATCACTACGTAATGACGGAAGGATCTGGGTTCCTGCAAAACAGGATGAAAACAGAGCTCCGAATGATATTCCTGAAAACGAAAGGGATTATTATCTGGAAAGAAGATATCCCGCTTTTGGAAACTTAGCGCCGAGAGATATTTCATCCCGTGCAGCAAAAGAAAGAATTGATGCAGGATTTGGAATCGGTCCTTTGAAAAATGCTGTCTATCTGGATTTTTCTAAAGCAATTAAAGAGCAAGGAAAGGATAAGATCAAAGAGAAATATGGAAACTTATTTGATATGTATCTTAAGATCACCGGATATGACGCCTATACAGAACCGATGATGATTTCCCCTTCAGCACACTTCTCCATGGGAGGTCTTTGGGTAGATTATGAACTGATGACTACCGTTCCTGGATTATTTGCTTTAGGTGAAGCTAATTTTGCAGATCACGGAGCAAACAGACTGGGTGCCAACTCTCTTTTACAGGCTTCCGTAGATGGATATTTTATTGCACCTTATACCATTGCCAATTATTTAGCTAATGAAATTCATACCGGGAAAATTTCACCGGATACTCCAGAGTTTGAGCAGGCAGAAAATGCTGTTAAAAAACAAATTCAGGATTTTATGGATATCAAAGGAACTAAAACTGTTGATTATTTCCATAAGACATTGGGTAAACTGTTATATGACTATTGCGGACTTGCCCGAAATGAGGAAGGGCTGAAATATGCCATTCAGGAGATTAGAAAACTAAAGCAGGAATTCTACAAAGACGTCATAGTTTCCGGACAGGGAGATCAAATGAATTCTGAGCTGGAAAAAGCAGGTCGTGTTGCCGATTATTTTGAGATCGGAGAACTGATGTGCTATGATGCATTAACAAGAAATGAATCTTGTGGAGCCCACTTCCGCGAAGAATATCAGACACCGGACGGTGAAGCAATGAGAAACGATGCTGAATATCAATTTATCTCTGCATGGGCATGGACAGGTGAAAATGGCGAGCCTGAACTGATCAAGGAACCTTTGATCTTTGAAGAAATACAGCCAACGGTAAGAAGCTACAAATAAAAAACAGAAATTATGGATTTACACCTTAAGATATGGAGACAGAAAAGCAAACAGAGTGAAGGAAAACTTGTTGGGTATGACCTGAAAGGGCTTAATCCCCACATGTCTTTCCTGGAAATGCTGGATACGTTAAACGAAAAACTCATCACTGAAGGAGATGAACCTGTAGAATTTGATCACGATTGTCGTGAGGGAATCTGCGGACAATGTGGAATGATGATCAACGGAATTGCTCACGGTCCTCTAAAAAATACAACAACCTGCCAACTTCACCTGAGATCTTTTAATGATGGTGAAACGATTTTAATAGAACCTTTCCGCGCGGACGCTTTTCCGGTGAAAAAAGATTTAAAGGTAGATCGTTCCGCTTTTGACAGAATTATTTCTTCCGGAGGTTTTGTATCAGTGAATACCGGTCAGGCTCCTGATGCAACAGCCATTCCCGTTACCCATCAGGTTGCAGAGGAAGCTTTTGATTCTGCGGCATGTATCGGATGTGGAGCCTGTGTGGCAACTTGTAAAAACGGAAGTGCTGCATTGTTTACTTCAGCAAAAATCACTCATATGGCATTGCTTCCACAAGGTAAAGAAGAAAGAAGCAAACGTGTGCTGGATATGGTTTCTCAAATGGATGCTGAGCTCTTCGGACACTGTTCCAATACAGAAGCATGTGAAGTAGAATGTCCGCAAGGAATCTCTGTCCTCAATATTGCCAGAATGAATTTCGAATACAACAGAGCCTTATTTTTCAATAAAAAAGGTAAATAAACGAAGAACACTAAAAATGATACTATGTGAAAGAGCGAATTTGCCAGTGCAGGTTTGCTCTTTCTATTTTTTTAAAATATTAACTTCAAACGAATGTTTACAATCTGATCAATATACCAAAAAGATCAGCTAATTAATGATCTTCTTCTAGTTCTATCGGGTTTTCGTATTTTTTATTTTCATCTTTTTCTTTTTGTCTTTGCCTTATCATTTCTTGACCTTGTATAATAGTGGTGTCAGAATTTTGAAGTACACCAATTAAATTCGCATTAGCATCTTTTAACGCTTTTTCAAATTTAGGTCGGGTTGTTTCAAAAGCTTGATTATATCGATTTTCGTTTATATTAATTAATTTACCTTTTAATTTAAATCCAGGTATAGATTTTATAAGCTCAAAATCATAATCACCTTTATTATCCGTTATTTTTATAATTAGCCCTGGTAATCCACTAAATTTATATGGACCATAAGGAAATGGAATTTCAGGAGAATACCATGCTATCCATTTCCGACCTTTAAAAGTAATTTCTGCTTTCTTACAATTAATTGCATTGATTATTTTTGATTCATCAACAAGCTTCCAATTTTCCATTACGGGTTCTTTATAGGTGAGTATTGACATTCCAACTAAGTTAAAATACTGTATATTTTCATTTGATTGTATTATAGTAAAGGAAAATTTTGTTTTTGGAACAGACACCCCTTTTGAGCTTAAAAGTTTTGCTCCATTTTCTAAAGTTTTTATGGGAAGTGCCTGGAATACCGAATCTCTTTTCAGTGATTGAATACTAGCAAAAAAAGCACGTTTATCACCTATTTGTAATGAAAAAAATTCTTCATATTTATAATCAGGAGTTAAAGTATTTAATTTACCTTTTAATAAATATGTAAACTCACCCCACAAAGTATCTTTTTTATGCAATTGAGAAAAAAATAAAACACTAAAAAATAAGGTTAATAATTGAAGTAGTTTTTTATTGTAATGCATAGAATTATTTTTGATGGCAAAAAAAAAGCACTTATAACTTAATAGTAAAAGTTATAAGTGCAAATAATTAAGATAAAACAAAGATTAATTACAGTAATTTGCTTCAAGATTAGCAAGCCACTGATTTGCTTGTTCAGGAGTCCAATCTTGAGTTGTAGTAGCAGTCTGACCACAAAATTCTGCAATCCAACTTTGTTTAGCTCCTCCTTTTACAGTTTTAAGGTCTTCACGAGTTAATTTTTTTAATTTTTTCACAAAATGTATTTTTTTAATTAAGTTTCAAATATATACAACTAACTCATATCTACGGAATGTTTTTCATTATGTTAAACAGTTGATTACCTGATAAAAAAACATTTTTTATTTAAGATTTTTTCGTGAAAAATTGAATTGATTTTATGGTATTACTTAAATGAAAAAGTATTTATTAAAAAATATTTTTTAATCTTTTTGTTTATGTTAAATAATTAATTTCAAACAGAATTTTCACATCTGAATTCTAAAGATTGATTAATTATTTTGATATGTTATGATCAAACTTAGTTTTTACCTTTTTGTTTTTCCTGCCTTTTCCTTAAAATATCTTCGGAATCATTATTTTCTTCGGATCATTTTCGTCATACATTATTTCTATAGCTCCTGCCTTAGGGACTGAAGAAAGGTTTAAAAGGCTGACTATCTTTTTATAAACAGCAATATGTTCGGTACCTCTATAATCCTGGAAACTCACCTGAAACATCAATTCCGGCTGATCATTCACGGTAAGACCGGTTTGGCTTACACTGATAATATTTGCTTCAGCGCTTCTTCCTGCAAACAGAATTCGTTCTTCTTTTTTGTTCTTAAAAAATTTCCCTACAATAAGTTGAAATACCAATACATAGATAATCGTCATTACACCACTAAAAATAATCGGATGCATAAACGTGAGAAACCTCCAGCCATAGTCAAAGGATTCCTTCATATAAAAATAAGAGTACAATCCGATAATGTAAGCTATTAACAGTATTATAAATACGATTCTTATTATGATTCCGGATGTATTGAATCCCACTTTCTGATCACTCAAAATAAAATAAGGTTCCTGAGAAATAGTAGGATTCAGCAGTACCTTTACTTCTTTTCCTACATCAAATCT
This sequence comes from Chryseobacterium sp. CS2K3, assembly GCF_059515185.1. Taxonomy (NCBI): domain Bacteria; kingdom Pseudomonadati; phylum Bacteroidota; class Flavobacteriia; order Flavobacteriales; family Weeksellaceae; genus Chryseobacterium; species Chryseobacterium sp. CS2K3. Next base: position 230,925 of record NZ_JCAKRW010000005.1, on the reverse strand, counting down.
TTTTTCCTGTGGCTTGGAATCATGAAACATCATCTCATGCTCAATCACTGTATTTCTCAGGTTCGGAAACGAAAGAACAATCTGAATAGCATTCATATTGGTTTTCGGAAAATATTTGATGAGCTGATAGCGGATAACTTTAGCTTCTCTGGGAATCCCGTTTCTCAGAATCGAATGAATAGTATTCTTCTGTTTGAAAGTTTTAATGAACAGAGTATTGATAAAGAATAGGAGAATATATCCCCATATCAGCAAAGAAAAACCGAGATACCCATAGCTTACAGCTAATGAATTTCTCGGTTCTGTTGCGAGTTCCCCACCCATCATATAAATGAAAATCGGAAACGGTACGCAGAAAAAAAGGAGAAAAGCTCCCCAGAAAATGATCATAAATTTCATAACTGCTGTTTTGTAATCAGCAATAAAGTTATGATAATATTATTTATTAAAAACTGGAAGATTAAAGAGGGAAGCTGGAAATTACTTTTATAAATAATAGTTCTTATGGTCTTCATAACTTCCAGCCTCCTGCTTCTCGCATCCAACTTTATAAAGTTCTTCTTAATTATACTTCTTTGTCAAAGTAAAGTCTGTAATATTTTCCTTTATCATCCTCACCCATTTCCAGTTTTTGTCTGTCTCCGTGAATGTAGATGTGAAAGTTTTTATCTAACTTAATGATGCTTTTAAAATGTCTTTGCGTCTTTTTCACCGCTGCTTCATTGATTGGGAATTCTTCTGCAATATTCACCTGCATATCCTGCTCGTAATCGGTTTTAAAGTTCACAAAGCTTTCAATCACATGCTCATCTCCCAATACTTCGTTGGCAAATTCATCCAATTTAAACTCTTCTTTTTCCTTAAAGAAATTGATCGACTTATTAAGGAAATCAGCCTGATCAGCTTTTGACACCTCGAATTCCTGTGGAAGCTGTTTGGTAATATAATCCTTGTAAACCATTAATGCTTCCTGAGTGTGGAAATACTCATCATCACGCTGCTTTACTTTTAAGAAATCTTCAAACCAGTAATACATATCGCCGTTTTTGTTATTATCAACCACGGAAAGCACATATCCTGTATCTTTATTATTGTTATAGATCAAAGCCGCTTTATCAATTTTCGACAAACCGATTCCCTGATCCTTTTCAATATCAAATGTTTCTTCGGCAGGATTAATTTTCAGGAATGATTCCCTTTTTTCAGTCTTAAAAATTCCGATCTTATCCACTTTATCAGGGCGGTCACTTTCATCTTCAAAAAGAACGATGAATAATTCTCCACTCTGAACTCTAGGATTTTCTGCCGCTTCGAAAAGGTGTTTTGCAATATTTTCAGACTCCCAGATAAACTTGGACTTATCCTCAAAAATTTCAGATACAGCGCTGTAAACCGGATTATTCACCAGATACGTGTCACTGTAAAAATGAAAAGTTTCTTCTGATTTGAATGATCCTAAAAAGTAATCCTCAAGCATCTCTGCCATTCCTTCCTCTAGCTTCAATTCTTCCTGAGAAAGCGTTAAGGAATCTCCATTGATCTTATTTCCGACTCTGTGTACTATTATTTTTGAAAACATCTTCTGAATATTTGGACTGCAAAGATATTCATTCTATCCTTTACATGAAACTGTATTTTTTAAACCACAAAAGACACAAAAGATTATAACACTTAAGTTATTATAAGTAAAAAGCTTCACGCATAATAAGCATAACTTAAGTTTGAAAATCTAAGACTCTCATCTTTAGTGAACTTATCTTCTGCATAATTTTAAATTTTCTAAAGTGAACTAAAGTGTTTTTAGAATAACCCTCTTGTTACTTTTGTGGTTAACCAAAACAATTATATCAGTAAAAAAATCAGCTTCTTCCAATTTTATAAACACTTAAGTTATTATAAGTAAAAAGCTTCGCACATAATAAGTATACTTAAGTTTGAAAACCTTAGATTTTCATCTTTAGTGAACTTATCTTCTGCATAATTTTAAACTCTCTAAAGTGAACTAAAGTGTTTTTAGAATAACCCTTTTGTGACTTTTGTGGTTAACCAAAACAATTATATCAGTAAAAAAATCAGCTTCTTCCAATTTAATAAACACTTAAGTTATTATAAGTAAAAAGCTTCGCGCATAATAAGTACTTAAGTTTGAAAATCTTAGATTTTCATCTTTAGTGAACTTATCTTCTGCATAATTTTAAACTTCCTAAAGTGAACTAAAGTGTTTTTAGAATAACCCTTTTGTAACTTTTGCGGTTAACCAAAACAATTATATCAGTAAAAAATCAGCTTCTTCCAATTTGATAAAATCCTTATCATTTTGAGATGCTTTTTTAATTCAAAACACGAAGACAAAACCATTAAAATATTAATAATCAATATATTATTTAAAACCAATTCTCAAAGGTATACCATTGGCATCATGTCTTTCAAAACATAAAAACATGGATTTAAAAACATTGAACAGAATAGACAAATTAAGAAGATTAAAAAGCAGAGGACCGAAAACGCCTAAATGGCTGAAGCCCTATCATATGCTGTTTATAGCATTTTTAACCATTTTCATCTTTGGTGCCCTGATGAAGCTATTGGAACAAAACCACATTTAAAAATAGATACTATGAATTATTTACAAGCAGTACAGGAAATCACAGAGCTGGTTCCTGATTTTGAAAAAGAGCTGAACGAAACTAAAAACCCAAGCCCATACCGTGTGATCCGCACGTTTACGGAACGCATTAAAAATATGATCCGTCAAAATGACAGAAATCTGTTATTCAGAAGTTTACAAAAGATGGACAAAATATACAAAGACGGCGATATGACATTAAAAAACGCCATTGAAAATACTTTTGTCTACTCTCTGGACAATTTTACAGCGTTTTGCAGTAAAGATTACCGGATAATGATCTTTAGTCACATTTCTTCTGATTTGAAAAGCAGCTATTCAAGACAAATTTACAGTCACGGCATATAAAGGTTTCATTACATTTTTCAACGGTTTCATTACAAAGTGTTTAAATTAAACAAAATCAAAAATAACTCACATTCAATAGATTATGAAAAATAAAATAAGAAGAATTTCTGATTGGAAAACCTGGAAAACAACGACTAACAGGCATAATTCAGAGATATTACTCACTCACATTGCGGTGATTGTAGGAGTATTTATTTTGGCAGCATGTCTGTAAATTTTGGTATACATTTCGCTACAATAAAAAGTGTTTGAAAAATTCTTAATTATGATGAAAGTACAAATGCAAACTATTAATCAAAAAATAGCTGTTGAATACTTAAAATTTTTCTATCCGCCACTTCGCAATGAAATTACACAGCTGTCTGTACAGGACAACTTTGCAGGAATTATGCAAGCGACAGTTAATTATCTGAAAGGACTGTTGCAGGAATCAAAGATCAACATTATTGCCCATCATATCAAACTGATGGACGGACTTTACAGAAATGGAAATTCTTATGTAAGAACGATGATTGAAAACATCTTCGTAAGATCTTTCGAAAGCTTTAAAAAACATGCTAAGATCGCTCATTGGAAACTTCTTTATCAATACATGCCGGTAAGTTTCCAGATCATTTATAATGAACAGCAAAAGCAAGACCAGATGTATTTTGGTAAATAACTTTAAAAGGCAGAGAATGTGAATAAAAATACATTAATTCACTTCTTTGCCTTTCTTTTTTCCTATAAAAAACTAATTTTGCAAAAAAAACTAATGAAATACTCTTTTTATGCTGTTGTAATGTCATTATCTGTAATCTCATGCGGAAATAATGACAATATGATTGATGATCCAAGACCTATTGATCAGGAAATCAAAAATTTTGAATTTAATAATTACACTGTTAAGAATACAGTTTTGTACAAGGGTTCTTTAGGACAGAAAACAACACCTGATGAATCTTATCTTAAAAATCACTGGAGTCTTTATCAGGAACCGGCATGGAAAAATATTCGCCTTGATCTGAAAAATAATTCTATTCAATTGATTTCAGGAACTTCTGCTGATGTAACTTATCATATTAAAATCGTTAATGATTCTGTTCTGATCACAGACGTTGATAATAAACCCAATTATTTGGGAGATTTTAATAAAAACACTTCAATGTTTACGCTAAAAAGAACTTTCAGATACATAAAAAGAGCGCCAAGAAATAATGGAGGCTTAGTGATTTCCCAAAATACATTTTTCGGAACGAGTGAGTATCAAAATATTTTCGGAATTGTTTTTACCTCACCATCAGAAATGACAGAAAAGGAAGATACTGTTCTGTGGAGCAATGTTGAATATTATTATAAAACACGGTAACATTCTATTGTAAAAGAAAATAAAAGAGGTATTGAAGAGTTTCAATACCTCTTTCTGTAAGAAATCCCCGAATTCAGGGATTATTTCGAAAATACATAAGAGCAGGTTATAAAAAATGTATCTTTGAGCATCAAATGACATTATGAATAAAGATCTTGAAGCCTTCACAGAGCACCTGTCGTGGCTATTCCATCCTTCTACAATATCGGACGTTACCGAAACAGAAATTGAACTGTCCGAGAAGTTTATCGATACATTTCCAATTCTTACAGCGCTGATTAAACAGGCAAGAGTACTGAATATAAAAATTGAACAACAGCCTTATCACCTTTTTTCCTGGACAAATAAAGAAAATCAAAATATGGGATGGCTAAACAAAATAGAGAATGATATTACCTCTACCCTTCCTTTAATTGAAGAACACAAGCTATTATTGGAAGAGATTGGCGGAATTCAGGAATCTTTTAATCAGCCTGATCCCAGTTTTTCAAATAATCAGGAATTTATGTTTGTAGGTTCAGCATGTACAGCTGGAATCAATGATTGGAACGACTATTATGAGGAGTTGTGCAGGGAGGAAGATAAACCTCTGTTGGATTATAAAGATTTTATCAGTTTCGTTGTAGAGGCGAATGGCGATCCTACCGTATATGATCCAAAAACAAAGGAAGTTTTTCTTTTTGCTCACGATCATGCCTTTACTAATGTACATCTTGTGAAAGACCAGCCGGAATATACTTTTTACAGATTTCACGACATCATCAATTTTGTGGATTATGTAGAAACATTAGCATTGGAATGGAAAAATGAACTTATTTAAGGCTAAAACAGAATTTAATTATTTTTATACACTATTAAAATCATTTTAAGAATGAAGAAGATTGGAATATCAATCATTATAGTTTTGTCTTCAATGTTAGGGGCACAAACCAAACAACAGATCGATGCTTTCTATGATGCTGTCAGAGATAATAATTTTCCACTGGTAAAAAAATTGGTTGAACAACAGGGATACCCTATCAAAGCAGTCATTCCGGAACAGATATTACCTGTAAAAGCAGCCATCTGGAAAAAGAATTTGCCAATGGTAGAATATATGGTAAGCAAAGGAGCTAATCTAACAGCAGATACAACATTAGTTGATACCGCCATTGAATACGGAAGCCCTGAAATTACCCGCTATCTTCTGAAAAAAGGACTGTATGCCAAAAATGCTCTGAGTAAAGCTGTTTTTTATGAAAACCTTGACATCGCTAAAGAAGTTTATCTGAACTATCAGCCTCAGAAAATAGATTACGAATACACGGGAAGATTCCTGCTATTAGCGGTAAAAAGCAACGACCTTGAATTTATCAAAAAGCTTCCGTTGAAAGGAAAGGATTCTCCAATGGATTATTTTGATTATGACGGATATAATGCCTTACTCTACGCTGTGGAAAAAAATTATACTGAGCTTGCAAAATACCTTTTATCTCAGGGAGCTGATAAAAAGTCTACCATTTCAATAGAAACAGATAATGGAATTGTTTCCGGAAAAACAGCTATGCAACTTGCCAAAGCTAACAAGAATGCTGAACTTATTAAGCTTTTAAAATAAATCAGTATCCGGCAGTGTACTAATTCTATTGAAGCTGCCGGTGCTAAAATATAATGTTTGTATTGAAAAAAATTTACGAATACGATATGATTAATATTAAATTCAAAAAAAACAATATTCTTTTCTCATTATATCTTAGCATCCTGGGATTGGTTGCTTCAGTATATATATTGTTTCATCTGAATGTAATCGTACAGCTGATCTCTGTTTTCTGGATTGCAGTAATAGCACATGTCATTTATACTAAATATCAACAATTAACAAAAGCTAAAAAAGGAATATCAGCTCTGGAAATAAATGATCACGGAATTACAAATAATACTTCACCACAGTCTGTATATTTAAGATGGGGTGATATTACAAGTTTTCAGACAGGCTTTTACAGGAATAATAATATTCTCATTAATCCTAAAGAGCCGGAAAAGTACAGGAACGAAGAAAAGAATCATTTTTTTCAGATTATAGGACGTATTTTTTCGTCTAAGCCTGAAGTATTATGGATTGATACAGATGTTCTGAATATAAAAAAAAGATGAACTTCTCAATCTCCTGAATCGCAAGCTTTATAAAAATTAATAACGACAAACGGAATGACATCAAAAATTCCTGATTTTATAAGTATTACTAAAAAAGATTTTGGCAAAAATAATGATGCAATGGCAATCGTATTCTTTTCTCTCTTTTCTTTATTGGGAATTTTAGGTGTTTTTTTTAACTGGCAAAGTTGGCTTTTTGCAGTCTTCATCATTATTACCATTTATTTTTCATGGAATAAGATCAATAAAGTCTTAGTTTTTATAATCGGAGGGCTTTTTATTATTGCAGCATGCTATTTACACCAGGAATTGGAGATCGATATCTTTGGATTGTTTATGACACTCCTGTTTCTTCCGTTTATATTTCTTGTAAAACCATATTATCGCTCCTATAAAAATAAGAAGGATTTTCAGATTTTCTATCTTGACCACAAACAACTCCGGTGTGTTGCCACTAAAGAAAATTCAGAATATAAAGACTATGCGCTTAATCCAAGAAATTATCTTAAAAAGTATTCTTTTCAGCAGATCAAAGCGGTACAGTTTCACAAACGTTATCTTATCATTGCAATCGATCAGGTATTAATTCGTCCCAAGGAACTTACCTCTGCAGATTTAGAATTGATTTATTCTTATATTAAAGATCATTTCCCTCATTTATTGAAGAAAGAAGAAGCTATGGAGGAGAATTTCAGAAATGAAAATCAATTTTACGTACACAAATTTCTCATCTTTTCACCTGTGATTGTTTTAGCACTTATCATTTATTTTTTCGGAGATAATGGAAGGAACTTAAGGGTAAGCTATTTATGTATAATATTGATGATGATATGTCCGCTTATCATTTACAGGGTTTTAAACAGGAAAAAATAATTAGTTTCTAAGCATGTTTACACGTCTATTAATTATAGTATCAATAGTAGGGATTTTATATATTCCTGTACGAATGATCATAACGGCATCTTCTCTGAAAGAAATACAGGGAACAATAAAAGAGGTACATCCATCTTCTACAAGAATACCTTATTATACTTTTACTTTAAAAGAATATCCTTGCAGCTTTTACAATAAAGGTAACGGCACTTTGAGCTTTTTAAAAACCGTTCCTAAAGCTGGTGACAATGCTATTTCGCTAATGATAAAAACCGATGATATTTCATTAATTCAACATAAGACATCTGTTTTTTATTTTGCTATCAATCAAAAAAATAAACTCATTGATGTGTATTACTCTATTATAAAACCCGGAGTATTGATCCACTTCATCACGTTATCCTTTTATTTTCTGATTCTTATATTTAATACATTAGCTGCTTATCTCTATCCTGAAAAAAATATATTTCCCAATTTCATCAAGCTTTACCTTTTAATTATCTTTTTATTGATGTTCTTATAATATTAAATAACAACTATTAAAAAACAACCATGTCAATCACTTATTCAGGCAAAACCTATAAACACTTTTTGATAAGATTTTTCAGTCTTGCGATTCCTTATTTTGTGTGGTTTGCCATGTTTGCAGAAGCCGGATATAAACGCCAGACCTATAATATTGATATGATACCCCTTGATCTTTTTTTCTTGTTAGGAGGATTAATAGGCATTGAAACCCTTTACCTGATCTACAGAAAACAAAAAAAACAATATGTAATGAACATATTGCTTTTGATTTTTTTTATGGTTTTATATTTTGTGCTTCCGCATAGAGATAATTTCAATTAAGATATCTGAATACCCAATATTCAGATCGTTCTTAAGGGATGGTTTCTACACCTGATAACCTGAATGATCCTTTTTCATCTTTCAGCCAGAAAACAAATTGTGCTCCTTCATGTCCATCACCGAATTCGTTGGGACGATTAATCGTGTATAGAATAATGTAATCTCTATCTCCAAATGCAGGATCAGAGCCGTCTGGAGAGAATTTTGTTTCATTACGTTTAAGCCTTTCTAGAAGCTCTTTATTGAAAATAGTATTAGCATATTTGCTGTAAAAAATCTTCTTATTTACAAAAGAAATTTTCTCAGGTTGTGTTTCAAAACAAAGGTTGCAATAGACTTTTTGGGTAGTCAATGACTCCAGTGCTTTATAATTTTTTTCTGTGATCAGATTGATAATTTGCTGGGTAAACGTCTCAGCTTTAGCTTGTAATTCCTTTTGGTCCTCGCCTGTTTTTTGCCCGTAACAAACGAGTTGTAATCCCAATACAAAAAGTATTGACAGGTATTGTGTTAATTTCATTTTAATATTTTTTGTGATTCTATATTTTCAATTAGCAGGGAAACCACCAGTGAATAGATTGCACTCTGCTGTTTTTGAAGTAGATATTGATGTGCCCATCGGAAATATTCTCCTTATCTTCCCTAAGTCTGATTACCTGTACTTTTCCTCGTCCGGGAGAATCCAGTTCGGAAATATTTTTTACAGAATTGGGAAATATCTTTTTAATATCATCGATGGTAGACTTTTCATCTATCTTTATTCCTTTGTACAAAATATAATTTCCATGAAGAAACCAGAATTCATTTACTCCTACTTTCTGTTCGGTATTTTCGAAGCATGATTCATTTTTATATAAGTATTTATCATTCTTTCCATCACCGATATCTTCAAAGATGTAAGTACAAGGCTGTAGTTCTGACATCAATTTAGTACTGTCTGCTTTTCCAAATACTTTTTCAAAATCTTTCAGCTCAAAAATTCTTTTTAATTTCCCATTAAATAATATATCCTTTTCCAGCATTACCTCATCTTGTCCGTCATCATCCTCTATTTCATTTTTTACCTCTTTAGGCTGAGTAATATTCAGATTTATTGAATCGGGCTGAATTTTATGATCAATGGTTTCACTGATGGATTTGGGTTCTTCTTTGACTTCTTTTTTGTCTTCTTTACAGGAATAAAGAGAGATCGCGAGTAATAAAATTGAAAAATTCTTCATAGTTTAGTTTTGATTCATTGCATAAAAACCGGAATTCTGATAAAAAATAAACACCTACAACATTTTCAATTCTTGCAACCGGAGATATTTTATGAAAACGAAAATACAAAAAACCATGTACTAAAGTACTGCTAAGTTGAATATTAACTTTTATTATAACAAATTAGGAAACGATTTTTTATTTTTCACTGTTGTATTTTTATTTTGTATTTTTAATACCCATCGTATGATGAGAACACACTCACTAATAATCATATATTATGCCCAATATTCATCACTTTATCCTCATTGGTTCCTCAAAAGAAAAGGTTTTTGATGCACTCAGCAGTCAATCCGGATTATCTGCGTGGTGGACTCCCCATACTAAAACCAGCTCAGAACTTGGGAGTATTGCCAGATTCTCTTTTGGTCCTGAGTATTTTAAAGAGATGAAAATCATTAAGCTTACCCCTTTTGAGGAAGTACAATGGCATTGTATTGCAGGAGCAAATGAATGGATGGGAACCACTATTACTTTCCGGCTTATATCAGGAAACAAAGACGTTTTACGGAAAATGCATCCTGAAATCGAAGGACAAATTGAACAATTGGTGTATGATAGCGGTACATTATTGATGTTTCATCATGAAGGCTGGAGTTCCTATTCTGCAATGTTTGCCGAATGCAATTATACCTGGGGACAGTTCCTGAGAAGCTTAAAATTACTTTGTGAAACAGGAAAAGGTAAGCCTTGGCCTCATCAACACCGGATATGAGTGATAAGGGAGCGTCTAAACATCAAGCCCGATCAATGCAGACGGGCTGCTTTATTTTCTAATGTAAATTATTATTTTCTTTATAAATGGCATTATCTGTTTCTTTAAGGAAATCCAGGTAACTAAAGCCAGCAGATTTGTGCGTGCGATAGTCCAGATAGTCTTTATAATAGCCAAATGCTCCTCCAAGTCTTGAAGTCAGCAAAGTATTTCCTGGCTATTGATTCCTTCTACATAACCTATTTTTTGACCTTTATTTGATCTGGACAATACAAGATAAGTTGTTTTATTAGCTTCATTTATAAAAACTCTGGCTCTTTCTTCATTGTCTTTTCCGTTATCAAATACCAGTTTGAATTTGTTTTTATTATTCAGTAAATATTTCAACACTTTCCCGAAGTTTTCCGAATTTCCAATATTCAGGGTAAAACCATACATCCTATTAAAATATACGTTGGTGGGTAAAAAGATACAATAAATATTTCATTAGCTTTTCGGCTCTACATTTCCGGTTTCTGAAAAGCTGTCTGAAAATTAAAAGCATATTCTGAAGGTCCGTTTTTTTGAAGATGTTCCAAACGTTCCAATGCTTCTTCTATGCCTGGAAATTCATTGTCTTTTACCCACCAAAGTACGTAATAAGCTTTCCCATATTTTTGAAACCATTCTTTCCTTCGGCGTACAAAATCAACGTGAAATGTTTTATAGGTAAAATACTCTAATGTTTCTTTATTTTTCCAAACCGAAAGATTGATGATAACCTGCTCATCATTCAGCGGATTAAAACTTGTTGCATTCTCTTCTTCATCCTTTAATCTCCAAATAAATCCATCACTTTCTTCGGCTAATTTATTTACAACATCAAGATGATCTGCAAATTCTTTCATTACAGGATCTTCAATATTTACTCCAACCATTCGGGCTACATTGATCTGGGCTAATTGATACATTGTTTTATTTATTGTTTTATGTCTATTATTGTGTAAAAATAGGTGCTGCGGCATTAGTATAAAATAACTATCAATTTAGATACTATAAAAAAGATGGAAAAAAAATGTGAAACTTCATATATCAATGTTGGGGAAAAATCTTATCCGTGTGCAGTAAGTTTTGTCATGGATCTCATTGGAGGAAGATGGAAAGCAGTAATTCTCTGCCATTTAAAAAATGGTGATAAACGCTTTGGAGAATTGAAAAAAGAGCTTTCTTTTATTACGGAGACAACATTAAGCCTTCAACTAAGACAATTGGAAAAAGATCATCTTATCACCCGAACTGTTTTCGGAACTAAGCCTCCGGTAAAGGTAGTTTACAGCTTGTCTGGGCTGGGGATATCATTTATTCCTTTATTGGATAATATCAATGACTGGGGAAACGATATTCTAAAAGAGAAAATGACACCTTAAAAACTGATGAAGCGTTGAACACTTTCTTTCAATTTTTAAGATGTCTTTAATTTATTTTTTGAAACTTTGTTAATAAGCTTTATTGCCTTTGATCGTTAAAGCATGTTTCGTTTTTATCGATGGACAACATCTGCCGTCTTCTTCAGTATATTCCAGTTTTTCTACAATGATTTTACCATTTTTAATAGTATCAAAAGCAAAAAGATAATCCGGTTCGTATCCTGCAATAACTTTCACTGTTTTCCCATCATTCTTGTACAATGATAATCCCTGTCCTATGATTGCATTTCCACCTTCAGGGGCAATATTCCAGTAAATTGCCACATCTTCTATTCCGTCACCTGTAAAATCTCCTGTATTAGGAACCTGAAGATCAATCACTCCGTCATACGTTTTAAGAATATTGGGTAAATAAGCATCAAACTGCTTCATAGCAAGTTTTACTGCTTCGTCTTTTGAAATTCTGCCTTCTGATGATTTTACTTCTTCTGAATGTAATTTTTGTTCCTTAGAAAGCTGCTTTTCTTCTTTTAGTCCACCATCTTTATATCCTTTACTTTCTGACTTATTGCAAGCTGTCAAAACTACTGTCAGACATAGCATACCTATAATTTTTTTCATATGTTTTTTTAATGATTATTTGTTTTTAATTTTTGGATGAATACTTTCAAATTTACAAACCAAAGAAGTATAATACTTGTAAAAATTTATTATTTCTTTCAATATCTGATTAAGGTTCTACATCAAAAAACAAAACCGATGGTAACCAAAATTACCACCGGTTTATTTTATAATTAAATGTTAGTGTTTTCTACATTTATTATTTTACTTCCTCGAAGTCTGCATCCTGTACATCTTCACCTCCAGCGTTGTTTCCACCAGGGTTTTGAGCACCAGCATCAGCACCTGGCTGTTGACCAGCTGCATATAATTCTTCAGAAGCTGCCATCCATGCTGCATCTAACGCTTCAGTTTTAGCTTTTACGTCATCAGCATTTTTAGCTTCGAAAGCTGTTTTTAATTCTCCGTGAGCTGCTTCGATTGCTGCTTTTTTGTCAGCAGAAAGTTTTTCACCGAATTCTTTCAATTGCTTTTCAGTCTGGAAGATCAATCCGTCAGCTTTGTTGAAGATTTCAACTTCTTCTTTTCTCTTAGCATCCGCTGCAGAGTTTTCCTGAGCTTCTTTCTTCATTCTTTCGATTTCTTCGTCAGAAAGACCTGAAGATGCCTGGATTTTGATAGACTGCTCTTTACCAGTTCCTTTATCTTTAGCAGATACACTTAGAATACCATTCGCGTCGATATCGAAAGTTACTTCGATTTGAGGAACTCCTCTTGGCGCTGGTGGAATATCTGTAAGGTCGAATCTACCGATTTCTTTATTATCGTTGAACATTGGTCTTTCACCCTGTCCTACTCTGATGCTTACCGCTGGCTGGTTGTCAGAAGCTGTAGAGAATACTTCAGATTTCTTAGTTGGGATCGTAGTGTTCGCTTCAATTAATTTAGTGAATACAGAACCCATAGTTTCGATACCTAAAGAAAGTGGTGTAACGTCAAGAAGTAATACGTCTTTTACGTCTCCTGTTAATACACCTCCCTGAATAGCTGCACCAATTGCTACAACCTCATCCGGGTTAACTCCTTTAGATGGTTTTTTACCGAAGAATTTTTCTACTTCTTCCTGGATAATTGGGATTCTTGTAGAACCTCCTACCAAGATTACCTCATCGATATCAGAAGTTGATAAACCAGCATCTTTTAATGCTTTAGCAACCGGCTCCATAGATCTTCTTACAAGATCTGCAGATAATTGCTCGAATTTAGCTTTAGTTAAAGTCTTCACTAAGTGTTTAGGACCTGTAGCTGTAGCTGTAATATATGGTAAGTTAATCTCAGTCTGTGGAGAAGAAGATAACTCAATTTTTGCTTTTTCAGCAGCTTCTTTCAATCTTTGAAGAGCGATTGCGTCTGATTTTAAATCTACACCTTCTTCAGCTTTGAATTCGTCAGCCATCCAGTTGATGATCACATCATCAAAATCATCACCTCCTAAGTGTGTATCACCGTTTGTAGATAATACTTCGAATACACCATCACCTAAATCAAGGATAGAGATATCGAAAGTACCACCACCAAGGTCATATACTGCAATTTTCTGATCTTTGTGGTTTTTATCAAGACCATAAGCTAACGCTGCAGCTGTAGGCTCGTTGATAATTCTTTCTACTTTAAGACCTGCAATTTCACCAGCTTCTTTAGTAGCTTGTCTTTGCGCATCGTTGAAGTATGCAGGAACAGTAATTACCGCTCTTGTTACTTCTTGTCCAAGGTAATCTTCAGCAGTTTTCTTCATTTTCTGAAGAGTCATTGCAGAAATTTCCTGTGGAGTATATTCTCTATCGTCAATCTTTACTTTTACTGTATCATTCGGTCCTGATACCACTTTATAAGGTACTCTTGAGATCTCCTTTGCATCTTCTTTAAAGTGTGTCCCTATGAATCTTTTGATAGAGTAAACAGTTTTAGTTGGGTTAGTTACAGCCTGTCTTTTTGCAGGATCACCTACTTTTCTTTCTCCGTCTTCTGTAAATGCTACAATAGAAGGAGTTGTTCTTTTACCTTCTGCGTTAGGAATAACAACAGGGTCTTTACCCTCCATTACAGCAACACAAGAGTTGGTTGTTCCTAAGTCAATTCCAATTATTTTACTCATAATATTTTTATTTTTTTCTAATTTTTATATTTAATTTACACTCACTATTTCACAATATCTGTACCATTCAAAAAATAGTGACAAAATGACACAACAAAAATAAAACCCCGTTATAATAGGGGTTTCATATATATTAATCTGGAAATATTTTCATTATTTTTTAATAAACTTCATAGATTTGACAAAGTCTTTACCATTATAAGCCCTTATAAAATAGACTCCGTTGGCAAAATCTTTTACATCAATTCTATCCGTTTCATTTTTAATGGCAGCTTTTTTCACTAATCTACCTTCCGCATTGAAAATTTCTACCTCATTGATAGCAGTAAGCGGTGATGCTATTGAAATATAGAGAGTAGTAGGATTAGGAAAAACATTAATTGAATTTGCTTTTTCCGCCTCATTTACAGATAAAAAAGCACAGGAATTGGAATTCAACAGACTTGCTCTTGGTCCTTCCAGTGTATTTTGAGCAATTGTTTTCTGATCATTGGTAAACATAGCCATGGCAGCATCATTTACATAATCCATAAAATTCATGAACATAGCTCCCACTGCAGAAGGTGTACAGATATAATTTGGGTTATTATTAGGAAAAGATGGAGTGCCAAAATAGGCTTTCTTGGTTGCCGGTGTATCCGGACATCCGTCATCATTCATCGGAGTTCCGCATACCGTATCGTCATTACTCTGTCCCCAAATATGATTAAGCCCAAAATAATGTCCTATTTCATGCGTTGCTGTTCTTCCTTTATTATAAGGTGCCTGTACAGTTCCTGTTGTACCAAATGCATGATAAGTAATACACAAACCGTCATCAGGATACCCCGCAGATTCAGGAGGATATGCCCAGCCCAATAACCCTTGATTCGTAAATGCTCCGACCCAAATATTAAGATATTTTGTAGTATCCCACGCATTATCTCCGCCAATATTTCCTTTATAATAATCCGTATCAAAATTAAAGGAAGAATCTATAGCCTTTCTGACCACACCGGACGTAGCATTACCCGAAGGATCTTTAGTAGCAAGACAAAATGCTATTTCCATGTCAGAAGCTACTCCCTGAAATGCAGGGGGAACCACTGTGCTAAAGTCAGTGTTTGTTTTTCTGAAATCCTTATTGAGCACTGCCAGCTGAGATTGTATCTGAGCATCAGAAATATTCTGTGTTGCATCTTTGTACAAAACATGTATAACCACAGGAATCGTAACAACCTTTCTTCCTGAAGCGGAGCTTGATCTTTTCTGAGTTAAAAAACGATTAAGATCCTTTGCAATTAATTTAGCTTCGGGGTTTCTTTTATAAAATTGTTCTAATTTCTCATAGGTTCCGCATCCTCGATCCTGTCCATACATACTTGCAGCAAATACAAATGCTGCCATACATAATAGATATTTTCTCATTTTGTTTTTTTAACAAAAGTAGAATCTAATCATATACAACACAACAACTCATTGGATACAAAGAAAATAATTCTTAATTTAATGAATTAATCAGAAATTAATTACAAAAACAACCAATTAAGTTTAAATAAATTAAGAATTTTCCGTTCTAAAATGACATCAAATGTCTAAAATGAATAGCCTAATGATATTCCAAAATTAGAATTATATATTTTAGGAGCATCTACAACAACCAATGAATTTAAATAATAAACTTCTGTATTTTTATACACTTTTGTCATACCGAAATAATATCCTACTGAAGCCAAATAGTGCTTTGCAAAAATATATTGCGCTTTAAGTTTTATTCCCGCATCAAACTGCTGTAAATTATCCGGTTTTTGCGATGAAGAACCATTGATAGTCTGGTTATACTCTAATTCTTTATTTAAAAGTATTCCGATTTCCGGACCTACAGAAACAGAAAGTTCGTTAATAGGATGATAACTGAATAATACTGGCAATCTTAAATAATCTGCTTTCAGTTTACCGCTTAATGTAAAGGATTTAGGACCATCCATTTCATTAATACCATAAGGAATATCAGCACTAAAATCAGCCCCCATCTGTGAATAAGCCAGTTCCACATCAATAGAAGCTTTATCAGAAATATAGTTCCAGATAAAACCACCTACATGAAATCCGGTTCTGGACTTGAATCCGTCGGCATCAGATCCGGTAAGACCACTGATATTCATACCGGCAAAAACACCGTATTTAGTTGTTTTATTCTGGGCACTGATCATCCCGGCTGCCAGCAGCAGACTCATTATAATTGTTTTTTTCATGGTATTATTCTTTATCTTTAATTAATTTTGCAAATATATTGACTTTTCAATAAATACATTTAAAATCATATCATTATATTTGATAGAATATCATTTATTTCGAAATTGGTATTTGGGTTATATATTTTATACTATAAGATGACTAATTATGATGAATAAAATCCCAGCATCGTGAACGAGCCCAACATAGATAACATAATTAAAACAACCTGTAATTCAGCAAGATAAGTAAGATTAATTCACAAATCATTAAAAATTAATCAAAGTTTAACCTAAGAAATTAAAATACAAACTTACGAATCATTATTTTTGGTAAAACATAAAAACTCATAATGTCAATACACTTTAATCCACGCGATATTACATGGCTTGCCTTCAATGAAAGAGTGCTTCAGGAAGCTATGGACGAAAATGTTCCCTTACATTTAAGAATACGTTTCCTAGGAATTTTTTCCAACAATCTGGATGAGTTCTTCCGGGTACGTGTTGCCGGATTAAAGCGTGCCATGGATTTTAAAGAAAAGGTGATTTCAGAATCTTTCTATCAGCCACCATCAAAAATTCTTCAACGAATCAATGAAGTGGTAATGAGCCAACAGCAAAATTTTGATAAAACCTGGAAAAAGATCCAGACAGAAATGGCTGATCATAAAGTTTTCATCAAGAATTCCAAGAACCTGACAGCCGTACAGAAAGAGTTTGTCCGAAAATACTTTGATGAGGTAGTGGAATCAAATGTAATTCCTATTCTTCTTCATGAAAACACACCTATGCCTTATTTAAGAGATAAAAGTCTCTATCTTGGCGTTGCCATGAGAAAAAAGGACTGGCAGTATTCCAGCAATTATGCCATTATTGAAATTCCATCCCGTTTTGTAGGAAGATTTGTATTGCTTCCGACTGAAGATCCCGAAGAAAAGAATGTAATGCTTTTGGAGGATGTTATTACCTTTAATCTTCCGCATATTTTTTCTTATTTCGGATATGATGACTTTGCTGCCAATGCTTTTAAGGTTACAAAAGATGCAGAACTTGACCTTGACAATGATATTCGCACAAATTTTGCAGAAAAAATAGAAAAAGGGCTTAAAAACAGAAGGAAAGGGAAACCTACCCGATTTGTCTTTGATAAAGATATGGACAAGGCTTTACTGGAGCTCCTGATCAGAAAACTGAATTTAACGAAGAAAGACAGCATCATTCCTGGAGGAAAAATTCATAATTTCAAACACTTTATGGATTTCCCTGATGTTTTTGAGGCTTATGAGAGACCTGTGGAAAGAACATCGTTTACGCATCAGGCATTTGAACATGGTGAAAGGGTAACGGATGTCATTTTAAAAGAAGATGTACTGCTTACATTTCCCTACCATAAATATAATCCTGTTATTGATCTTCTTCGTGAAGCAGCAATGGATCCTGATGTAAAATCAATTCAGATTACTGCTTATCGTCTTGCCAGCAGTTCAAAGATTATTAATGCTTTAATTTATGCTGCGAGAAATGGGAAGGAGGTAACTGTGATGCTGGAACTTCAGGCAAGATTTGATGAGGAATCCAATCTGGAATGGAAAGATATGCTGGAACCGGAAGGAATTACTGTTCTTGTAGGGCTTCCTAATAAGAAAGTTCATGCCAAGCTATGTATCATCAAGAAAAGATCCCACAACAAGACAATTCAATATGGTTTTGTAAGTACCGGAAACTTCAATGAAAAAACGGCAAGAATCTATGGTGATCATTTGCTTCTTACTTCAGACCGTGGTATCATGGCGGACATCAATAAAGTATTCAATGTTCTGAAAAAACCAAAAGATGATTACCTTCCGATTTTGAAAACTTGTAAAAATTTACTAGTTTGCCCCCAATTTATGCGTGAAAAGATCGTTCACTACATTGATAAAGAAATTGAGGAAGCCAAAGCAGGGAGAAAAGCTGAAATAATAGTTAAAGTTAATTCCCTAAGCGACAGATTACTAATTGAAAAATTGTATGATGCAGCAAAAGCGGGCGTTATTATAAAAGGAATTGTAAGAGGAATCTATTGTGCGGTTAATCAAAAAGACTTTAAAGAAAAAATAAAAACAATTAGCATTGTGGATGAATATCTGGAACACGCCAGAGTAATGTATTTCTATAATAAAGGAGCGGAAGATATGTATATTTCCTCTGCGGACTGGATGACCAGAAACCTTGACTATAGAATAGAAGCAGCAGCCAAAATCACCGATAAAAATCTTAAAAAGGAATTGAAGGATATTCTTGATATTCAGCTCAGAGACAATGTAAAAGCGAGAATTTTAGATAAAAGACTCAGCAATGAATATATAAGAAACGATAAAAAGGAATGCCGCTCACAAATAGAAACCTATAAATATCTAAAGGCTAAAACAAGCAAAAAATGAAGATAGCAGCAATAGACATAGGAAGTAATGCCGCAAGACTTCTCATTAATGAAGTAAAAATAAATAATAAAAAACCGGAATTTATAAAACTTAATCTTCTGAGAATCCCTCTGAGATTAGGAATGGATGTTTTTACCATCGGAAAAATAGGACCCGAAAGAGAAAAAATGGTAATCGATTCCATGAAGATCTTCAGCGATCTGATGAAAATATACAAAGTAGATCATTACAGAGCCTGTGCTACCAGCGCAATGCGTGATGCCGCCAATGGTGATGAAATCATAAGACAGGTAAAGGACGCTTCAGGAATTAATATTGAGATTATCTCCGGGGATGAAGAAGCTACTTTAATTTACGAAAACCATGTAGCAGAAGGGCTTGATAAAGAATTTGCCTATCTATATATTGATGTAGGAGGAGGTTCTACCGAGCTTACTTTCTATGAAAACGGAAAAATGGTGTATGAAAGATCTTTCAATATTGGAACGATTCGTCTTCTGAACAACCTTGTTACCATGGAGAACTGGCATGAAATGAAAGAAGAGATTAAGAAAAATATTGTCAGTAAAAAGCCAATCGTTGCTATCGGTTCAGGAGGAAACATTAATAAAGTATTCTCTATGAGCAAAACGAAGGACGGAAAACCAATGTCTTTATCTCATCTTAAAAAGGTGTATAAAGAATTTAATGAACTTTCGGTAGAGGAAAGAATGACAAAACATAGCCTGAGAGAAGACAGAGCTGATGTATTGGTTCATGCCTTGAGTATTTTTAACAATGTAATGGCATGGTCGGATATTAATAAAATTTTTGTTCCAAAGATTTCCGTTGCGGATGGTTTGATTCAAAATATTTATAGTCAGTTACAGCATAAAAAATAGTTTTTTAAAACATAAATTTATACAAAACCGAGCAAAAATTGTTCGGTTTCGTTTTTATTGTAGAAACGTCATAATTGAATCATAAATTAAAATGAATGCCTTTATGTTTTGGCTAAAGCCAAATGGATTGTGCTTATTTGTTTAAACGGGCTAAAGCCCATTCCTATTGATAAAATTAAAGATAAAACAGGAAGGTTTACCAAAAACATAATTCATAATTCATAATTCATAATTCATAATTCATAATTCATAATTTATAATTCATAATCCAAAAAAAATTAAAGTAATCCCCACCCTTCATTCGTCATACGACTATTAATAGCAATACAATGGACTCAATTAAAATAATTCTTACAGGAGCAACAGGAATGGTAGGTGAAGGTGTTTTAATGGAATGTCTTGAAAATCCGCAGGTATCTGAAATTCTAAGTATCAGCAGAAAATCTTCCGGAAAGACTCATCCTAAATTAAAAGAATACCTTGTTTCTGACTTTTTATCCATCGATATCAATGATGAAAATCTTAAAGGCTATGATGCCTGTTTCTTTTGTGCAGGAATCAGCAGCGTGGGAATGAATGAAGAAGATTATACTAAAATCACTTACGATACAACAATACATTTTGCTGAAGCAATTTTACATCAGAATCCGGATATGGTTTTCAATTATGTATCGGGTGCAAGTACAGACAGCACTGAAAGCGGAAAGATCATGTGGGCAAGAGTAAAAGGCAAAACGGAAAATGCTTTAAAGAAGATGAATTTCAAGGGTGTATACAATTTCCGCCCGGGATTTATGAAACCTGTTGATGGTCAATTGAATGTAAAATGGTTTTTTAAACCTTTTATTTGGATTTTTCCTATTTTTTTACCGTTAAAATCATTAACTTTACACGAAGTAGGAAGAGCTATGATCAATACCGTAAAAAAAGGGTATCCTACTTCAATTTTAGAAATTCGAGATATTAAAAACTTAGCGATATGAGAGACATGTTAAAAAGAATAGTTCTGGTTATTTTTGTACTCTTGCTTCTGACCGCTGTTTCAGGATTTTTCTATATGCAGAAACATCCCCTGGAAGGAAAATCAGGAACGATTTTGAATTTTTCAGGTAAGTCTGTAAAATAAGCTTTTATTCTGCATTCATGAATCTTATTAATTTTTTACTATTCATCATAAATAAATCTATCTTTTAAACATTTCTTAGATTATCCATTACTGGAATTTTAACAATAACACTTCTACCGCTTCCATTACAGCTCCCTCGTCTACTTTGGTGAATCATCTCTTATGCCTGTAGCAAGAACTTGAGAATTTAAAATCCAAAATTTTACTCAAATAATATTTCAGATCAGAATCCAAACTTGAGAAGGCAAAAGAGAAATTGGAAGTACTAATATCCTTGTCAAGGTTTTAAACCTTGACAAGGATTTCCAAGAATTTCTCAAAGAGATCTTTTCTTAACCATTTTCGAGATAGGTCTTTCCACTCAAAAAAAAGCAATCATTTAACTTTTGATTAACAACGGAAAAATTATTTTATATCTATATTTATCCTCAACAAAAACCAAATTCAAAATGAAAAGTATTAAAACAGCAGCTATTTTTGCGATCCTACTATTAGGAACAGGTACTGTATTCGCACAATCCAGAAAGACAGAGTCTACTAAAGGGGTAGAACAGACTGATGGCAAAGTAATAGAGGTAGAAGGTGTAGGACATAAACTTAATTATACCCTTAACGGTGGTATTGTTGAGGTTTCAGGAGGTGATAATACGGTAACTGTAAAAGGAAGCGCAAAGAAGATTTCAGTTTCAGGAACAGGCAATAAGGTATATATCGATAAGGTAGACAATGTCAATATTGAAGGTGGCAGTAACACTGTATATTACAGATCTTCAGGAACAAAATCAGGAAAACCTAATGCCTCACTTACCGGAGTGGGAAATAAGGTTGTAAAACAATAGATTCAAAAAATAATTTCAGCATACTTTTAACAACAAAAAGACAGGCTTTGTGTACAAAGCCTGTCTTTACAATATCTCAGATATAATTTACTCTACGTTTATTACTTTTTCAATTTCCGGAGCATGTTGTTTGATTGTATTTTCCACACCTAGTTTTAGGGTTGAAAAATTCAACGAGCATCCAGAACAGTTACCCAAAAGTTTCACAAAAACCTGATTATCCTTCACGTCAATAAGCTCAATATCACCTCCGTCTTTATTCAAAAACGGTCTGATGCTTTCCAGAGCTTCCATTACTCTTGTTACTGTATCTTCGTGCGTTATGTTTGTTTCCATATTTTTTTCAGTTCAATTCGGTTTTTCAAATTTAATTGAAATTATTATTATTTTGCTTTTGGCGAGCATCCTGCCATTGTAGAGATCTTCACAGCCTCAGTTGGTGGAAGATTTTTATTTCTTTCTACAAGGCTTTCTACCATTTTTCTTGCAGTTTCTGTATAGATATCTGCAATTTTAGAATTTTCCTGAAGCGCAGCCGGTCTTCCCACATCGCCTGCTTCTCTGATGCTTTGGATCAATGGAATCTCTCCCAATACTGGAATTCCTAAATCTTCTGCCAAATATTGTGCTCCCTGGTTTCCAAAGATATAATATTTATTGTCAGGAAGTTCTTCTGGTGTAAAATACGCCATATTTTCGATTAATCCAAGAACCGGAATGTTGATACTTTCCATCTGGAACATTGCAATTCCTTTTCTTACGTCTGCCAAAGCAACGTGTTGAGGGGTACTTACAATAACTGCACCTGTTACAGGCACTTCCTGAATGATAGATAAGTGAATATCACCTGTTCCCGGAGGAAGATCGATCAATAAGAAATCCAATTCACCCCATGCAGCATCTCTGATCATCTGATTCAATGCTTTTGAAGCCATCGGACCTCTCCACACTACAGCCTGATTAGCACCGGAGAAATATCCTATTGAAAGCATTTTAACACCATAATTTTCAATTGGCTTCATCATATTCTTTCCGTCTACTTCTACAGAAATTGGTTTCGCACCTTCTGTATCAAACATGGTAGGAACTGAAGGACCATAGATATCGGCATCTAATAATCCTACTTTAAAGCCCATTTTAGCTAAAGTAACTGCCATATTTGCAGAAACTGTAGATTTTCCTACTCCTCCTTTACCGGAAGCAATAGCGATAATATTTTGAATTCCGGGAATTTGTTTTCCTTTGATCTGACTTTGCTGAATTTCACTAGGTTCCGGAGAAACGATTTTAAGTTTTAAATGAACGTTTTCTCCAAACTCACTGGCAAAAGCCTGTTTCATTGCAGCTTCCAGCTTTTTCTTTTCATGCATTGCAGGTGAATGAGCAGTCATGTCAATATAAACATCGTTACCCATAATCTGAAGATTATTCACCAAATCGTCTACTTCTATTTCTTTAAGGAATTCCTGAACCTTTTCTTTCGTCAACATATAAATATAAATTGTTTACAAATTTACGCTTTTTTTCGATAATTTAGAATCAATAAAATCTATAATATCAGGTGATAAATCAGATCGTTAAAAATTTGTTTTCCTGATTTTTCGTCATGAGATTTCATACAGCACTAAAATAAAATATATGGAAACTACTTCTTATCCGAACAAATACGCTTCTCCAAAAGGAATTTTCAACGTTGGAAAAACAAGATTTAAATGGTATGACCTTGCTAAAGATCCTGCTGAAGTTTCTCCGGAAGACGTTAATCGTGCCAAAATATGTATTGAAAGTGCCCAAGAAAACTTTCAGAATATAGATGATCTGGGATTTGTAATCTTGCACCGATGTGGGGAAAACTACCTTCTTCTGGTCTGCACCTGGAGAAGTGAGAATGAATTATGGGAAAGTGTTTATTACGACGGGAACGGTATATTTGAAATATGGGACAGAAGTAGAACCCACCTCCCTACTTACTGTGTTTGGGAAATGGGCATTGTATACCATGAGTCTCAGGCTTGGAAAAAATACCTGGGAACTTCAAGGAGTGAAAGTTATAAGGTGGAATATCTTAATAACTTGTTTGAGGGTGAGGTGTAAAGCTAAGAAAGCTGAAGAGGGAGGCTGGAAGTTACTTACAATCTCAATTGACTAGATGACTGTAAAAATGTCACAATAATTTTGCATTACATTTTTTTAAACGTAAAGTTTTTATTTAGATTATGTTTTATTTGAAAGGATTTTAAGACTGTGACTTTGTCGCTGATGAAGCTATGTGGTCATGCGCTCTTGGAAAGAATGAATGAAATTGATTCCACTGCTTGCTCTTCAAAATATTTCAATCATACTATAAAATCTTTAATTTCCATCTTACCGCATTAATTTGCTCTGTTCTTTTCATCAAATTTCACATTACGGTTAACTCCTTTTACCTTTTTATTTCCGAAAGTATAGGTTGCCGATACGGTAAGTCTTCTGGCATCATAATAATTATTGAAATAATGAGATCCTGTGGTATAATAAATCTCTCCTTTACTTCTTGACTGTTTAAAAATATCTGAAACAATCACATTAATCTGCAGGTTTTTATCCATCAGATTCATTTTTAATCCTGTAGTAAAATTCCCTACAAAATCCCAGCGTATATTTCCTGAATTGGAAGGTAAGCGGAACCAGTAGTTGGCAATCCATTGAACTGTTTTCTTTTCATTAAGTGAGATATTATTCTGAATGTCAAAATCATAACCATATCCTTTTTTAGAAGAAGCATCCGTGGTAAAAACATTCATATCCGTATAAGATAAATCTGCAGAATAATTAGCTTCCCAACGTTTAAAAAATGTATCTGAATAATTGATTGTAGCTCCTATGCTGTTTTTAGTATAATAATTAAAGAAAGTACTTGTTTTGCTTCCCCCTGAAAGATTTGTCAGTTGACCAAACCCATCCAGTGTTCGCTGAAAATAAAGTGTGGTTGATAATTTCCCTTTATACACATGTGAAAATTCAAAATTATGATTAACAGAAGGTTGCAAAAAAGGATTTCCTGTAAAATAAGAGTTTACATTGGTATACCAGCGGTATGGATTGATCGCACGAAATCCGGGTCTATTGATTCTTTTAGAATAATTAAGACTCAATGTATTACTCGCATCACTTTTATAGCTTATATAAGCGGTTGGAAAAAATTTCCCGTAAGAATTTTCCGACTGCTGACCGGAAGTAAGAGAATTTCCATTAACTGTAGAATATTCATAACGAAGTCCCAATTTTGCTGACCATTTTTCATTGAAAGATTTTTCAAGGCTGAAATAAGCTGCATAGTTTTTCTCATTATAATTAAACTCGTTGCTCTTCAAAACTTCTGTCACAAAGTTTCCATCCTCAAAATTTCGGTAGAAAATACTTGAATTATTATCAAAATTGGTGAACTTGATTCCAGCTTCAGTTTTAGCCAACTCATACGGTAAAGTAAGATCTGCCTGTCCTGAATAAATTTTATAATCCACCACTGATGGCGATTGCACAATAAACTGATCTCCGGAATTTTCTACAGTCGTAAAATCAATAATAGTCTTGGGAATATTGGAGAAATAATTTCCTGTAATACTTAATTTATTGTCCTGTTTTCCGAACTTAACATCGTAATAAGCACTTATTGTCTGCTGTGTGGATTTTCCTCTGTGTTCTGCATAAGTAAAGAGGGTATTCGTATAATTATCATTCTGAAAATAATCTGAGGTGTTTTCAACATCCATATTAGAATGCCCCACTCCATAATCATAGATGAAGCCAATATTGGATTTCTTTCCTAACTGATAATCCATACTCAGATTAGCCCCCAATCCATCTCCAAAATCCCTTCTGTCATCATGACTTTTCAATCCTTCTGTTCCGGTCATTCTATAATTTTCAAAAGAGTGTTTTTGATACTTACTTTGTCTTAATTTCAAAGAAGAACGCAACTTTTCATTCTGATAATTGAGGGTTGCACTGTTTGAAAATCCGGAATAAGTCTGCTGCTGAAATCCTGTAGTAAAACTTCCGTTCCATCCAAGATTCTGATTTTTCTTCAAAACAATATTAATGAGACCACTATTTCCCTGCGCTTCATATTTTGCAGGAGGCGCCGTAATCACTTCAATTTTTTCTATATTTTCGGATCTGAGACTTTTAAGATAGGTAATCAATTCTGTTGAGGAAAGGTTTAGAATTCTTTCATTGATCATCACAGATACTCCACTTTTCCCAGCAATTGAAACTCCTGAGTTATCATCTACTTTCACCAAAGGTGTTGTGGCAAGGGCATCAGCACCATCCATTCCCTGTGACGCAACGGAACCTGCCACATTAAAAACCAACCTGTCTGCCTTTCTTTCAATCAGTTTTTTTCTGGCTGTAAGGGTTACTCCTTCAATTTGCTTTTCCTTTTTCTCTTCAATGAAAAAATCCTGTTTCACATCACCTTGTACAGTGATGTCTTTAGCAGAAATCTCTGTTCCATCCTGTATCAGTTTAATATTATAATTTCCGTTCTCAGAAAGTTTTAAGGAATAATTTCCCTGTTCATCAGAAATGGCAGTCTGTTTTTTATGATCTTTTACAGCAATCACTTCCACATAGGAAACCGCCTTTCCTATCTGAATAATTTTCCCTGTAATCGTTTGAGAAAAAAGAACCGCCGGTAACAGAATAACTGCTGAAAGTAATATCTTCTTCATATATAGTTTGATAATCATAGTTTTATATAAGACAAATAGGAACTGGATTTTATTACATGTCAAGAAATAAAGGGAGAGAGAATGGAAATTTCCCACCTCTCTCCTCATATTTGGTACTGTACTTGATTGATTAATGTTCTTAATATGAAAACATGAAAAAAGGACTGCTTGTATTGTCTTTATTGTTTATCCAGATTATTGATGCCCAAAATCATTCTCAACCTACGGATTCTACAAAAGAAATTGAAGATCATTCTTCTACTCCTCTGAACACCATTGCTCCACCAGTGATTAAAGCGGACAGAATCTTTGATTTTTCTACCAAAGTTGAGATCATGTCACCAAATTCGGGTGATAAAATCTACTTTATGACCCAGGATGCAAGTGATTGTAACAAGAAAAAGAAATTCACAGTTTACAAAAAGCCTTTTGTTATCAGCAGAACGACACAAATTCAGGCTTATATAGAAAGGAAAAGGGAAAAAAGTTCAGTAGCCACAGCTAATTTCAACAGAAGACCCAATTATTGGGATATCACCACTCTTTCAAAAGTTGATCCTCAATATACCGGCACCGGAAAACTGGCATTAATTGATGGGATCAGGGGTGATATAGATTGGAAAAAAGGAAACTGGCAAGCCTACCAGGGACAGAATCTGGAAACAGTGATCGATTTTCAATCACCATTTTCAATCACCAAAATTTCTTCTACTTATCTTCAGGATAACAGAGCTCATATCCTGATGCCTAAAAAAGTGGAATATTATGCTTCTATGAATGCTAAAGATTTCATTCTCCTTGATACAGTCGATAATGATATTGATCCTAAGGACGAAAAAATACAGACCAAAGATTTTGCCACAGAAATTCTTCCTACCGAGGCAAGGTATCTTAAAGTAAAGGCTTACTATTATGGAAAATTTCCCGGTTGGCAAAACAAAACAGGAGGAGAAACGTATATCTTTGTTGATGAAATTTCTGTGCAATAAAAACAAATATTATTCATGAAAAAATTATCATTATTTCTCTTTTTACTACTAAGTTTTATCAAAGTATCAGCTTGCAAATGCGTTATGAATACTTTTGCTGAAAACTACTTATCAGCAGATGTTGTAGGAGTTATAAAGATCCTGAAGGTATACGATGAAAATCCTGAACAAAGAACCTATAAAGCCGATGTAGAATTTGAAAAAGTATACAAAGGAACAAAATTCACTACACTAAATGTGAGAGGATTAATTGGGAAAGCCTATTCAAGTGCATGTGAAAAAGAGGTAAGTCCTAATGAAAGATATCTAATTTTATTAAATGGATATAACAATGGCTACTCCATTAATTCCTGTTCGCCTATGTCTAAATTGGATGCCCAACCTACAAAAGATGAAGATGTGCAACTTGAAAAATTAAGCAAAGCTTTTTCGTATTTAGAAAAAAATAAATTAAAATTCAAAGGTGCTCAATTTTCTTATTACTATGATGAAACAATGGGAGCCAATACAAGATCCGAACTTTCAAAAATAAGCAGCTTCAAACCCAAGCAGCCGTTTGCTATATACAAAGTTAAATTGAATGATTCTTTCAAAATTAAAGAAATTACTCCCATCACAACTTTTGGCAGCAAAGATAAAACTGTAGAAGCCGTCATGAAAAAAAATCTGACCATTGAAACCCCAATGTTTAAAGATACTTCAGAAAAAAAAGAATACCTGATATTACTTTTTTACAATCAACAAAATATCAAAACAAAGGACAAAGAGATCATTTCTGATTCCTGGTACTAAAAAAAAGCCTCTTCATTTTTTGAAGAGACTTTTTTATTCTGAGAATATCTTAATTCATTCTTTCTGCCCATTGCAGGACTTCCGGAAGCTCCATATCTGAAAATTCAATATGAATAACTCTTCTTTTCTTTCCATTGGTAGTTCTGTTAGATCCGTGAAGAGTAAGAGGCTTCATAAGCATCACTCCACCTCTATTTACTTTACAAATTTCTTCAGTTTCTACGGTCCAATCTATTGTTTCCGGTCTGTAAATTCCTTTAGCATGAGACCTCGAAATCACTTTTAGCGCTCCGTTATTTTCATCCGTATTATCCAGATGAATTCTGATAGTATAAATATTTTCCAACACATTCAATGGAGGCTGAACAGCAAACTGATTCTGTTTTGTAGTCCAGGGACCAAAACCGGATAATTCAAGTTTCTTATCCACAGAAATTGTTAAATCCTGATGATACGCCACATACCAATTAGAAGTTTCAGGTTTATCAAAATAAATACTTTTAACCACAAAATATTTTTCTCCGAAGATTTCTTTTACAATTCTTTTAATATTATCATTAAAGATGAGGTTCTTTATCTCTGGAATTTCCTTTAAAAACTGCCTTATTGCAAAAAGGTCCTGCGATTTTCTGAAGTTCTCCCTTGAAGTGTCAATCTGATTTAAAATGTGGATTATTTGGTCAACTTCTTCATCAGAAAACACCCTGTTTATAACTGAAAAGCCATATTTTTCAATATGGCTTTTGTATGTTTCTAAGTTTTTTAAACTCATTAATATTTAAATTTTGTCCAAAGGTTCAGTTAACTGTCCTTCCCACTTCGATACCGCTGAAGTTGCTAATGTATTTCCTAATACATTTGTCATACTTCTTCCCATATCACAGAAATGGTCAATTGGTAAGATTAATGCAATCCCTTCCGGCGGAATACCGAACATTGAACAGGTTGCCACAATAATTACCAAAGAAGCTCTCGGAACTCCGGCAATTCCCTTTGAAGTAAGCATCAGTACCAAAAGCATTGTGATCTGCTGTCCAAGCGTCATTTCAATACCATAAATCTGTGCAATGAATATAGAAGCAAATGTCATATACATCATACTTCCATCAAGGTTAAACGAATATCCTAAAGGTAAAATGAAAGATACCACTCTGCTGTTACATCCGAATTTTTCAAGCTCTTCTACTAATTTCGGGAATACTGCTTCTGAACTTGTTGTAGAGAATGCAATCAATAAAGGCTCTTTAATTCTTTTTAATAAATCAAATAAACGGTTTCCTAAGATCAGGTATCCAACCAATAAAAGCACCAGCCAAAGTACACCTAATGCAAAGAAGAAATCTCTCAGATAGATAGCGTATACTTTAAAGATTTCAAAACCGTTGGTTGCCACTACTGCTGCAATAGCTCCCAATACTCCTAGAGGGGCAAACCACATAATGTACCCTACCATTTTAAGAATACCATGAGCCATAATATCAAAAAGCTTTACAACAGGCTTGGAATACTCTTCTCCCAAATTCGCTAAGGCAACCCCAAACATAATGGCAAATACCACAATCTGCAAAACTTCATTGGTAGCAAAGGCTTCAAATAAACTTTTAGGAATCATGTGCTTCACAAAATCCTCTAAAGAAAAACTTTTACTGCTTTTCAATAGTTCTTCTGCTGAAGAAACATCCTGAATCGGTAATTTGGTAACATGTCCCGGCTCAAGCCAATTCACCAGCATCAACCCGATGAAAAGAGAAACCAGAGAAGCGGAAATAAACCAAAGCATAGCCTTTGTTCCTACTCTTCCGATCATTTTGATGTCACTCATTTTGGCAATTCCCACTACAAGAGTTGTAAAAACCAAAGGCGCAATGATCATTTGTACCAGCCTGATAAATACGGTTCCCAACAATTTTATATTCTTGGAAAAAGGTTCCGCACTCTCCGGATATTTCACGTGTACAAGTCCTCCAATCCCGACTCCCAGGATAAGTGCGATGATAATTGCTATAAAAAGTTTATTCTGTCCTTTCATATATATAGTTCAATTTGCGCAAATATAATGGTTTTTGAATTGGCAGAAGATTTTCTTCTATGCCTGTTAATTTTACATTAAGTTTTTAATCCCTAAAAATTAAAACCCTGAGTCAGAAAATATTGTAAAAAATTTAAGAAAGATTTATTGAATTTTTATTCTTTTGGTACAAATTTTATTATTACATTTGGTAGTATAACAACATTAATAAATATACAATATGAAAAAAACTATCGCAATGGCTGCATTAGCTGTAGCTGTATCTTTCGGGGCAGTTTCTTGTAAAAAGAAAGTTTCTGATGCCGATCTTCAGACTCAGGCTACCACTGTAGTAACTTCTAATCCCAATGCTTCTGTTGAAGTAAAAGAAGGTGTGGCTCACTTAAGCGGAACTTTCGCGGACCAAGCGTCTAAAGATGCTATGATTGCACAATTAAAAGCAATTAACGGTGTAAAAGACGTTATGGATATGTCTAAAGTTGAGGCAACTCCAGCTCCGGCACCAGTGGAAACTAAATCTGCTGTAGATCCTGTTGTTCAGAAAAAAGTTCAGGATGCTGTAAAAGATTTCCCTACTGTAAAAGTTGAAGTTATCAATGACGAGCTTACGCTTACAGGAAATGTTTCTCAGGAGCAGGCTAAAAAAATTAAGCAGTCTGTTGACGCTTTAAAAGTTGGTAAAGTTAAATTTAACTACACTGTAAAATAATTAATTTAAGATGAGTACATTACAAGATAAATATTCAAGCGTAGTATCAGCTGCTCAGTCTGCTGGAATTTCAAATCTACAGGTTCAGGAACAGGACGGAATTTTATATGTTTCCGGAGATGCTTCCAATACCGCTGCAAAAGATGCAGTTTGGAATGCTCTAGGAGCTATTGATTCTACTTATTCAGCTTCAGATATCAATATTGACGTACAGGTTGCAGGTCTTGCTTCAGGTGCTTCTCTTACAGTTGCTACTGACGAGTCTAACCTAAACATCAGACAGGAGCCTTCTACTGAAGCTGCTGTAGTGGGTAAAGCTGCAAAAGGAGCTTCTGTAACTTTAATTGAGCAGACTTCTGACGACTGGTGGAAAGTAAAAACTGCTGACGGACAAGAAGGATATGCTTATTCAAGATATTTAAAAGCATAAAAAAAATATAGAAATATTTCTAGGAAACATCCCAATATTGGGATGTTTTTTTATTTTTACGCTTTGAAATGCTAAATGAAGAAAATCTTACTGCTATTGTTTGGGTTATTCAGTTTTCTGATGCTTCATGCCCAAAAACTGCATATTGACGGAAGAGTATCTGATCAGGAAAAAAAACCTGTAGAAAATGCGACCATCTATCTGATCAAGGCTAAAGATTCTTCTATCATCAATTATACGGCAACTAATAAGGAGGGAAATTTTTCATTAAAGATTGATGAGGTAACTGAGCCTTCCCTTTTAAAAATTGACACTGAAAAACTATTTTACTCAAAAGCATTTGAAAAGATTGAACAGTCGTTATCGCTAGAAAATATTACTCTTGAGAATAAAAAAGTAATTAATATCGATGAAGTAAAGATTACTGTTTCTCCGGTCAAAATAAAAAATGATACCATAGAATTCAATGCTTCCGCAATTAAGGTACATCCTGACAGCCAGGTTGAAGAACTTTT
Source organism: Chryseobacterium sp. CS2K3 (assembly GCF_059515185.1). Lineage (NCBI taxonomy): Bacteria > Pseudomonadati > Bacteroidota > Flavobacteriia > Flavobacteriales > Weeksellaceae > Chryseobacterium > Chryseobacterium sp. CS2K3. The sequence continues at coordinate 198,987 of NZ_JCAKRW010000005.1, read as the reverse complement.
AAAGCAAATTCCCGGTGTAGAGGTGAGCAACGACGGAAAAATAACCGCTAATGGTAAAACTGTAGATCAGATCATGGTCAATGGCAAGGTGTTTTTTGATAAAGACGGTAAAATTGCTCTTCAAAACCTTCCTGCTGATATTATTAAAAATATTCAGTTTACCACTACTAAAACTAAAGAAGAGGAACTTACCGGAAAGGCTCCCAAATCTCAAAACACAACTATTAATTTCAATATTGACGAAAAGAAAAATAAAGGACTGATGTCCAAAATACTTGCTGGCTATGGTTCAGATAAGCGCTATGAAGGCAATATCTTTCTAAATTATTTTAAGGGAGATACTAAGATCAGCCTTTTAGCTTCCTCCAATAATATCAATTCTAAAAATGCTTCTGCAGATAATGTGTTTGATAGCATGGGACGTGGCGGAGCGCAAAAAAGTGGCGGTGGAATTCAGAAATATTCAACAATCGGATTAAATTATAATGATAAATTGGGAAAGAATTCAGATCTGGATAATCTTAGCTTAAGATATACCGATTCTGACGGAGAAACCCGCTCCAAAGTATCCAAAACCACCCTTCTTCCCAATAATACACTCCAGACAAATTCTGAAAGCAGCAATAACAGCGAATCCAAACAATATAATTTTAATGGTTCGGTACGAATAAACCTGGACTCACTGACAAATATTTATATATCACCTTCTTTTTCAAAAACAGAAAATTTCAGTTTGGGGAACTCAAAATCGTTTACTTTAAAAGATGATAAACTTCTGAATGAAAGTCAGAGCTCCACCCAAACCAAGGGAGATAATAATACTTTCGGCTCCAGCGTTTATTTATTCAGAAATTTCAAGAAAAAAAGAAGAACGTTAACTGCTACGATCAATAGTAGTATTTCAGAGTCTAAAAATGATAATATCAATAAGTCTTTGAATACATTTTATGGTGATTCCGGTACTACGACAGATAACCGTAATCAGTTGCAGAAAACCGTATCACAGAATAGTAATTACAGCTTCAGTACCGAATATACAGAACCTCTTTCTGATTCTGCAACTGTAACTGTTGGATTAGAGTATAGCTCAAAGTTATCACGAGATCTGAGAGATTTCAATGACTTTGATCCGGTTACAGGAAAATATTCTCAATACAACACTAATCTTTCAAATAGTGTGGACCAGACGATTAATCAGCTTTCACCGTCACTTTCTCTTTATCTCCACAAAAAGAAATTCAGCAGCTGGGCAACAGTGAGTTTTGATATTTCAGATATGGATGTCAGTTCTGTATTCAAAGGACAAGAGTACAATTTACAGAAAAATTTTGTACTTCCGAGATATACGACCAACTTTCAATATTCTTTTGCAGAAAGAAAATCATTGTCATTAACCAATTCAGCAAGTTTTACAATTCCTGATCCGGGAAAATTAATTCCTTATAAAGATGAAGCCAATCCGTTGATCACTTATACCGGAAATCCGGACCTTAAAAATACCTGGACAAACCAGACCAACCTTTCTTTTAACAGTTTTAATATGATAAAAAATATTAACTACTATATCGTTGCGGGGTTTACTTATAGAAATAATGATGTGACCAACTTCTCCCAATATGATAGTTCAGGGAAACAGATTGTCACTTATAGTAATATCAGTGGAAATAAAACGTTCAATGTAAGCTTTGGTTTAACCAAAACTTTTAAATGGAATGATCATAAACTAAGCATTTCACCGAAATTTGGAATGAATTATAGTTATAACAACGGATTTATTGAAGGCGAAACTTTTAAAAGCAGATCATATAATTTTACTCCTGGGCTAAACCTGAATTATGAGATCAAAAATAAATTTACAATAAAACCCTCTTACAGCCTTGGATACAGCTTTTCAGATTATACCAACTATAATGTGGACAGAGCCAATACGGCTATTCAATCCTTAAAGCTTGAAATGACCAATTATATTTTCCAAAGCAGATTTGTCATCGGAAATGATTTTTCCTACAATACAAATTCTAACATTGCCCCCGGATTTAAAAAAGATTTCTACTTCTGGAATACGAGTCTTGGATATTCGTTTTATAACAAACAATTTACTGCCAGAATTAAGATTTATGATGTTTTGAATCAAAATCAAAGTGTTAAAAGAACGATCACAGATTCATATTTTGAAGACCGTGAGGAGCTGATCCTGAAAAGATATATTATGTTTTCTCTCAGTATGAAGCTGAATAAATTTGCGGGTAAAAAGAAAAAATAAACACCATACTTTTATATATATTTTTTAGAAATGGTCGGGAAAACTCCTGACCTTTTTGTTGGTTATCATTATTTTTTAACCATAAAGTCACTTTTTTTAAACACTTAAGTTATTTTTAAGTGACTACTAAATGTTTAAGAAGTTCACTTAAGTTATGAAAACATTCGTTTTTCACTCATATTTCTACCAAAACACATATATTTCTTTCCGCACTGGAGGGGTGGTGAAAATTCTTTGAATTTTTGATGAGGTGGCTACCATGAAAGTATTTTTATTTCTAAATTAGCCACAAATTTTACTTATGAAGACCCATATTTCAGTTTTATTCATTCTCTTTTTCATTATTGGAAAGGCACAGAAAACGGAACAGCCAGACAATTTTGTGAAGGATCATTTTACCAAGAAAGAATTTTATATTCCTATGCGTGACGGTGTTAAACTTTTCACAGCAGTTTATATCCCAAAAGATGCATCAAATAAGAATAAATACCCTTTTCTGATGCAGAGAACCTGCTACAGCATCGCTCCATACGGTGAAAATGAGTATAAAACGAAAATAGGTCCCAACTCTTTCCTGATGAAAGATAAATATATTTTTGTGTATCAGGATGTACGTGGAAGATATATGAGTGAAGGAACATTTACCAATATGACTCCGCAGGTAGAACGTAAAACGAAGAAAGATGTAGATGAAAGTACAGATACTTACGATACTATTGACTGGCTTTTGAAAAACGTTAAAGATAATAATGGTAAAGTAGGTCAATTCGGAACTTCTTATCCCGGATTTTATACGGCTGTAGGAACATTGGCTCAGCATCCTGCCTTGGTAGCATCTTCTCCTCAGGCTCCGATTTCCGATTTCTGGAATGATGATTTCCTTCACAACGGAAGATTTATGCTTGGATATTTCAGAACATTCCCTGTTTTTGGAGTTCAGAAAACAAAAGCCGAAAATAAAGCATGGTACATGGATTCCTTTATTAAACAAACTTCAGAGGACGGATTAAAGTTCTACAGAGATATGGGAACCCTGAAAGATGGATATGAAAAGTATTATAAAGATAATTTCTTCATGACGGAAATTATGAACCATCCCAATTATGATGAATTCTGGCAGAAAAGAGGTCTATTACCTCATTTAAAAAACATCAACCATGCGGTAATGACTGTGGGTGGATGGTTTGATGCAGAAGATCTTTCCGGACCTTTAAATATCTACAAAACCATTGAAAAGACAAGTCCTAAGGCTAAAAATACAATTGTAATGGGACCTTTTTCTCATGGTGGCTGGTCTCAGGAACAAGGAAAACATTTCCATAGTGAAACCTATTTTGGAGACAGCATTGCTACTTATTACCAGAAAAATGTAGAAACAAAATTCTTCACCCATTACCTGAAAGGAAATACAAAAGAAGATGCAGGACTTCCTGAAGCCTTAATGTATGATACAGGCGCAAAAGTATGGAAAGAATTCGCTTCTTATCCGCCTAAAAATGCACAGAAAGTTAACTTTTATCTATCTGATAAAACTCTAAAGAAAATTGCTGGACAAGGTTTCTCAGAATACTACAGTGACCCCAATAATCCTGTTCTAAGCTCTGATCACTTAAAAGACTTCAATGGTTTTACACCAAGAAATTACATGTCGGAAGATCAAAGATTTGCCGTTGGCAGACCTGATGTATTAACGTTCACGACAGATGTTCTGACAGAAGATATTACTTTCGCCGGAGAAATCATGGCAAAACTGAATATTTCCTCCTCTTCTACGGATGCAGACTTTGCGGTAAAACTAATTGATGTTTATCCTGAAGATTTTAAACCCGCAGAAAAGAAAGAGGGAGTGATCTATGGAAACTATCATCAGATGGTAAGAAGTGAGATTATGCCTGCAAGATTCAGAAACACTAAAGAGAAAGGAGAAGCATTAGTTCCGGACCAGAAGACAGCTGTAAATTTCAGACTTCAGGATGTGGTTCACACATTCAAAAAAGGTCATAAAATTCAGATTCAGATCAGCAGTACATGGTTCCCGCTTTTTGCCTTAAATCCGCAAAAATTTATGGAAAATCCGAATTTTGCTACGAAGGAAGATTACACTAAGGCATTTATAAAAGTATATGGTGACAGTTCTATTGAAGCTGATATTTTAAAATAAATTGAAAAAGCTGTTCGCGTGAACAGCTTTTTGTTTTTTTTCTCGTGGACCTGACTGGTAAAGCAGCCTTGTCAAGGTTTAAAATCTTGACAAGGCTTTTTTTCTTAAAAACTTTATTCTTCGATTGTCCTGAAAGTAAGGTTCACTCTTGGGCTCTTTACTTTGGTGGTAGGCGGTAATCTATGCAGCCAGTTGTCCTGGGTTGTCCCTTTCATGATGAGCAAACTTCCGTTTTCCAGAAATACTTCTACTTTTTCTTTTGTTGTTTTATGTTTAAACAAAAATTTTCTTTCCGCTCCAAAAGTCAGAGAAGCAATTGCTCCGTGTTTTTTAAGATCTGTTTCCCCGTCACTATGATAAGCCATTCCTTCGCTTCCGTCATGATATAAATTAAGCAGACAGGAATTGTAGGTTTCTCCTGAAACTTCTTCACATTTTTTCTTTAGTTCCAATAATTCTGGCGTCCAGAATTTGGCGTATTTCGTTCTGTTGGAATAAGTATATTCAAATTCTTTTTCTCCGAACCATGCCACTTTTCGCTTGGTTAAGATTAATTTACCAAAGACTATTGCTTCATCATGCTGCCATGGAATGTGATTGAGTAAATAATCATAATAAAAATCAGATTTCTCTTTTGAAAAAATTTTCCCGTAGTAATGAACGGTTCCATCATTCGGAAGAATGTTTAAGGGATAGTCTGATATATCTTCGAACAGGCTGAGCATTGTTAATTGTTTTATAATTAAAATTACGTAATGTTTTCGGAAATGAGTGAAAGTTTATATTGAAACCACCCCGTCAAAAATTCTTTGAATTTTCGCCACCCCTCCAAAGGATGGGAATGTTTCCTCCTTCAACTGAAATATTAGTGAAAATTGAAAATTTTCAAAAACTTCAGTGCACTTCTCAACCAGTTAGTAGTAACTTAAAAATAACTTAAGTGTTAAAATCTTTTGTGCCTTTGTGGTTAAAAATCTTTCAAAAGTAAAGCTGCGAACCATCCCAGAATCACCTGTTTTCTATCATTGATAAAAATTGAAAATTTTCAAAAAACTTTAGTGCACTTCTTAAGCAGTTAGTAGTAACTTAAAAATAACTTAAGTGTTAAACCTTTTGTGCCTTTGTGGTTAAAAATCTTTCAAGAGTAAAGTTGTAAACCCTCCCAGAATCACCTGTTTTCTATCATTGATAAAAATTGAAAATTTTCAAAAAACTTTAGTGCACTTCTCACCAGTTAGTAGTAACTTAAAAACAACTTAAGTGTTAAAAATCTTTTGTGCCTTTGTGGTTAAAAATCTTTCAAAAGTAAAGCTGCGAACTCTCCCAGAATCATCTGTTTTCTATCATTGATAAAAATTGAAAATTTTCAAAAACTTTTGTGCACTTCTCACCAGTTAGTAGTAACTTAAAAATAACTTAAGTGTTAAAATCTTTTGTGCCTTTGTGGTTAAAAATCTTTCAAGAGTAAAGCTGTGAACTCTCCCAACCCACAATCATCTGTTTTCTATCACTTCCCCATCGGTAACCACCAAGATGTCCCGTAGATTGAATAACACGGTGACAAGGAATAAGAAATGCCACAGGATTACTTCCTATTGCTGTACCCACTGCTCTGGATGCTTTTGGGTTTCCTATTTTTTCTGCTAAAGTTCCATAAGTTGACAATTTCCCCATTGGAATAGTCAATAAACTTTCCCAGACTTTAAGCTGAAAATCGGTACCTTTTAAATGAAGTTTGATCGTATTGAGTTTTGTCCAGTCTTTATCGAATATGGACAGTGCATTTTTTTGAAGAACGTCCTGCTTTTCAAAAAAAGAAGCATTAGGAAATTTGTGTTTTAAATCCCCTAATGCTGTTTCTTTATCGTTTTCAAAAGCCATATAGCAGATTCCTTTCTCTGTGGAAGCTACCAGGATATTTCCAAATGGGCTTTCTGAAAAACTATAATTAATGACAAGGCTTTTTCCACCATTCTTATATTCAGCCGGAGACATTCCTTCTATTTTTACAAACAGATCATGAAGTCTGCTCGTACTGGAAAGTCCTGTTTCATAAGCGGTATCAAAAATACTTGCTTTTTCTTCCTTCAATAAATTTTTAGCATGCTCAAGACTTATGAACTGTAAAAATTTTTTCGGACTTGTTCCTGCCCAATCCGTAAAGATCTTTTGAAAATGAGCCGGACTCAAGTGAATATTTTCTGCCACTTCCTCCAAACTTGGCTGAAGTCTGAAATTGCTCTGGATATATTCTATCGCTTTGGCAATTCTGTTGTAATCTATTTGACTTTGTGTGGACATTTTACTCTGTTTTTATCTCACAAATTTCCAAAGAATACGCGACAGAAAAAATCCGATTCTTGCGGAATATTAGTTATTGTTGTTATAAATATCGTTATAAGCAAGCATTTTATAATATAACTTAGCCGCTAAGAAAGCTGTTGGCTTCGACATTGGAGAATCCATTAATTCTACAATATCAAATGCTACTACATTACATTTTTCGAATACTTTTCTTAATAACTCCAATGTTGGATACCATTGTAATCCGCCTGGCTCAGGAGTTCCTGTAGATGGAGCAATAGAAGGATCAAAAGCATCAAGGTCAATCGTAATATATACGTTTCCTGAAACTTTTTCCAATACATCATTTACCCAATTCTCATTGTTTGCAATTTCATGAGCAAAGAATACTCTTCCTTCTGGCAGGTACTGAGCTTCTTCTGCATCCATAGAACGGATTCCCACCTGAACTAAGTTATGCTTTTGGTTAGCTTCAAACACCGCACAAGCATGATTGGAAGTAGAACCATGGAATTCAGGACGTAAATCTGTATGAGCATCTAATTGAAGTACTGTAAGGTTTTCAAATTTCTCTCCTACCGCACGGATAGAACCGATAGAAACAGAGTGCTCACCACCAAATAAAGTGAATACTTTACCTTCATTGTTCAAAAGTTCTTTTGTTTTTTGGTAAACTGCTTCCGTCATTGCTTCAGGACTAGAGTTTTCAGAAACTTCTCCAGCTAAATATACCCCCTGAAGAAAAGGTTCAGTTTGAGTCTCAATATCATAAAGCTCCATATTTTCAGAAGCATCTAAGAATAATTCAGGACCTTTATCTGCTCCTTTACCCCATGTTGAAGTTCCATCGTAAGGAACTGTTACCAACATTACTTTCGAATTCTCTAACGTTGCGTTTTCCTCGGGAATTCCTGCGTATGTTTTCATATATAATTATTAATTAAAAAATTAAATGATTGAAAGATTAAAATACTCCGCAAAGATACAAAATACTCGTCGAGTTAGAGATGAACAATTGTTTGTTATGAATTTTTAACCCTCATTCTGATTTTTTAGTTTTTAAATCTTGTTATGTTTACATTTTAAAAGTTATTTTTGTGAAAAACTTAGAATATGTCTTTAAAAGCTGTTCTTTTCGATATGGATGGAGTGATTGTAGACACAGAACCATTGCATAGAAAAGCTTATTTCAAAACTTTTGATGAACTGGAAATTGCAGTTTCCGAAGATTTGTATACTTCTTTTACAGGAGCATCTACCAAAAGGGTTTCCGAAACTCTGATTAAGGAATTTAATTTAGAACATACTTACGAATCCATTGCCGGAATCAAAAGGGCTCACTTTAAAGATTATTTTTATAATGATGATGAATTTGATCTGATCCCCGGAGTAAGAAATCTTATTCAGCATTATCATGAAAATGGTATCAAACTGATTCTCGCTTCTTCTGCAACAATGACGACCATCAATATGGTTTTTGAAAAATTCGGGCTTGAGAAGTATTTTAGCGGAAAGATCAGTGGTGCAGATTTAAAAGAATCAAAACCTCATCCTGAAGTCTTCCTTCTGGCTGCTGAAATGGCTGGAGAACCTGTAGAAAACTGTATGGTAATAGAAGATTCCACCAATGGTATTCTTGCAGCCCACAGAGCTAAGATCTTCTGTGCTGCTTACAGAAGTCCGCATTCAAAGAATCAGGATTATACACTAGCTGATACCGTGGTTTCTGATTATGAAGAATTAGAACTGGATAAAATCTCGAAATATTTTTAAAATAATAAAAGCTCTCAGAATCTGAGAGCTTTTGTTTTGTGTAAGTTTTGGCTAAAGCCAATGGACTTTGTTTTATTTGTATTGAACGGGCTAAAGCCCGCTCTATTGATAACAAAATTATTTATATCCAAGAAGCTTCAATATATCTTCTGGTTCCTGTTTTTCACGGAAGACTTCATATTGTAACTCACCGTTTTCATCTTTCTGAATCAGGACGTGTCTTGGCTGAGGCATCAGACAGTGGTGTACTCCACCATAACCTCCGATGGTTTCCTGATAAGCTCCTGTATGGAAGAATCCGATGTATAAAGGTTTCGTATCACTGAAAACAGGCAAATAAATGGCATTGGTATGCTGCTCAGAGTTATAATAATCATCTGAATCACACGTTAATCCACCAAGGAATACTCTTTCATAAGTATCTTCCCAACGGTTTAGCGGAAGCATGATGAAGTGTCTTGAAATCGCCCATGTATCCGGAAGAGTGGTCATGAAAGATGAGTCAATCATATTCCATTTTTCTCTGTCATTCTGACGTTTCTGAGAAATGATTTTATAAAGGTTTGCTCCACTTTCTCCAACGGTAAAGCTTCCGAATTCAGTATAGATGTTTGGTTCTTCTACGCCTTCCTCTTCACAGAATTTTTTGATCTGAGAAACGATTTCTTCTACCATATACTGGTAATCGTAATCGAAGTTCAGAGAAGTTTTGATTGGGAATCCTCCCCCAATGTTCAATGAGTCTACCTCCGGAGCAATTTTCTTCAGACGTGCATATACACGAAGACATTTGTACAATTCATTCCAGTAGTATGAAGTATCTTTGATCCCGGTATTGATGAAGAAGTGAAGCATTTTCAATCTTGCATTCGGGTGTTCAGCGATCTTTTGGCTGTAGTAAGGGATAATATCTTTATATCCGATCCCTAATCTTGAAGTATAGAATTCGAACTTCGGTTCTTCTTCTGAAGCGATTCTGATTCCGATATTGAATGTAGAATCAATACTTTCTGTAAGCTTATCCAACTCACGGTAATTATCAAGAATCGGAGTAATATTTTCAAAACCACTGTTGATCATATCTGAAATCTTCATCAGATAATCATCTGTTTTGAATCCATTACAGATCACTTCAATGTTTTTATCTACTTTCTCTTTTTCATAAAGAGACTTTACAATATCCATGTCATAAGCAGATGAAGTTTCAATAGAAATTTCGTTTTTCAATGCTTCTTCCAATACGAAATTGAAATGACTGGATTTTGTACAGTAACAGTAGGTATAACTCTTTTTATATTCGGTTTTCTCAAAAGCTTCTTTAAACCAGCTTTTGGCTTTCTGAATATTTTGAGAAATTCTCGGCAAATAGCTAATCTTTAGCGGAGTGCCAAATTGCTCAACAACGTCCATCAATGGAACATCGTGAAACAACAAATTGTTCTCAGAAACATTAAACTCCTCTGTAGGGAAATATAATGTCTGATCAATAAGTTCCGAGTACTTTATTTTCATTTCTAAACAAGTGAATTAAGAAATGCAAAATTGCTAAAAAAGTTTGATTTTTGGATGTTAAAATTATTATAATTTTAAATAAAGCCCTAATATTATATCTTACCGAAATTTATTACTGATAATCAGTGGGTAAACTTTTGCATATATTCCTCTCTTTTTGCCTCGGAAATCCCCAATACCTGTTGAATATAAGCATCTGTGGAACCATATTTTTTATTGATTTCATCAAAAGCAGCATCAAGGTAGCTTTTTTCTACCCAACTCAGTTTTTCCAAAACTTGTAAATCCATCTTCGGGTAGAGAAAATGTAAGTTATTGGCAAGGTTCATTCTTCTTTCAACCAAGCCCTTTCTAAAGTTGTTGGATAACAGGTATTCGTTATAGATGGTTTCTTTATCAAACTTCAATATCGTTAAGATCAGAGCTGTGATAATTCCAGTTCTGTCCTTACCCGCAGTACAGTGGTAAAGAATGGGTTCTTTAGATTCAAGGATTTCGTTGATAATAGTTTTGATTGTTTCAGGGTTTTCTGTGACATATTCCCGATAGAAATCAATCATTCTTTTATCTGCATCAGAAGCATTTACTTTTCCTTTTAATACAAGCTTTTTTGCCTGTGACAGCTGGTCTCCTTCATCTTCAAAAGCAGAATATTTTTTATAAATAATTCCATTGGGAAGATTATCCGGTTTATCTAAAATCTCTTTTGAATTTCTTAAATCAATGATTTCTTTTATTCCCAGTTTTTCCAATTGATCAAACGATTTCTTTTTTAGCTTATGAAGATGAGCACTTCTGTAAAGCATTCCTTCTTTTAAGGTTCTTCCTTCTGTATTTTTAATATTACCTACAGCGCGGAAGTTGTGTACTTTTTTAATCTCAATAGCCCTTTCTACTTCATTTTTTCCATATTCAGGGGTTTCAAAATGCTGCGTTTTACATGAGAAAACACAAAATAATGAAAGGGTGATAACCGGTATTTTGATGAATGTATTCAATAGGTTTTTGATTTACCACAAAAGGTACGAAAGTTTATTTTAATAATACTTTAGATCACTTAAGTAAGCTTAAAAAATTACATAAAAGAAGCACACTTAAGAAGAAAATCAAAGATTTTCAGAACTTAGGTGCACTTCTCAAACAGTTAGTAGTCACTTAAAAAGCTTAAGTGTTCCAAACTTTTATGACTTTGTGGTTTAAAATTTATTTAGGTTTTGGCTAATGCCAATGGATTTTATTAAATTTTAGGAAACAGGCTTCCTTCGTCTACGCTCAGGACTCTAATCCGTTTATATTGAATCATTTGCGTGATTTTATTACTCTGTTACAAATAATTTTTCCCGATAAAAATCAACAGATCTCCTGTTTCATAGGTAATGGACACCTCATCTTCCACAGCGAAATTTCTGGTTCCGATTCTTGAAGTAATGTTTAAACTTCCTTTATTTAATGCCCAGTTCAAGCCTTTTGTTGTAATATTTTCAGCTGCAGGAAACGGATACAGGGAAATCATTTTATCTTTTACTCCTTTAATCGTAAAATTTTTCGGGATAAAATAATATTCTGAAAACTCATCGTAAAATTTTAACTCTAATTTATCTTTAAAAGCATATGCCACCGTAAGGTTTCCTAAAAAGTGATCCTGCTCTCCTCCACTACCTCCAAAAACATCAACTTTATTTCCTCCTTTTTCTATGATAATATCCAGAGCCTTATAAAAATCGGTATGATTCTGATCTGGCGTGTGAATAAATTTTTCCTGATAAATGTTTTCATCTGAACCTGAATGGGAATCAAAATCACCGGATATAAAATCCAGTTTATCTAATAGGAAGCCCATTCTTTTTAAATAATGAAAAGCACCGTCTGTACAGGCAATCAGTCCATAATTTTCAAGATCCGGAAAAGATTTTGGAGCGTCTCCATTGATGAAAAGTAATACTTTATCTTTCATTCGGGTTCCAGTATTCTTCCGGTTCGTTATTTACTTTTGAAATATATCTTGCCAATACGAAAAGATAATCTGATAACCTGTTTAAATATTTAATCAATTCCGGACGTACTTCTTCAGCTTCATTTAAGAAAACCAATGAACGTTCTGCTCTTCTGCAAATTGTTCTTGCTGCATGTAAAAATGTTGCCGGTTTTCCTCCACCTGGAAGAATAAAATACTGAAGAGGTTCTAATTTTTCATCAAAAGCATCCATCCATTGCTCCAATTCTTCAATTTCCGTATCTGAAATAATAATGGGAAGACGTGATTTTCCATTGGCAAGCATCAGCTTATCTACTGGTGTTGCAGCTTCTGACCCTACCGTAAATAGATCGAACTGAATTTTTTTCAGTTGTTTTAAAACGTCTTCATCTTCAATATGGCTTTTTGCAATTCCGATGAATGAGTTTAGCTCATCAATATTTCCATAGCTGTCTACTCTTGCACTCGCCTTGGAAACTCTTGTTCCTCCATAAAGTGCAGTCTGACCTTTATCTCCTGTCTTTGTATAAATTTTCATACGACTAAAATACCTTTTTTTGTACAATGTAAAAAGTAAAATGTACTGATGTTACACCTTCCAATTATTACTGGAATAGATTTAACCACAAAGGCACAAAAGATTTTAAACACTTAAGTTATTTTTAAGTGACTGCTAACTGTTTGAGAAGTGCACTTAAGTTTTCTGAAAATCTCTAATTTTTATCAGTATCTAAGTTGAAGAAAAAACATTTCCATTAAAAATTCTGCAATAAAATCGTTTCGTTACACTCACAATGAAAAAAATGACCGGCAAAAAACCGGTCAATCCAAATTATTTATTTACCTCTACGTATTGTATGATGGTCTGATTTTTGGGGTTGTAGATAATTGTACTACTGTTAGGAAATCTTTTCAGCTTATAATACTGAATGCTTTTATCTGTTTTAATATCTTGTAAAAAGCTTGTATCAAAAGTATTTTCAGGCAAGAATTTGGAAACAAGACTAATTTTATTGATAATACTCTGTCCGTCAATTTTTCTTGCTGTTTTTTCTGATTTACTTTCATCAGACGTTGCCTGTTTCTCTAAAAAAGGAAGTAATACAGCAATATTAGCTTTGTATTTAAAAACATATCCTTCAGTACCTGTAGGCAGTTTTATCTTTTTACCTTTCTCTTCTGAAATCATGGATTCTGAATTAGGAAAGACTTCATTGAACTTTACGTCCTGCGAGTTTGTAATAGAGTTTATAGATTCATTGACTGTCTTTTTAACGGTTTCCTCTACTGCCTGCTGAGCTTTTTGCTGTACTTTTTCAGTAGTTTCCTGAACTGTCTGGTCAATTTTCTCTTCTATTTTGTTGCATGATACTAATAAAAAAGTGGTAACAACTGGCAAAATATACTTCTTCATAATTTTAATTAATCAATTTGTTTTTATTAATACCCTTCCTTCTAACGAAAAAGTAAGGGGTAATATTTTAGCAAAGAAATAAAATATTTTTCAGCATTAAAAATCCTGCTGACAAACTGTTGTCATTACCTGATCATACCTTTGTATCAACAATCACAAACAAAAACGATATATTATGACAACTACAGCAACAGCTACACAGCAATTCATGACAACTGAGCAATTATTAAAGCACTGGCAAGGGCACAGAAACCTTACAAGAAGAGTGATTGAAGCTTTTCCTGAAAAAGAATTATTTGAGTTTTCAGTAGGTGGAATGAGACCTTTTGCAAAATTAGCAGTAGAATTAATCAGTATTGCAGGATCAGCTTTAAAAGGAATCATTGATAACAATATGGAAGCGTACAATGAGGAAGGTTTCAATCCGAAAACCAAGCAGGAGATCCTAAAAAAATGGGATGAGGAAACTGAAGTGATCAATCATTATTTCAGACAAATTTCGGAGGAGCGTTTCCAGGAAACATTTAATCTTTTCGGACAGTATGAATTCCCGGTGTATGAGAATATTCTTTATTTTGTAGACAATGAAATTCATCATCGCGGACAGGGATATGTTTATCTGAGAGCTTTAGGAATGGAACCTCCTTTTTTCTGGGAGAGATTTTAATCATTAAGCAAGCGGTAAAATTGCAAAAAAGAGAAAACAAGTCTTCTTATTTGTAACGTTGCCTTTTTTACTTTAAACCATTTCATCTATTTGCATAGTCTTAACCTCAACATGTTATTTGTTGAGGTTTTATTGTTGTTTTTCCATCATATTGACAAGGATTTCTTTCAGCCTTACACGTAGGCTTTCCGGCTCAAGAACTGTGGCATAATCTGCAAAGGTAATTACCCAGCGTGGAAATCCGTCATTGATCCATTCTGTTTCAAAGGTAAGTTCAACACCATGGTCTGTTTCTACTTCTTCTATTAAACCGTAGTATTTTTTTGAGTTCACAAGATGAGACATTATTTTTTTATCGACCAGCAGTTTGGCTCTGACTTTATTTCCATGTGATTTCCTGTAATCATTGATCTGTCCGTATTCCTGTAAGAAAGGAGTTTGTGTCTTAGATATCTTCAGAATCCTGTCTACTCTGAATTGCCTGAAATCATTTCGAAGTGTACAATATGCCATGATATACCAAAAATTAAATTCAAAGAAAATCCCAACTGCTTCAATCGTTCTGTCGGAAATTTTTGAGTCTACAGTCTGATATTCTATAGTTAACTGGGTTTTCTCTGCGATACTTTCCAGAATAATAGGAATGACATTTTTAAGGGAATCTTCCGTCTGCTGAGTATGAAAATTGAAAACATCAATCTGTTTCTCAATGTTCTGAATCAAATTTTTATCGGAATATCTCAGTACAGAACGTACTTTCTCCATTGCTGTCTGGTAATGATTTCCCAAACTCTGATGTGAGAATTTCTGCATAAGCTTTTCAGCAGTGATAAAGCTAAGAACTTCTTCCTTGGTAAACATGATGGGTGGAAGTTTATAGCCATCCATCAGTGAATATCCATTTCCTGCTTCTCCTACAATGGGGATTCCTGCATTTTCCAGTGTTTTCACATCACGATAAATCGTTCTGATGCTGACATCAAATTTTTCAGCCAGATCCTGAGCTCTTACTACAGGTTTTGATTGAAGTTGGGTAAGAATAGCTGTTACTCTGTCAAGTTTTTTTAGATAGTGATCGTTCATGTATTATCGTTGCAGGAAGATTTATAGTAGTAAAATTATTAATTTTCTTTAAGCGTATTCACCAGTTTATCCAGATTTAAGCTACGCGCCGAAGCATCAAATATTTCCCGGTAAGTACCGTCTTTACTGTAAAGTTCATCATGAGTTCCGTTCTCCACTACCCTTCCTTTTTTCATAACATAAATAATATCTGAATCTAAAATCTGAGATAAGGAATGGGAAATAATAACAACAGTTCTTCCTTCTTTTATAGCATCCAGAGAATTTTTGATTTGCTCAGTAGCAATGGCATCCAGACTTGCTGTAGGCTCATCCAGAAATATAATCGGTGGATTCTTAAGGAAAAGTCTTGCAATGGCTATTCTCTGTTGCTGTCCGCCTGAAAGCTGAGTCGCATCATGTTTATATCCATCAGGAAGATCCATAATCTGATCATGTAAATATGCTTTTTTAGCGGCTTCCTGAACTTTCTCAAAATCAGCATTCATATCACCATATCGGATATTATCTTCAATACTTCCCTGAAAAATATGATTTTTTTGAAGAACAAGCCCAAGATCGCTTCTCAGAAAGGTATTATTATATTCATCAAGATTTACATGATCAAGCAAAATTTCACCGGAATCCGGAAGATAGAATTTACATAAAAGATTGATAACCGTAGATTTCCCAGCACCACTCAACCCAACAAGGGCAGTAGTTTTTCCATGCTCTATTTTCATAGAAACATTATGGAGTGCTTTTGTTCCGTTAGGATAAGTAAAATCTACATTTTTAAGCTCAAAAGTTCCTTTGATTTCTTTTTCTGTAAAGTCACCATTAGGCTCAGCTTCGTTATCAGCATTGAGAATTTCAAAATATCCTTCGGCATAGATCATCGCATCATTCATATCATCATAAATCCTGTGCAATTGACGAATAGGCGCGGAGACATTATTGAAAAGCATAATATGAAGCATAATTGCTCCAATCGTCATTTGCTGATCAAGTACCAGGTAAACCGTAAGAAGGATAATTAAAACCACCCCGAATTGTTCTAAAAAAGTCTTTAAGCCATCATAAATAAAGTTTGTCCTTCTTGTAAACATCTGGCTTTCCATCAGCTGCATCTGTAAATCATACTGTTTCTTTCCTTCGAATTTTTCCCTGACAAAACTTTTAATCACCATAATGGAATTGATAAGATTTAGCAGCCCTGAAGTCTTTTTTTCCCTCTGATTTCTGAGCTGACGGCGTACACCACTCAATTTTTTTGCCTGCAAAGAGCTTATATAAAAGTAAATCGGGACAATGATCGTAGAAACAGCTCCTACATACACATTTTGCATATACATAATTACCAAAGCAATAATAGCATTGGAAAAAAGAGGTAAAATATCTATGAAAAAGTTCTGAACTAATTTTGTTAAACTTTCAATTCCACGATCAATTCTGATCTGTAATTTTCCAGATTCATGGTTTTCATCATTGAAATAAGCTACGCGGTAAGTCAGGATTTTGTCTATAGCAGATTGAGCAAGAACTGAACTTACATTGATCCTTATTTTTTCACCATAAAACTTCTGTCCGAAATTGATAAAAATATTCAAAAGCTCCTTACCTAATA
This sequence comes from Chryseobacterium sp. CS2K3, assembly GCF_059515185.1. NCBI lineage: Bacteria > Pseudomonadati > Bacteroidota > Flavobacteriia > Flavobacteriales > Weeksellaceae > Chryseobacterium > Chryseobacterium sp. CS2K3. Next base: position 182,229 of record NZ_JCAKRW010000005.1, on the reverse strand, counting down.
AAATAATAGATATAATAATCAGAATATGAACACCTTCTGTCATCGGATGTGGCAAATGGGTAAGTTTGGTCACCTCATCCACTGTGTATTTCAATACAATTGGGTTTACCTGTGCCGCCAAAGCACCTAGAAAAGTAAGAAACAACGTCCCATAAATCATTAATCTGTAAGGTCTGATGAATGGAACAAGCTGTTTATAAATCCCGAATAAAGTAACTGTTCTGTTGAATGGTTTTGCCATAGGAATTATTTAAACTGAAAAACGTACCGTTTCGAAGAGAAAAGGTACGTTTTTATTATGGTTTTAAGCAAATATTTATCCTGGAATTTATCCTTCGTACATATATGTTGTCAGATAATGCAATTCAGGTTTACCTGCTTCCTTAGATTCTGTCTGTGCCTGCTCCAGAGAATAATTGGTATTGATCTCTTTTTTCTGGAATACAAATGAATTATTAGCATTCTTATCTACTACATCATTAAAGATATGCTCGATTTCAGAATTGGCAAGGGAAGCAAAACTGATATCCTCAAAGCCATACATCAATCGCAGATCATCATATTGTTTGAAATTTTCATCTACAAACCCCTGTAATTGAGCTTTCGAATCAAAATTACCAGCCCAGATATTATATGCATATTTTTTCTTCTTCGGTTTATCAAGAATACTTTGATACACAAAGTTTTCCCCAAGATATGCTTCTCTTACCTGTGGATCATTCGCAAGATCTTCCGGAAGTCCTTCCTTAAGAATCTTACCTTCAAACATGATATAGGTTTTATTGGTAATCGCCAGCGTCTGCTGTACGTTGTGGTCAGTGATTAGAATTCCGATGTTTTTATCAACAAGGCTTCTTACAATTTTCTGGATATCTTCTACTGCAATCGGGTCAACTCCGGCAAACGGCTCATCCAAAAGAATAAAGTTTGGGCTTGTAGCAAGACAACGGGCAATTTCCGTTCTACGTCTTTCGCCTCCGGAAAGAAGATCTCCTCTGTTTTTACGAACATGCTGTAAAGAGAACTCTTCGATAAGCTCATCACATTTGATTTGCTGCTCACGTTTTGAAAGTTTTGTCAGCTGCAATACTCCCATAATATTCTCTTCAACGGATAATTTTCTGAAAACAGAAGCTTCCTGAGCAAGGTAACCGATTCCTTTTTGGGCTCTTCGGTACATTGCATCCGTTGTAATTTCCTGTTTATCAAGAAAAATTTTCCCTGAAGTAGGCTTAACCAACCCTACGATCATATAAAACGATGTGGTTTTCCCTGCTCCATTGGGACCAAGCAAACCAACAATTTCTCCCTGCTGAACCTGTACAGAAACGCCTTTTACAACTTTTTTAGGACCGTATTCTTTGATTAAGTTTTCTCCTCGTAAAATCATAGGGCAAATATATCAAAAATGCGAACAAGTTTGAATATCCCGAAGCATTGTTTATATCTGATTTAACGTTCATCATCTGAATTGTTAATTTTATTTACTTCTAATCTCTCAATTTTTCACATTTAATCAGCCATATCTTAATTTTAAATATACCAAAAAGACTTTTTTTGTAAAAAAAACAAATACTTCATCACCGTGTGATATTTTTTTATTATCTTAGGCTCACAAACTAAAAAATAATTATCATGAAAAAATTAAGTAAAAAAGATTTAAAGAACATTAGTGGTGGAACTCTTCGTTTTCCTGATTCAGAAGGCAGATGTCCGGCTGGCTGGTATTTATGCCCAACTAATATCTGTGTGGATGATAAAGGTGGAGAAAAGCCAGTTCATGAAGGGCATCCTCATTACACAGCGTGTTTTGGATAATAAGATATCATTATACAAAAAAAGAGATTGCTTTATGAGCAATCTCTTTTCTATTAATGTAAAATTGATTATTTGTTAAGGATCATTGCTGCTTCCTTAGCAAAATAAGTAAAGATCATATCCGCTCCTGCTCTTTTGAAACAAGTAAGACTTTCGATAATTGTTTTATCATTATCCAGCCAACCGTTCTGGACAGCAGCTTTTACCATTGCATATTCACCACTTACGTTGTAAACGGCAATCGGAAGATCTATCGCTTCACGTACTTTGGAAACAATGTCAAGGTAAGGAAGTCCCGGTTTGATCATAATCACATCAGCACCTTCTTCAATATCTTTAAATACTTCATTCATTGCTTCACGTGAGTTATGATAATCCATCTGATATGTTTTTTTATCTTTCGGAATATCCATATCATCTTTCGGAGCACTGTCTAAAGCACTTCTGAAAGGACCATAGAAAGAGCTTGCATATTTTGCAGCATAGCTTACTATCCCCACATCGGTAAATCCGCTTTCTTCCAATGCTTCACGAATCACCTGTACTCTTCCGTCCATCATGTCACTTGGTGCTACCAGATCAGCACCTGCTTCTGCATGAGATACTGACATTCTTGCCAAAGCATCATTCGTAGCATCATTTAAGATTTTTCCGTTTTCGATAATTCCGTCATGTCCATAGATGGAATAAGGATCTAAAGCTACGTCAGGCATTACCACCATTCCCGGCACTGCATCCTTGATCGCTTTGATCGTATTCTGCATTAATCCGTTTTGGTTCCAGGCTTCTTTCCCTGTATTGTCTTTCAGATGTTCTGACACCTTCATGTACAAATTGACAGCTTTTACGCCCAAAGAAAATAATTCCTTACATTCTTTCACTGTTAAATCTATGCTTCGCCTGAAAATTCCCGGCATCGACGGGATCGGTTCCTGCATATTTTCGCCCTCCATTACGAAGATCGGCATTACAAAATCATCAGTTGTAAGCACATTTTCTCTTACCAAACTTCTGATAGATTCATTAACTCTAAGTCTTCTATTTCTCGAATGTATCATTTTGGAATACTTTTTGAATAAGTTTCTACAAATTTACTACAAGTTCTATAAAAAACTATTGTACGAGATTATAGAATTTGTTATATTTGTTATATATATTCGAGAAATTATAAATTTGATGAAAAAACTTTTACTTTTAATTTTATTTGTAGGCACTTTTGTTGGATTTTCCAACAATTTACAAGCTCAGCTTAGAGAGCCGAGTTCCACCACACAGAAAGCTGATGATGGAGTGTTGCTTGCTTATCCAAATCCTGCAAAGGATTTCCTTATTATTAAGGCAAAGGATTCTTCTTTAAGAATCAAAAGTGTGACTTTTTATTCTATTTTGGGTATGCAAGTCGCTAATTATACAGTCAATATGAATTCGGGCGAGATTAATATTGAAAAATTAAAACCCGGAAAATACATGATTCGCTATATTTTAAGTGACAATACGCAGAAAGTTACTCAAATCGTGAAACAATAAAATAAAATCCTGATAATCATCAGGATTTTTTCTTTTGCAATAATTTATTTTAATATTTCCGTAACTTTAGGAACTTTTTTATACTAATTGTAAAAACAATTTAATGCTTAAAGCTGAACATATTAAAAAGACCTATAACGCCGGAAAAAAGGTCGCACTGGATGATTTTAGCATCCATGTTCCAAAAGGCAGTATTTATGGGCTTTTAGGACCCAACGGAGCCGGAAAAACTTCTTTTATTCGTATCATCAATCAAATTACTCAGGCAGATTCCGGAGATATTTTTATCAATGGTGAAAAGCTGAACCCAAACCATATCAAAGACATCGGTTATATGCCTGAAGAAAGAGGGCTTTATAAGAACATGAGCGTGGGTGATCAGATTCTTTATTTCGGGGAGTTGAAAGGGATGAGTAAAAATGATGCTCTGAACGAAGCGAAAAAATGGTTTGAAAAACTGAATATTGACCAATGGTGGAAGAAGAAGCTGTCTGAACTTTCTAAAGGTATGGCTCAAAAGATTCAGTTTGTAGTAACTGTTCTTCACAGACCTCATCTTTTAATTCTTGATGAACCTTTTTCTGGTTTCGATCCTGTAAATGCCAACTTAATTAAAGATCAAATCATCGATCTTAAGAATAACGGTACAACCATCATTCTTTCGACCCACAGAATGGAAAGTGTGGAGGAAATGTGTGACTACGTTGCATTGATCAATAATTCCAAGAAAATCATTGACGGAAGAGTTTTTGATGTAAGGGAAAAATTCAAGAAAAATATTTTTGGAATTACTCTTTCTGAAGTAAACAGCGAGCAGCTTGAAAGCTTTAAGAATAAGTATGAAATTTTCAATTTTACGAATGAAAACAGTCTTGTTTCTTTTGATTTGAAAAATGAAGCAGATCAGAATAATATCCTTGTTGATCTTGTGAATGTAGGTAAGGTGAGATCATTTGATGAAAGAATTCCAAGTATGAACGAAGTCTTTATTAATGCCGTAAGTAACCATTCTTAATTTATGAATAATATTTTTTTAATTACAAAGAGGGAGTTTCTTACACAGGTTAAGAAAAAATCCTTTATCATATTGACTTTACTGGCTCCTGTTATGATTATTGCTTTTGGGGCAGTAATCGGGCTGATGTTCAAAGCTAATGAGTCTCACAGCATCATTGAGGTGGTTGACAAAAGCGGGTTATTTATTAATCAGCTTAAATCCAATGACAAGCTTGAATACGTTTTTGTTTCCGCTGCCGACGAAAAGTCCAAGATTAATAATTTAAAAGGGAATGAGTCATTAGATGGTGTTCTTATTCTTCCTGAGCTGAAAGGTCAGAATTATGATGAACTTGAAACGGGAACAAGGTTAGTGATCAACAGTAAAATGGGGTTTGATACGAAACAGAAAATCGTTTCCGATATTAGTAATGTCGTTAAAAAGGAAAAGATCAAGCAACTTGGTATTCAGGAAACGCAACTTAATGATCTGGATAAAAGTTTCAGCTTAAAAACAATCAATGTTGCAGACAACAATAAAGAGGATTCTGATCTTACTTTTGGGGTGAAATCCGGACTTAGTATGGTTCTGATGTATGTTACCTTCATGTTTATCATTATCTATGGAGTAAGGGTTATGCGTAGTGTTCTTGAAGAAAAGAACAATCGCGTGGTGGAAATTATTATTTCTTCTGTTAAACCTTTTGAGCTAATGATGGGTAAAATTCTTGGGGTAACTTTGGTTGCGTTGACGCAGTTTTTAATCTGGATCACTATGTCTGTGATTGGTGCTTTAGTATTAAATACAGGTTTTTCACCTCTTCAGCAAACTGTACCTGGCGGAAGTGAGCAGATCACAAGCAAACTGGATATGACACAGCTTGCTACTCAAATCTCTCACAGCTTATTGGAAATGAATTTCCCGCTGATCATTTTTGTATTCATCGTATTTTTCCTTTTAGGATATATTTTCTATAGTTCTATTTATGCAGCCATAGGTTCTGCGGTAGATAATGAAACAGAAACGCAACAGTTCACTTTATTTGCTATTTTGCCTTTAACTCTGGGAATGTACGGAAGTTTCTCTCTAATGAATAACCCTGATGGTCCGCTGGGATTCTGGTTATCAATCATTCCGTTTACGTCTCCGGTAGCTATGATTGCAAGAATACCTTTCGGGGTTCCTGCATGGCAGATTGCATTATCTATTGTTTTATTATTGGGAACTACTGTTTTTATGATTTTCCTTGCCGGAAAAATTTATCGTGTAGGTATTTTAATGTATGGTAATAAAGCGACTTTAAAAGAGCTTTGGAAGTGGATTAAAGGATAGACTATCGTTAACAAGTAATGATAAAAAGCTGAGAAAGCTAATAAATAAGAAGGATAAATTTGCATGTGTGTGAATTTATCCTTTTTTATTTTACTAAAGTAATGCTGGGAGTTTTTTTGAAATCAGTCTCAACAACTGGGGAACACTTTCTTAGTATTTATTTGACGCAAAGTTTGTATAACCTTATCTCATATTTTCAAGAAAGCAAAGGATGGAATCAATTTCATTGATTCTTTCTAAGCGAATGCCTATCCGCAAAGTTTTTTAGCGACAAAATAGCTCTTCTTAGGTTCCTCAAATAAACATTTGAATCATCTTTCTTTGCGATTAAAAAGAATGTCTTTCTTCAATGAAAGTATACATATGTCTTTTGCTTGGCACCAAACTTTTGCACCAGATCTCATCATTTTCATTAGATTAATCAATTTTTTTGTATAGTCCCCAACTTTTGTGCTTGATCCGTTTTTTGTAATAGATAAATTAAATTACCATTTTACTTTTCTATTTTACCCGCAACAGAATAAAAAACAAAAAACCGGAAATTGCTTTCCGGTTTTTTATATTCTGATGAATAACTTCTATTTGAATATATAGCTTAAAGTAAGTGCAACAACTTGTTCAGATTTTTTCTTGCTATCTCCTCCTTTTTCTTTTGCAAGACCAGGGAAAGTGTCAGACAGGCCTAAATCATATTTAAGAGCTACTTCCAGCTGTCTCTTATAGCTATATCCTATTCCCAGTCCAAGTCCCCAATTAAAGCTTTTCGCTTTACCATTTACTCCTGGTGCCTGTGTAGGATCTGTAACATCCGGGTCATAGTAAGGTCTGTTTGCAGGTGGATTTTTAACATCCTGGCTTACCAAAAAGTTAAATCTTGGACCTACCAATCCAAAGAATTCAGATGCTGATTCAGAGAAGTATCCTTTAAAGTATAAAGGAACACTTAAGTAGTTATTAGCATATACTGCATCGTAACCATCTTTTCCTTTTGCATCTTTATCCTTTCCTGTTTCTCCTGCACCGTAATACAGTACTTCAGGCTGAATATAGAACTGGTTTGCTTTTCCTACCGGAATCAGAGCCAAAGCACCTCCTTGGAAGGTATATCTTGGACCTGAAGGGTTATGGGCATTTGCAACTCGGGAATAGTTTAAACCTCCTGTAAGACCGAATCTTGTATTTTTCCACTGCACTTGTGCAAAGGACAAAGCCGAAAGAGTCAAAGCTGAGGCTAATAAAAGTTTTTTCATATGTTTTGGTTTTTGTATTATCCTAGAATTTTAGCTACAGTAGCACCAATATCTGCAGGAGAGTCAACAACGTTGATACCGTTTTCTCTCATGATTTCCATTTTTGCCTGAGCTGTATCTTCTGCACCACCTACGATAGCACCAGCGTGCCCCATAGTTCTTCCTTTTGGAGCTGTTTGTCCAGCAATAAATCCTACAACTGGTTTAGTAGATCCACTAGCTTTGTACCATCTAGCAGCTTCAGCTTCTAATCCTCCACCGATTTCACCGATCATTACAACAGCTTCAGTTTCAGGATCATTGATGAATAATTCTAACGCTTCTCTTGTAGTTGTTCCGATGATTGGGTCACCACCGATACCGATAGCTGTAGAAATACCGTAACCTGCTCTTACTACCTGATCAGCAGCTTCGTAAGTAAGGGTACCTGATTTTGAAACGATACCTACTTTACCTTTTTTGAAAACGAAACCTGGCATAATACCAATTTTAGCTTCTTCAGAAGTAATGATTCCAGGGCAGTTTGGTCCGATTAATCTGCAGTCTCTGTCAGCGATGTAAGATTTTACTTTTACCATATCAGCTACAGGAATACCTTCAGTAATACATACAATTACTTTGATCCCTGCTTCAGCAGCTTCCATGATAGCGTCTGCTGCGAATGCCGGTGGTACGAAGATAATACTTACGTTTGCTCCTGCTTTTTCAACAGCGTCAGCTACTGTATTGAATACTGGCTTTCCTAAGTGCTCGCTACCTCCTTTTCCTGGAGTAACACCACCTACTACGTTTGTTCCGTATTCAATCATCTGGCTAGCATGGAAAGTACCTTCGTTCCCTGTAAATCCTTGTACAATTACTTTAGAATCTTTGTTTACTAAAATTGACATTTTATTGTTGTTTTAATTTATTTATTATTTTATTAATGCTCACAAATTTACTCAAATTTCTTTGATTTTGGATAAAACCTTTGGAATAGTTTATTTGAGATTTCTCAGTTTTACTTCTTTTTTCAGGTAAGTTTTAAAATCTTCTGCAAACATTCCGATATAGGTACCTTTTTCCAGGTCTCTGTTTACTCCGGTTTTTCCTAAAAGAACAGATCCGCTTTCAATTTTATTTCCGGAAGCGATCCCCACTTGTCCCCATAAGGTCACTTCATCTCCAATCACGCAGCATCCGGCAATTCCAACCTGAGAAGCGATAAGACATTTTTTCCCGATAACGGTGTCATGTCCGATCTGAATCTGATTATCCAAAACAGATCCTTCTCCAATAATGGTAGAGTCTGTAACGCCTCTGTCAATGGTACAGTTATTCCCTATTTCAACATTGTTTTCAATAACAACATTTCCTACAGAGATCAAACGGTCAAAATTACCGTTAAGCTTTCTGTAATAGAAGGCATCACCCCCCAACACGGTTCCTGACTGAATGATAACATTGTCTCCAATCTCCGTTCTGTCACCGATCACAACATTGGGGAAAATTAAGGTATTTTTTCCAATTTTCACATTGTTTCCGATCACCGCTGAAGAGTGTATTTTTGTACCTTCTCCAATTTCAACGTCATGAAGTTCTTCCGTGAAATTATATATTCTTGTAAAATGAGTATTGATTTTATTAAAATCCCTGAACGGATCGTCAGAAACCAGAAGTGCTTTCCCTTCCGGGCATTCTACTTCTTTATCAATTAAAATAATAGTAGCGGCAGAATTTAATGCTTTATCATAGTATTTCGGGTGATTCACAAATACGATCTCTCCCGGTTTTACCATATGAATTTCGTTGGAGCCCAAGACTTCAAAGTCTTCAGGACCTACGAATTTTGAGCCTATTAAATCTGCAATTGTTTTAAGCTTTTGTGGAGAATGAAACCTCATAACAATATTTTTCTTATAAAACAAAATTCGGACTGCTAATGCAACCCGAATTTATGTAAATTTTATTTATTCTTTTACTCTTTCTAAGTAGCTACCGTCTTCAGTGCTTACTTTAATTCTGTCTCCCGGTTCAATGAATAAAGGAACCATTACTCTTGCTCCTGTTTCAACGATAGCGTTTTTAAGAGCGTTTGTTGCAGTGTTTCCTTTTACTCCCGGATCAGCCTCGATAACATTTAAGTATACAGACTGAGGAAGTTCAGCAGAAAGTGGAGTTTCATCAGCTTCTTTCAAAATGATCGTTACTTCTTCACCTGCTTTCATAAACTGAGCATTCTCGATCATCTCTTTGTTGATATATAACTGAGAGAAATCCTCGTTATTCATGAAGTGGAATCCGTTCTCATCATCATAAAGATACTGGAACTTTCTAGTGATTACTTTTACTTCGTCAATTTTATGTCCTGCAGAGAAAGTATTATCAATTACTTTACCGTTAGTTACTGACTTTAATTTTGTTCTTACGAAAGCAGGTCCTTTCCCTGGTTTTACGTGAAGGAACTCGATTACTTTAAAAATATCATTGCTATATTCGATGCAAAGACCTTTTTTGATATCGTTACTTGTTGCCATTAATATATTATCTTTTTTTTACTTAATTTTTAGCACTCTTAGTTGCTGTCTTTTCCTGTTCCGTATCCTTTTACGATACCTCTTGGAGAGTTCTGGATAAATTGAAGAATTTCATCTCTTTCAGCTGTAGGAAGCATTTCTTTTTCAATATATGCCAACGCTTGAGAAACGTTCATTTTCATTTGGAATATTGCTCTGTAAATCTTTTGAATTTCAAAGATCTTTTCATTGGAAAAGCCTCTTCTTCTAAGTCCTACTGAGTTAATACCGGCATAAGAAATAGGATCTCTTGCTACTTTCACATAAGGTGGAACATCTTTTCTGATCAAAGATCCTCCAGAAATCATCGTATGTTTTCCGATTTTACCAAACTGCTGAACAGCAGATAACCCTCCCATTACGGTAAAGTCTCCAATTTCAACATGTCCTGCAATACCGCAACCATTGGCAATAATCACATTATCTCCTATGATACAGTCATGGGCAACGTGGGAAGTTGCCATAATAAGGCAGTTGCTTCCTACTTTGGTATACCCTAAAGCTTTTGTTCCTCTATTTATTGTTACACACTCTCTTAAAGTAGTATTATCTCCAATAATGGTTCGTGTATCTTCACCATCGAACTTTAAGTCCTGAGGAATTGCAGAAATTACAGTCCCGGGAAAAATCTTACAATCTTTACCGATTCTTGCTCCATCCATGATGGTAACATTGGGACCAATCCATGTTCCTTCTCCAATTTCCACGTCCCCTGCAATTGTAGTAAAAGGTTCTACAATTACGTTTTTGCTGATTTTCGCACGTTTATCTACGGCTGCTAATTGATGAATCATTTAATCAACTTTATTTTTTGCAACTTGAGCCATTAGCTCTGCTTCTACTGCCACTGTATCTCCTACATATCCGTACCCCTGCATGTGAACGATACCTCTTCTGATAGGCTCTATCAATTCAATTTTGAAAATAATAGTATCTCCCGGAACTACTTTTCTCTTGAATTTTACTTTATCAATTTTGATAAAATAAGTAGAATAGTTTTCAGGATCAGGCACACTTGCCAATACTAAAATACCTCCTGTCTGAGCTAATGCTTCTACCTGAAGTACACCAGGCATTACAGGCTCTTTAGGGAAATGTCCAACGAAGAAAGGCTCGTTCATGGTTACATTTTTCAACCCTACAACATGAGAATCTGATAATTCAAGAACTTTATCAATTAATAAGAATGGTGGTCTGTGAGGCATAAGCTTCATAATACCGTTGATATCAAATACTGGTTCTTTCGTTAAGTCAAAATCAGGAACATTTTTCTTCTTCTGTAATTTCCACTGGCGGTTCAGTTTTTTTGCAAACTGAGTATTTACGAAGTGTCCTGGTTTGTTAGCAATTACTTTACCTTTAATTTTTACACCTGCTAACGCTAAGTCACCGATTACATCAAGTAATTTGTGTCTTGCAGCTTCGTTAGGGTAATTAAGGTTAAGATTATCAAGAATACCGTTTGGTCTGATAGAAACATTGTCTTTACCAAAGGCTTTTTTAAGTTTTTCTGTAGTTTCAGGAGTAAGATCCTTGTCTACGTAAACAATCGCGTTGGAGATATCTCCTCCTTTGATCAATCCGTGATCTAAAAGCATTTCTAGCTCATGTAAGAAGCTGAATGTTCTTGCTGAAGAGATTTCATCTTTAAATTCGGAAATATTTTTAAGGGTAGCATTTTGAGTTCCTAATACTTTAGTTCCAAAATCTACCATGGTAGTCACTTCGTATGTATCTGAAGGAATGATCGTGATCTCTGAACCTGTAGCCGGATCACTGTAGGTAAGAACTTCTTTTACCACTAAATATTCTCTGGCTACATTTTGTTCTACGACTCCTACACTTTCAATGGCTTCCACAAAATATTTTGAAGATCCGTCCAAAATAGGAGGTTCGGATGCGTCCATTTCCAACACTGCGTTGTCTATGTCACAACCTACAAGTGCAGCCAAAAGGTGCTCACAGGTAGTGATTTTTACGCCAAGCTTTTCTAATGTTGTTCCTCTTTCTGTTGCTACTACATAATTAACATCAGCTTCAACCTGAGGATTTCCCTCTAGATCTGTTCTTACGAATACAAATCCCGTATTTTCTTTTCCGGGTTTGATGGTAAGTTTTACTTCTTTACCAGTATGAAGACCTTTTCCAGAAAGTGTTACCTCTTCCTGAAGCGTTTTTTGCATATCACTCATTAGTATTATCTTTTGAGTTATTCTCAAGATTATTTATTCTGTTTACTATTCCTGGCAAGTTCCTGAAATGAACATAGCTCCTTAAATAGTCATTATAGCTGATTGCCGGCGAGCCATATAATGTTTCTCTATCATTCACACTGGAGTTCACGCCACTTTGAGCCTGAATTTTCACCTGGTTTCCGATTTTGATATGTCCTACAACTCCTACCTGACCTCCAATTTGATTCCAATCTCCAATGGTAGTGGAACCTGCAATTCCGGCTTGTGCTGCAATCACATTATTTTGTCCGATTTTCACATTGTGAGCAATCTGAATCAGATTATCAATTTTCGTCCCTTTTCCAATGATTGTAGATCCTATTGTCGCTCTGTCTATACTACAGTTTGAACCGATTTCCACATCATCTTCAATAATTACATTCCCAAGCTGTGGAATTTTTTTGAATCCTTCAGCAGTTGGCTGAAACCCGAATCCGTCTCCTCCTACTACAGTATTGGAGTGAATAACACAGTTGTCCCCGATAATACAGTAATCGTAAATTCTGGCACCACTGTCTATTTTACAGTTTTTACCGATTTTTACTCCTTTTCCGATATATACATGTGGATAAATCTGCGAACCCTCACCGATCTTAGCTTTCTCCGAAACATATGTAAATGCTCCTATATAAACTTGATCACCTATCACAGCTGAATCATGGATGGACGAACCATCTTCAATACCTTCTTTTCGCCCTCTCATTTCCTGATATAAATTCATCAGGATCTGAAAAGATAAGTAGGCATCTTTTACAACAATTAAGGTAGGGGTATAACTATTTTCATTCAGAAGTTTTTCCGAAACGATGATAACAGAGCACTTTGAGGTATCTAAAAAATGAGAAAATCTATCTTGTGCTATAAAAGAAAGATGTCCTGACTCTCCGTTTTCAATTGGAGAAACCCCTGTAATAAGAGCATTCTCATCACCTATAATTTTTCCGTCAATAAAACTTGCAATTTGCGAAGCTGTAAATTCCATATTCTGCAAAGATAAGAAATTCTATAATTTGCAAACATTTTTTGAATTCAGATCGTAAATTTTAATATTATTTAAGAGTCTGTCTTTATATATCTCTCGGAAACATAAGGATATAGCGTGTCGTTTTATTCATCATCAATCCTGATAAAAGCTGGTCTTCAGACTCATGAAGCTTTATTCTTTTACCATTTTTCTGCAGCAAATAGATAGGCTGCTTTTCCGTATCATAAGGCAAAAGCTTTCTTTTTATTTCATGTACTAACTCTTTACCATTGTTTATTTCAAAAAAATCATTGATATTCTTTACTTTTTCATCAATAACTTTTTCATCGAAAGGATGTGATGAAATAATTGTTTTAGGTAAATTTCTCTGAATAACGCATTTACACCAATAAGACAATACAAAGTCATCTGAATTCTGCCATTCTTTCATTGCCTGAATAATATCATTATCATCCAGCTGGGTAAAACGCTCTACATCTTCATCCGTTGCAGCACTTTTCTCTCTATATAAAAAGTATTTAAGATTTTCCGTTGCTGGAAGCTCTATTCCCTGAGAAATTAAATATTTGGCTCTTTCAAGGATTTTAACCAAAAGAAACTCCGCCAAAGCAGATGTTTTATGGTAATATACCTGCCAATACATGAACATTCTTGCAGTTAAAAAGTTTTCTATGGAATAAATTCCTTTTGCATCAATCACCAGCTCACCTTCCTCACAAACATTCATCATAGAAATAATCCTTTGTGTATTGATATTACCTTCTGATACCCCTGTGAAAAAACTATCCCTTTTCAGATAATCCAGTCTGTCTACATCCAGCTGTGACGATATAAGCTGATTAAAAAACTTTCTGTGATATTTTCCCTGGAACATTTCAATTGCCATGGATAATTGACCGTCAAATTCTTCATTCAACTTATTCATCAGCAAAAGCGAAAGATTCTCGTGATGCCAGTCATCCATCAGCATGCTTTCCAATGCGTGAGAAAACGGTCCGTGCCCGATATCATGCATCAAAATTGCCAACATAGCTCCTTTTTCCTCTTCCTCAGAAATTTTAACCCCTTTCTGCTTCAAAGTTTCCAGTGCAGTAAACATCAGGTGCATTGCTCCTAAAGCATGATGAAACCTTGTATGCGTTGCTCCCGGAAAGATAAGATTCAAAAGTCCGGTCTGCCCGATTCTTCTTAATCTCTGAAAATAGGGATGTTCAACAATATCAAATAAAATTTCGTGAGGTATTTTGATAAATCCGTGAACAGGATCGTTGATAATTTTTAGCTTATTCTGCATTGAATCGTCAATATTAGTAAACAAAGTTAGGGATTTTAAATTTGAGGGATAATTAAATTAGTATTAATAAGGAGGGAAGCTTGAAGAGGAAGGCTGGAAGTTATGGTGAACAATGCACGATTAGAGTTTATTGATTTTGAGGATAGAGATAGATAATAATAAATAGACGGAGTTCTTATTTAATTACCCCAAAGTAACTTCCAGCTTCCATCCTCCGGCTTCCTTACCACTTAAAATTATTCATCAAAAAACCTTTGCAGTTCTTCCATTAATCACTTATCTTTGAGAAAAACCGATATCCTTTGATGAGAAAGTATTTTCTTTTCATTTTATTATTTTTAAGTTTACAATTTTCCGCACAGATCTTATCTGAAAATCAAAAACTGGAATCCCTTTGCAGAGTTTGGGGATTTTTAAAATATTACCATCCCAATGTTGCTGCAGGTAATTTAAACTGGGATCAGCAGCTTCTTCAAAAGATTGACGAGCTTGATCAAGTACATAATAAAACAGAGCTGAACAACCTCTACTCTCTCTGGATTGAAAGTTTAGGAAAAGTAGAACCATGTACAGATTGCTTAAAGGAAGACAATGCACCTTACTTTTTGAAAAATTTTGACCTGGGATGGATAGACAATTCTGATATATTCACAAAAAATACTTCAAAGAAACTACAATACATTCAGAACAACCGTAACATCGGACCCAATTATTATATTGGAAAAGGTGGAAGAAAAATTTATTTCAAAAATGAAAACTCTTACGGTTCAAAATTTACATCACGTTCAATAAGTTTATTAGAGCTATTCCGATATTGGAATTATGTAGAATATTTCTTTCCTTATAAATATGAAACAGATCAAAACTGGAATGCCGTTTTAACGGAAATGATTCCTAAATTTCTATCCGCCGGCAATGATACCGATTACCATCTTGCATTAGCTGAACTGGTCGCTAAGATTGATGATTCTCACGCTTATTTATTTTCAACCCCAATAAGTCTTCATCTGTATGGAAGCAAAAAACTTCCTGTAGAATATTCTTATGTGGAAGGAAAGCTGGTTATCACAAAGATCAATGCCAATCATTTCCATGAAAAAACACCATTAAAAGTTCATGACGTGATTTATGACATCAATGGACAAACTATTCCTCAGGTCGTTAATCGTTTAAGTAAATATATTCCCGCCTCCAATTCCTGGGGCAAAGTGAATAAGATTAAAAGCAAACTTCTTTTCAGTAAAGATGATTCTCTTACCCTCAAAATAGAAAGGAATGGACAAAATATAGAAGTTACTGCTAAAACGTACTTCCAAAAAGATATTATTATCAAAAAAGCACCTGCTCCCAAAAAATGGAAATTTATAGATCACGAAAACAAAACAGGCTATGTTAACATGGGAATCATTACCAAAGATGATTTGAATGAAATGTACAGAAACCTGAAATCTACGGAATCCATCATTTTTGATCTTAGAAACTATCCAAAGCTGACAATTATTCCATTAAGCGAGCTGCTCCTTCCCAACTCCAGTCTTTATTATCAGTTTAACTTTCCGGAAACCAACTATCCTGGAAAGTTTTATAGCAGAATAAACAGTATTGGCAGAAAAAATCCTGATTATTATAAAGGAAATGTAATAGTTTTGGTAGATGAAAATACCCAAAGCCAGGCAGAAACCACCGCAATGATGTTTAAACAGCATCCCAAGGCAAAAGTGATTGGAAGCAATACTTCCGGTGCGAATGGTGATGTTATTAAATTTAAAATTGCAGATCTGGATACGTGTTTTACGGGGCTTGGAGCTTATTATCCTGATGGCAGAGAAACACAGCGAATAGGAATCATTCCCGATATCATTGTAAAACCTACAGTGGAAGGAATTAAAAACGGTAAAGATGAAGTTCTGGAAAGAGCTTTACAATATATAAGGACCAATGAATAGATAGACCGGAAAGATGAAATATTTTAGAGTATTTTCATTTAACTAATATTTAACTTTTAATCTTTCGATTTTGTGAGATTTTAAAAGCATTTGGTCAACATTTTGATACAATAATCATGTAAAAAATAAATTATGTCAGAAAAGATATTATGGATCGATGATGAAATAGATTTACTTAAACCTCATATCGTATTTTTAGAAAAGAAAGGTTATCAGGTAACCCCTGTAAATAACGTGAATGAGGCTTTGGAACTTATGGATTCAGAGAAATTTGCATTAACGCTAATTGATGAAAATATGCCTGGAATTTCCGGGTTGGAAGCTATTCCTATGATTAAGGAGAAAGATAATTCCTTAAAAATCGTAATGGTTACCAAAAGCGAAGAAGAACATATTATGGAAGAGGCTATCGGTTCTCAAATAGCCGATTATATCCTAAAGCCGGTAAATCCAAACCAAATATTACTTTCATTAAAGAAAAACCTTCAGCAGGAAAACCTGGTGGAGCAGAAAACCATCTTACAATACCAACAGGAATTCAGAAACCTTTCTATGGAACTTTCTTATTTAAGAACATATCAGGAATGGGCTGAATATTATAAAAAGATTTTAAGCTGGGAAATAAAGTTTGATAAGGTAGCAGATAATGAATTTGCAGATCTTTTACAATCTCAGAAAGAAGAAGCAAATATTCAGTTTGCGAAATTTATTGAGAAAAATTATGAAAACTGGCTTACCGATTCAGATAAGCCTATGATGAGTCATACTCTTTTCAAGGAAAAAGTAAAACCTGAAGTTGAAAAAGAAAAAGTACTTTTATTAATGGTAGACAATCTTCGTTACGATCAGTGGAAAGTGATTGAGCCATTATTCACTAAGTATTATAATAAGGTTTCAGAAGATTATTATTACAGCATTCTTCCTACTGCTACTCAATATGCAAGAAACTCTTTCTTTGCAGGTTTGATGCCGTCAGAAATTGAAAAAAGATTTCCAGACAAATGGTTCAACGATAATGAAGAAGGAAATAAAAACGAATTTGAGCGTGATTTCCTGGAAGATCAGATGAAAAGAATCGGCCTTGGATCTAAATCTATGAAATACCTTAAAGTTCTGAACGCAGATTTTGAAAGGAAGATCTATGATGATTTCAATCAACATAAGAATAATGATCTTTTGGTCATCGTTTATAATTTTATTGATATTCTTTCACATGCTAAGACCGATAACCATATCGTAGATCAGCTTATCCGTGACGATAAAACCTTCCGTTCATTAACATTCAACTGGTTTGAAAACTCTTCCCTATTGAAGATTATTAAATCTGCAGCTGAAAATGGATACAAATTGGTTATTACTACCGATCACGGAACTGTTTACGTTAAAAAGCCAAGTAAAGTGGTTGGAGACAGAGAAACATCTACCAACATCCGATATAAAACAGGTAAAAGCTTAACGTATGACGACAGTGATGTTTGGGCAATTACCAATCCTGAAAAACTTTTCCTTCCAAAAGGAAATCTAAGTTCAAAGTATATATTTGCAAAAAATAGCACATTCCTAGCTTATCCTAAGAATTACAACCATTTTGTAAATTACTATAAAGAGACATATCAACACGGTGGAATATCATTAGAAGAGTGTATTATTCCTATCAGTATTTTAGAACCCAAGTAGTTTTTTTCATAGTTTATTTAATTTTGGGTTTAGGCGGGAAAAATCAGTTGATTTTTCCCGCTTATTTTTTATAGTCTTCCAGAGTTCTTATCTTCGTATAAAATAAGTAATGGTTATTATTCGCTTACGTACAAGGCTGCTCTTGAAAATGCAGACCATCAGATCGCGGATGATGAGATCACTGAATTTACCCCAACGAAATACAATAAAAAATTTAAAATCTTTATAAAAGACTAATGAGATTAATTACCTACAATGTCAACGGAATCAGAGCTGCTTTTACCAAAGATTTCCTTGGCTGGCTAAAGACTGCAGACCCGGATGTGATCTGCATTCAGGAAAGTAAAGCCGGAAACGATCAGATAGACATCGAAAGCCTGGAAAAATTAGGATATCACAGTTACTGGCATTCGGCAGTGAGAAAAGGCTATAGCGGTGTCGGAATTGCCTCAAAAATCAAACCCAATCATGTTGAATATGGATGTGGAATTGAAAGCTATGATAATGAAGGAAGGATTATCCGTGCGGACTTCGATGGATTTTCTGCAATTTCAGTATATGTTCCCTCTGCATCAAATATAGAGCGACTGGAATTTAAAATGCAGTTCTGTCATGACTTTCTGGCTTATATTAAAAACTTAAAGAAGGAAATTCCAAACCTTATTATATCCGGAGACTTTAATATTTGTCATGAAGCCATTGATATTCACAATCCTGTTGGCTTAAAGAACGTTTCAGGATTTCTTCCTATGGAAAGAGAATGGATGACTGATTTCATTAATGAATGTGAATTGATTGATAGTTTCAGGTTCTTCAATAATGAGCCCGAAAATTATACATGGTGGAGCTACAGACAAAATTCAAGGGAAAGAAACAAAGGCTGGAGACTGGATTATAACTTTACATCTTATAGCTTAAAAGAAAAGCTTACCAGAGCTGTTATTTTAAAGGAGGCTGTGCATTCTGATCATTGCCCTGCTTTATTGGAATTAGATGTATAATAGTATCGAATATTATCAACACAAAAGCCAGCTGAAATCAGCTGGCTTTTTTTAATTTAAATCATAAGATTAATCGACAATTTCATATTCGACCGGAATAGTACCATGACTGATATCTCCGATCTCATCGAACGCAGCTTTAGACATGTCTAAAGATCTTGATGAATGGAAAGGTCCTCTGTCATTTATTCTCACTATTACCTCTTTCCCATTCTTAAGGTTAGTAACCTTAACGTTTGTTCCAAATGGAAGCGTTCTGTTTGCTGCAGTAAACTTTGAGTTATCAAAGATTTCTCCGCTAGCAGTTTTTCTACCGTTAAATTTATCGTGGTAGTACGATGCATAACTTGTTTTTTTCGCATCTAAGGTATTATTCGTAAATGAATAAATTCCTAAGGTTGAAATCATCATTATGATTACGAGAATGAATCTTTTCATCATTTTGAACTTTTATTGGTTTTGACGGAGCAAAAGTATCAGGAATCTTTTTATATCCCTATTTCAATTGTTAAAAACTGTTAACAAAATAAAAACAAAATGTTAATTAGCTTTGTAACTACCTATAAACAGGGGCTTTGAAAGACACTGTTAAATAGTGTTAAAAAAAACATACAAATGTTAATTTATTTAACTAATTGATGCATAATTTCATAATTTTAAAAATATAAAATACTGGTATTCAATTGTTTAAATAAAATCAAAAATTACTATTTTGAAGTCTAAAAGTCATTTAGGAATTAAAAAGTCTTAAGATTTAAAACTACTCAAATCATCGCTAAACACAAGACTGAAGGGCATTAGGCTTATCCTTTAGTTGTTATTTTAACAATAAATAAACTCTCGAAAAACAATAGAATTCATTACTTAATCATATTTTAAAGAAAAAGTTTTGGATTTCAACAAATTAAATGATCACCTATGCTCATCTGAATACATCAAAAATAAGTTTTAAAGATTAGATTAGAAAATTTTTAGTCAAAAATAAATTGATTTATATTGAAATATGAAGACAATTTAATTGTAAAAGTATTCAATAACCAAGATTGATATCTTTCTAACTAAGAAGAAAAGGCTAACCTTTATTTAAAGTAAGCTATTTTAAGTTTAAAAGGATAGTTTCATAGGCTTGGGGACAATATTGTATTTATGCAATTTAAAGCAAAGTTTTTAGCTCCGTATCTCATATTTTCAAGATGCAAAGGATGTAATCAATGAAATTGATTCTTTCTATGCAAATGCTTGTCCGCTAAGCTCTTTCAGCAAGAAAGTAGCACTTCATAACTTCCTACGATAAAAGACAGAAACTTATTTATTCAAATTAACTCAATTTTTCGCCTAACTTAACTTTCCTGCTTGATCTATTTAAAAGACTATACCAGTAAGGTTTTTAGGATCAAGCGCAAAAGTTGTGCGGCTTAGAATATTTAGATCTGTTTAATTTTAAAATTTAACGCAAAGGATTTCTATTATCTGGTGTTGTATTTTAGGAAGCAAAGCTTGAATCAATTGTATTGATTCTTTCTAAGCGTACGCGTATCTACATAGCTTCATCAGCGACTTTTGTCGCTTTCTTAGCTCCCTTATCAATAATCAATTCCATCATGTCTTTGCGTTTATAGAAAATTTAAGTATAAAGCTTAGAGGAGTAAAAAGATAATTTATTTTTTCCTTCACATTAACTAAACTTTTTACTTAGTCCACAACTTTTGCAGCTGATCCGGTTTTTATAAAAGAACTACATTATACAAAAACGAAAAAACCAATGACGGTGTCATTGGTTTTATATATAATTAAAATATAATCTTATTTGATGTATTCTAATACATAATCATATGTATCAGCAGGATACACTACAGACATGCTAGGAGAACCTGTAACAGCATTATTTGTAGTACCGATATTATAAGAATACAGGTCTCTAGAATACACTACTTTATTTCCAGTTCCGTTCACTTTATAGATAGTAATTCCGTATAAAGAAGTCATACCTGTAGGTGAAGGAATAGTCACTGAAGTAGAAGTACCTGTTGTAGTAAAGCTTCCTTTGATTGCATATACTTGTTTGTCTACTCCTGTACCAACATTAATTATTGTATTAGTAGCGACTTCATTAGTTCCGATAGTTACTTTAGGTGAAGCACCACCTACAGCAATCCATTGACCTGTAGAAGTTGCGTAAGAATTCGTTGCACCTCCAGTTGGGTTGGAGAAATAATAGAATCCTGGAGCAACAGTTTGACTACCAACACCTGATCCAGTAGTTGGTGTAGTACCTGATTTAGTATTATATACTATCATACCATCGTATGCAGTAGGGAAGTTGAAGTTACTTGTTGTAGCTGTAGCAAAGGTAAAAACAGTTAAATCTGTTCTAGGGAATGCAAGTCCTTTACCATTATTAGTTCCACCTGAGAATCCATTGGCAGAAGCATCCAAAAAAGCAGATTGTCCTGCAATGTTTGTACTAATAGCATTATTAGCTCTTAATTGAGCAAATGTTACATTTACAGATGCTGTAATAGCTAAAACTATTGAGGTTAAATATAATTTCATAATATAAATGTGTTTTTAAGATTAAAAGCTACTATAACTATACCAAACTGCTCCATCACAGATGTAGCTTAGTGAACCACCAGGACCTGTTGGAGAAAGAGTTGCTTGAGAATTAATAGTTCCAGAAGCACCTGTAATACTAAAACCTTGACCATTAGGTGTACTATCAATAAATGTAATAGTTTTACCGTTACTCTTAGTTAGAGCATCCAAGTTAAATGAAGATCCACCAATATTTACAATAACTGCATTACCCAAATCAGCATCAGAAATAGTATTTGCTGTTTGTAATCTTACAGACATACCAGCCGGTGCAGTATTAGCAACAAGTGGTCTCCAAACATTGTTACCGTTTGTACCATCATAGTAGTAAAAACCAGTACCAACAACATTTACTGTTTTACCAGTTCCTGTACCTCCTAATGCATTAACGAAAACAAGAGCTCCGTTCTGAGCACTAGCTCCAGTAGCTGTTCCGTTAGCATACGCGTTAGTTTTAGCTTCTAGATCTGCTCTTGACATACGAGGGACCAATACAGCATCAGGTCTAGCATTATCTGTAGTATTTGCTACTACATCTAGAGTTGCGGCAGGTGTGGTTGTGTTAATCCCCACTCTCCCTTGCTGAGCCTTTGAAAGCGCCGTAAAGGCAACGAGCATAGTCGCTGTTAATAAAAATTTTTTCATAAGTTTTTAAAGATTTTAATTACATTATTTTTCATCAATATTTCCAAAAGGAAAACATATCTCAATTGGTTATCATCTTGAAGCTAAATATACATAAATTTCTTTTTTAAATGAAACTTTCGCATCATTTTGATGAATAACTCCCTGAAAGCATATGATTTAAAAACATTGCTTATTGTGCAAATTTAAGACATAATTTTTTAATTTGTATACTTTATACAATAAATTTAAATAAATCTTAATACCTTAAAATCACAACGTATTCAAAATCAGAAACATAATGTTTTTAACCGAAAAATATCTATGTTAAAATCCATTAATATTTCAATTTTTCATTAATCAAAATATATTTTTTACTTACTGATTAATAGCTATTTATAATTTAAACTAATTCACCATATAAGTCAAATTCTTCAGCTGAAGTAATTTTCACATCTGCAAACTCACCAATAGAAATATAAGTGTCTTCAGCAGATACTAAAACCGTGTTATCTACATCCGGAGAATCATACTCTGTTCTTCCGATAAAGTAGTTTCCTTCTTTACGATCAAAGATACATCTGAACACTTTTCCTATTTTCTCCTGATTCTTTTCCCAAGAGATTTGAGATTGTAATTCCATGATCTCTTCTACTCTTGCTTCTTTTACTTCCTGTGGAATATCATCATCCAATACGTGAGCGGTAGTATTTTCTTCATGAGAATATGTAAAGCATCCCAATCTATCAAACTTTTGTTCTCTTACCCAGTCTTTAAGTTCCTGGAATCTTTCTTCGGTTTCTCCCGGGTATCCTACAATCAAGGTAGTTCTGATAGCCATATCCGGCACTTTCTCTCTGAATTTTCCTAAAAGAGCGTCTGTTTTTTCATGGGTAGTTCCTCTTTTCATTGATTTTAACAGATCAGAATTGATATGCTGAAGTGGAATATCAATATAGTTACAAACTTTCGGTTCTTCACGAATAATATCTAAAACATCTTCCGGGAAACCACTTGGAAATGCATAATGTAGACGAATCCACTCTACACCTTCTACTTTTACCAATTCTTTTAATAAGTCACCTAATGCACGTTTTTTATAAAGATCTAATCCATAATAAGTAAGATCCTGTGCAATAAGAATTAACTCTTTTGTCCCTTTTTTTGCTAATTTCTGAGCTTCAGTAACTAGCTTCTCGATAGGTGTTGAAACGTGACCACCTCTCATCAAAGGAATAGCACAGAATGAGCATGGTCTATCACATCCTTCAGAAATTTTCAGGTAGGCATAATGCTTTGGAGTGGTTGTTAATCTCTCTCCTACCAATTCATGTTTATAGTCTGCTCCCAAATGTTTCAATAATACCGGAAGGTCTCTTGTTCCGAAGTACTGATCTACATCTGGAATTTCTTTAATCAAATCTGGTTTATATCTTTCGGAAAGACAGCCTGTAACAAATACTTTTTCTACTTCACCTCTGTTTTTAGCGTCAACATAATCAAGGATTGTATTGATAGATTCTTCTTTTGCATTGTCAATAAATCCGCAGGTATTGATTACCACAATATCTCCACGGTCTTCGTGAACCACTTCTTTACCATTGGCTTTCAACTGGCTCATTAATACTTCGGAATCGTATACATTTTTGGAACATCCAAGTGTCACTACATTGATTTTCTTCTTCCCTACAGATTTTGTACGCATCTTTTTGATTTTGAGTGTGCAAAGATACAAAATATTGATAGAGTAAAAATTAAAAAATAAAAACCACTTTAAAAAAGTGGTTTTCAAGGATATGCTTTAAAAGTTTTTTTCTTTAAAACTAGGTGCATTTTGCTCTTTTCTTAGCGGATAGCATATTTAAGATTTCAAAAAAATAAATGTTTTAAATTAATGACTATTCATCGTAAGTACAACTTTTATTGTTTTTAGAAGTGTAAGAACATCTAGCTTAAAGCTATAATTTTTAATATAATATAAATCGTATTCCAGTTTCTTAAGATTGTCTTTTGGGGTTGCCTTGGGCAAATGTACTTGTGCCCATCCAGTAACTCCAGGTTTTACTAAATGCCTTAAATCGAAATATGCATTCTCTCTGATAGATTCCTGCACAAATTTTGGTCTTTCGGGTCTTGGTCCGATGAGACTCATGTTTCCATTTAAAACATTAAACAATTGTGGTAGCTCATCAATTTTAATAATTCTTAAAATTTTACCAACTTTTAAAAGTCTATCATCATTTTTTTGAGTAAAATCTCCATTATGATGTAGCCTCATTGTTCGGATTTTATAAATTTTAAATGGAATTGAATTTTTTCCAATTCTTTCTTGAACAAAGAAAACACTTCCTGGGGAACTGATGAAAATTAATAAGCAACCAACAGCAACAAGGGGAATTGAAAAAGGTAAAATAATCAAACTTACTGTTATATCGAAAATGCGTTTGAAAATTTCATTTCGTTTTTTAAGCCCTATTGAAAAAATATTGTCTGCAAAATATTCATTGGTTTCAAACTTAACTAAAGGGATTCTGTTATTTATTACTTCATAAAATTCCTGAGCATCATAAACTTTGATTCCTTTTCTTCTATTCTCAATAATTTCGTTGGTTATTTTCTCCGAAATATGATTAATATTTGAGGTTTCGATAATTATGGTTTTAATTTTTAGTTTAATAATATAATCTGAAATACTCCTTTTTGCTGTTTCTGTATTAAAGAAAATAACTTTATAGTTTTTGATAAAATCAGTTTCTTTAAGTAACTTGTAAGAAATATCACTAACGTTTACAAAAAGAAGCCTTTGAGGGGTTGTTACTTTTGAAGTAGTCTTCATTTGTGTGTTTTTGTATAAATGTAAATATATTGATTATACATTTCTTCAATCGTAAATTTACTTTCGAATATTTGCCTTGATTTTTGTGCAAATTTCTCATAATTATTTTGATTAGCAAGTATAATTGTAATAGAATTTATAATCTGTGGTAAATTATCATTAGAAACAAGCATTCCATTACCTTCAAGCAATTCGGAAATTCCACCAACATCAGACGCAATAATAGGCTTTGAATAACACAAAGCTTCAATAAGTGATATTGGCAGACCTTCAAAGTCTGATAATAATAAAGCTACATCCGCATATTTATAATACATATAGGCATCTTCTCTTTCACCTAGCATAGTAACATTTTTAGGAACTTTGGTCATCTGTTCTTTATTACCAATCCAAACAAACTGATAATTTGTGTCTAAAAAAGCTTCTGCTACTTTACAAAACAAATCAAATCTTTTAGGCAAAGCCAATCGTGAAATAGAAAGTATTATTTTTCTATCAGTATTTTCTTTTATTTTATATAATATATTTTCGGGATCATACTCATTATCTTTTATAGTGAAGTCCTTAATACCATTTCGAACAAGAAAAACATTATCTTTTATTCCTTCTTTTTTTAAATTAAATGTATCATATTCGCTTACTCCTACAATGGCTTTACATCTTTTTTTTAGAGCTTTTTCAATTGGTAGAAATTTTCGATATCTCAATCTTATTGAATCAAATCCATGTACTGTGTATACAATTTTTGATTCTGGTAAACATAATCTTCCTAAAATTCCAATCTTAGAGGAGTGTAAATGAATAATATCTGGTTTAATTTCATTATATATCTTCCTTAAATCATTAATTACCAATATATCTTTCATACTTATTGCATGATAAAGATTTTTTAATTTTATTTGGATGACATCCTTATGTAAGGCATTCCACATCTCTCCAAACACAGAAGAAGCTACAAAGACCTGATGTCCTTGTTCTATTGACTTTTCAGCTAAGTTAATTACAACAGACTGAGCTCCTCCTAATTCTGCAAGGGTAATAACGTGTAAAATTTTCATTTCTACTGAGTCAATTTTGTGTTCTTAAGATTTTGAATACTGTTTTCAAAATCTTGTTTCTTTTGTTTATTATCAATTTTAATTTTTGAGAAGATAATATTGATACGATGGTCTTGAGGAGTTTTCCAATATGCTATATCTCTACTCTTTTCCCAACTTGAATTTTTTACAGTAATATTTCCAGTAACATCGAATTTATTTTTAATATTATTTAAAGAGGTTAAAAAGCCATGTCTTGATCCTGAGTCAACATGTCCATCAATAACTATATTTGTTATTTTTGCATCTTTACTATTGTCTGTACTTAACCCGTTAAGATTAACTGAAATTCCTGCAGATCCATTATTATAAGTATAAACGTTTTTAATTAAGATATTTTTAAGTGTATCTTTATCCCAGCTGGGTTCTATATCAATCCCAGATTCTGGATCGTGTCCATGTGTGTTTGAAATCAAAATATTCTGGACCAGTATCTGTTTCCCTGAAGTAATAGAAATACCATTTCTTCTTGCCTGATCTATCCAACCGCCATCAACAATTACATTTTCAGAAAATCCTCCACTTTCAGAACCAATAAAAATTCCATCTCCATATGTATCTGTAATTTTTGGATTTACAATTTTTATATTTTTGGAATTTAAAACAGAAATGCCAGCACTCCATTGCCCACTTTGCTGAAGTTTACTATTTCTACTTCCAACGATT
Organism: Chryseobacterium sp. CS2K3; assembly: GCF_059515185.1. Taxonomy (NCBI): domain Bacteria; kingdom Pseudomonadati; phylum Bacteroidota; class Flavobacteriia; order Flavobacteriales; family Weeksellaceae; genus Chryseobacterium; species Chryseobacterium sp. CS2K3. The sequence continues at coordinate 155,795 of NZ_JCAKRW010000005.1, read as the reverse complement.
ATAGGATTTATTATTTGTACATCATGGACATCATAAATTTTTACCACATCCGAGTAGCTTCCATTAGCAGGCCCTAAAAAATAAATTTTGGTATTTTTCTGAAAAATGATCTTTTTTCCTGAGCCTATCTTAAGACCATTTTTATTAATCAGTATGGTGGAATTCGGTAATAAGATATTTTCGTAGGTATCAATAATTTTCTGGATAATTGCTGTATGATCATCTCCTTTTAGTATCTCATCTCCCACAACATACATTTTATCCTTTAAGTAATATAAACTTTTATAATCAGGAGAATAATAATTTGTAATCGTCTTTTGGGAAACGGCTTTGATTGAAAACCCTTGTGCAATACCTTCACAACTCAGTAGTATGAATCCTAATGATATTTTTAAAAAAAATAAATGAAAAAAATCTTTATACATCATCCTATTTTATATATAAAATTTATAATTTTTCTTCTTTATTTTGATATCATTTCTATTTTGAATCAGAAAACTCTCATTTCCAAACAAGTCAAATACAAAATATACTATACAAGATAGCAAATATTTAGCAGAAAATGTAAAATAACGCTTCGAAAACCTATGTTTTTTAATCATATACCATATACCTGGCAACCCCTTGAGGTATTTTTCATAGTATTTATTTCCTATTTCTCTATAAAAAAGGAGTGGTTCTCCGGAAACTTTAAAAATATATTTATCTGCTGTTCTTAACCATAGTTCTGCATCTTCGATACGAATGGCATTCACATCATAGGGATTATTTTTAAACCAAATCGTTTTTGCCATTACAGTAGGATGTGAAAATGTGTGAGTACGGATAAGCTGTTCATCAGAAATATCCATTCTTTTCCCTGTCACATTATTATTTTCATCAATAGAGTAAACATTACTTCCTAAAACATCAATTTCGGGATTGCTTTTTAATATTTTAAGCTGATGTTCAATTCTTTTAGGATGCATAATATCATCTGCATCCATTCTTGCTAAAAATTCAGTCTCTGTTATGAAAGGAATTTGGTTTAAGCGGTTCCCCAAATTAAGATTCTTACCATCAGATAAAATTCTTATTCTTTGATCATTCTGATATTTCTGCGCTATTTTTAAGGAAGAATCTGTAGAACCATCATCTATTAACAATAGAATGAAGTCCTTATATGTTTGAGATAAGACAGAAAGAATTGCTTGTTCGAGATATTCTTCTGCATTGTAAAATGGTATTGCAACAGTTACTTCCGTCATTTGCTATTATTATAGATATTAAAGAACACAAAAATAAATATAAAAAACATAACAGTAATCATCCCATACTTTGAAGTATTTTTAATACTGAATAAGGGGGCAATTAGAAATGGGATCATAATCCATGACATGATTCCCCACCTATCTGAATAGGGGATTTGAAACATCATAAAAAATACGCCACTCATGAGCATATAGTACTTTAAAAGCAATTTGTAATTCTCATTTTCATTTTTCAATAATTTATAATTGATTAAAGAAAAAATAATCAAAAATATTGTATTAAAAATGGCAAACTGAGCTTTAAAGCCAACAACAAACTCTCCATCAGTTCCTTGACCTTTCACATAAAAATCTGCCCGTTTACTGTCAATTACCAAAAAGTAATTTAAAAAAGAACCTAAAGATAAAATACTGCCTCCAAGCGCTGATATTCCTAATAAAATAAAATACCAAACATAATAATAGTTCAATGTTATTTTTTTCAGTAATAAAATGATAAAAAACAAGAAAAGTATAACAGCAGAAGTTACATGAAATCCTATTGCCAAAATAAAAGGCACCAACCAGCTTTTGATATTATTCTTATCTTTAATATAATAACTGATCGCCAACAACACTAAGGCAAGAGATACTCCCTGTCTTATAATATTAATTCCAAGCTGAATAAAAAAGATAAGACTTACAAAAGCAAAGCCAACTAAAAGAAAGTTAGCTTTAAAATTTTCAATGTATATATTAATACTCCAAAAAATAATAGAGACATATAATAAACTTATAGCGAATAAAAAATAATGGTAATTCTCTGTAAAAAAACGAATCAGGATGATAAAATATTTAAAAATAATCTGAACACCAAAATCGATATTTGAATAGGTAAGGAATTGCCATTTATACAATTCTGTATCCGTTCCGATATCCGAATCTCTAAAACCGAAAAGAAAGGCAATGATTATAAATAAAAGGAATGTAACAAGCTGGGAAATATTATTATAATTCTTCTTTTTAATATCTATATACATCGAAAATATAAATGCTGCAATAGCAAATACAAAGTATATAGTATAGTACTTTAAATTAAAAACATCCATTAATGTTACCTTAAAAACCTATAATATTTATTTTTCTATTCTATTTAATCCTAATCTATCTGTTAAAAAAAGATTTTATTCTACTACCTAGTGTATTTTGTCGGTCTGCACTTTTATAGCCGTATCCATGTTTGTTGCCATATCCAAAATTTTCAACTTTAACATCGTTAAGAACAAAATTAACGTTCCTTAATTTATCTTTTGCTACATTGTCTGCATATTCAATAAATGCTTTTTCAGTTTTTTCTGAGCGAGCAACATAAAGAATGGCATCTGCATATTTTACTATGATAAATGTATCTGTAACGGGCATTAATGGTGCTGAATCTATAATAATGTAATCGTATTTCCCTGCGAGCTTTTCTAATAAAACAGTATAATTACCATTCTCAAAAAGTTCTACCGGATTTGGAGGGATAATTCCTGAAAAAATAAAATCACAGTTAGCATTAAATCCGCTTGGATAAATAATATCCTCTACTCTATCAACAGATCCATATAAAAACTCTGTCAATCCGTAAGCATTCTTCATTTCCGGTTTATATCTCTGTAACTGAGGGTTTCTGATATCAGAACCTATAACAAGAACTTTTTTACCTGGTTTGGCAATACTTAATGCTAAATTAATAGAAATAAAAGTTTTTCCTTCTCCTTTCACACTAGATGTCACAAGTATAATTTTATCTTTTTCTTTAGAAACAGGTAAAAGCATATTAACATTGGTAGCCAAAATTCTAAAAGATTCTGCTAATGGAGATATATCATTGGGCTTAATTAAGTTATTCTCCTTTACAGTTAAATGTGGTATTTCTGCGATAACTGGTATATTGCTATGCTTACCAATACTTTTATTATCGGAAATTCTTGTATTCAAAAATTGTTTAAAAAATAAAATTAAAAAAGGAATCCCAGCTCCGAGTAATACAGCTAATCCAATAATAATCATTTTCTGAGGAGCCACTGGTTTTCTTTTAGCATAAGCTAGATCCAATATTCTTGCTTTATCTGAAGACATGGCTAATGTAATAGCAGTTTCTTCTCTTTTCTTCAATAAAACTAAATATAGCTCTTCTTTAATTTGCTGCTGTCTCTCAATATTTCTGAAAACCCGCTCAAAAGAAGGAATTTTTCTTAACTCATTATTGCTTTTCTTTTCTATAGAGGAAACATTATTAATAGCCAACTGAATATTTGATCTATTTTTATCAAGACCTTCTTTTATGGTAGACCTTAGCACTTTTATTTCATCATCCAACTCTTTTACAAGAGGGTTTTTGGTTGTAGCATTTTCAAGTAATCTATTCCTATTTATAATAAGTTGATTATAAGATGTAATATTACTAATTGCAGTACCATTATCTAAACCTATATTAGCAGGTAATATATCATCATAAGATTTGTTATTCAAATAACTCATGTACATATTATTGAGTTCCAGCTGAGTATACAATTCTAATCTCTTCTTCTCAGCTTCTGTATTAGTTTGCAAGTTTACACCTGCTTCGGAGGGTATATCAACAATATTATTATCCGTCTTAAAATTTTCTTTCTTAACTTCTACATCACCTAACTCTTTCGAGATCAGCGTGACTCTTTCATCTATAAATTCCTTCGTCTTTTCCGATTCTGCATTCTTTTCAACAATTGCTTCGTTATTATATTTTCTTACGAGAGTGTTCAAAATATCCTTTGCCTTATCTATATTCTGATATTTCAGAGACAAACTGATAACTGTAGCTTCTTTATTACTAAGCCCAACACTCAGTGTTTCTTGCAAATCATCAATAACAGCTTCTTTGTTTTTATAAATAAAATATAATGAATTATAGTTGTTAACTACTTTTAATTGTTTAGGATTGAATAATGGATTTTTTATAATCATCAGATTAGCGTACGGTAAGCTTATCGTTCTATTAAAAAAAGTCTTTATTGGCCTTTCCAATTCTTCAGAGCTTAATTCTAGTGCATCACCATTAATTGTCAGATTAATTCTTTTATCGGGCAGTTGGGCAAAAGGTTTTTCATTAATCACTTGGATTATAATTGGAGACTGTATTCTGTAGAGTTCGGTATCATGAAGTCTACCAATACTAAAAACAGAGCACTGCAAAGGTAATTCATTAATTACTTCAGAAAGGATTTTCTTGGAAGATAGTACTTCCATTTCATTTTCAACGGTATTTGACCCAAAACCTGAAAAAGCAGATAGTCCTTGCATTTCAGCAATATCAGAAGCCGGATTGCCATTTTTCTTTGCATCTTTAATTAAGATTTTTGTTAAAACTTCATATACCGGGGTTGTCATTTTAATATATATGAAACCCAGTGTTGTCGCTAATAACACACAAATAACAAACCAATACCATTTTTTTATATATGGCTGTATAATTTCTTTCAGTGAATCTTCTGTTGAATTCTGATATTCTTTCTCCATGTCTATATTACCCTGAATTTTGGTTGACGAATATAAATAATTTTATTTAAAAAAACGTTTCTTACTCTTTAGTACTATTTCTAATAATTTAATATGATCTTAAATTATTTTATATTTTTGATTTACTTGTAGAACTTTTCTAATAATTCTATATTGGAATCCAGATCAAATCCTTTTTTACGGAGTACTTCGTAAACATTTTCTGAAAAAAAAGACTGCCTCTTGTACTTTAAAATTTCATCAACCCAGCTATCAACTTTATCAATTTCCAGAAATTTAATTAGACCTAAGCCTAAATCAGTTTCACTTGAAACCCTATTTGAAACCAATGCGAGAAGACCTATAGCCTGGCTTTCTACCAAGACCATAGGAAACCCTTCAAATTTAGATGGCAGCAAAAGTATATCTGCCCCGGCCATTAACTCTGCCACGTCCGAACGTACATCCATTAAAACAACCTGATCACTAAGGTTCAAATTCCTAATCATTTCCAAAATAGGACCATGTTCTTCTCCTTTTCCTACAATCATAAAAGTAAGTTCATGACCTAAATCTTTTATTTTTTTTACTATTTCCAGAGAGAATTTATGATTTTTAAGATCTGTAAGGCGACCTACCTGTATAATTTTTAGCCCCTTATGTTGTGTTATAGCATCCCAATAATTTTCACATTGTTTTTTTATAATTCTGAATTTATTCAGATCAATTGAATTATTGATAATGGTAAAATCCGAATTCTCACCAAACAAATATCTTCCTGCTAGATCACCACAGGCAATCTTTTGTGTAGCAGAGAAAGCAATATTTTTTTTTAATAAAAATTCATATGCTCTATCAATAATTGTCATATGCTGCTTATAAACCGTACTATGAGAGTGGGATATTCTTTTGTTTATGCCTGCCAGTTTTGCAGCTGTAAGCTGAAATCCATCATTAAGCAGTAAATGGCTGTGAACAATATCGAATTTCCCTCTATTTTTATTTAAGAAATTATAAAAATTATAAAACCGGATCAATGAGTTTCCTCCATTTATATTGATGAGTTCACCTCCTAAAGATCTAATTTCATCATCATAATCACCTTTAGCACCATTGAATATTAAAAAGTAAAACTTGAATCTGTTTTTATCTATTCTACGCAGAAAATTCATCAACAAGGTTTCCGCCCCCCCTCTGTTCATTTGGCTAACAATATGCAGTACATTTATTTTTTTCATTTTCAATCAATATTAAAATAAATAATTTACTTACAATTTAAACAGTACAGCATACAGGACTTTGGGAATAATTCCAGGTCTGTTTAACCCTAACTTTTCGAAAAGTATGGCAGTTTTATGTTTCAGCTTTTCTTTTTTAAAATAAAAAGTTAATTTTCTATTTTTAAAAAAAACTTCAATAAAATTTATATATTCATATGCAAATTTAGCAGATATAAATGGTTTCCTATTTTTCATTACAGATTTTGAATGTATCCTATAACGTATGGTAGATTCTTCCAAAAGATAAATCTTTATTCCATTTTCTGTAAGTTTTAACCATAGTGGGAAATCTTCCATCATTTTAAATCTCTCATCATATCCCCCAACTTTATCCAAAACTTTTTTTTCAATGAACATTGAAGGGGCAGCAACAACATTTCCATAATTTTGAAGATATTTATTCTGTAATTCCGCAGTTTGTAATTTGAAAAACTTAAGGTTCTTTTCAAATGGAACCTTACCTGTTGACAGGCCGGACAATACATCAACATACATCTCTGAAAATGACTGTAATGCTTGTATGGATGGATTCTTTTTAATATAATCAATGTTTTGTATTATACAGTCTTCAAATAAAGAATCGTCTCCAGCAATTAATTTTACCCAATCACCCTGAACATGTATAAGTCCCCTATTACAATTTGCCGAAATTCCGGCATTTTCTTTTACAGTACTTATTTCAGTACGAATAAATCTGCCTTTATTCTCCAGCAGCCATGCGTTGCAAAGTTCAACTGTCTTATCTTTAGAACAGTCGTCAGAAATAATCAGCTCAATATTCTGATAAGTCTGATTTTTAATACTGTCCAATGTTTCCAGTACAGTACTTTCTGAATTATATGTGATTACTATAACTGAAACTAAAGGATTCTGGATCATTTTCATTTTCTTCTGAATTTTGAAATTAAGCTTTTAATGCTTATGATATTATTGATATGATAGATTGAATATATTCCTGTAATCATCACCATTATACATCCAAGACTATATGAAACATAATCATTATCTATCATTCTCATCATTAAAAGCGCAATAATGGCTATAGAGATTTGTACAATAAATAATTTTAAGAAAGAAATATCAAAGTAAAAACTATAAATCTTTTTTGAAATAAAAAACATTTGTACAGCATAAATAATATACCCTGCAAGGAATGAAATTCCCAATCCTTCCAACCCCCCATAATAAAACCCTATACAATTTAATATAGTCATATATATATTAGCTGTTAATTCACTCCAGAAAAATAGCTGAGTTGAGCCTTTGGCTAATATAATATAGCTCATTAACCAGGAAGAAGCTTTAAAGAAAACGCCAATCATTGCATATTGTATCATCGAATTGATAGGCAAAAAATCTTTACTATAAAGCATTCTAATAGCAAGATTAGCAAACACAACGAATATTGTAATGATAGGACCCAAAATCAACAAGGCTACATTTCCCTGCTGATTTACTGTTTCTATATATTTTAGTTTATCATGTATTACTGCTGATAATCTGGGATAATAATCGGTTGCCATTGCTGTAAAAATAATTCCGACATAGGAGTTAACGATTCCAAAACCGGCATTATAAAATCCTACATCATCCAGCCCGCCAATACGGGTTATAAAAATTCTGACAAGATAGGTACATCCCGTAGCAATGATACCGCTAAGACTTAAAAAAAAACCTAACTTTAGCATGGGCAATCCTTCTTCCCAGCTTTTCTTAAAACTTATTGGCTGTAAACTGATGTTAAGTTTTTTATAAAATAACTGAGTAATTGCCAGAGTTGTACAGGATAATATAATCATTGCTGGAACAATTCCGTTTATTCCATATAAAAAATATAATGGTAATGTAATCAGTAAGGATACTACAGAACTTGATATATTGGCATATGCAAGCCATTTAAGTTGCCGTGTTCCTTGTAAAACCGCATCTTTTCCCAAGGTAAGCTGTCCTAAAAACAAAGTAATGGACAAAAAAATAAAAGACCAGGTATAATCATAATTATCAAATGTCAGTTTTGATAATAAGGGAGAAAGTACCAAAGTTAAAATCATTCCAAAGGTGCCTGTCAGCCAAACTAACTTATTAACAATACTTATTACATGTAAAAGCCGCCCTTCGTTTTGATTTTCATTGGCTACTGCAATATCTTTTATACTGCTTACTCCTATTCCAAAATTAGCAATTGAAGACAGTAAGCTAATGGTAGAATTTAGCAGTCCTGCCACTCCCATCCCCATCGGCCCCAATAAAATCGCAATAAATTTAGAACGTATTACAGAAATCAAAATATTGATAAACTGAACGCCACCAAAAATTGATGTAGCCTTAAAAATCTGTCGGTATGACACGTTTTCATTACTCATAGTTTCTGACAATTTCTAATGAATTATCCGAAATATTCCACACTGTTTTTAATAAGAAACAAAGTTGCATTCTTTGGGTATTAAAGTAATTTCAAATTCTGTTGGAATAAGAATTTATAATATGAATTACTTTATCTATTTCTTCATTAGCCATAACAGGGCTTATAGGTAAGCTTAAGACTTCACTATGAATCTGCTCAGTAATAGGAAAACTCAAATAATTCAAATCTTTATAAGCCTCTTGTTGATGAGGCGGTATAGGATAATGTATGAGTGTCTGTATATTATTATCAGAAAGATAATTCTGAAGATCATTTCTCGATTTTGTTCTGATCACGAACAAATGCCATACATGTTCTTTTTCCTTTTCTGGAAACTCAGGAAGTATAATCTCCGGATTATTTATTTCTGCAATATACCTGCGAGCAATTTCTCTTCTTTTTTGATTTTCTGTATCAATGTACTTAAGCTTAACATCTAAAACAGCTGCTTGTATCTCATCCAATCTGGAATTTAATCCCTGATATATATTGATATACTTTTCTTTAGAGCCATAATTAGCTAAAGCTCTGATACAACTCGCCAAGTCTTCATCATTGGTAGTTATTGCTCCTGCATCACCTAAAGCCCCTAAATTTTTGCCAGGATAAAAACTAAACCCTGCCGCATCACCTAGATTTCCTGACTTTACTGAATTCCATTCAGCTCCTATTGTCTGTGCGTTATCTTCAATGATTTTAAGATTATGCTTAGTGGCTATATCTTTAAGGTCTTCGGAAAAAACTATTTTGCCATACAGATGTACAATCAGTATTCCTTTAGTTTTTGAAGTAATTTTTTCCTCAATTTTAGAAACATCAATATTATAATTGTTGATATCTGGTTCTACTAAAACAGGAATAAGCCCATTATCTGAAATTGCAAGAACAGAAGCAATGTATGTGTTGGCAGGAACTATAATTTCGTCTCCCTGCTGAAAAATTCCTAGTTCAATATAGGCGCGAAGAATTAATCTTAAAGCGTCTAATCCATTAGCCACCCCTATGGCATGTTGAGTGCCTATATATTTTGCTAAATTAAATTCAAAATTTTTCACCTCATTTCCTAAAAGATACCAACCTGAACGAAAGGTATTAAGCAATCTTTCCTCTATCTCTTGCTGATGAACAAGGTTTATTTTCTGTAAATCTAAAAATTTAATCATCATTTTATTATAAGTAAGTAATCTTCCTTTTTCTGTCAATTCATCCTTTTTACTTTGTAGGATTTCTAAACCGTATTGACAGACACATTTTTTGATAATAACATTCTCCTTCCCTATTAATAAATTTCCATCTATATATTGCCAGTAACAATTGTCGAATTTGTCCCAATCGATATTACTTTTTTTATTATGATCCTGGTAAAAACTTCTATTACTTTTTTGAACGGGAAATCCTCAGATGTAACACCTTCTAAAATATACTCCAGACTATTCATAAAATGATCAATTCCTATTTTATCCAATATCTTGGGAAGATACTTTAATTACGGTATATGGCTATTCATCTCTAATTTTTATACCTTACAAATATATCTAATATTTTACACAATATCTACATTCTTGATTACTTATACTAATAATAAATATTTAAGATTTTTTTATTTTCCTTATTTACTCATGGTAAAAAATGTTTTTAATAGGATTAAAATATCATTTTTAAAAGAAAGATGGTTATAATACTCCAAATTCATCCTTATTTTATCAGGAAAAAGAACTTCATCATTATATTGCAAAGGATTTTTCTGTAAACTCAATAGTTTTTCTTCGTTTCTGTATTTAATACCCGCCTCACTGGTAAGCCCTGGTTTTAAAAGAAGAACAAGACAATCTTCCCCTTCCAGTTTATCATAATAACCAGGAATATCGGGTCTGGGGCCTACCAAAGACATGTCTCCTTTTAAGATATTAAATAACTGAGGAAGTTCATCCAGTTTCGTTCTTCTCATCCAGCGCCCCACAGAGGATTTCTGTCTGGTTTTAGTATCCAGTGTTTTGAACTTATAAATTGTGAACGGTTTAGCGTAACGACCTATACGTTGTTGGAAGAATATTCCAGGGAAACCTGTATCCCAGGAAGTAAGAATGAAAAGTATAATAAAAACTGGCAACAGTGCCATAATTGCCAAAAATGCGATACTGTAATCCATCAGCATTTTCCAGAGAGGGTATTTTTTCAAAGTATTTGTATTGTTACAAATATATAAAAATGTTTGGATTTTATAAGCTTATTAAAGCTATTACAAAGGAGATGTTCTATAAGAGATAAACAAAAATCAGCTTTTAATAAAGCTGATTTTTATTATTTAGAGAAAAACTTTTCTATGATATTTTGTATTCTCTGTCTATCTCCCTCTTCAAGATTGGAGCCTGAAGGTAAACATAAACCATGCTCAAATAATGTTTCTGCTACATTTTTGCCATAATATGGAGCATCCGCAAAAACAGGCTGCATATGCATTGGCTTCCATAAAGGTCTGGATTCTATATTATCTTCAAGTAATGCCAATCTGAGATCTTCTCTATTCTTACCTGCCAAACTTTCATCTATCGTAATTGCAGAAAGCCAGTGATTAGAATAATAATCTTCATTAGGTTCTGTAAAAACATCTACTCCATCAATATCCCGGAATAGTTTTATATAGAAATCATGCATTTTTCTGCGTGCATTGATTCTGTCTTTCAAAACTTCCATTTGCCCACGACCTATTCCGGCAGAAATATTACTCATTCTGTAATTGTATCCTATATGTGAATGCTGATAGTGGGGTGCATTATCTCTGGCCTGGGTGGATAAAAATACGGTATGTTGCTTATCAGATTCTGAGTGGCAAACCAAAGCACCTCCGCCGGAAGTTGTGATTATTTTATTACCGTTAAAGGATAAAATTCCAAAACGTCCGAAAGTTCCACATGACCTTCCTTTATAGTTTGAGCCTAATGCTTCAGCAGCATCTTCAATTAACGGGATATTATATTTTTCTGCGATGGCTGAAATTTCATCCATTTTCGCAGGCATACCATACAGATGAACTATAATAATAGCCTTCGGCTTATTTCCTTTTGAGATTCGATCTTCTATTGCCTCGTGTAAGGCAACAGGACACATATTCCATGTATCTTTTTCAGAGTCTACAAAAACAGGTTTTGCTCCCTGATAGACTATAGGATTAGCAGAGGCTATAAAAGAAAAAGTTGAAGTAAGGACTTCATCATCATTCTTTATTCCTAAAGATATGAGTGCCAGATGTATGGCAGATGTAGCAGAATTCAGAGCACAGACCTGTGTTTCGCAGCCAAGGAATTTCTCAAGACTATTTTCAAATTCATTAATATTTTCACCTATTGAGGTGACCCAATTTTTATTGAAAGCATCTTCAATAAAAGCCAGTTCATTACCTGAAAGATGAGGGGATGAAAGCCAAATTTTATTTTGCATTGTGTTATATTCAATAGCAAATATAATTTTTCTAAGCGATTTATTTATCTTTTTTTAAGTTCGTCGTATTACTTTCCTACACGGTCCCCCTGCCCTTTGCCTCCAACTGTAGCAAGAATATACTTTATATAATCCGAAACCGTTAAATTTCTCAGCATTTCCGCATCTTTTTCTGCAAGTTCTACAGGTCTGGACATATCGATTTCATTAATCTGTGCTAAACCGGTAATACCTGGTATGAAATTATAAACTCCTCTTTTATCTCTTTCCTCAATAAGTTCTGTTTGATTAAAAAGATTGGGTCTAGGTCCTACAAGACTCATATCTCCTTTTAAAACGTTAATAAGCTGCGGAAGCTCATCAAGTTTTGATTTACGCAAAAAGCTGCCGAATTTTGTTACAGAAGCATTGCTTGAAAGATGGGTAGCTACAGACTTTGTATCTACATGCATTGTTCTGAATTTTAATAATTTAAATGGCTTTTTCTCTTTACCTACTCTTTCCTGTACAAAAATAGGAGATCCTGTATCAAATAGTCCGATTATATATAATATTACTCCCACTGGCCATAAGAAAAGGATTCCGAAAAAAGAGAATAGAAAGTCAAGTATACGTATCATTGTTTGAATTTTAGAAATTTAGGTAATTTAAATAGTAAAACTTTTTATAGTTTTGATTAATCCTTCCTGAGCTGTCATAGGTAAAGAATTAATTTTTAATCCTGTTTTTATTTTCTGATTAGAAACCACATAGGATTCTGTTAATTTTTTTAATCTTTCAGAATTTAACGGAAGGTGTAACTTATCGCCAAGTTTTGCCACATTTTCGATCATACTTTTTGATAAATTCCAAAGCTTTGCCTTCTTACCGAGAGCATTATTGATTACTTCAATCAGCTTATTAGTGGGTATTGCTTCATCATCGGCAAAATTGTATATTCCTGAAGCAAGCTCCTGATTTATTATCATTTGATCAACAAGAAAATTTAAGTTATCAATACTTAGGAATGATCTTTTATTTTCAAAAGCAGCTAAAGGCCATGGTATTCCTTTTTTAACGATTTTGTACAATAAGTTCAGATTTCCTTTATTTCCCGGGCCATGAATCATACAAGGGCGGATAATAAAAATTCTTTTACCTTCCGGCAATGTTTGGCTGAGCAGGAATTGTTCTGCTTCAAACTTTGATTTTCCATATGCTGTAAACGGTTTACCGATTACATCTTCAGTTAAAGTCCCGTTCACAGTATCTGCAGCTGCTTTAACGGAGCTGAAGTAAAAAAAATCTTTTATGTCTGACTTCAGGAACTTTTGAAACAATGTGATGGTAAGATCCCTGTTTATTTTAAAATATTCGTCCTCCGCATCGGTATTAGAAGTATCATGTGCCTTACCTGCTAAATGGATAATAGCATTAGCCCTAGCATCAATATTTTTTGTCCATCCTTGCTGTCGCAAAGATAAAGGCATTACCTCAATTGATTTAGAAATAAAATACTGACTCAAATTTTGACCAACAAATCCAGTTGCTCCTGTTATTATAATCTTCATTTGACTTTAAAATTATTGAACTTTGTTTTAAGTGCAGAGTCACCAGTATTTAAATTAAGTTTTGAAAGATTGGTTTTATAAAAAAAGAACTTTTCTTTATTATTGGAGTATTTAGTATTCTGTAAATTAATGATTCCTTCAAGATTTGTTGTATTTATATCATTCTTAAATCCATGAAAAGCGATTCCGTAAGTTGAAAAAGAATCAGTGTGCCCATCTATATTTATCGATACCGTCTTCTTCTGATTAGATTTATATTGTTCAAATACTAAAAGTATTCCTGCCCATTTATTATTGAAGGTGGTAACATTTTTAATATTAATACTATCCAAATCGTCATAAATTCTATTAGGTTCTAAATCAATCCCACTTTGAGGGCTATTACCATTAGTATTGGCAATATAGCTATTCAAAATATCAACATTTTTAGCAGAAGTAATTGATATTCCATTTCTTCTAACATTATCTATAACAGCATTCGTTATATAAATTTTAGAAGAAGGTTTACCATTTATCTGTCCAACATATATTCCATCACCCCATGTATTTGTTATATATGGAGAATATATTTTGACATTTTCACCACTTTTGATACCAATACCAAATCCCCATTGTCCATCCTTACCCAAGTGACCATTTCTATCACCTTCTATATTAGCATAAAAAATTTTCACATTACTTATATTGTTAACACCTAAAATACTATAACCTATCTTCGCTGAAGGTATTAACACTAGTTTAGTATTGGGTTGAAACAATAAAACTTGATTAGAATTTAAATTAATCCCATTATCATTTACTTTAAGTGTTTTATTAGGAAGTAAAACGATACTATTTTTATTTACAGCATCCTGGATATATTGAGTCCAATCTATGGAAGCATCTTTTTGAAGGTTTGCAGGGAGTGCTTTTTCCAATGAATAAGCTTTTTTAAAATAAGCATTATATTCCTCACTAAACGTCGTTACATTACGATAATTATTTATAGTCTGCGAGCTTAGCTTCTGTACCGTAAAAGGTTGCTGTGCACTAACAATTATATTGGCTAGCAGCATAAGTAAAAATGTCATTTTTTTCATCTGAATTGATTTAAAATGTGATTATTAACTTTTATTCTTTCTTTATCAAAAAACCAACCCCATTTATCAAAATAGTTTTTTGCCGATGTTATAAATATTTTAAATAATTTTTTACTTTTATTTGCTCCTGATTCATAACCATGGAATACAGAAACTTTTGGAAAATATACAGTTTGAAATTTTTGGTTCATTCTTCTTGAAATATCCCAATCTTCAAAATACATAAAAAAACGATCATCATATAACCCGATAACATCTAATGCTTTTGCATTAAAAAGAGTGAAACAACCTGAAAGAATAGGAGCATTATAAATTTGATTATCAGACACATTCCTAAGTTCATACTTTTCAATGAACGAGTTATATATAAACTTAGGTTGCTTTATTTTTCTTAATACAAGACTTAATGGTGAGGGCAGCAGCTTAGGAAGATGTTGTACTGTACCATCTAAGTTTAATATTTGTGGCATCATCATACCAATGTTCTTATTAGATTTCATATACTCAACCATGGGAGTAATTACATCTTCTGTAAAATATACATCAGGGTTAATTACAAAGTGATAGGGTATTTCATCTTCTAACGTTTTTTTTAGCGCTATATTATGAGATGCTCCAAATCCTGGATTGGAAGGATTATGTAAATATTCAATATTTTCTTTATCGTTAAAAAAGGAAATTAATTGATTAGTTGGAGAGTTATCTATTATATATAATTTATACGAAGACTTTACAAGTTCTAATGATTTGAAAATGTTATTTATATCTTCTTTTGAAGTATTATATAATACAATTGACAGGCTAATCATTTTTTTTATATTTATTAAACATTAATTGAAAAATTATAAATGATGGAGCATAAAAAAATTTAGCTGTAGATTCTACTCTTTTTTTACTCCAACCCATTTTTTCTAAATATAGAACTTGACTCAAGCTAAAAGCACACCACCTGTATGCTAGTTTTGTTAAAGTTTTATTTTTACTAAGTTTAAAAATTTCACTATTCTTTAAAAGTTCCCAAATTTGAGCCCTTACTTGCAAATGGGCTCTAGCTCTTAATGCTGCATTGGTACCACGTATTCTTACCCTACACAAAGATTGATTTACTAATAATATTGGATAGGTTTTGGATAATGTTAACCATAAATAATAATCCTGACCAAATCTCATCTTTTCTTGAAATCTAAAATCTTGATTTTGAAGAACAGATTTCTTTATTATTACCGAGGGAGTTGCTACATGCATAGAATAGAGACTCATAGGAAATATTTTCCCATCATAATATCCTAAATCTACTTCTTTTAAAAGCCCATTTTCATTGAATGTGGTATAATTTGTATGGCTCCAAACCGCATCATGCCGCAACATATGATCTAACTGAATTTCAATTTTTTCAGGCATCCAAAGATCATCAGAATCTAAAAAAGCTATATACTCACCCTCAGCTTTGTCAATTCCATAATTCCGTGCTTTTGCTGGCCCTCCATTTTTTATTTTAAAATATGAAATTAAAGATCCATATTTATTTAAGAAGGCTGTATCATTTTCAGGAGATCCATCGTTTATAACAATAATCTCAAAATCTTTATACGTTTGATTTAAAATACTATCTACCGCCTCTTCTAACCAATTTATATTAGAATAAAATGGTATGATCACACTAACTTTCATAATTCTTTTTGTATAAATTGGTTTAACTGTTCAGAGTGATCAATTTTTTTATCTGCCAAATAATTCTGAATAGTCTTTAAACCGTTATTCGCTAATTTTTGAGCTAAAGACGGATTATTAATTAGTTTTTCTAGCTGACTTACAATACTATCTGAACTTTTAGGAATAATTTCAAGACAGTTTTTTCCATCTTTCATAAGATAATTAATAGTACCAACAAAAGTTGTCAAAATCGGGATATGCATCATCATCGCTTCATATAAAACTCTTGGGAATCCTTCGTGATAAGTTGGCAAGATAAAAATATCGCTCTTTTTATAGATACTGATCAATTCTTTTTTCTCAGAAATCATTCCCCAAAAAGTAACACTATCCTCAAGTTTGGCTTGCTTAATCTCATTAACTAATTTATCATAATCTGTACCACTACCTACTATGTTTAAATGGATATTATATTTTTTTTGTTGTAAAGTAACTAAAGCATCTAACAATTCAAAAAGACCTTTATCAAATACTAGTCTTCCAACATACAATAACTCAATAGTTTTGTTAAAATCAAATTTCTTTTCACTTATTATATCAAACTCGTTAAAGCCTATCATGGGGCGAATTGTGTGTACATTTTGATTATAATCTGTAATTTTTTGTGTAAAACTTGGGGATATAGTAAATATTGTTCTAGCATTTTTAAGGATTATTTTAGATATTCCTGATTCTATCCCCTGTTCACCTCTTATATATAAACCATATGGCTTTCTATACATTATGCACAATAAAGCTATAACTTGGCAAATTGGACCAGGATAAAAAATATAGACAAAATCATTTTTTAAGATTAATTTTTGGATTTTAAAAAATGATTTAAAAAAAGGTAAAAATCTATTGCCTCTACGCTTTACATCATAGATTTTAATATCTGTATCTGATAATGGAAAATTTGCAAACGTATCTTTAGCTGTTTTTTTTTGACTAATCTGAAATGCACACACTTCATTTTCTAGTTTCTGTAATTTTATAAAAAAACCTCCGGTTTCTTTATTGAGATATAGTTTGCTATTTTCTTCATAGAAAATAGTATTATTTATAGCCAAGATTTTTTTCATAAAAAACTGTCTTTAAAAAATTAAATAAAGGAACTAAAACGATAAAAAAAGTAAAAATAGTTTTATAAATAGACCCTATATTAACCATCATAAGTGTACTACAACTAAAAGCAATTGTAACATAACATATAAATAACAAAATATCTTTTTGTTTGTATGCAACTCTCTCCCAGTAAAAGCTTAAATAAATTAGATAAATAAAATGTATATAAAAAAAACCATAAGAGAAATGGTATAAACCTGATATTGAAATAGGTACAATTTGATCTTGATTCCTGTAACTACCATAAATTTCATTATTAAACAATGTTGATGTTTGATAATGTTCATCACTTAGTTTTGAAAAAAAAGGAATATTTTTAAAAACATCTGAGATCAAATAAGAGGGTCTCTCCGTTAATAAAACATTTTTATTGTTATAAGATTCTAGCCCTTTCGAATAATTAAAAATTCCCGTAAAATAAGCATTAAGTTGTAAAGCACTCACAAAACTATCTAATGTAACTTGTTTATGAGTTGAATACTTAGTCAATGAAGAGACGGCAATTACCAGTATGGATAAGCATAGTGAGAAATTAACAATAATTTTTTTATAAGATGGAAATATGTGTAAAAGCAATAAAACCAATGGTATTGAAGCATATATAATACTAAATCTACTACTTCCCACAATTATTGAAGAATTAAACAGGACAATAACTGAAGAGAAAATAATTTTTTTTGTTTTGCTTACTTTACTTTTACTAATTTTTAATATTATAATTGCGACACAGACAGTTCTAACAATAGGAAAGAAAAAGTTTGACAAAGAAGAAGAATCATCCTCTTCTCCTTCTAATACATTTTTAAAATAATCCCCAAAGTTCCATATAAAATTTACCTTCTTTAGAAAAGCCTCATCTCTTAAAATAAAAACTAATAAAATAATTAAAACTAAAAAAACACAATTATATAATTTCTTATTTTCCGTAAAATTTATTTTATCTTCATTTATTTTACTTTTAACATTCATAAATAATACTGCCATTATTATATTTTCAATAATAAACATGAAAGTAGTTAAATCTGAATAAAAGATGTCAGTACTAAAAAATGTCTTTTCGCCATTCATAACAATGTAGGGTAGTAAAGACATTCTTATAAATGCCTGAATATACAATACCCAAAATACAAAGTATTTAGATAAAATATTAATCCTTAAATAGCTTACAATAGAAGTAAAAATAAATACTATTGGTAATATAAAAACATATTTAAAGCCTGTATTTTCAATAAATATTCCATTAAATGCTATAAATACATTTATGATAATAGATAATACTATCGTAATTTTAGATCCCATTTTTTTTAATTAGTTTTAATATCACTCTAAAATCAACAATTTTAAATATTTGAGAAAACATTATATAAAGAAATATCACTATGAATGATAATATGTATATATAACCATTTTTAGGTAAGTGATTTTCTATTAACATATCGCATACAACTAATAGTATTATCAAAAAAACTACTTTTAACATTGTTACTAGCTCCTTAAAACCAATGTTGATAATTTTAGAGGTAAAAAAATAGTTAATAAAATAACTAAATGCATTTGTAGCGATATATCCATATAATAGTATATCTATTCTTTTCAAATATACCCCAATAACTAGCGTTATAATTTGAAAAATTTTTTTTACAATCTCTAATCTTAATAAATTCTGTGTTTTATTATATATCTTAAATATCATTTTATTGATTAATTCCTGTGTATAAAATAGCGAACCAATTATTAATAACTTGATATAAAAAACAGCTCCCAACCATTTGACTCCAAACATTAATAAAATAATATCTTTTCCAAAAAGTTGTATAACTAAAACAGCCATACCCATTAAGAATAGAAACGACTTTGATATTAAATTATATGTTTTAATTAATTCTTGTGTTTCATTCTGTATCCTGGAAAGACTCGAAAAAAACACTCCTTGGGATAAATTATTTACAACATTGTTCGGAACATCCTGCAATTTCTTTGCCTGGTAGTAAAAACCAACCTGATACATATTAAAAACTCTTCCAATAACAAGCTGATATATATTATCAAACGTCAAATTTAATACTGAAACAAGAGTTGTATTTACTCCAAAACCAAATAATTCTTTAAAGGATTTTTTATCAAAATGTAAATTAAAATAAAATCCTTCATAATAAATATATAAAAGAGTTTGAAATAAAACTGTTGAAATAGGAATGGATATTAGTGCCCAAATCCCTAATTTAAAAAAAAATGCTAAATATATCCCAACTATGGCTCCAAGAAAACTTGATATTACAGTTATTACAGATCGTTTTTTGAACTCTAATTTTTGTAATATTTTTACATTCTGAATTGTTTGAAAAGAAGATATAATAAGTATTACTGCAGCAGCCATAATAGGCAACTTAATCGTGGGAGTATTATAAAATTGTGCAATCAGTCCTGATGCCAATATCATGACAAAAAATAAAAAAGTACTTACAACCAAATTAAATGTAAAAACTGTGGAATAATCTTCTTCTCTTTTATCTAGTCTTCTAACTAGTGCACCTGAAAGTCCTCCATCAGTAAAAACATTGAATACGGCAATGAAGAACATAATAATTCCTAATTGACCAAACTCTTTCGGTCCCATAAGACGTGCCAAAAGAATATTAGAAACTAAAATAATTCCGAGCGAAAAAATATGACTACCCATTGACCAAAAAGAGTCAAGTAATAATTTTTTATTTTTCATCCAAATATTTTAAGATCTTAGAAGGAATTCCACCTACAACGGCATTATCAGGTACATCCATTATAACTACCGCATTAGCTCCAACCATTGCATTTTTACCAATTTTCACATCCCCTAATATACAGGCTCCAGTACCTATAAATACATTATCATTAATAACAGGGGCTCCTCTACCATTTCTTCCACCTAAAGTAACATGTTGCATAATTGTTACATTACTTCCTATTCTAGCTTTTTCATGGAATACGACCCCTAGTCCATTATGTTTCAAAACACTATTTTTTCCTATTAATATATTCACTGGAATATCTGCAGAACATGTAATCCTGATAAACCATTGCACAACCTTAGGTAAAAAAGGGATGTTCTTATTGTATAAATAATGCATTAATCGAATGCATTTCATTATTAAATTAGGTTCCTTCATAAAATTACTTTAATCCAAATTAACTGTTCACATTACTTTTATATATGTAATGACTTTAAACAAAAATTATTAGTTTTTTTTTCTAAAAGCTTCAAAAGTCTGTGCTTCTTTATCTTTTTCTGAAATAATCATTTTTTCTACCGGAACACTCCAGTCTATATTTAATTCTGTATCTAATGGATCAACCCCATCTTCAGAAGCTTTGTTATATTGATTATCACATTTGTAGAAGAAAACAGCACTCTCGGAAATTACAGAGAAACCATGTAAAAATCCTCTGGGAATAAATAGTTGTTTTTTATTTTCTGCCGTTAATTCTATTGCTATTGACTGTCCAAAAGTTAAAGAATCTTTTCTTGCATCTACTACAACATCTATTACTCCTCCTTCAATAACTCTCACCAGCTTTGCCTGTGAGTGCTCCCCTTTCTGCATATGAAGCCCGCGAACCACTCCATATGATGATTTTGATTGATTATCCTGCACAAAAGAAGGTTTATACCCTAATATCTGTTCTAATTTTTCTTCATTATATGATTCAAAAAAATATCCTCTTTCGTCCTCAAAAATTTGAGGTTCCAAAATAAAACATCCTTTTAATATTGTTTCTGTAGCTTTCATATCTCTGTTTAATAATAATTTCAGAATCACTGTAGCAATTCTGACAGTGATTTATAAATGGTTTTATATACCTGAAGTTTCAATCAATTACCTCATAACATAAGAGCCGATAAAACCGGCTCTTCCTGTTACTTTTTAAGGTATTATTTCTTATAATCTTGCGTCACAATTATCTAGGATGCCCTTCACATCATAAATAATTGCATTCTCTTTTAAAAATTTACTTAAATCCAGATCAAGGAATTCTTTATGAGCAACCGTAAGGATAATGGCATCATATTTTTCTGTAATACTGTCTAAAGAACTAACAGAGGATATACCATATTCATGATGAACTTCTGCTTCATTTGCCCAAGGATCATAAGTAGTAACTTCCAATGAATAATCTTCTAAAGCATTGATCACATCAACAGCCTTTGTATTACGTACATCCGGACAGTTTTCTTTAAAGGTAATTCCCAAGTTCAGTATTTTGGCTCCATTTACTTTAATATCTTTCTTGATCATTGTTTTCACAACCTGGGAAGCTACGTATTCGCCCATTGAGTCATTCAAACGTCTTCCTGCTAGAATAATTTCAGGATGATATCCTTTTTCCTGTGCTTTTTGAGCTAAATAATAAGGATCAACACCAATACAGTGTCCTCCTACAAGCCCTGGTTTGAAAGGTAAGAAGTTCCACTTAGTTCCTGCAGCTTTTAAAACAGCATGGGTATCAATTTCTAACAGATTGAAAATTTTTGCCAATTCATTAACGAAAGCAATGTTGATATCACGTTGTGAATTCTCAATCACTTTTGCAGCTTCAGCCACTTTAATTGTAGGGGCTAAATGTGTACCTGCTACAATTACAGATTTGTAAAGATCATCAACAACCTTACCTATTTCAGGAGTGGAACCTGAAGTAACTTTTAAAATTTTCTCAACAGTATGTTCTTTATCTCCCGGATTAATACGCTCTGGTGAATACCCTGCATAAAAATCTTCATTGAATTTAAATCCTGATACTTTTTCCAATACCGGAATACATTCTTCTTCAGTTACGCCAGGGTATACTGTAGATTCATAAATCACTATATTTCCTTTTGACAACACTTTACCTACTGTTTCTGAAGATTTGTATAAAGGGGTCAAATCCGGGCGGTTATGCTTATCTACAGGGGTAGGTACTGTTATCACATAAATATCTGCATCTTTAATATCATCAAGATTTGAGGAACAGTATAAGCCGTTTCCTGATGTATTAAAAGGATTTTCAGCAACAAGTACAGATTGCAAAATATCATCATCCAATTCCAATGTATGATCTTTTCCTTGATTAAGTTCTTCAATACGCTTCTGATTGATATCAAATCCTACTACAGAAAATTTTGTAGCAAATAAACGTGCTAAAGGCAGACCTACATAACCTAATCCAACAATTGCAATTTTATGCGTCGTATTCATTTAATATTATATTAATTTGATTGTAAATTTATTTTAAGTTTTCCCAGTACCATTTTACTGCTTCTTTAAGCCCTTTATCAATAGTATGGGTAGGCTGATAGCCCAGTAAAGATTTTGCTTTTTCAATTGAAGCCAGAGAATGAGGAATATCACCTAATCTGTTGGGACCATGCACTGGTTTGATATTCAAAATCTCAGAATCGAATTCTCCCAAGTATTCTCCAAGATATTTTACCAAATCATTCAAAGTTGTACGGTCGCCGACAGCTGTATTGTAAACTGTATTGATTGCTTCCGGATTATCCGTAAGCATTGCCAGTTCATTCATTTGTATTACATTGTCTATGTATGTAAAATCACGGGAATAATTTCCTTCACCGTTAATTTTAGGTGACTCGTGGCTCATCAGTTGTTTTACAAATAACGGAATCACTGCTGCATATGCTCCATTTGGATCCTGACGGCGTCCGAAAACGTTGAAATAGCGTAATCCAATGCATTCTATACCGTATGTTTTACTGAATACATCAGCGTAAAGTTCGTTAACATATTTAGTAATAGCATAAGGAGACAAAGGTCTTCCAATTACATCTTCAACTTTAGGCAGAGATTCTGAATCTCCATATGTAGAAGATGAAGCCGCGTATACAAAACGTTTTACATTGGCATCACGTGCTGCCACAAGCATATTTAAAAAACCGGAAACGTTAACATCATTACTTGTAATCGGATCTTTAATTGAACGAGGAACAGAACCTAACGCAGCCTGGTGCAAAATGTAATTTACTCCATCAACTGCCTTTTTACAAACCTCAAGATCACGGATATCTCCTTCTATCAAAGTATAGTTGGGGTTTTCAAAGAAAGGTTCTACATTATGACGATGTCCTGTTGCAAAATTGTCAAGGCAAACAACCGCATAATTTTTATTCAAAAAATATTCAGTTAGATTAGAGCCAATAAAACCTGCCCCGCCAGTAATCAAAATTTTACGCATATAATATTTTATGATTTAAATAATTTTTGCCACCATTTTTTTTTCTTTTCACTTGTATAACCATAGCCATAACCATAATTATAGCCATAACCATAACCTCCTACATTTTTAGAAACATCATTGATTACAAAAGAGACATTGGATAGTTTTGATTCTTTTACCAAATTATTGGCAAAATCTACCAATATATTTCTTGAAACCCCTGATCTTACTACATAAAGTGTTGCGTCAGGTGTATCTGCAATATAGAGTGTATCAGAAACCAACATAAGAGGTGCTGAATCTATAATAATATAGGCATATTTATCAGTCAAATCCTGAATAAGCTTTTGATATCTTCCATTGGATAGAAGCTCCTGTGGATTGGGAGGAATAGTTCCTGCATAGATCACATCACAATTAGGATTGGTATCGGATGTATGAATTAATTCGTCTACACCAGTTGACTCATCATACAAATATTCTGTAAGTCCTTTTCCTTTTATTGGTTCATTATCATATCTCTGAATCTGAGGATTTCTGATATCGGAACCAATTAAAAGAGATCTACCGTTCTTATTTCCAAGAGTTAATGCCAAATTTACTGAAACTAAAGTTTTACCTTCTCCTTTTACAGAAGAAGTCACCATAACAACTTTAGCAGAATCCTTTTTCGGTAGCACATATTTCAAATTGGACACCAATACTCTGAATGCTTCTGCCAATTCTGAAAAATCATTTTTTTGTACCAAATGGTTTTGATTACCATCTAATGATGGAATATCCGATAGTACTCCCAAAGAAGTACGATCTGAGATATCACTTCTACTATATATTTTATCATCCCACATGAAGAAAAAATAAAATATTGCAAAAGGAATTAATATTCCCAACATAAATGCTCCTACAAGAATCAAACTTTTTTTAGGTGAAACAGGAATATCAATTGTATAAGCAGGATTTACAATTTTAGCCTTTGGAACTTTTACAGATAAATTTATTGCATTTTCTTCCCTTTTCTGCAGAAGGAAAAGGAAAAGTTGTTCTTTAAGATTTTGCTGACGTTCAATTCCTCTGTAAATCTTTGATTGTCCAGGAACTTTTTCAATCATCCCCGTATTAGCTGAAATCTGACCGTTTAATTGAGCAATAGAAGCCTGCATACTAGCTTTTTGCTGACGGATATTATCACGAACAACCTCTTTCAATGATGCTATCTCCTTATTCATTTCTATAACGGCAGGGTTTTCGTTAGTAGCCTGCTTTAATGTCTTATTTCTACTGATAAGAAGAGTATTATATTGTGAAATTGCCTGTTCTAAAGAAGGACTAAGTCCTAAGTTTGAAGGCATCAGCTGATTATCTCCTTTGGATGCTTCTGCCTGAAGAGAATTTAATAAATCTAATTGTGTTTGCTGTAAAAGTAAAGACTTCGTATTATCACTTGTATTCTGAAGAGCAAGTTGTGCTTGAGCCTGAAGATCAACAATACGGTTACGGTTCTGAAAATCTTCTTTCTGGTTTTCTACTCCTGAAAGATCACGTGTAATAACTTCTAATCTTTTATCTATAAATTCCTGAGTATTTTGTGCCTGTAAGTTTTTATCTTTAAGACCATCTAAATTATATTCTTTGGTAATTTCATTAAGAATAGACTCTGATTTATCAGGAACAGTTCCTACCAGGCTTATGTCCATCAACATCGCTTTCTGGTCGGGAAGATTAACCTGAATCTTCTTTTCTAATTTTTTTACTTTCTCTAAAGGATTCCAAAAAACAATTTTATATTTTGAGCTGAAAGTAAGACCGGGTATTTTCTGCAATATCACTGTTCCGAAATCCAATTTTAATTTCTTATCAAAATTTCCTTTAAATAGTTTTTTATCACTATCCTCTAAAACAAAACTATTTCCATTTACTTCTTTTACTACATACTCTGAAGAAATAAACCTCTTTTGATCAGTATAAGAAATAACTTTGGCTATAATCGGGATTTTTGAAAATAATTCAGAATCCTTTATTTCACCGGAATTATAGTATTGTACATTAAGGTTGAGGTTCTCCACCACTTTCATAAGAATAGGTCTCGAACTAACAACTGCAACTTCACTTTTCAATTCATCTGCATTTCCTAATCCCAGTCCGAGATTCTCTAGGTCCACCAATGCTCCTGTTAAATCCGACTGCTTTTTATCAAATTTAAGTGTTGTAGTTGACTGATATTGTGGTATACTGTATCTAAGGTATATAAATGCTGCTACTAAAAAGACTAAAATTGATCCTACGAACCATGGCCATTTATTAAGATATTTGCCAATAATTTTTCTTAGGTCTAAAGTTTCTTCATTTTCCTTAAGTTCTATCTGCTGCATATCTTAATTTATCGGGTTAAAGAAATGATAAGGGTAGCAACTCCCAATGCAGATGCAATAATTTGGAAAGTAAGAGCCCTGTTAGGGTTAGAATTAGCCTGAACCTGCTTGTTCTTATCAGGTTCTACATAAAGCACATCATTCTGTTTCATATAATAGTAAGGTGAATTGACAATATCAGATCTGGATAAATCCAGGTTTACCACCTGATCTTCCCCACTATCTGCCGTACGGATCAGCTTCACTTTCGTACGATCTCCAAAATCTGTCATATCCCCAGCTAAACTCAATGCCTGGAAAATATTTAGTTTCTGTGTGGTACTCTCTTTTTGCCCCGGCGTCTTAACTTCCCCAAGAATGCTTACGTTAAAGTTTTTCAGCGTAGTGGTTACTAAAGGATCTTTAAGATATCTTTTTAATCGGGATTCAAGATCATTTTTCAACTGCACCTGAGTCATTCCCTTGACGTATACATTTCCTAATACGGGAAAATTAATATAACCATCTTCATTCACCAAATATTCACTTGGCTGTACATATTGGTTAACTCCATTCACAGATGTACCTCCTACACGGTTTGCCGTATTCAGGTTAAATGGTTTTACTGCAGCTTCATCCAGTGCTGAAACTAAAATTAAAAGCACATCACTTTCCTGAATGTGAAGTCCTTCATATTTTGCCTTAGCAATTTCTTCTTCCATATTATGCTGCGACATATACACCATGTTCTGCTTAGGCTTACAGGATAAGAGAACAATTGATAACAGTATAAAATACGTAATAATAGTTTTGTTCATAATTTTAATAATATCAATCATAAATACATTTTCAGAAATAAGACATTTGCACGAAAAAGTAAATACAATAAATTTGTGTTTAATCAACTTGTCTTTTTAGAGACAATTTTAGCTATTAGTTTTTTTATTTAAAGTTTATTAGTTTTTTATTAAGGCTAATATTCCTACTGTAATTGATGCAATTACTGATGCTACTGATATATATAATCCTGTATTTGGATCTACTCTCGCAGCTTTTTCTCTTACGGCATTAGGCTGCACATATACAACATCATTTTGTTTCAGGTAGTAATAGGGAGAATTAATAAAATTAGCACTTGTAAGATCTATTCTTTCTTTACTTATCTGACCATCAATATTTCTAACAACCAAAACATTATTTCTCACCCCATAAGGTGTAAGATCTCCTGCAAGTCCTAGCGCCCCAAGTAATGTTGTCGTTCCATCGGGAATAACATAAGTTCCGGGTTTAGTAACTTCACCTAATACTGAAACTTTAAAATTAATAAGCTTTACATCTACTACAGGATCTTTTACATAAGCTCTGATAAGATCAGAGAGTTTAGCTCTGAACGTTTCTATATTTTCATTTTTTGTATTCACCTTTCCAATTTGAGGAAATACGATATCTCCGTTCGTATCTACCACATAGGTAGGTCCTGAAACAGGAGTAGCCTGAGGAAGATTATTACTACTTGGAATTGTATACTGAGCAACATTCGTGCTTGATGAATAATTTTGATTAAAAATTTTAACTACTTCCATATCTTTAGCAGAAATAGAAATAATTAATTGATCACCAGGCTGAAGATCAACTCTGCTATTTTTGATCGAATTCTCCAAAGCTATGCCATCAATGTCTTTCATATAATTGATTTCTTGTCTTGGTGTACAAGAAAGTACTGATATGCAAATCGCTCCGTAGAAAAAATACTTCAAATTCATTTTAATAATTTTTTCACAAAAATAGGATAATTATTTTAAGGTAATACTTTATAAACTATGTCTGTTAGGAGATATTAATTATAAATCTTTTATCTTCTTAAATTGATTATTTAAAAAACTTCAGTAAAACCTTCATACAATCAAATAATATCCTTATCTACAACAGTTTCTTTATCTAAAATTTCAAATTCAGAGTTATTACTTATAAATTCAGGAACAATTGTCTTTAATATTCTTACTACTTCCAACCTGTTTCTTTTTACGGCTGCTACAATAATCTGTTTACTTAAATTATCGATTTGACTAAATTCCATTAAAGGATCTTTTGAGATCAGAATCTTTTCATGATGGGTAGGAATTGTAACCGTATTATTACTTAAAAGTTCTTCATACAATTTTTCCCCAGGTCTTAATCCTATAAATGTAATTTTCATATCTACATCAGGAGTATAGCCGGATAGCCTGATCATTCTTTTTGCCAGATCAAGAATTTTCACAGGTTCTCCCATATCAAATACATAAATCTCACCTCCGTTCCCCATTGTTCCTGCCTGAAGTACCAGCTCACAAGCCTCCGGAATTGTCATAAAATAACGGATGATATCAGGGTGTGTAATGGTTACCGGACCGCCCTTTTCAATTTGTTTTCTGAAATGAGGAATTACCGATCCGTTTGATCCTAAAACATTTCCAAAACGCGTAGTGATGAATTTTGTAGGATGCCCTGGGGTATTCTGTAATGATTGTACGAATAGCTCTGCTGCTCTTTTGGAAGCTCCCATCACATTCGTTGGGTTTACAGCCTTATCAGTGGAAACCATTACAAATCGGTTCACTTTATATTTTTTAGATAATAAAGCTACATTTTTAGTTCCTAAAACATTCACAAAAATAGCTTCATGCGGATTATCTTCAATCAATGGTACATGTTTGTATGCAGCTGCATGATACACCATAGAAAACTGATAATCTTCAAATAATTTTTCTAATCTGTATCTATTGGAAATATCAGCTAGTATGAATTTAAAATTTTGATCAGGAAATTTCTCCAAAAGCTCCAGCTCCAGCTCATAAAGTGGAGATTCAGCCTGATCTAGTACAACAATAAGAGATGGATTAAACTGTGAAACCTGTCTTACGATTTCACTTCCAATAGAACCAGCTCCTCCTGTAACCAAAACATTTTTGCCAAAATGTCTTTTCATTACCTCCTCACTCTCAATACTGATAGGTTTACGGTTTAGCAAATCCTCAATCTGAAGATTACTGATCCCTCCTACAAGATCGCTATCTCTCATTTTACTAAGGGTAGGTGCCTTCAGAACCTTCAGGTCTTTATCCAGAGCCAGCGTCATCCATTCCTCAATCTCCTGTTTTGTCATAATCTCCTTGATAAGAAGAACAGCATCAAATTTTTTCCCCAGGTTCTCACTGACGAAAAATTCATTTTTATTGTAGATTTTATGTCCTAACAATAATGCTTTATTAGAGTCTGATCTGCTGGTAAGGAAGCCTTCCAGTCGGTAAGGATAATTGGGATTGTGCATAATTGCTCTCGCTACTGCTACTGAAGCTTCCCCCACTCCCACAACAGCAACTTTCACTTTAGATGATGCCCCTTGAATATCTACAATAATATTAAAAAACTGCTTCGTTACCATTCTGAAAAAGAACATTATAGAAACAGAAATAAGGAAATACAAAAAAAGGTTTGGATACAGAAATAGTGATTTTCCCATTACTAATTCTGTAATATAGCTTACGATCAAAAGACAAACAAGTGTACTTCCTGAAGACAGGATAATTTTGAAAAAATCAAAAAAAGTAGAATGCCTGATAATTCCTGCATAAGTTTTAAAAACATACATAAACAGAATATTAAACCCGATAAGGATTAATCTTTTCTGAAGGGTATATTCAGGAAAATTAACTTCCACATCTAAGTTTTTCAAAAACAAACGTGAAAGAAAAATAGAAAATAAGATAATTAAAATATCGATAAAGATAACAAACCACCTTGGCATATATCTTAGTTTCGTAATTTTTATAATGTTATCTCCATTGTAAAAAGCACGAAATCCATCTTGCAAATTTCTCATTCAAGGTAAAGTGATTTATTTACTGGGTAATAGTAAGGGTAGTATTCATAAGTTAAGTGACGTTTTGGTTTTCCATTTGATATCATGCCACTCATGAAGTATTACAATTATCATTAGTACAGAAATTCTGTATAATTAATCTTTTTCTACGTAATATATACGGTACAGTCATTTTTTTAAGGTAAAATCTCAAAATAGAGATATTTATTACGAAAAGCATTTTTCATGCCACTTTAGTGTTTCAGATAGTTAAAATTTAATTTTTTTTTAATTAAATAATCTAAACTATTACAAATAAAAGCATTATATAGTTTAATATAAATTAATCAATTTCAATCTTATTATTCTTTTTTTGTCAGATGTTATATTTTTTTTAATTATTCACAGAAAAGACTATTAATTTTATAGATTAATCATCAGTGGCTTGTAATATTGCATCATATTCAAATCCCCTGCTCATTAGATATTTTATGGTTTTTGATTTTTTCTGATATTCCTGTAACCCTTTCTGTCTGGAAGAATAATCTTCGTAGATTCTTGTGATCGTTTTGTTATAATCATCTTCATATATTTCATCAAAACACATATTAATGAGTTTCTCAGAGATCTGCTTTTGCTTAAGATTCATTTTAATCTTATTTCTACCCCAATGTTTGATGTAAAACTTCCCTCTTATATAACTTCTGGTAAATCTTTCTTCATTAAGGTAGTTTTCCTTCATCAAATATAGAATAATCTCTTCTTTAGCTTCATCTATCAGCAAAAACTCTTTCATTTTTTGTTCTACCTCTGCATGACAACGATCTTGGTATACACAATAGTTTACCAGTTTCAGTTTAATTTCTTCAAAAGTAAAAGACTTCTTTTCCATGGATAAAAAAAGAATGGGCAGCAGCCCATTCTTGGTATAATATTGTAATCTATAATTAATAGTTGAATAGAGCCTTACCTTCCATTAATTCATTAACTTTCTTTCTTACGGATGAAAGTACTTCTTCATTCTTAATATTGTCTACCACTTCAGAGATTAATTCTGCAATAGTATTCATATCATTTTCTTTAAGACCTCTGGTTGTAATAGCTGCAGTTCCTAATCTGATACCGGATGTAGTGAACGGAGATTTATCATCGAAAGGAACCATATTTTTGTTACATGTAATATCGGCAAGTACTAATGCTTTCTCAGTTTCTTTACCGTTTACACCTTTATTTCTAAGGTCTACCAACATTAAGTGGTTATCTGTACCACCGCTTACGATGTCAAATCCTTTGTCAATCATAGCTTTTGACAATGCCTGAGCATTAGCTCTCACTTGTTTAGCATAAGTTTCGAACTGTCCGTCTAAGGCTTCACCGAAAGCAACTGCTTTACCAGCAATTACATGTTCTAGTGGTCCACCTTGAATTCCAGGGAATACAGCACCATCCAATACCTGGCTCATCATTTTCGTTTCTCCTTTTGGAGTTTTGTGACCATAAGTATTTTCAAAGTCTTTCCCCATCATGATCATTCCACCTCTAGGACCTCTTAAAGTCTTGTGAGTAGTCGTAGTTACTACGTGGCAGTGTTCAAATGGAGAGTTTAATAATCCTTTTGCTACCAAACCTGCCGGGTGTGCGATATCTGCCCAAAGAGTTGCTCCGATCTCATCTGCAATCTCTCTGTATTTAGCATAGTCAAGATCTCTTGAATAGGCAGAGAAACCAGCGATCATCATTTTCGGTCTTTCTCTTAAAGCAACTTCTCTCATCTGATTGTAATCGATAAGTCCTGTTTCTCTTTCTACTCCGTAAGAAACCACTTCATATTGAATTCCTGAAAAGTTTACTGCAGAACCGTGAGTAAGGTGTCCTCCCATGGAAAGGTCCATCCCCATAATTTTATCTCCAGGTTTCAAAACTGCAAGATAAATGGCTGCATTCGCCTGAGAACCGGAATGTGGCTGCACGTTCACATAATCTACTCCGAAAAGTTCCTTTGCTCTGTTGATTGCCAATGTTTCAACCTCATCTACAACTTCACATCCTCCGTAATATCTTTTCCCAGGATATCCTTCAGCATATTTATTTGTCAGTACACTTCCCATTGCTTTCATCACATTCTCAGAAACAAAGTTTTCTGATGCGATAAGCTCTAATCCATGAGTTTGTCTTTGTCTTTCCTTTTCAATCAGGTCGAAAATAATATCCATTTTACTTTTAGTTTTTGAAATTTTTCACCCCAAATGTACGGAATTTTCGTTGAGATTTTACCATTGAAAAAGATGATTTTTACAGCTAAAAAAGAATTAATTCAAATTAATTTTTCAATTTATTCTGAATTTTTCATCAATATTCTGTTTTAAAAATCTTCTTCGGAAAGTTCCTTATTCACCATGGCACCTGTAAAATTACCTTGCGCAACAGCATTTGCCACAGACCTCATCATAGTTGTATTATCACCGCAGGCAAAAACTCCGGGAATTTTTGTTTTTTGCATAAAATCAACCTGAATATACCCTTGCTCTGTAAGCTCATCATCTAAATTTTCTGAAATATTGATATTCTGCTCAAAAGGGATTTTGGCATATAATGCTTTTAAAGAAACAGATTTTCCATTTTTGAAAGTAATTTTTTGAATCTGCCCGTTTTCATGGTCTATTTTTTCGACTTCACCTTCGTTGATATCAATATTATTGTTTTTAAGTTTTTCAATCTGTTCAACGGTAAGTTTAGTTTTTCCGTTGGTAAACAAGGTCAGGGTTTTGGTCATATTAAAAATCAATTTTGAAAACTCATACGCCATATCTCCGTCCGCAAGAATCCCTGTGATTTCATTTTTGACTTCATACCCGTGACAATAAGGGCAGTGCAGCACAGAGATTCCCCAACATTCAGCAAATCCCGGAATATCCGTCATAATATCTTTTACTCCTGAAGCTAGAATCACCTTTCTTGCCTGGAATTTTTCACTTTCGGATATTTCCACTTGAAAACCCTCAATATTCTTTCTTACGGAAACAACTGTTCCATGATAAAATTGAACTGTCTGATATTTTTCAACCTCTTTTTTTGCCAGCTGATGAATTTCTTCTGGGGTCTTCCCATCATGAGTTACAAAGTTATGCGAATGAGGAGTCTGCCTGTTGCAGGGTTTTCCATTATCAATAATTAAAACATTTCTGAGAGATCTCCCCAATGCCATTCCTGCTGACAACCCTGCGTAACTTCCGCCTATAATAATGACATCAAATTTTTTATTTTCCATGTTTCAGTTGAGATTAAATTTTACTGTACAAAGGTAAAATAAAATCCACTTAATGCAATTTTGTTGCAATAATATTTTCTCTTCCTAATTACTATTTCCTAAAATCTTACTTGCGCCATCGGTTTTTTACTTCATGAATCTCGTCCTGAATTCTCTTTCGTATATCAATTTTCGCATCTTCAAAACTAAAAATAACAGTTCCTCTTTCTCTCGCATATGGATTGGTTACAGAATCTGCGGTTACAGAATGTTTGAAAAATACTCCCGTCTTCTCAAGTTCATCTTCTGGTGCGTCTTTAACTCTAATCAGATTTTTATACTTCTTACTTAAATCCATCCAATCAATATAGTCTGCATTGAATGAAACTGCTTTTACTCCTTTTGTTGAATAAAAATTAATTGCTCCTGCCTGTCCGTAATTATCACATAACACAAGCGTATTTCCTGATTTTGATAATCTTGAATATTCTTTATCTACTTTCTGAGCAAGTTCTTTCCAGCCCAGCATATCTGCAAAATCCTGAGGTAATGCATGATCTTTACCATCTTCCCAGCGCAAGAGCCCAAACCTTTTATAAGATTCGGGATTTTCAGCTATAAATTCAGGGGTTTTATTTGGAAATGCTAAATTATATATAGGTAAGAACAGAATGACAGGGTGTAAAATGCAGACAGGTTTGAGAAATCTTTTCCATCCGCTATTTAAAATATTCTCCAGATAAACGGCTCCGAATCCAATATAAACAGGATATATACCTATTGCGTAATAATCTTTTGCTCTAAAAAACACAAACAACGATATTGTGATAACATATCCCCAAAAGAAGAACCTGATCTTTTCAAAAGATTTATAAAATAATAAAGCATAAAAGCCAAACAGAATAACAAATGTTACGCCTATGAAGAATAAAAGCTGTGATTTCAAAAAGTCAAATCTGTTGACATTTACTAACTGATATTCGGAAAGTTCTTTCATATGATGAACAACCGGAAAACCATTATTATACTGCCAAACAAGGTTAGGGAAAATAATTATTAAAGCTAAAAGTGCTGCGCCGTACGTGTGGGGATTTACAAAAATCCGTCTCTGTTTTGTCAATAAAAGTGCTGGAATAAATCCTAATGCAAGAAAAGCTATATTGTATTTATTGAGTATTCCAATTCCGAAAATAACTCCGCCCCAATAAAGCCAGCTTACTTTTTCTGTATAGGTATATTTTATCAGAATGTAGAAAAAAGAAGTCCATAACAAAACGTCTAGTGAATTGGGCTGATACAGCATATTCATACGAAGCAAGGATGAAAATAACAATCCCAAAGAGGCAAGAAGACAAGCAAAAAGACCACCTTTTAATTCTTCGATGGCTTTCCAGACCACAATCATCGTAAGGGCTCCGAATAAAGCCGGGAAAAATTTAATCCAAAATACAGAGCCGCCCAATATCTTGATCAGCCATGAAATCCATGAACTTACAGGAGGAACTGAAAGATATCCCCAAGCAAGATGATTCCCCTGATCCAAATGTAAGTATTCATCCCGCTGCAATTCATATTCAGGACTTATCAGGATATATTGAAGGATAAATTTTACAATGATAAGCAGGAACAAAATCAGATAATTTTTCTTCATGGCTATATTTTAAATTAAAATTAAAACATTTCTAACGGTATTTTTATTGCATTTTAAATTTAATTTGACAATCAGGCTAAATTTCATTCATAAAAAAATCCCGGAGAAAACACTCCGGGACTTGCCAATTTATAATGTCAGTTTATTATTTTGACTTTGATTTTTCTTTCAATTCTTCTTTGTCTTTATCGGATGGGTTCCAAACTTTCACTTCTGAATCTTTTGTAATATCCGATCCCGGAAGAATCTGAACATTGATCCCATCGCTAGCACCAAGTTTTACGTACACTTTTTTAAACTTACCGTCTTTTTGCTTCACTTCTACGAAAGGAACATCTTTACCTTGTTTCTTCTCATACTGAACTAAAGATTCATCCAGTAATAAAGCGTTTTTCTGAGAGCTTAACACAATCTCACCGTTAGCAGAGAAACCTGCTCTGATATATTCGTTATTAGGATTATCCACATTTCCTTCTACAGGAAACTTGATGGTACCTGCATTATCTTTTCCTTTAGGAGCAATCATGGTTAGTTTTCCAGGGAAAGTTTTGTTCTGTAATGCACCGATTACAATATTCATATCCATTCCTTCGCTAAGTTTTCCTGCCTGCGCCTCGTCTATTTCTCCTTTAAAGATTAAGGAGTTTAGATCTGCAATAGAACAGATTGTAGTTCCGGCGTTGAAGTTATTGGCTTCAATTACCTGGCTTCCTACTTTTACAGGAACTTCAAGAACGGTACCTGCTACTTTTGAACGGATTTGCGTAGTTGCCAATCCTTGCCCCTGCAATTCAGGAGTAGCTCCGGTTTTTGCGATCTGTAATCTTTTCTGAGCAGTATTCAATTGTTGCTGAGCATTTTTAAGCGTCTGCTGTTGCGAATACAATTGCTGCTGAGCATTCAGGAATTCCTGCTTTGAAGCAACACCTTGCTTATACAGCTTATCCTGAATTTCAAATTGCTTCTGCATGTTTGATACATTCATCTGAGCATTGCTGATCTGAATCTGAGCATTCTGAACTTCCTGCTGAGATGCGTTTACTTCTGAGATACTTGGTACAATTTTCACAGTAGCAATCAACTGACCTACTTCTACCTTATCTCCTTCCTTTACTAAGATTTTATCGATAATCCCTGCAATATTGGGTTTGATTTCAATTTCTTCTTTGGGAACAATTTTTCCGGTAGCCATCACCTTATCATCCATATTCTGAATGTTGGGTTTACGGGTAAGGAAGGATTCGCCTTCTTTGGAATTTGATTTCACAAGATAGCCAATCCCTGAGAACAATGCCACTGCAAATAAAAGCCCCAACACAATATAAATGGCTTTTTTCCAAGTGAATTTCTTTTTCATATGTCTAGTTTATTTTTTAATTAAAAGATTGAAAGGTTTAAAAATTAAAAGAGTAATACCACATGGCTACTGATCATTTTCTATTTTTAAATTTTCAAATTATATCATTTTCAAATTATTACTCTGTTCTTAATGCTTCAATCGGTCTGATCTTTACGGCTCTCTGCGCAGGAATCATTCCGATAATCAGCCCCAAAATAACCATTACTGCCATCGCAGCAAATACGTTTCCGTAGTTTACCGTCGGATTATAGAAAGGAAAAGAATCCTGTCCCTGGGTAACGGCATTTAAGATCATCAGCACAAAGATTCCAAACATAAATCCTAATAATCCCGAGGAGAGCGTGATCACTACACTTTCTAACAAAATCTGGTTTCTTACTTCGGCTGGTTTTGCTCCCAATGCTCTTCTGATTCCGATTTCTTTGGTTCTTTCTTTTACCGTGATCAATAAAATGTTAGAGATCGCAATGACTCCTGCTAAAATCGTTAGTGTTCCCACAATAATGGTCAGAAGCTGCATTCCCGTAAGGAAACCTGTCAGTTTTTTAAATTCTTTTCCAAGATTGAAACTACCGAATGCATTGGTATCTTCAGGTGAAACTTTGTTTTTAGCTTTTAACACCTGTTTTACATCTTCTTCCACGGAGTTCACATTTGCATTTGGCTTGCTTACAATTGCAAACATATCAATCTGATCTCCTGCATTATACATTTTAGTATATGTAGAAAGTGGAATAAAAGCGGTCTGATCATTCTCAAAGCCTCCTCCTTTTTTCACTCTGAATACTCCGATTACATTAAAGAACAGCCCTTTGATATTGATTGATTGTCCTATCGGATTTTCCTTTTTCTTAGAATCAAAGAAGTTTTTATAAATTTCTTCTCCGATGACCACTACATTTTTATTTCCCGAAACGTCTGCATCATTGATATAGCGTCCGAAAATAAGTTTCTTTTCTGAAATTTTATTTCCCACCGAGTAATCTCCCGTAAGAGAATAGGTAGCACTTTTGCCGTTTCTGGACATAGATTCTCCTGGTGTTCCCGTAAAGCTTCCTCTGGCATTCTGAGGAGAGATATAATCTACCTGTGTTACTTTTCTTTTCAGCATTTCCATATCGGAAAGGTTCAGGTGAACTTCTCTTCCTTTGGGAAATCCTTCGTAAGGAATAGAGGTTTTCTGTGCCCACAGGAAAATGGAATTGGTAGCAAATCCGGAAAAAAGTTTATCAAAACCATTCTCCATTCCTTTTGCTGCTCCAAGAAGGCTCACGTACAGGAACATTCCCCATCCCACGCCGATCATGGTAAGAAATGTACGAAGCTTATTATTTCTTAATGAATAATAAATCTCCTGCCAGGTATCTTTTTTAAATATAATATTCACCTTTATGAATTATTAGTTACAAGTTATATAGTTACTCTGTTCTCAATGCTTCAATAGGTTTGATCTTTGAAGCTCTGTAAGCCGGCACAAATCCTGCTACAAACCCAGAGAAAACCAAAGCTATAAACGCCATCAGAATCTCTCCCCACCCTACACTCGGGCTTTTAATGAAAAACTCTTCAAGGCTGTCACCAATCATACTTAATGTCAAAACACCGACTGCTATTCCTACTATTCCTGAAATTACTGTAATCACAACACTTTCCTGAACAATAAGCGCTACAATCCCTCTTGGTTTTGCCCCAATAGCTTTTCTTACTCCTATTTCTTTGGTTCTTTCTTTTACGATGTATACCATGATGTTACTGATCCCGATGATTCCTGCCAGCAATGTTCCCATCCCGATAAAACCAACAATAGCTGTAAGAACTGCCATAAAGGTAAAGGTATCGTTCATGTTTTTGGCATTATTCCAGACACGGACACCGTTTTCATCGTCGGGAGAAACACTTTTTCGTGATTTTAATTTATCTTTCAGCTCATCACCATATTTAATGGCTTCCTGAGGGGTCATTTTATCGCTGTACGTGATATAAGCAATATTTACGGTATCAGAACCTTTCTTCATTTGCTGCAAGGTGGTAATCGGCACGGTAATATGTCTTTCATCCCAGTCTCCACCATCATCTGAGAATACACCTACTACTTTGAACATAGTTCCGTTGATATCCAGTTCTTTTCCAACAGGACTTCCGTTTTTAATCAGGTCTCTCTGAACCATTCTTCCGATTACAGCCACATTCTGTTTTCCTTCAAGATCTCTGGGAGTAATGTATCGTCCATCGATCATTTTTCGGTTTTCAATAATCTGCTCACCCGGTTCCGCACCGTGTACCTGATAGATTCCGCTTTCTTTCCCGTATTTTACCATCAGACTGGCATTATACCTTGGGCTGGATGCTCCAACGTTTTTCTTTTCTGCGTTGATCAGAAAATCATAATCATCATTATTCATCGTTACGGTACGTTCAGACTGTAAACCTTTATACGCTAAAGTTGTTTTCCCCGTAGAAATAGTAATCAGGTTTTTGGCATCTCCTGAAAACCCTTCCGAGAAAGCATTCTGAAGTCCCTTCCCTATTCCGAAAAGAACAATGAATATAAATAAGCCTAAAGCCACCGTAAACCCCGAAAGTACTGTCCGAAGCACATTACTGCGGATAGAACTGAATATTTCCTGCCAACGATCTAGGTCAAACATAGTTTTTTATTTTTTTACTTTGTAAAAAGTCAATGAGCTGTACTGTCAATTTTCTTCGAAGTCAATTAATATGTCAATTTCTCTTTTTAAACCTACAGCAAAATGAATATTTCCCTTTTACATTTCTAATCTTTTTTCAACATTTTACTTAATAAGATGAATGTTGTCTTTATTAAATTTTCAATTTTAATTAATTCTTCTCTTTTGATATAATCACACTCTATAACTATATCAAAACAGGAGTCTAACTCAACAACAGACCTCTTGCTATTTCAAAATATCTTTTTCTTTCCAGCTCTGATTTCCTTGAACAACCTTCAGCAATATTTAATACAACTGAAGTAGATGCTCGTCTTATCTGATCTATTATATTAAATCTTTCACTATCCGGAATCTTAGATAAATGTTTGTAACATTCTATTCTTAATTCTCTAGCTGATTTATAAACATCAAGTTTATAGTGATTTAGATTTAAAAACATTTTTACTTTTTTTCATTTTTTTGTGTGTGTTATATTTAAATTTATTTCACTTCAAGCAAATAAAAATTCACTTGCAAAGCAAAATTGACTATTCACTATTGACTTTTAAAGCACAATCTGCTTAATAAACTCATCACTTTCAATGATTCCGTCCTTCAAAACAACATTTCGCTTTGTCTGTGCAGCAACATCCGGCTCATGGGTTACCACGATGATTGTTTTTCCTTCATTGTTAATATCCTGAAGAAGCTTCATAATATCGTGTGTTGTTTTTGAATCTAATGCTCCGGTAGGTTCATCCGCCAGTACCACTTTCGGGTCTGTAATCAAAGCTCTAGCAATAGCAACTCTTTGTTTCTGCCCCCCTGAAAGTTCACTGGGAAGGTGATTTGCCCATTGTGCAAGTCCTACTTTTTCCAGATACTCCATTGCTTTCTGATTACGCTCTTTCCTTGGTACATTTTGATAGTATAAAGGAAGTGCTACATTTTCCAAAGCCGTTTTATAATTGATCAGGTTAAAGGACTGAAAAATAAATCCTAAAAATTTACTTCTGTACTCGGCAGCTTTTACCTCGGATAAATGTTCTATCGGAACACCATCCAATTCATAGGTTCCTGAATCTTTTTCATCCAAAATCCCAATGATATTAAGAAGGGTAGATTTTCCGGAACCGGAACTTCCCATAATAGATACAAACTCGCCTTCGGAGATATTCAGATTGATTCCCTTCAGAACGTGAAGTTTGCTTTTTCCTGTATCGTATGATTTATGTAAATCCTGAATTACTAACATTAAGTGATCTATGTTTTATACCCAATAAGTAGATGATATTTTCAAATTGTTACAAGAATGAAAATTTATTCAAATATTTTTTTGTTTAACTACTTTACCCTTTATTCAAAGCATTTTATCAATTTTTGTTTAACCGTAACTTAAGTTTTACATGTATTTATCCCCAAGAAAGCTGTCTAGCCTATTATTCGTGCCTGTTTCATGTAAATGTGGAAAACTTTTACAGCTAAAAGTCAGCCTATTAGTATTTACCTCTTTCAAAATCAGTTCTTTTTTTCGAACTTTGTATTTAGATTCTGATCAGAAACACAAACTTAGAATGTGAATAACTTAAATTCACAACCATCACAAAAACAAAAAGTTATACATTTTCTGAACGTTATCCACAGAGATCTGAATTATTTAATTATATAGATATTTTAATATGGGAATTTTTGATAAGAGAGTAAGTTATAAGCCATTTGAATACCCGGAGGTCCTTCAATTTGTGGAAGCGATCAACAAATCGTTCTGGGTGCATTCGGAAGTGGACTTTACTGCAGATGTACAAGATTTTCATTCGCAGTTGGAACCACATGAAAAACATGCTGTGAAAAATGCGCTTTTAGCCATTGCACAGATCGAGGTGTCTGTAAAGACATTCTGGGGGAATTTATACAACCACCTTCCGAAACCGGAATTCAATGGATTAGGATCTACTTTTGCAGAATGTGAGTTCCGTCATTCTGAAGCATATTCCCGTTTATTGGAGGTATTAGGATATAACGACGAGTTCCTGAACGTCATTGAAATTCCAGCTGTAAAAGGTAGAATTGAATTTCTAGGAAATGCTTTAAAGCATGCTAACTCTGCTACACCTAAAGAATATGTTTCTGCATTATTACTATTCAGTATCTTAGTAGAAAACGTTTCTCTTTTCTCTCAGTTTGCCATCATCCTTTCTTTCACAAGATTCAAAGGATTCATGAAAAATGTTTCTAACATTATCGCATGGACTTCTGTAGATGAGCAAATTCACGCTAATGCCGGAATCTACTTAATCAACAAAATCCGTGAGGAGCAACCTGATCTATTAACAGACAGCGATATTGAAGATATCTACACACTTGTTGATGAATCTATCGCAAGAGAAGGTGATATCCTTAGCTGGATCTTTGAATTAGGAGAAATCGAC
Organism: Chryseobacterium sp. CS2K3; assembly: GCF_059515185.1. NCBI lineage: Bacteria > Pseudomonadati > Bacteroidota > Flavobacteriia > Flavobacteriales > Weeksellaceae > Chryseobacterium > Chryseobacterium sp. CS2K3. The sequence continues at coordinate 114,739 of NZ_JCAKRW010000005.1, read as the reverse complement.
AATGTATCTAAAGAAGATTTATTGAACTTCATGAAGTATCGTGTAGACGACAGTTTGAAGAAAATCAATATGAAAACAAGATACAACATCACTCCGGAACAATACAGACCAATGGTATGGTTCGAAGAGGAAGTTTTCGCGAATTCTCTGGATGATTTCTTTGCAAAAAGACCTGTAGATTACACGAAACACGATAAGAGTATTACAGCGAACGATTTGTTCTAATATCAATTGTAAAAGCGCGAGTGAAGCGAGCGTCAAAGCAGATCATATTAGCGTTTCGTTACTCTGAATGAAAGTTGATTATTTTTTCAGAAGAATACCAAGCTTTAAATAAACACAAAGATAAAACATGATTAATGTAATTGTAAGCTATACCGTAAAACCTGAGTTTGTTCCTGCCAATAAGACTCATATTCAAACGTTTTTGAATGATTTCAAAAATCTGGATCAGACAACATTTGAATATAAGGTCTATGTAAAGGAAGACGGTGTTACTTTTGTACATTATTCAAACTATATCAATGAAGAAGTTCAGCATGAAGTTTTGAATGTTCCGTCTTTTAAGGAGTTTCAAAGATTGAGAGATGAAAGCAGACTGAATGGTTCTCATAAAGTAGAAATTTTACAACCAATAATATAAAAAAAACAAAATTCCGGGGTGATCATCTCATCCCGGAATTCGAAAATATAACATCTATGGAAGAGCAAAATTCAAATATATGGTGGCTCAACGAAGAGTCTGAGCAAATGCTGAACAGAGGATATCTGTTGAAAGGTGAAACGGTAGACGGAGCTATCGACAGAATTACCACAGCTGCTGCAAAAAGGTTATACAAACCTGAACTTCAGCCGGCTTTCAAGGAAATGATCACAAAAGGATGGATCAGTTTCTCTTCTCCTGTATGGGCTAATATGGGAACTGAAAGAGGTCTTCCTATCTCTTGTTTTAACGCTCACATTCCGGACAGCATTGAAGGAATTACTCATAAAATGGGTGAAGTCATCATGCAGACTAAAATCGGAGGGGGTACTTCAGGTTATTTTGGAGAGCTTAGAAACAGAGGTACAGCTGTAACGGATAACGGAAAATCTTCCGGAGCAGTTTCATTCATGAAGCTTTTTGATACGGCAATGGATGTTGTTTCTCAGGGAGGTGTAAGAAGAGGTGCATTTGCTGCTTATCTGGATATTGACCACGGAGATATTGAAGAATTTTTATCTATTAAAGATATCGGTAGCCCCATTCAAAACCTGTTCACCGGAGTATGTGTTCCGGATTATTGGATGCAGGATATGATTGATGGTGATATGGATAAACGTAAAATCTGGGCAAGAGTATTGGAAAGCCGCCAGCAGAAAGGTCTTCCTTATATTTTCTTCACGGATAACGTAAACAGAAACAAACCACAGGTATACAAAGACCTTGGAATGACGGTAAACGCAAGTAACCTTTGTTCTGAGATCATGCTTCCTTCTACAATGGAAGAATCATTCATCTGCTGTCTGTCTTCCATGAACCTTGAATTGTATGACGAGTGGAAAGATACAGATGCTGTGAAATTAGCGGTATACTTCCTTGATGCGGTATTATCAGAATTTATTGATAAAACTGAAGGTAACTATTACTTACAGGGAGCAAGAAACTTCGCAATGCGTCACAGAGCGCTTGGATTAGGAGTTTTAGGATACCATTCTTACCTACAGAAAAATATGATTCCATTTGAAAGCTTTGAGGCAACTCAATTCAATGCGAGAGCTTTCAGACACATTAAAGAGCAAGCTGAGCAGGCTTCAAGAGAACTTGCCAATATCTACGGAGAACCGGACGTACTGAAAGGATATGGATTAAGAAATACCACTACAATGGCTATTGCTCCTACCACTTCAAGTTCTGCCATCTTAGGACAGACTTCTCCTGGAATCGAGCCTTTCTCTTCCAACTATTATAAAGCGGGTCTTGCTAAAGGAAACTTTATGCGTAAGAACAAATACCTTGCAAAATTATTGAAAGAAAAAGGATTGGATAATGAGGAAACATGGAGAACTATCATGTTGAACCATGGTTCTGTACAGCATCTGAACGAGCTTACTGATGATGAGAAAGCAGTCTTCAAAACATTCAAAGAGATTTCTCCAATGGAAATCATTTCTCAGGCAGCACAAAGACAACAATACATTGACCAGGCACAGTCTCTGAATCTTCAGATTCCTTCTACAATGCCTGTAAAAGATGTAAACTATCTATACATTGAGGCTTGGAAGAAAGGTGTAAAAACGCTTTACTACCAAAGAAGTTCTTCCGTTTCAAAAGAAATGATGGTGAACTTTGTATCATGCTCAAGCTGTGAAGCATAGGATCAAGTAATAAACACTCTATATTTACAAAAGCATACCGAAAGGTGTGCTTTTGTCGTTATTAGCTATTGATATGTTTTGGCTAAAGCCATTGGAAATATCATTTGATTATAAAACGGGCTAAAGCCCGTTATATTGAATTGAAAAACTACTCACAACCAATAGATTGCTCAATGTCAAAAATCATTTATTTACCAAAAAGAATAGATATTTCGTCATTTATAGGATCAAGCGCAAAAGTTGTGGGGCTTAGAATATTTAGATCAGTTTAATTTTAAAATTTAACGCAAAGGATTTCTATTATCTGTTGTATTTTAGAAAGCAAAGCTTGAATCAATTGTATTGATTCTTTCTAAGCGTACGCGTATCTACATCGCTTCATTAGCTACTTTTGTCGCTTTCTTAGCTCCCTTATCAATAATCAATTCCATCATGTCTTTGCGTTTATAGAAAATTTAAGTATAAAGCTTAGAGGAGTAAAAAGATAATTTATTTTTTCTTCAGATTAACGAAACTTTTTGCGTAGCCCCCAACTTTTACTCCTGATCCCATTTATATCCTCTTTACTTATTATTCATAAAAAAGGTCCGGAAAGAAAATCCGAACCTATGAAAGAATTGTATAAAAGTAAAATAAAGCAGTAATTAAAAATTATATCTAACTCCTAACTGTGCTTGAAATCTTGATGCAAACTGATCAATTGTATAAGGTAATCCCGGTGTTTTAAAGTTATAAGTCGGGTCACCTGCAGCTGGTTGTCCGGTAGCTACATTTCCTACTTTCGTTAGCCCTACACTTGCTGTAGAGTTAAAGGTATTCGGTACAAAATAGACTTTACCCCAGTTTTTGTTCAGTAAATTGGTAAAATTGATGATGCTCAAAGAAATCTGGATGTTGCTCTTTGATTTTTCGCTCAATCTGATTTCGTCCATAATTCTGATATCAGCCTGAACATTCCAAGGAGTTGTATCTCCATTTCTTTCGGTGAATTTTCCTCTTCTTGACTTCAGATAATCATTATTATTGACAAAGTTTTCATAATCTGCAATCTGTTGCTGAGCAGTTACTAAAATATTTCCTGTTCCGTCTTTAATAGGTACAATATATTTTGCAGCTTCAGCAGCATCTTTAAAGACATAAGCAAGACCTGCTGCCTGTCCGGTATTAGCAATGGTACTGTTTACAAATCCCCAGGAGAATGGATTTCCTGACTGAGCATTAAAGTACACATTGGTATATAGTTTATTTGAATTTGAAATATTGAAAGCATATCCAAGATTGGCAACAATTCTGTTTTTAATAGCAAAATTAGAAGTCGTTAACTTAGGATCATTCGGCGTAAGAGATTGGTTCATCTGCCAGTTACTTTCCATAGAATTTCTGATTCCGTTTGTAATATCTTTTGCGTCTCCATAAGTATAGGCGGCAAAGAAATTAAATCCAAAGCTGTATGATTTTGAAATCTGAGCGGTCAGGTTGTAACGGTATCCTTCTTTTGTATTGGATAAAAGATATGCATTGGAAAATTTACTATTGATATTGGTTGTATAAATCGGCATTTCATGATTCACATCATAGCTGTAATAGGTTACATTATCCGTTTTATTGACCTGTTGGAATTTAAGATCATACAGAACTTTAGTATAAATCCCTTCTAATGTCAGCTTATAGCCTGCAAGTGTATAATCGAACGCCAGGGAACTTCTCCAAACTCTCGGCATTTTAAAATTATTGTCAATAAGGTCTACCTGTACTTTAGATGAATTTTGCCATTTAGAGAAATTAGAACCAATCAAAGGATCTCCATTAGCTGCAAGTTGCGCTGCAGTTGGTGCGTTATAATCATAACTTCCGAAACCTACTCCATCATTATAATAAGCATATCCCAGCCATGCAAACGGAATTCTTCCTACAAAGATCCCTGACCCACCTCTTAATACCATGGATCTGTCTTCTGTAACATCAATAGTAAATCCAAGTCTTGGAGATAATGTAGGTTTATTAAGGTAACTGTTGGTAAGCTGGCTCAATGGGGTATAATTATAGGTATTTCCATAATTAGGATCCTGAGGTGAGCTGTTCACCAATGGGCTTAGTTGTGGTTTATTAGGTAAATCTGTATAATCTACTCTGACTCCCGGTGACAGTCTTACTCTTCCCAAGTTAATTTCATCCTGAAGATATAATGAAAGAAGATTCACTTTATACTGAGCATAAGGATTGTCGAAGAGCGTTTGTCTGCTTTCCCCGTTAAACGGATAGGTACCTCTTATTCTTGCCGGAGTTCCGTTATAAAAATCATTTAAGCTTTTATAAGATATTCTTCCGTTCAAAGCATTTACAAACCCATAATTGATATTGTATAGCTCATTGTGTGTCCCTAATAAAAAGGTGTGATTTCCTGTTTTATAGGTAAGGTTATCAGTAATTTCAAATGTCTTCTGCTTCATATTGAAAACAGTCGCCTCTCTGTCATTACCTAATAAAATTGTTCCTCCATTATGGGTAATCTCAACCTGTGGGAACATTGCATTTGAAGAAGTGGGATCTCTGTAGTCATGAATTGAGGAATATCCTACAACCAGGTTATTATTCCATTTATCGTTAAAACGGCTCTTCAATTCAAGGGTGGTGGTAGAAGCGGTATTCTTTTGAACAAAATCCATGCTTGAGAACCTGAAATTAGCACCATCTCTCTCTAAATTGGATGCCTGAGAAAATACTGTATTGTTTTTAATCGATAATGTATGTTTATCATTAATTTTCCAATCTAACTTATTGAAAAGCTTAGAACTTTCGGAAAAGTTGTTGTACTGATTAAAACTTCCGACATTAAATCCATATTTATTCTGTACAAAATTGGATATCTGCTGGGCAACCGTCTGATCAATCAAGGTATTTGGATCACCGGCATTATAAAAAATAGGATCTGTTCTTTTAGTATATTCCAGATTCGTGAATAAGAATACTTTATCTCTCACTACAGGTAATCCTACTCTACCTCCATAGATAAAATCTGAGAAATCCTTTGGCATTTTTGAATTATCTCCCACTCTGTTGTTTCCGGTAATTGCTGCATTTCTTCCGTAAGTATAAAGAGATCCGGTAACATCATTACTTCCACTTCGGGTAACGGCATTGATACTTCCGCCAAGAAAATTCCCAAGTTTCACATCGTAAGGAGCAATATACACCTGCACATCCTGAATAGCATCCAAACTGATGGAATTGGAGCGTGTGCTACTCCCCGGCATTCCTGAAGTTCCCGTCTGACCTCCTAATGAAGGGCTGAAACCAATAGCATCGTTATTGATAGAACCATCAATGGTAACGTTATTGTAACGGAAATTAGTACCATTGAATGAATTGTTAGCACTTTGAGGAACTAGTTTTGTAACATCCTGAATACCACGGTTGATATTAGGCAATCCTGAAATTTGTGCCTGGCTGATTCCTACTCCGTTTTTTACGGTAGTTCTTTTTGAGGTAATTTTAACCTCATCAATGGTCTTTTCCTTGTTCCCAATTTCTACTACCGGCAAATCATTATTTCCTAAGGAAAGCTGGAGGGCAGGGTTTTCATAAATAATCTGTGATCCGTCAGAAATTTCAATTTTATAAGGTCCTCCCGGCTGAAGATTATCCAAACTGTACTGTCCTTTGCTGTTCGTTTTCGTTTCAAAGTTACTGTTCGTAGGAATGTGTATTACCTTTACTGTAACTTCGGAAGAAACTCCTTTTAATCTCCCAAAAATTTTAGAACTGGTTTCCTGTGAAAATGCAAAACCGAAAGACAATAAAGCAAAAGCACAGATTATTTTTTTCTTCATATTTTTTCTTCTAAAAACTTGGTGTAAATGTATATCTACTAAATATGAAGTATGGTAACATAAAATTAACATTATGTAACACAATGTTTAAGATTTCCTTAAAAAAAACTTAATACGGATAACAAAGTCATTTCAATATTTTTTATACAAAAAATAAATTTATTGCCCTATTTCACACAAGAAATAAAGAAAATTCATTTAAAATATTCGAAAAATTAAAAAATCACTATCTTAGCCGTATCGGAAAGTAATCTCAAAATTATAATGTAAATCCGAAAATTAAAAACTAAAAATCATGAAAAAAATTCTACTTACCTTATCAGTAAGCTGCGCTTCCCTAGCTTACTCACAGAATCTAAATTTTACAGATTTAAAATTCAAAGCGTTACTTTTAAGTTCAAATTCAACGAACGAGATTGGAAAAGACATTAACGGAAATTCTATTGCTATAGATCAAAATGGAGATGGTGAAATTCAAATTTCAGAGGCTCAGCAGGTAAAAATATTGAATATCAAAATCGGTGATCAAACGTATATTGATCCCAATGGAAATAGATATGATCCTGATAATATCAATACTGCTTACTATGACAGCCACCTTCCCGATGGTATTTCTGATGCTGTACTTTTTTCCAATCTTGAGGAACTTTATTTCTGGAATACAAAAACAGCCAATATCAGCTTCGCAAATCATGGAAAAATAAAGAAGGTACAAGGAAGACCTTTCTATTATGATTTTTCTCAAGCAGGACAATATACTGCTGCTCCCATAAATCTTTCGTTTGATAACTGTCCGGGAATTCAGGATATCAACGACGTAATTGCTTATCAGGCTTCAGGAAATCCATGGTATTCGCCTGAGAATAGTTTAAGTATCAAAAATAGCCAGCTTACCAATGGTAATATTGTTATTGAGAATACTGAACTTCAAGAATTGTATATTCAAAACACCAATGTGAATACTTTAACGTTTAATTCCTGTAAGTTTTTGTCTAAAATATCGGTTCCCAATCTCAATACATTAACAAAGATTTCAGTATTGGGAAATAGTGCCACCAATGAACAGAACATCGAACTTATAGCTAATAATTGTACAAATTTAGAGGAAATCATTGCCAATACAGATCATTATGAAACAAATGGCGCCTATTTTTCTTCTGTAAATCTTAATGGCTGCTCAGCTTTAAAGAAAATAATGGGTTTAAATGCTTCTTCCATTGATTTCAGCACGGCAGGATTAATTAACCTCGAGGAATTGGATTGTTCATATTATAATAGATATGGGTATAATACTACATCCGGTATTTATTTTGGTAATGTGACTGCATTACATCTTGCAGGTCTTCCAAAACTTAAAACACTAAAAGCTTTTAATCAAAAAATATCCAATAATGTGAATTTCAGCGCGGCACAGGCATTGGAGAATATTGATCTTACGAACAGCTGTGGCTATATGAATACTGTAAATGTAAGTAACCTTCCTCATCTGCATACCTTAAGAGCCAACCGTCATTATACCGATGGTACATCAGGTGCTGATAATCTTCAGAATATTATCACTAAAAACTGTACAGCATTAACTAATTTTCAATTTGATTATAATAGTGATTTAAGAAAGCTTGACTTGGAAAACTGCCCGGGGCTGGAAAATTTAACAATTGGAATTTCTTTAGCGGATAAGTTCTCTAATCTACAAGAAATTAATCTTACGCAATGTACCGGATTCAAAGAGATTTCTGTAAACTCAACAAAAATTTCAACGCTGGATACGAATGATTGCTCGGCTTTACAATCCTTAACTTTATCATACAATCATCTTCTTACTTCACTTAATATTTCGAATAATACAAACTTAGAATCGTTATCACTATCTTCTTTACTTTTACTTCCGCAGGTCAATACTTCCGGTAATGTTAATGTAAAGAATGTATATTTCAATATTTGCCCACAGATTACTCAACTTGATTTTTCCACTTCATCTCATCTTGAAACAATAGCTTTTGTAAACATGCCCAAATTAAACTCTATAAACCTGAGAAACGGATCTTTAGAAAACTTCTGGGAATTTATGAACTATAATTCCAACTTATCAGTTTGTGTAGATGATGCTCAATTAAATGATTTTCAAACCGCATATCCCGATATCACATTTACAACGAATTGTGGGACAACGTTATCGACAGCCTATAAAAAGATTAGTAAACCTCAAGTGAAAGTTTTTCCTAATCCTGTAAAAGACTTCTTGCAGATTAACTCAGTATATCCTGTAAAAAATATTAAGCTTATTGATAATCAGCAAAGAGTTATTTTCAATCAGAATTTCAATCAGGAAGTTGTTAAAATTGATCTTTCAAGCTATCCAATTGCTGTTTATTTCATCAAAATAACAACAGAAAAATCTGAAACGACGGAGAAAATCATCAAAAAATAATCCTTTTCAATACAACTCTTTTCACCAAAAATCATAGAACTTTCTATGATTTTTTTGGTTTATATTTGTGTTTATTGTTTAACACTACAAAATTACAGATATGAAATTCGGACAAGTAGAAGATCCTTCAAAAATAGATTTTACACTTCCAAAGGATCATTCAAAAACCAAAGAAATTTTAAGTCTCAATAAAAAAGGATTGGAAAATATCTCTATCGGATGTGCCAAATGGAATAAAACGGATCTTAAGGGATTTTACCCTAAAGGGACTAAGGACGAACTGACATATTATGCCACTCAGTTTAATTCTATTGAGCTGAATGCCACCTTCTATGGAATGCCAACTCCTGATCAGGTAAAAACCTGGAAAGAAAAAACGCCTGCCGATTTTAAATTCTTCCCTAAAATCACCAATACCGTATCTCACTTCAGAAGATTAATTGACGTTACAGATCCTGTCACTCATTTTGCGTCTGCGGTAATGAATTTTGATGAAAAACTGGGAATGGCTTTTCTTCAGCTTCATGATAATTTTAAACCGAAAGATTACGATAGACTGGAAAAGTTTGTAAAAGAATGGCCCAAAGAAGTTCCTCTTGCCATAGAGCTTAGAAATACGGAATGGTTTACTGACGAAAATATTCTGAATACAACATGCGAGCTTTTTGAAGCGAATAATATTACCAATATCATCGTAGATACTGCCGGAAGAAGAGATATGCTTCACATGCGCCTTACAACTCCTAATGCATTTATCCGCTATGTAGGAGCCAATGCAGAAAGTGATTACGACAGATTGGATGACTGGATGAAACATCTTACTCAATGGAAAAAGGATGGTCTTCAAAATCTATATTTTTTCGTGCATCAAAATGTTGAAAAAGCGTCACCATTACTTTCTGCTTATTTCATCAAAAAAATGAACGAGGAATGGAAAACCGACATTCATATTCCTCAAATGGCAACTGAGAGTACGGGAACACTTTTCTAGAAAAAATTGACGAATATTGCTTAAAAACAGTAATTCTTCAATAATAAAAAAATTAAATAGATTCATTTTAATTTAACTCCTAGCTGGCAATAACCTCTTTTTCTTATTGTAAAAATATATACATTAGAGTATATCATATTTTGATGAATGTGATATACTTAAAAAAATTTATAACATGGAAAAGGAAATTTGTAAAATCAGTGTTGCGAGCAATTGGCTTGGTGATGAATATATTTTTTATGAGAACCGAAGCATAAAAAGAGTATATGATAATCACAGTTTAAATTCAAACAAAACTGAATGGCTGGAACCTCAACAAATCAGCAATCAAAGTAAAGACAAGATCATAAAGAATTGTCCGGAAGAATTCAAGGAACGAATCATGCAGATCCTTGATTATCCTTAATAAAAAAGCTCTCGCAGATTTTACCGATTAAAGTAGAATGACAATCATCTACAACCGGCAAAATCTGCGAGAGCACTCTATAGTTTTATTGTTTATTTCTCTTTAGAAGCAATACCAAATTCAGGAATAAAAGGAGAAAATCTAATGTTATCCAGATTCCTAATTTCGTATTTTCATAATTATAGGCGTCTACCTGTTTCTTCGCTGCTTCGGAAAGTTTCATACTCTGATTAATATAGTTCTGCACTTCCACAATCTGATCTATATTCTTATTAGGAACAGAATGTTGGGAAAAGTATACCAGATTCTTTTTTCCAAGATAACCTACAATCCAATATTCATCAGACTTATCCATTTTCAGGTATTCTATTCTGTAATATTCCGGACGTACTTTTCCAATATGCTTAGGCTCAAGTACTGTATTATTGTCAATTTTATTTACATTAATAAGATAGAAATCCAAAGCTTGTGGAAGCTTATTGATGACTTGTAATCCTACGGAATTATCTACAAATGCTACTGCACTTTTTTTGATAAACCAATACGTAAAAACAGAGATTGAGGAAACCACTGTTACAATGCGAAACAGCCTTGCCCATTTTGCCATCCTTCCTGATTTGACCTTAAATAGCATTAAAGACAAAACTGAAGCGAGAAATATTATAAAAATAATCAGTGTCATATTTTACAAAGATACTTAATCTATATTTTATTTATATTTGCAGTCAAATTTTTATAACCATGAAAAATGTATTTTCAGTATTTGCTTTTTTGAGTATAACTTCTATATACGCTCAAGTAAAATATGAAAAAGGTTACGTTATTAACAATGATAATGTAAAAACAGAAGTACTCATCAAAAATAAAGGATGGGTAAGTAATCCTGATAAATTCAGCTATAAAAAAGAGGATGCCTCTCAGGAATCTACCGGAACTACATCTGATGTTAAAGAATTCGGTATTTATAATGACGCAAAGTATGTAACCTATAATGGGGACATAGATTACTCTTCTGATGATATTGCCAATCTGACAAACAGTAAAGAACCTAAACTTGTTAAAAGCTCAGTATTTCTAAAAGAGGTTACTTTTGGAAATAAAAAATTATACGCCTATAAAGGTTATATCACCAGATATTTCTACTCTGATTCTGATTCGGTTATACAACCTTTGATCTATAAAAAATACTTTTTAGATAGCAATAAATCGTTAATTGCAACCAACGATGGGTATCTGAATCAATTGAAAACTCTTTTTGCAGATGATCCAACTACCGTGTCTAAAGTAAACAGAACCCAATATACAATATCTAGTTTAACAAGAATCTTCAATGATTATAATAGTAAAATAGCCGGAAATTCGGGCATCCAATCTGATACTGTAGTTTTCTCAAAGAAAAAGGAATTGAAGTTCAATCTTAATATAAGACCTGGTGTTAACTTTTACGCTCCTTTAAAGCTAGAAGAGTCTTTTCCTTCCCCTGAACTTGCATCATCAAAAACTAATTTTAGGATTGGTGTGGAAGCAGAGCTCATTCTTCCTTTTAACAGAAATAAATGGTCTGTTATTTTGGAACCTACTTTCTCTCAGTATTCTAATAAGAAGACAACCATCCGTACAAATGACAATCTTTACAACATTACAATGGATAAGTATTCATATATAAGTATACCAATAGGGGTGAGACACTATATGTTCCTGAGTGACAAATCAAAGATTTTCATCAATGCCAGCATTAATGTTTTTAACATAAGAACGAGTTCTCCATCTGCTATAGAGTTAGATTATGATGGACATGTATTTGACAAATTAGAATTGGCATCTACTCAAAGCTTCAGAAACTCATCTTTAGGAGTTGGATATACGTATAACAATAAGTATAGTTTAGAAGCAAGATTTAATAACCGCAGTAATATATTGGATAAAGATCTACCACATGCAGATATTAAATCTTTTTCTTTAATTTTTGGATATAATATTTTTTAATCTACATCCCATTCTTTATAAAACTGGTCGAGGAAATTCAGCATATATTGATGTCTTTCTTCGGCCATTTTTTTTCCTTTTTCAGTATTCATCAGATCTTTCAGAAGTAATAATTTCTCATAGAAATGATTGATCGTCGTTCCGTTTGATTTTTTATATTCTTCTTTTGACATATTTAAACTCGGCTGCACTGCAGGATCATACATTGGATTATTCTTGAATCCTCCGAAGTTAAATGTTCTTGCAATTCCTATGGCTCCAATGGCATCAATACGGTCTGCATCCTGTACAATCTGCAATTCCAGAGATGGATTTACCGGAGCATTTCCTCTATTTTTAAATGATATGTTTTCGATAACAAATAAAACTTTTTCAATAGTTTCGTTGGGAACATTTTGTGATTCTAAAAACTCTCTTGATATTCTTGGAGCTATCGTCTCATCTCCGTTGTGAAATTTAGGATCAGCAATATCATGTAATAATGCAGATAATTCTACCACATCCTGATCACAATTTTCTGTTTCTCCTATTTTTTTTGCCAGCTTCCAGACTCTTTCAATATGGAACCAATCGTGTCCTGCTTCTGCTCCTTCTAATTTTTCTTTTACAAATTCTACGGTGTTTTCAATGGTACTTTTCATTTATCTATCAATTCATTTAAAATAATATCCCAGAGTTTATGATTGTAGCTTCTAAAAAAATTAACATGTCCAATTTCTTTTTTCTCAGATTCGGAAGTTTTTACAAGTCTGTAGGTAGGTTTAAGGTTGGGATATGTATTATTCAGTAAGCTTAATACTCCTTTTTCTGTAAGCCATACATCATCTTCAGCCCGAATCACAAAGACTTTTTGTGTTAAATTTTTAGAATAATCATCAATTTTCTCCAACAACCGGTTGGTTGATTTCTTGTTTAAAATTAAGGTTCTCCAGTCATATGCACAATTTTTTGGAAGACTTTCTCCAAGCCCAAACCAATTTGCCGGAAAATACCCTAATAAAGAAGTAGTTAAAGGCTGAACAATTCCGAATCCCAGATAAGCTTCTATTTTCGTTTTTAATCTCAGATTGCCAACAAATGCATTTTGTGTTCCTACGAATACAAATTCTTCAAACATTGATGAATCTTTATTCATTCCAAGGATCAAAGCACCTACGGAATGTCCCAGGCAATATTTTCTGTATTCTGAAAAGTGAGTTTTTATATATTGAGTTAAAGTTTTAAAATCCTGTGAGCCCCAAATTCTCATAGACCCATGAAATCCTTTCATTTTTTTAGGCTTGGAAAGTCCTATTCCTCTATAATCATAAGTGATAACAGTAAACCCTTGTTCGGAAAAATATTTGGCAAAGGAAAAATATACCTGTTGCTTTACACCAGTGGCAGAATTAATCAGCAATAGTTTTCCATTATTTTTTTCGGGACGAAAAAGATGAACGGCAAGTGAAACATGGTCTTCTGTAGTGAGTATTAGTTTTTCCATAGAATAAAAAGAAAAAATCCACTATAAAAGTGGACATTTTCAAGATCTTTTTATGTTAAGTTTTAAACTTTTGATATGCCGTAAATAGCTTTAAGACAAGAAATCTGATATTCTTGGCAGCCCCGTCTGCGATCCTTTACCTTGAGAAACTCTTGATGATACTTCATTTCCAAATTTCACACATTCTTCAATGGAGTTTTCATGACAAAGCGCAATGGCAAATCCGGAAGTAAATGCATCTCCCATTCCCATTTTATAGACAGCCTTTTCATTATTATTTCTGTAATATTTCATTTCTGTACCATCAAAATAAATGGTGGAATTCGCATCATCTCTCACGAAAACTTTATTAAAATATTTTTTAAGTACTTCTTCTCTTTGCTCTTCTCCAAAAATAATATACAGTTCGCTGCTTTTTGCCACTATGAAATCTACGTTTTCAATAATTTCATCACTGATTCTTATTGCAGGGGAGGCATACAATCCTACTTTTTTACCATACTTCTTGGCTTTTTTCACCGTATACTCTACTACTTCCATAGAAACTTCAAGCTGCACCAGTATAAGATCTGCCGTATGGAAATAACGGTCTGCTTCATCAATATGAGATTTGCTAAGATATTTATTAGCGGCAGGAACTACTACAATGGCAGCATTTCCTTCACAGGTCGTCACATAGGCTGTACCTGTAGATTCTTTATCTGTTTCATGAACAAAACCCACATTCACATTTTCTCCCACAAGATTCCTCATAATCTGCTGTCCAAGAGGGTCCATTCCTACACAACCTACGAAGTAAACACTTGCTCCAAGTCTTGCTGTACCCACTGCCTGATTAGCTCCTTTTCCGCCAAAATAGCTATCTGAATTTACCGCTAATACGGTTTCATTAGGCAAAGGAAGCTTTTCAGTTTCTAAAACCAGATCTATTGAAGAACTGCCTACAACAATAATTTTGGGTTGTTCTGATGAGAAATTCATTGTGTTTTATGTTAGTTTTAAAATTAATAACAGACAAAAATTCTACTTTCAAAAATAACTAATTTTACTTAACTAATTTCAATAAATTCAGTAATTATCTTTACCGGAGATTTATCTTTATCATAAGCTATATAACTTGCATAAAAACCTTCTCCATATCCGGTCTCAAACGCAAATATAGTTCCGGGATGTGATTCTGACGGTTTTAAAAACGCATATTGGTCTATCGCTCCGTTTTCATCAAAGAAATATTCATGGAAAAATTCTTCATAGATTCCCATAAAATCTCCTCCTTTGTTATGATACAGTTTCTGCTCCAGTTCGTTAAGGCTGTTTTGAGTGTCTACATCCATAAAACATCCCATTCCGCTTTCTACAGGGTACCCAAAAACTTCTTCTTCAGCAAGTTCTTTGATATTCTGTCCTGCAGTAGTTGCTAACTTCCAGTCTACAATTTCTTTGGTATTGAAAACAATTTCTGCATATGCTACGCAATTGCTTTCTCTTTCTTTATGTAGAGTAACTGGGAATTCTCCTTTAGGAAATTCTGTAGAAAAAGGAAGCATATCATTGGTGATCAAAGGATCGCAGGCAACTAATTTTCCGCTGGAAAGATAGATTTTGCCTACTTCAAAACTTTCTAATAAAGGGCTTTCTACAAAGTCTCTCGAGAATAGTTTTTTTATGTTTTCTATGTGTTTCATTTTATTCTATTACTTAATATGAGTGTCAGGCTGAGCGGAGTCGAAGCCTTTTGGGTTTTTATTTTCAAAATTATCTGAATGACTTTTATTTTGGCAAACAGATAATTCTTTTAATTTATCCCAATTATCATTGATAATGGCTTCTTTTTTCTTTCTACTCCAACCTTTTACTTGTTTTTCAAACGCAATTGCTTGAATTATGTCATTAAATACATAAAAGAAGACTAGTTCAACCGGTCTTCTTTTATATGTATAACTTTCAGGAAATTTACCTGACTGATGTTGAGATAACCTAACTTCAATATCATTTGTAACTCCTGTATAATAAGAGTTGTCAGAACATTTTAAAATATATACAAAATACTGTTTCATTTTATTCCAAGGCTTCGACTCCGCTCAGCCTGACATTCCAACAACTACTCTACCCAATTGGGTTTATATTTATTTATAGACTTTTCAGCTTCTCTTCCAAGATTGCAATCTTATCAAGAGCATCTTTTTGTTTCTTACGCTCTACCTCTACAATTTCAGGCTTAGCATTCGCTACAAATTTTTCGTTGGAAAGCTTTTTATCTACTGAAATTAAAAATCCTTTCAGATATTTTAATTCTTCTTCAGTTTTAGTTTTTTCTTCTCCTAAATCTAGGTTTTCACTTAGAGGAATTGAAACTTCCGTTGCTCCAACCAGGAATGTAAAGCTTGGCTTATCTGTTTTCTGTCCGAAATGAATTTCCGAAACGTTAGCAAGTTTTCTTATTACTGCTTCATTAGCAAATTCAGAGGCATTGGTATATATTTCAGCGGCTTCTCTTGGTGAAATACCTTTGGTCTGACGGTAATTTCTAACTCCGGAGATCAGTTCGGCTGCTGTTTCAAAGTTTTTAATAATTGCTTCATCAAATGCTCCTGCTTCTTTCTGCTGAGCAATCATTAAAGCTTCCTCGATGCTTCTTTCTGAGATTGTCTGCCATAGCTCTTCTGTTAAGAAAGGCATGAAAGGATGAAGTAATTTCATCAATTCTTCAAAGAAGTAAATTGTTTTATCATACACTTCTTTAGAAATACCTTCTCCGTAGTTAGGTTTAATTGCTTCAAGATACCAACCACAAAAATCATCCCAAATTAATTTATAGATCAAGTGAAGGGCATCAGAGATTCTGAATTTCTCAAACTGATCATTAATTTCAGCGATGGTTTTATTTAATTTATTTTCAAACCATTCTATTGCCTGGTTATCTGTAGCTATTGCTGGCTTATCTTCATGATTCCACATGTTGATCAGACGGAATGCATTCCAGATTTTCGTCATGAAGTTTCTTCCCTGAAGCATCAGATCTTCATCAAAAAGAAGGTCGTTTCCTGCTGCCGAGCTTAATAGAATTCCTACACGAACCCCGTCAGCACCATATTTATCCATTAATTCAAGAGGATCCGGAGAGTTTCCTAACGATTTTGACATCTTTCTTCTCTGCTTGTCTCTTACAATTCCTGTGAAATAAACATTTTTGAAAGGAACTTCTTTTCTATATTCCAATCCAGCCATGATCATTCTTGCTACCCAGAAGAAAATGATATCCGGTCCTGTTACCAGGTCAGAAGTTGGATAATAATAATTGATATCTTTATTTTCAGGATCAAGTAATCCATCGAATACAGACATTGGCCATAGCCATGAAGAGAACCATGTATCTAATGCATCATCATCCTGTCTAAGTTCTGCTATTGTTAACTCCTGGTTTCCAGTTTTTTGTTTTGCTAATTCTAAAGCTCCTTCTTTTGTTTCAGCTACTACAAAGTCTTCATCTCCCGCTCCATAGTAATATGCAGGAATTTGCTGTCCCCACCAAAGCTGACGTGAAATATTCCAGTCGCGGATGTTTTCCATCCAGTGCTTATAAGTATTCTTGAACTTCTCAGGATAGAATTTTACCTCATCATCCATCACTACATCTAAAGCAGGTTTAGCAATTTCAGACATTTTAAGGAACCACTGTACTGAAACTTTCGGTTCAATAACAGCACCTGTTCTTTCTGAAGTTCCTACTTTATTTACATAGTCTTCTGCCTTTAATAAAAGATCTTTTTCTTCTAATTCTTTTGCGATTTGCTTTCTTACATCAAATCTGTTTTTCCCTGCATAATGTAAACCGTGCTCATTAAGATTTCCGTCATCATCTAAAGCATCAATCATCTTTAACTGATGTTTTTGTCCGATTTCGTAGTCATTAATATCGTGTGCAGGAGTAATTTTCAAAGCACCTGTTCCGAACTCAATGTCTACATATTCATCTTCAATGATAGGAATTACTCTGTTAACAATTGGAACGATTACATTTTTACCTTTTAAATGAGCATATCTCTCATCATTAGGGTTAATGCACACCGCCGTATCCCCAAAAATTGTTTCAGGACGTGTGGTAGCTACTGAAAGGAACTCTTCTGAACCTTCAATCTTATATTTAAGGAAATATAGTTTTCCGTTCTGCTCTTTAAATATTACCTCTTCATCTGAAATATTGGTCTTTGCTTCCGGATCCCAGTTTACCATTCTGTAACCTCTATAGATCAATCCTTTATTGTAAAGATCTACAAAACTTTTGATAACCTGCTGTGAAAGCTTGTCTTCCATCGTGAAACGGGTTCTGTCCCAGTCACAAGAACATCCTAATTTTTTAAGCTGTTCAAGGATTGTTCCTCCGTATTTATTAGTCCATTCCCAAGCGTGCTCAAGGAATTGTTCACGGGTAATATCCGACTTATTGACTCCTTCAGACTTCAATTTAGCAACAACTTTAGCTTCGGTAGCAATGGAAGCGTGATCTGTTCCCGGAATCCAACAAGCATTAAATCCGCGCATTCTTGCACGACGGACCAGAACATCTTGAATGGTATTGTTCAGCATATGCCCCATGTGTAATATACCCGTCACGTTTGGTGGCGGAATAACAATGGTATATGGTGGTTTATCATTAGGCTCTGAGTGGAAATATTTGTTTTCCAACCAGTAATTGTACCATTTTTGTTCTGTTTCCTGTGGATTGTACTTTTCTGAAATCTGCATAAATTCTATTTCTTTGGCTTGCAATTTGCAAAAATAGTCTAAAGAAAAAAATTTTTAAGCATGAATTAAAATAATTTTTAACTTTGTTTCACAAAATTTATCTAACAAACATATTAACATTCAAGAATATGAAGAAATTAATCGCAGGAATTGCATTATTCGGAACATTTGCTTTAGCATCTGCACAAACTATTACGTTTGATAAAACTACTTTTGACTATGGTACTATTAAGCCAAATTCTGAAGGTACAAGATTCTTTACAGTAACGAACACAGGTGATAAGCCTTTGATCCTTTCAAACGTAAAACCTTCTTGTGGATGTACAACTCCTGAATTTAGCCAAGATCCAATTATGCCAGGAAAATCTGCTAAAATCAAAGTTGGATACAACACTGCTCTTACAGGAGGATTCAACAAAATGATCGAAGTATTTTCTAATGACCCTGCAAACAGCAGAAGTGTAATCTATATCAAAGGTAATGTAGATCCTAATGCTCCAGAAGCAAAAGTATTGACTCCTGCTGAACAGAAAGAAGCTGCTAAAGCTGAGAAAAAAGCTGCTAAACTAGCTAAAAAAACTGCTGCGAAGTAAGCTCTACTTAAAAAATAAAGAAACCGTCTCCATGGAGGCGGTTTTTTTATTACATTTAGGTGTAGTATTAGAAGAGGTGAATTATTTGGATTAATTATTGCAACTTAATATGGCTGTTAGGTTTGGGCTAAAGCCTACCTCTATTGATGAAATCTGATATTCATTTAAAATTTATCAATAAAATCTTTTAATCTTTTAATCTTTTAATCTTTTAATCTTTTAATCTTTTAATCTTTTAATCAAAAAACATATGGACACCAATTTCTCAGATGATTTTAAAGTAAACGGAAAATTTTCAATAAAAAAAGCGGCTACATCTTATAAGGGTAAACTTACAAAAGAAGAAGGTACACAATTATTAATTCAGGAAAAAGAAAAGCTTCGTGAACTTCAGGAGAAGCTTTATGCTGATGGAAGCCAATCTTTACTGGTTGTGCTTCAGGCTATGGATGCAGCGGGGAAAGACAGTATGATTGAGCATGTTTTTGGCGGGGTAAATCCACAGGGTTGCAATGTGACAAGTTTCAAAACTCCCAGTTCTAAAGAATATTCACATGATTTTTTATGGAGACATTACCTTGCTTTACCTCAAAAAGGAATGATCGGAATTTTTAACCGTTCTCATTATGAAAGTGTCTTGGTATGTAAGGTTCATCCTGAATATAATTTAAGTGAAAAAACCTGGTCATCAGTAAAGGATTTTGACAACAAATTCTGGGAAAACCGTTACGAAAGTATTCGAAATTTTGAAAAACATCTTGCTCAGAACGGAACAACCATCATCAAAATTTTCTTACATGTATCCAAAGATGAACAAAAGAAAAGGCTTCTGGACAGAATAAATGAACCGGATAAAAACTGGAAATTCTCTTCTGGAGATCTTCCGGAAAGAGCTTTGTTTGATCAGTATATGGAGGCATACGAAACGGCTATTAATGAAACCTCAAAGGATCATGCACCATGGTATATACTTCCGGCTGACAATAAATGGTTTGCAAGAATGGCTGCCATCCAGATTATCATAGATACTCTTGAAAAGATGAAGCTTAAATATCCCCAACTGTCTGAAAAAGATAAGCAGGGACTTTTAGAATCCAAAAAGATACTTGAAAACGAATAAATAAAAATCCTCAGAACTGTCTGAGGATTTTTTATTGCTATTGATATTCATTAAAAAATTACGAGAAAATCTATAAGCCGGATTTTGTCCTTCCGAAGAAGTGCCTGTTATTTATCTACGTCTTACATTGCTGCAAGACTTGAGCTGATTACCCCTCGGTTTTCAGGACGAGCCGCCCCTATTTCCATTGCTGAAAAGAACCGATATACTTACCATTGCACCGCAAAGAGTTTACCTGGTTTCACTACAGCCGAACTGTACCTGCTTTCTGTTGCACTTGTCCTACCCTCACGGGTGACGGATGTTATCCGCTTTGCTGCTCTATGGTGTCCGGACTTTCCTACCTCCCGTAAAACGGGAAATCAACAAGCCGATTTTCTCGTGGGACAAAGATACGCAAATTTTACGGTAAAAATATAAGAGGCTGGAAGCTGGAAGCGAGAGACTGGAAGTTATTGAGGTATGAAGACTGAGCTATAAGACATTTCATATTATTTTTTCAAGGCTAACTTGTCTGATACTACTTTTCGGTTTCCCGGCATCATCAAAATTATCTTTCATGACTTCATCATAATTATTCTTCCCCAGTTTCCACATTATTATTATCTTCGTAGCGTTATACATCTATGGATTCCAGAGAGAAAGAATTTGCACAGCTTATCAAAGATAATCAGGGTTTGATTATTAAGGTATCGCGTCTGTATACCAATTCTCTGGAAGATGAAGAAGATCTTTTTCAGGAGATTGTTTTACAACTTTGGAGAAGTTATGATTCTTTTAAAGGAAATTCTAAAATTTCCACATGGATGTACCGTGTAGCGCTTAATACAGCCATTACCCTCTTTAGAAAAAAAAGCAAAAGCCTTCCAACCAATGAACTGGACATCAACCATAAAGATTTTGTGGAAGATGATGATGAAAAACAACAACAGATATCGCTTTTGTATACTGTAATCAAGACTCTTCCTAATATAGAAAGAGCCATTGTCATGATGTATCTTGATGATCTGCCTTACAAGGATATTGCAGAAAACCTCGGGATCACCGAAGTAAATGCACGCGTGAAAATGAACAGATTAAAGAAAACCCTTAAAGAACAGATGGAAAAATATGCCTGAATTTGATTTAGATAGCTTTAAGAAAACATGGCAGGAACAACCTGTTCAGCCAAAATATGACAACCTTGAGATTCTTCAGATGTTGAACAGGAAGTCACGTAATTATATTAAATATATTTTCTGGATCAGCGTTGTAGAATTTCTGTTCTTCTCCGTTGCGGGATTGTTTTACTTCTTTCAGGAGGAAGAATCAGACAGCTTCCGTAAAATGCTTGAAAGACTTGGGGCACAGGAAGCTCCGGAGGTGGAAAATAATTTCGGACACGCTTATCTTGCCATAAAAATTCTCAGCTTACTCATCACTGCGTATTTCGTTCTGAAATTCTATCAAAATTATCGTAGAATCAAGATTGAAGAAAATCTTAAAGGGCTTATTACCCGAATTATTAATTTCAAAAAAACAGTCAATGCATTTATCCTTATCAGTATTGTATTATTGATTGCATTTATGCTTGTATTAACATCGTTTATTTTTTATACTTTAAATTCTCAGAATATACAGCCTACCAGCTCTAACCTTACTATTTTTATTGTTGGAATTATAGTCAGTACCTTACTCGCTATATCCATGATTTGGGTTTACTACAGACTGGTATATGGCAGTATTATTAAAAAACTTGATAAAAACCTGAAACAGCTTAAAGAAATAAACTCACAGGAAAATTAATATCCATAGGCTATAGTTCAAGATATTATTGTTAATTTTATTTCACCAAATCTTTTTACTATGCCTTTATCTTATGTTTATGGTGCCTCAGGGGTTCCATTATTAGGACAGACTATCGGAGCCAATCTTAAAAGTACTGTCGAAAAATATCCCAATCAGGAAGCATTAGTCTGCGTTCATCAGGATTACAGAGCTACTTATCAGGAATTTTACAATCAAACAACAGCTGTTGCCAAAGCATTGATATTTTTAGGTGCTAAAACCGGTGACCGAGTAGGAATATGGTCTTCCAACCGCTATGAATGGGTATTATTACAGTATGCAACGGCAAGAATCGGGACTATTTTAGTCAATATTAATCCCGCATACAGAACTCATGAGCTAACCTATGTTCTTAATCAATCTGAAGTTCGTTTTATTTTTTCTTCTTTAAACTTTAAATCCAGCAATTACAAAGAAATGGTAGAATATGCCAAAGAGGTATGTCCTACTCTTGAACATGAGATTTTCTTTGATGATAATTGGGAAACATTTGTAAATAACGGACAGGAGATATCGGATGAAGTTCTTCACAGTTTTGAGGAACACGTACAGTTTGATGATCCGGTAAATATCCAATATACATCCGGTACCACAGGTTTTCCTAAAGGAGTAACTCTTTCACACCATAATATTCTGAACAACGGTTATTTTATTGGAATACGATTAAAATACACTGAAAAAGACCGTGTCTGCATTCCTGTCCCATTTTATCACTGCTTCGGAATGGTCATTGGAAATATGTGCTGTACAGCTCACGGAGCCTGCATGGTTATTCCTAATGACAGCTTTGATCCCGATATTACATTAAAAACAGTTTCGGATGAAAAATGCACCTCTTTATACGGTGTTCCAACCATGTTCATTGCAGAACTGGCAGTAAAAGATTTTGATACCTATAATTTTTCAAGCTTAAGAACTGGTGTCATGGCTGGTTCCGTATGCCCCCCGGAAATTATGAAAAAGGTAGAAAACCTCATGAACATTAAAGAAATGAGCATCTGCTATGGAATGACGGAAACTTCTCCCGTATCCACACAGACTTTAATTGGAACACCATTGGAAAAACAGGTAAGCACTGTAGGAACTGTTCAAGATCATCTTGAAATAAAGATTATAGATGAAAATGGAAGAATTCTGAAACGCGGCGAACACGGTGAACTTTGTACAAGAGGATATTCTGTCATGCTAAAGTATTGGAATGATCCTGAGAACACAAAAAAAGTGCTGGACGACGCCCGATGGATGCATACCGGTGACATGGCTGTAATGGACAAAGACGGATATATTACCATTTCCGGAAGAATTAAAGACCTAATTATTCGTGGCGGAGAAAATATCTCTCCTAAAGAAATTGAAGATTTTTTATACACTTATACCCACATTCTGGATGTACAGATCATTGGAGTTCCCAGTGAGAAATTTGGCGAAGAAGTAATGGCTTGGGTAAAGGTGAGAAAAGGATTTAATATTACTGAAGAAGAATTATTAGAGTACTGCAAGGGAAGAATTGCTCATTATAAAGTTCCGAAGTATTGGAAGTTTGTGGATGAATTTCCGATGACAATTTCCGGCAAAATAAGAAAAGTGGAAATGAGGGAGATCTCTATGAAAGAACTTGGTCTGGAAAGTTATAAAGCTTAACTGGAAGGTTTAACCACAAAGTCACAAAAGTTTTTGAACACTTTAGTTATTTTAAGGTACTACTAACTGTTTGAGAAGGGCACTTAAGTTATTGAAAATCTCTTATTTTATTGATATTATAATGAATATTACAGTTGAAGGACCGTATATTCCCCTCCTCTGGAGGGGTGGCAAAAATTCAAAGAATTTTTGACGGGGTGGTTTCATGAAAACAATCATTAATAAACAACCCCACTTTCAATGATACCCAATACAAACAAAAAAGCATTTCAAATTGAAATGCTTTTTCTATTCTTTAAAGTTCTTTTCTTAATCTTGCTACAGGAATATTGAGCTGTTCACGATATTTAGCAATCGTTCTTCTTGCAATATTATAACCCTGTTCTTTTAAAATTACCACTAAGGCATCATCCGTTAATGGTTTTCTCTTATTCTCTTTGCTGATCACTTCCTGAAGATGTGTTTTAATCTCTTTTGTAGAAACTTCTTCCCCATCATCATTCGTTAAGCTGTCCGAGAACAGATCTTTAAGATAAACAATACCGTTTGGAGTATCAGCATATTTACTTTTCACAACTCTTGAGATCGTAGAAATATCAAAACCTGTAATATCTGCAACATCTTTCAAGATCATTGGTTTTAAAGATTTCTCATCCCCCGTAATAAAGTAATCTTTCTGAAACTTAACGATAGCTGTAATCGTCTGCAATAATGTATTCTGACGCTGATTAATTGCATCAATATACCATTTTGCAGCATCCAGTTTCTGCTTGATAAACAAAGCTGCCTGTTTATGCTCAGAAGAGTTTTTATCGTGAGAATAGGTAGTAAGAATGTCTTTATATTCCTCCGAAACTCTTAAAGTAGGAGCATTTTTACTGTTAAGCATAGGAATTACCTGTCCATCTTTCACCTGGATCACAAAATCCGGGATAATTTCCTGGTTAATGGTAATCGTTTGGGTATCGAAATTTCCTCCCACTTTTGGTGACAGTTTTGAAATTTCATCCAGCGCATCCTTCAGATCATCTTCTTCAATATCATATTTCTGGATAATCTTATTGTAATGCTTATTTGTCAAAGCATCAAACTGATATCTCAGAATATTGGCAGCTAAAGAAACAGCTTTGTCTGAACTTACTTTCTTTTCAATCTGCAATAGCAAACATTCCTGCAGTCCTCTCGCTCCCACACCAGGCGGATCAAGCTTCTGAACATAATTTTCTAATATATCCTCTATCCTTTCTTTGGTAGTGTAGATTCCTTGGGAAAAAGCCAGATCATCAACAATAGATTTGATCTCTCTTCTCAGATACCCGTCAGTATCTAAGTTTCCGATCAAATATTCTGCAATTTTAAGATCTTCATCACTGATATTTACCAGATGAATCTGTTCCATCAGGTAATCATATAATGACTGTCCTTCTGTTAAAAGACTTTCATTATCAAATTCCTCATCATCCGGAGAGTAGTTGCTGGACGCGGTTTTATAGCTTGGTTCGTCGTCATAGATGTACTCATTAACGTCGAAGTCTGTTTCAATGCTTTCTGTACCCTCATCCTGATAAGCGTCTTCTAATGAAGAATAATCATCTTCCTTAGAATCATCCTTTGCAATTTCCAAAGCAGGGTTTTCTTCTAACTCCCTCTCCAACTCCTCTTCAAATTCAAGAGTATGAAGCTGAATAAGCTTCATTAACTGGATCTGCTGAGGTGCCAGCTTCTGTCCTAATTTGAGTTGTAAGTGTTGTTTAAGCATATTAATATTGGCGTTTTAACATAACATATTCTACGAATTTAATAAATTTATTTGACAAAAAGTACATTTAGCATGATTTTTGCTTCATACATCTAATATAATAAACTATTAATAAATAAAAAAAGCCTTAAACAAAATGTTAAGGCTTTTTTTTATTCTTCTAGAATTCAGCGCTTTTCGGCGTTCTTGGGAAAGGAATTACGTCTCTGATATTTGTCATTCCTGTTACGAAAAGAACCAGTCTTTCCAATCCTAAACCGAAGCCTGCATGCGGCACAGAACCGAATTTTCGGGTATCAAGGTACCACCAAAGTTCGTGCTCATCTACATGCATATCTGCCATTTTCTGTTTTAATACATCTAATCTTGCTTCTCTTTCTGATCCACCGATGATTTCACCGATACCTGGGAAAAGAACGTCCATTGCAGCAACTGTTTTGTTGTCTTCGTTCAGCTTCATATAGAAAGCTTTGATTTCTTTTGGATAATCAAACAATACAACCGGGCATTCGAAATGTTTTTCTACAAGATATCTTTCATGCTCAGACTGAAGATCAGCTCCCCATTTCTCAACAGGATAAGCAAATTTCCCCTTCTTGTTTTCTTTTGAGTTCAATAAGATCTCGATAGCTTCTGTATAGCTTACACGTTTGAAACGCTTTGCTACTACATTCTGAAGTTTTTCGATAAGACCTTCTTTTGCTCTTTCCTTTTCCGGTTTTGTCTTTTGCTCTTCTGCAAAACGGTTATCTAAGAATTCCAGATCGTCTTTACAGTTATCCAATACATACTGGATCACATATTTTAAGAAATCTTCCGCAAGGTCGATGTTATCTTCAAGGTTGTTGAATGCTACTTCCGGCTCAATCATCCAGAATTCTGCAAGGTGTCTTGTTGTATTTGAATTTTCAGCACGGAAAGTAGGTCCGAATGTATAAATTCTTCCTAATCCCATAGCAGCAGTTTCTCCTTCAAGCTGTCCTGAAACCGTAAGGTTGGTTTTCTTACCAAAGAAATCCTGAGCGAAATCAATTTCTCCCTCTTCTGTTCTTGGCATATTATTCAGATCGAAGTTGGTAACTCCGAACATTTCTCCCGCTCCTTCAGCATCAGCTCCTGTAATAACCGGAGTGTTGATATAGAAGAACTGGTTTTGGTTGAAGAATGAATGAACGGCAAAGCTTACTGCGTGACGTACTCTGAAAACAGCCCCAAACAAATTGGTTCTGAATCTTAAGTGTGCCTGCTCACGAAGTTTCTCTAAACTGTGTTTTTTAGGTTGAAGAATGGTGCTTTGAAGCTCTTCTGTAAAGTTATCTCCTAAAATAATGATCTTTTTAGCAACAATTTCTACAGATTGTCCTGCTCCCTGGCTTTCCACTACTTCACCTACCACTTTAAGAGAAGAAGCTGTGCTAATATTCTTGATAAGTTCTTCATCAAAATTTTCGAAATCAACAACTATCTGCAAATTATTAATCGTAGAACCATCATTAAGTGCAATAAAGCGATTAGCACGGAATGATCTTACCCATCCGTAAACTGTAATGTCATGATGTAATACTTTCTTGTAATCCTTTAGGATTTCTTTGATCGTTTGCTTTTTCATTTGTTGATAATAAATTTTTGTATAAAAATTAATGGTTGCAAAGTTACAAAAAAACGGCGCAACTTGATGATTGCGCCGTCTTTAAAAATCATTTATCAATTATTTAATGTATTCAATGAATAAAACTGTTTATTTTTTACTCTTTCCTGCAGCTTAGGAAGAAGAGATTAAAACCTACTTTTTAATCTTTTATGTTTTTAAAAATTAATGATAGGAAAGCTTCTTTTGGCATTTTTGTTCCATAGCCCTATCTGAAGTCCCTTCCCTTTTTTAGACTTATTAATCACCCCTATCTGAACTCCTTTTATTTCATCTGCCCCATTGAAACCACCTATTTGTACCCCTTCCATCTTACCTGATGAATTAAAAGCAGATATGCTCACACCTTTTAATACATCTACATTATTCCCTATCATTGAAATGAATACACCATTTCCTTTATCCATATAATTCATAAGTCCTGAAGCTGAAACGCCACTTACCTTCTTGCTATAATTATAAAGGGAAACAGAAAGTCCGTGATGAGTTACTTCTCTGCCATATCCTGCACTTGAAATATTAAATCCGTTTACAGTAAGCAAACTACTATCATCTCTCGGTTTTGATGGATCATAAAACATCCAGATAACAAGCCCTAAAGGATTAATTTCCAGATTAAAACCATTAATTTTCTGGCTGTATCTACTATTATCCATAAGGCTTCCGCCCAACCCTACAGCAAGCCCATTTACTTCTTTTATTTTTCCACTCAAAGGTGTTATTGAAATAACCTTGCTTTTTGTAGCAACAAGAGAATCTTGTGCATATGCCATTCCTTGAACTAGAAAAAGACCTATTATTAAAAATATTGTTTTCATTGGTTAATTCTTTTATATTTTTCTGCATAATTAATTGTGTATCCGGACCAGAAGAAAAGCAGTAAAGCACCACTATTATCCTTATATTTCTGAATAAGAAGATTTTTATTTTTTGTCAATCCCATTCTTGACTGAGAAACCTGACAGCCTCCTAATAAATAGGGAACTCCATGGCATTTTGAAGTGTAGTTTTTAAGTAAAAGCAGTCCTTTTTTAAGCTCAGCATCATATTTAAAAAGATATTTGACCTCATTTTCCTTTAAAAAGATAAATTGAATTTCATACATTTTGTCTTTCATCAACGGAACAGATTTTATTCTCAACCGATCACAAGTATTAATCAATGGACTTTGCACATCAAGTATATCCCCAACATTCCCTGCTGTACCTGACTTTACATTATCATTCCTTACATATTCGTATCCATTGTACTCATATTCTCCGTCAATCATGTGAACGTTTTCCGTTTTTATTTCCAGCAAATCATCCTTAATCATTGATTTTCTAAAACTCACACAAGAATTCAGGCTAAAAATCATTATCACTGATACTATTATTAAAGCAAACTTTTTCATGGCTTTTGAGTTTTTTGTTTTCTAAAATTCCAATTGATAAAGGGTAATTTTCTTTTTCCGTTCTCATTCCACGCTCCGATCTGTATTCCCCGAAAATCCTCACAACTGTTATACAATGATATTTGAAGTCCTCTGCATTTCTGCCCGACGTTCGCAAAAGGAGCTACAGATACACCTTTTATTTCATGATGTAAATTATAAAGTGGAGAAACAGCCATTCCATTGGTGATGGCATATGAATTAATATTACTTGAAACATTGATCTCCAAACCATTAGTTATTGTAGGCTCCATATTAATAAGAGATAACTGAAGCCCGTTGATTTTATTCATTTTATTTTCAGAAACAATTTCATAGTCATCGTTTAGACTTCCTTTGCTTAATGCATCCGGTAAATTAAAAGCCAGTAAAAAAGGATAAAAAATGCCTACTATATTTGCTCCCATAACCAGTCCGTTTACTTTCTTGGGAATGAGACCATCATCCTCTTCAAAGTATTTGAATAAAACACCATTTATATTTTTCACATTTTTTGACGGCGAAAATCCAAAAACTTTGGGTCTTAAAGAATCTACTTTTAGAACGTCTGATGCATAGATCATGCTACTGAATAAAAGTATTGGTATTAAAAAAAATTGTGTCTTCATAACTTCTAACTTTAAAAATTATAGCTCAAAATTATCCGCCCAATACAGATTTCTGAATGTGAAAACACATTAAAAAAAATACTACATTTGTGAAAATCACAAAACTATGCACCAGGAAGCTTTATTAAAAGAAATCCGGAGAAAAATTGGAGACCGATCACTAAACGACGAGATTGCCAATATTCTTAATATCAGCTATGATGCTGCTCACAGGAGGACTTCACAAAAAGCAAAATTCAGTTTTGAAGAAGCACTGGAACTTGCAAAATATTATCAAATTTCTCTGGATCAGTTTTTAGGTACGGAAAATCAATTGGTTGTTAAGAGAACACAACCTGTAAAAACTACCGAGGATCTTTTAAATTACTTTGAAAATTCACTTAAAATTCTGGATGCATTTCAGGATATTACCAATTCAAAAGTATACTATTCAGCTAAAGACATTCCTTTTTTCTATACCATTTCAGATTCTGTCTTGTCCCGTTTCAAATTTTATGTCTGGATGAATCTTTTGAATCAGGATAAGTTTTTAAGTCCTTTTCATGAGTTTAATATGCAATATCATTCTATTAAAAATGACATGCTTAAAGACCTATATGACAAGCAAAATGTTACAGAAATTTGGAATGACACTACTATCCTGAGTGCTTTAAGACAGATTACTTTTTACTCTGAAATGGGTCTGCTAAGAAAAAATGATATTGAGCTGATTCTTGAAGACCTGAAGAAATTACTAATGGATTTAGAAAATAAAACTTTGGAAAAATCTAATTTTCAGATTTACATCAATGATCTTGTGATTTTGAACAACAGTATTTTGTTTAAAAATGAACAGCAGTGTTCTTTCTTTATCCCTTTCAGTATGTTTGGATACATGATGACCAATGATAAAATTACCTGTGAAGATTCTTTAAGCTATTTTGAACATCAGATCAAAAATTCAAGATCATTGAATGAATCCGGAAACAGGGAAAGAAAGATATTCTTTAATAAAATGTATGAACAGATTGAAAATTTAAATCAAAAATTATAATATCTGATCAACTCTTTATCATGATTATAACATTACCTAATTTTTTCGCAGCTACTGGAATTTGCGCATCAATATTTGTATTCTACAAACTTCTTTTTCGTACAGATTCTTCCTTTTCAAAAAAATTAATCTTTTCAATATTATTTACTTTTTTTGGATTAATACTTTGGGAAGTTATTCAGTTTTTTATGGGTTCTCCTATGGATATTTATGATGTAATGATGACTACTTTAGGTTGTATTCTTACAGCAGGTTTTATAAAAATTCTTTACTCTGAAAAGTCATCACAAAAGATTTAAACATTTAATTATATTTTAAATGTTCTCAATAGAAATATTCCTGAAAATCAACACACAATTGAAATCAGTTTTTAAATGATGAAAATTATTTATGAATAAATGGATGAGCAACAAAGAAATCGACCATCATTAAAAAGAAATTACTCGTCTTTCTTAGAAGGAACCAGAAAAACATCAATAAGACCTTCAGGAAGCACCATTTTAATGGTTCTTTCTTCTCTGTCTACTTCAAGAATCCAGTCTTTGATCATAGGAATTACCACTTCTTTTCCATCCAGATTGGTAATGAAATAGACCTGTGCCGTCTGATCGTTTACAGATCTGATCACTCCACAGTTATTATCATTTTCATCAAAGATTTCAAATCCGATGATTTCGTGATAATAAAATTGTTTTCCTGAAAGTTTAGGTAATGTAGCCAACGGAAGCTCGGGCTGATCGGTATCCAATTTAAGAATAACGTTGCCCGCAAGTCCGTGTCTGCGTGTAATTTTCCCCAACAAATAACAATCTTCTTTACGCATAACAGGAAATGTTCTTAAGCTTCAGTGTTTTCTTCAGTTTCAGCAGCAGCTTCTCCTTCTGTAGCAACTTCTTCAGCAGGTGCGTTTGCAGCTTCTTCAGCAGCTTTAGCATCAGCTTCAGCTTGTGCAGCAGCAGCGATTCTAGCTTCGTTTACTTTTACTTCAGCGTCTAAAGCAGCTTTCTTAGCATCAGCTTTAGCAGTAGCTAAACCTTCAACTTTACCTTGTACTTTAGATTCTTTAGCTTCTAACCAAGCGTTAAATCTTTTTTCAGCTTCAGCTTGATCAAAAGCACCTTTAGCAACACCACCTTGTAAGTGTTTTTTGTAAAGAGCACCTTTGTAAGATAAAATAGCTCTAGCAGTATCAGTAGGCTGAGCACCGTTGTTTAACCACTGTACAGCAGAATCAACGTTCAACTCGATAGTTGCTGGGTTAGTAATTGGGTTGTAAGTTCCTAGTTTCTCGATGAATCTACCATCTCTTCTAGCTCTAGAATCTGCAACCACGATGTGGAAGAAAGGTTTTCCTTTTTTACCGTGTCTTTGTAATCTGATTTTTACTGACATAATGTTTGAATTTTACGGGAGCTCGTCCCAGTTAAATATTTAAGAGTGCAAAGATAAACAAAAATTCTAATTGAACAATTAATAAATGTAACAATTTATCAATCTAACAGTGTAACAATATTTTAAACCTACTTTTCAGGAACTTTATTATTACATTATTATATTGGTACATTCATTATACTTCTCCCATGTAGAAAAGCCCCAGACATTTCTGGTTTTCTTCTATTGTCAAGGATTCTTTAAGATAATCAACAATTTTAGGGGAACTCCAGTAGCAACCTATATTATTAGCAGTACAGCTTAAATACATATTCTGAACCGCCATAGATGTTGCCGCAATCTCTTCCCATTCAGGAACCATTCCACTGAAATTAACAACTATGGAAACGATAACATTTGCTTTATTGATTTTAAAGCCGATATCATTATACTTTTTCTCCAAAAAAAGTTGTTCAGGCTGAGTAGCCTTATAGATAGCCTGCATTTCTGAAGCCAGTTGTGCTTTTTCCTCTCCTTTGAATATTTTAAAACGCCAAGGTTTCGTACGCTTATGATTAGGAGCAAGTGTCGCTGAATGTAAAATTTCATCAATAATCTCCTGAGAGATTTCCGCATCTGTATAATCTTTTGGGAAAATACTTCTTCTTTGTTCTATAATTTCTTTTAAAACTTCTGCTTTATTCATAGAGACAAAAATACAACATGTAAGTTAATTTTCAGGAGGATAAGATAAGATTTTGATATGGGGTTCGGGGTACGAGCTGTTACGTAAGGGATTTTTGAATAAAAGTTTTATGACTGGTAAATATTAGTGATGAATAGTCAGTTGCTTCACTTATCAATTCTGTCAGTCAAATCATTCACAATTCACTTGCGAAGCAAAATTCATTATTGACGATAAAAAATTATAACACCTCCACTATTTTCTGGTGAATTTTATTCAAAGTAAATTCATCTCCGGATTTCATTCCCATCATTTTTTTTGCCATAGGACTTTCCGGGGAAATGGCATAAAAGCGATCCCCTTCAAAGAAAAATTCACCTAATGAAACGGAAATATAAAAACGGGCTTTATTGGTAATTACCAAAGATCCCAGCTGAATTCTTTCTGTAGCGTTATTCAGTACTTTTGCCATATTTCTTTTCAGATCATTCAAAGCGCCAAGCTGCCGTTGCATCTGATAGATTTCCTCCTGCATTTCTTCCCTCATGCTGTCGTACTTTGGTGTCTTTTTAATATCCCGACTGGCTTCCTGAGTAAATTCGATAAAATTTTTAAGCTTCTCAATTTTCTCTGCAATGGTAGTTTTCACAAAGTCTCTGATATCACTTTTTTCAAATACAATCTTCTCCATAAATCGATTCTTTATATAAAGATAATATTTTTTAAAATAATAATTTATACTTTCGTGCTTCTGTAAAAACTAATTAATGATCCATAGAATTCTAAACCAATTTTCCCGCAAAGGCAGAATCACCAGAGGAGAATATATTATTTCATTAATGATATTTGCAGCAATCTGCTATCCTTTATCGTGGATTGATAAAAACTATAATTTACCGGTAGGAATCAAAGAACCGCTTAAGTTATTATCCCTTCCGTTATTTGCGTTTATTCTATTGAGAGGTGCAAGAAGGTGTCATGACAGAGGTAACAGCGGTTTATATCAGTTTATTCCCGGGTATTTTTTCTTGATGATCTTAGGAGATAGTGATTATGGGATCAATACATATGGTCCGAATCCAAAAGGTCAGGGCAATGATAGCATGAATACGACTACAGATGATTTTAAGAACGCTTTAGTCAGTAATCTAATGCATAGTCATCATTGCAATCATTGTAAACATCATTCCTGTAATTGTAACCACAGAAGATAAAATTCGCCATAAAAAAGCCCTGTAGAGTTCTACAAGGCTTTTTGTTTATTTTTCTGATAGTTTCTTCAGGTCTTCAAGTCCCTGATTGAACATTTTATTCATATTCATATCCATCATCGGTTTCATGGGCTTCATGATTGTATTCATTTCATTATCAAATATCCAGGTTACTTTGGTTCCATTTCCTTCAGGGGTTAATACGAAAGCGATTTTTGCGTCTCCTTCAAATGGTTTGATAAAATGAAGTTTTGCACCAAGTTTTTCATTCGGAATGATATCCGTAACCGTCTGCTCACCTTCACCTACTTTTTCATTTCCTTTCCACTTGTAAGTATCACCTACCTGCCCGCTTGTTCCAGAATATGTAATCTGAATATTAGGGTCTCCTTTAGCAAAAGGATTCCATGCATTTATTCCTTTATTGGAACCTATATATTTCCATACTTTTTCTTTAGGAGCATTGATGACAATAGATTTTTCATAATGATAATCTTTACTGAAAGCCAACATGGCAATGACAGCATATACAATAACCAGCAGAATGATGATGCCGATAAATTTTAAGAGTGTTTTCATAGTCTATTTATTTAAGGTTATTTATTTTAAATGAATCTAAGATTTGTTTTTCAAAATTAAATATTCCCACATCACTCCCTCTTTCCATATGACAAGATTATTTAAAGGTAAGGCATTTTTGTCATAATTCGGTTTCCGGGCATTATTTTTGTGCATTTGAACAGGGATTCCCCGATGAATTCTTACATTTACGTTTAACTAAAAATCGAAAAATGAATATTTTAACAGAAAAATTTAATACTCCATATCACTCGGCACCATTCGGTGACATTAAAAATGAAGATTATATTCCGGCATTTAAGGAATTGATTCAGAAGTCAGAAGCAGAAATAAATGCTATTGTTGACAATCCTGATGCTCCTACTTTTGAAAATGTTATCGAAGCTCTTGCCTATTCCGGTGAGCAATTAGACGTGGTTTCCAATATTTTTTTCAATTTAAATTCTGCAGAAACCAGTGATGAGCTTCAACAAATTGCTCAGGAAGTTTCTCCTATTTTAACGGAATATTCTTCAAAAATATCTCAAAACGAAGCTCTTTTCAACAAAATCAAAAAGGTATATGATGAAAAGGAAAAATATAATCTTAATGAAGAGCAGGAAATGCTTTTGAATGAAACCTACAAAGGCTTTGTAAGAAGCGGTGCTTTATTAAATGAAGAGGACAAGGAAAAATTAAAGAAAATCAGTATGGATCTTTCTGTAAAATCTTTACAGTTCGGACAAAATGTACTGGCTTCTACGAATTCTTATTTCAAACATATTACGGATAAGGAACAATTGGCAGGAATTCCGGAAGCCATTATTGATCAGTATGCAGAGGAAGCAAAAGAAAGAAATCTTGAAGGCTGGGTAGTTACATTACAATATCCAAGCTATATTCCTTTCATGACGTACGCAGAAAATCGTGAGCTTAGAAAAGAACTTGCGCTGGCAAACGGTAAAAAGTCTTTTGATGGCGGAGAATATGATAATCAAAACCTGATCAAAGAACTTCTTACTTTAAAACAACAGAAAGCTGAACTTTTAGGATATAAAAATTACGCAGATTTTGTATTGGAAGAGAGAATGGCAAAATCTCCGGTAAAGGTTTTTGACTTTTTAAATGAACTTTTAACCAAAGCAAAACCATACGCTGATAAAGAAATTGAAGAATTGAAATCTTTGGCTAAAGCTGATGGTATTGACGAAATGCAGGGCTACGACCACTCTTTTTATGCTGAAAAACTCCGTAAAGAAAAGTATGATTTTAATGATGAGGAATTAAAACCTTATTTCCCATTGAACCAGGTGCAGGATGCTGTTTTTGGATTGGCTGGAAAGTTATTCGGGTTAACTTTTGAAGAGAGAAATGATATTCCGAAATACCATGAAGATGTAAAAGTGTATGAAGTAAAAGAAAATGGAGATTATAAATCACTTCTCTATGTAGACTATTTTCCAAGAAAAGGAAAAAGAGCGGGTGCATGGATGACCAGCTATAAAAACCAGTATCAGCAGAATGGAGAAAACTCACGTCCGCATATTTCTATCGTTTGTAACTTCAGTAAGCCAACAAAAGATACGCCTAGCTTATTAACATTTCAGGAGGTAACGACTTTATTCCATGAATTTGGTCACGCACTTCACGGAATGATGGCAAACACCCAGTATCCTACTCTTTCAGGAACTTCTGTGAAATGGGACTTCGTGGAACTTCCGTCACAATTTTTGGAAAATTTCTGTTATGAGCCTGAGTTCCTGAAAACGTTTGCAAAACATTATAAAACAGGAGAAGTTCTTCCGGATGAGAAAATTGAAAAAATAGAACAGTCTAAAAACTTCATGGAAGCCTATCAGACTTTAAGACAGCTAGGTTTCGGATTACTGGATATGAATTATCATACGAAGGTCAACGAACTTGAACATGAAAGTGTAAAAGAATTTGAAGATAAATACACCAAAGCCATAGCGCTATATCCTACCAACCCTGAAACAGCGATGAGTCCTAGCTTTTCACATATTTTCCAGGGCGGATATTCTGCAGGATATTATTCTTACAAATGGGCAGAAGTATTGGATGCTGATGCGTTCCAGTATTTTAAAGAAAACGGAATTTTCAATCCGGAAATTGCCTCAAAATACAAAGTACTTCTGTCTTCCGGTGGTACAAAAGATCCTATGGAGCTGTATAAAGCCTTCAGAGGTAGTGAGCCGAAGGTGGAAAGTTTATTGAAAAGAGCATTTGGATAAAAAATAATATTGAAAACCATTAAGACTTATTAAAGCTTAATGGTTTTTAATTTAATATAGAATCAATGGAAATTATCAGAGATATTGTCTGCTAGGTTTATTATGATGAAAAATCATTTGAAAAAATTTTTAAGCTTTTGAAGTTTTTATTTGCCTGAGTACAAAGTATTGAATTTGGAGTATGCTTTCAGAAATGATGATGATGAAAAAGACTTTGGAAGTGAAGAAGAAATGATAGTATATTTTGTCAATACAAATGATATTGCTCAAACATTTTATTGGAATCAATATGTTGATAATCCTGATAAAATTTTGTTTGGTGTAGATATAACTGACGATAATAAAACCATATTTAATTTAACAGTTAATGGCACCATTGCTTTAGCTGAAGCTTATTTAAATGATTTAAAACAAAAATTAAATTCTGATATCGGAATTATGACATTTTATAATCCGGCTAAGTATGAAAATGGGCTGGACTTTAAAACAAAGTACCAATATTAATTTTATTTATTATCTATTTTTTATAGTTTCGCCTCATAAAAACAATTATGAAAACGATACTATTTCTATTACTTTTTATTTCGAATTTCGTCTATTCACAAATTACAATCAGAAACGAAAGCTTAGTTGAAAAACCGTATTATAAGCCAAAATCTTTTGACAGCTTATCAAATATTCAGCAACAAAAAAGATTTATTGATTATAAACAATACTTAGGATACAAAGTCTACTTAAAACCAAAATCTACTAAATTCACACCGTCTCAAAGCGATAAAAATTTTATTGATTATTTAACAACTGATAAAGAAACTTCATTGAAAAAGCCTGGGAAAATTCCTTTCAATGATATTATCATATATAAAGCTTTTAATGGAGGAAAAGGGCTTTCGGGAGCCGCAAAAGATCAGTATGAGAGGGCTCTCAAACAATATGAAGATCTTGACAAATTAAATACCAATATTTATTTGCCGGAATTTACTTCTGTAAAAACAGATCATACGGATGGAGTAATCTATGGATATGCAGCTACAAAACCATCTGCTGTAGAATCAAAGTATTTTACGATACTCGAAATAGAAGGAAGGGACAAATATTCCCAGGATAAGAAATTCAAAAAGCTGGAAGATCTTCCATCGGATTTATCTCTCCAAACTGCCGAATTAAGAATCAAGCTGAAAAAAGAACAAACGAATGACACTCTTTACTGGAATGTAAATGAAGCTAGAAACTTTGGAGACTATCCTTTCATTCTGGTTCCCTACTTTGAAAAAGCAAAAAAGGATTTTGTTGGTCAAAATTTAGTTGCTACAAAAAGTATTTCCAATTTGGTGAATAGCAAAACTGGTGACATAGTAAATATCGAACAGAATCAAAAATGGTTTTGTGAAGACTTAAGTTTAACCGATACCAATAAAGCTAAATATTTAAAACCACTTTATTACCTTACAAATCAAAATAATACCATTGTCTTAGATATCGATCAACTCCGCAGCTCTTTCATTACTGAAGCACAATACGATAAAATTCAGGAGGAAAAGAAATTAGCAGAAGCTGAAAAGATAAAGCAGCAAAAGGCAGATGAGCAAAAACGTATTGAGGAAGATAAAAAATCCAGACAATTGTATATCAATACATATGGCGCAAAAATAGGAAATTTAATTGCCGACAATAAAGTTGCCATAGGAATGAATATGGAAATGTGCAGACTTGCTTGGGGTGAACCTTTGGATATCAACAGAATCACCATGAAAGGATATGCTCATGAGCAATGGGTTTATGGATTTGGAACCTATCTGTATTTCAATAATGGAATTTTGTCTACAATACAGAATTAAAAACACCTTTAATGATATTTCAGTTTCAGATAAAATTTTCATCAGATATTCTGATTTGACTCACTCATCATAAAGGACAAAGACGATTATAGGGAAGAAAAATAATTCACTAATTTTAAATTATGAATACGATAACAAAAAGGTTAGAAAATATAAAAAAACTCCAAGCTAAAAGATGGGAAAATGAAGACCATTGGGATGAGCTCAATGAACTTTTAATAAAAGAACTGGATGAGATTCTTCTGATTGAACCTGAAAATACTTCAGCCTTAATTAATATCGGTGCAATCTATTCTGATATAGGTGAAAATGAAAAAGCTCTGGAATATCTGACAATGGCTTTAAATTTAGGTTCTGAAGATAAAAATCTTTTTGTAAATCTGGCTATTGTGATGATTTATATGGAAAAACATCAGTCAGAATATTTAGAATATCTTGAAGATGTTGAAGAAAAAGTAGAGAACCCTCTTACCTTTAAAGCGTATTTCGAACCGCAATCCCGTTAAGACTTTTTGAATAAGATCTGTTTAAATAATGAAAGAAAAAATAAATAAACTGGAAGCAGCTTTTAATGAATCACTAAAAACTATTCTCCATACTATTGACTCGGAAAAGATTGACGAAATCCTGGACAATAGAGATTCTTCAGCATTTTCTGATGCATGGATGAAAGCTTACCATGCAGTAGAAGAAAAAGTGGCGGATGAAGAAACAGAGGATGTAATAACTCAAATCCGAAAAGAAATTTTTGTATCTATTTTTAAAGCCACTGGATCATCTGAACTTGCAGCTTATATTTCTGATGACTTTGGACTGATCAGCTCTTATGATATTCACAATATTGAAAACAATTGGGTTTCCAATTTACTTTTCACGTATCTTAATCATCAGATTCCACAGGAAGATTTGTTGAAAACGGATAAAACGATCAAAGAACTGGTTGTCAGCAAATAAAATTGAAAACAGCAAGACATGAGTACCATTGAACAGCTTCACAAAACTTTAGATCAACGCTACCGTCCTGAGGATGTTGCGCATATGATCGTTGATTTAATGAAAGGTCACTTAGCCATTCATGAAATTGCTACTTTAAGTAAGGCTGCCAATCGTTCTCTGAAAAACAGTGTCTATGGTTATACCTCTATGCTTGAAACTTTTGGACAGGCAATTGGTGCTGAAAAACAAATTAAAAAAGCTGTTGAGATCTTTAAACTTGATGAAAAAGAAAATTTCGGTTATCATCATGCGGAAGGAATTGAAGCATTTTTAAAAGAAGTTTCCCCATTAATTCATAAAGAAGTCGGAGAAAATAATTTTAAAGATGACCGTCTCAATAAAGATCTCAGGAAACTTGCAGGGTTGGATATTTCGAAAAGAAATTACAACAAGAAATGGAGACTTTTAAAACGAATTGAGATCCGTCTTCAGAAATTCATTCACGAATCAAAAAAAATTGAACTTCAAAAGATCGCCAAACATGGACTTTCCCATACTATCAATTTTGAGAATTTCAGTAAAGACCTTAATTCAGCATGTTTTATTGCTTATTTTAATGCCAGAAGTAATGCAAGAAGTACATTTACCAATCAAAGTCAGGAAAGACCATTTGATGAAATATGTGAAATGTTGTTCAGCAGATGTCTGAAGAACCCGGATATTGCCAATTGGGAAGCAATTTCCTATATTTATTCTGACAGTAAGGTTTTACAGCATCTCAGTGATGAGCAGAAAGGTAAGCTTTTAGGAAAATGGACCACCATTCTTAATGAACTTTCGGATTTCCTTGAACAGCTTTGGAATGAAAATGATATCTACAGAAAAACCATGGCTGTAAAAAAAGGCAACGATTCTACGACATGGAATAATACAGCCGGTGCATGGAATAAAGCAAGAGATAATTGGATGAATCTGATCTATGCTTTAGATATGGATTTTGTCCTTGATGATATTTGCTTCGGGAAAGTAATGCGCCTGATGGCTGCCGATGTCATTGCATGGCATCTATCTTCAGGAGGTAAAATAGATCCGAACACAGAAGTTTGGAATATAGTACCGTTGCCTTGGGAAGTTTTTCTGGAAAAAGCTTTCTGTAACAGGGAAATGATCGTTAAAGCCTGTAAGGAAGTCGATCTTGATCCAGAAAAATCAGGTTGGATTGCACCGCGTACTCATGGAGTAAGCCAGTTTAAACCAACTCCGGAACTCGTGCATGGGGTAACCGTTTCAAATCCTTTTCTGGCAAAGATTTTAAGACAGAATAAATATTTTTCAGGGAAACTCTGAAAAAGAAATAAAGGATAGATTAGCTCAGTGGCAGAGCACCCGGCTCTTCATCCGGGAGGACGTAGGTTCGAGCCCTGCATCTATCCTAATATCTGATATAGCTCAGTGGCAGAGCGCCTGGCTCTTGGACCGGGAGGACACAGGTTCGAGCCCTGTTATCAGACCAACAAACAAAATAACACATGAAAAAAGCTTTTCTTTACTCTATTCCCTTCATGTTTCTGCTGAGTTGTAAAAAGGAAAAGAAAGATTCTCCTGAACAAAACAATTCTCCCGAAATCACCCAAACCCAACAAACAGATTCCCTAATTGCTACAAGAATTGATTCTGCAAAAATTCCATCAACAATAGAATATAAAGGAAATTTCAGAGATGGGTTCCGATGGAAAGATAAAACAGGTGAATATATTGTCATTACTTCTGAGACGGGAATTTATAGAAATGAAAATCTTCCGCATGAATTTGATGACAGCAGTGATGCAGAGGTTTTTGCTCATTGCTATTCATTACAGAACAGTCAACAGGTATGGAAAGTTTATGATTACATTAAAGATTGTCCCGTGGATATTGTGGCTGAGTTTGTGAAAAATACTTTAAGCGTAACCGATCTGGACCACAACGGAATTGCCGAAGTCTGGATGATGTATAAAACCGTTTGTCATGGTGATGTAAGCCCTTCTGACATGAAAATCATTATGTATGAAGGCAATAAAAAGTTTGCCATGCGTGGAGAATCTAGAATTCAGTATGGAATCAATGACAATAATGAGCCTATGTTTGAAGGAGGAACCTTTACTTTTGACAAAGCCTTTAAAGAAGGTCCTGAAACTTTTAGGAAATATGCAGAAGAATTATGGAATAAGCACATTCAGAATTAATCATCTGTCAATTATCTTCATTACACTGAAAATCAATATATTTGTTTAACTCATATAACCTCAAAAATATACATCATGTTTTTAGCTATTGTACTTCCCTTTTTATCATTTATTGTGCGTGGAAAAGTCTTAACCGGAATTATCTGCTTTATTCTTCAGATCACATTGATTGGGTGGCTTCCTGCTGCAATCTGGGCAGTAATGTCTCTGAATAATGAAAGAGCTAATGAGCGAAACCAGGAATTAATTCGTGCATTACGCGAAAGTCAAAAATAAAACGATCTTACATCTATAACTTATAATCCTTTATTCTTTAAAGGATTTTTGTTTTTAAACTTAAAAACAACTCGGCTAATAATTGTAATTTTATACAACAATAGCAAATCCTACATCCCATGAAAGAAAATAAATACGACAACCCATCATTTTTTGATCAGTACGAGAAAATGTTACGATCCCAATTAGGACTAGAAGGTGCCGGGGAATGGTATGCTCTGAAAAGTATGTTACCTGATTTCAAAGGTAAAAATGTGCTTGATCTGGGCTGTGGCTTCGGGTGGCATTGTCGGTACGCCATAGAAAATGGAGCAAAATCGGTAATAGGAATTGATCTCTCAGAAAAGATGCTGGCAAAAGCTCAGGAAATTAATAATCTGGAAGGAATTCAATATGAAAGAAAAGCTTTGGAAGATGTAAACTATCCTTCCGGACAGTTTGATATTATCTTAAGCTCACTCACCCTTCATTATATAGAATCGTTTGATGCTATTGCCAAGAATATTTATCAATGGTTAGATTCCGGTGGTTGTTTTGTCTTTTCTGTAGAACATCCTGTTTTTACAGCGGAAGGAAGCCAGGACTGGGTTTATGATCAATCCGGAGAAAAAAGCTGCTGGCCCGTCGACAAATATTTCATGGAAGGAAAAAGAAATACCACATTCTTGGGAGAAAACGTTATTAAATATCACAGAACTTTAACTTCTTATCTGAATACCCTGTTGAAGCATGGTTTTAAAATTAAAGAAATCATTGAACCGGAACCAAGTCAGGAAATGTTAAAAGAAATCTCTGAAATGAAAGAAGAACTCCGCAGACCAATGATGCTGTTGATCTCTGTAGAAAAATAATTCAACCACATTTTTAACTGTAACCATTACATTCAAATTATTATCCGTGAAGTTTTTCATTAAATCCTTTTTCTTATTATCTGTATTTTCTTTTCAACTTTATTTTTCACAAAACAGAAAAATAATCAATAGTGAATCCAGCCATTTTCAAATTCATGATCCGTCGGAAAATATTGATTTCATTGTTGTAGACCCCAAACTTGATACTAAAAAGCCGATATTACTCTGGTGCCAGGGCTCACTCCCCTATCCTCTATACGTAAATTCAAAGGACGGAATATGGATGATAGGCGGCGGAATTACGAATTTCGATATTAAAAACATCAAGAAATATTATCATCTTGTCATTATTTCTATGCCGAAAACGCCAGTTATTGCTGAAGAAAATCAAATTAATGACTCTTATTGGTATTTCGGAAATTCTAAAGATAAAAATGAACCTTCAGAAGAATTTGTAAGCGCTGATTATCTTGAAAACTATGTAAATCGTGCTATAAAAGTATTGAAATTCCTTAAAAAACAGGATTGGGTAGATTCTTCAAAATTAATTGTTGCCGGGCATTCTCAAGGATCTAAAGTTGCAACAAAGATTGCAGCACAATACAAACCTGTTTCAAAACTTGGTGTTTTCGGAGCCAATCCTTTCGGGAGAATAGATCAGAATATCCGTGAATACCGCAAAGATGCTGAGAAAAATGTCATAACATGGACAGATGCTGAAAAAGGCATTGAAGAAGAATACAAAATGTATCGTGATGCCAATGATGCTGAAATGGTAAAAAAGAAACCGTCTTTACTTGCCTGGAAATCATTTTCAACTCCATTAATCGAAGATTGGATGGCTATTAATAAACCACTTTATCTCGCCTATGGAACCCATGATATTGCCAGTGACCTTTGTGATCTGGTTCCCCTTTATTTTATCAGGGCTCATAAAAATAACCTGACCTATAAGAGATACCTGAATACTGATCATAATTTTTTTGAAGTGGAAAATAGCAGCCCAAATCACGATAAACCGCACTGGAAAGAAGTAATGAATACCTTTATTCAATGGACGATTCAGTAATTCCCGAATTCACTTTAAGGGGCTTGGGATGAACATAATCCGGTATTTTAAAAACAGTAATAAGATCGATATTTAAATTATAGAAAAAGCGTATGAAACTACCATTATTATCATTCCTTATTTTAATATTTGGGTTCTCATCTTGTAACCAGCCGCAGAAAATAAACAATAATAAAAATATGAGTAAAACCAATCCTGTTGTCTATTTTGAAATTCCTGTGAACGATCTGGAGCGTGCAGAGAAATTTTATACTATTGTTTTCAACTTCCATTTCGAAAAGGAAATCATTGATCATTATGAAATGGCACTTTTCCCTTTTGAAGAAAAGAACAGTGGAATTACCGGAGCACTCGCAAAAGGCGATGTTTATAAACCTTCAAAAAACGGAGTTATCATCTATTTTAAAACAGAAAATATTGATGCTACACTTAAAAAAGTACTTCAACAAGGCGGAAAAATTCTTTATCCTAAAAAAATTGATAAAAAGTATGGCTTTGCGGTAGCGGAATTTGAAGATTCGGAAGGAAATAGAATTGCTTTGCATGAAACAATCTGAGGTTTTTGAGATTGACAAACAAAATACATTTAAAAACACCTCCTTTCTATACCGCTCATTTTCAGACTTGATGATTCCATTCACTACATAATATTTTTATGATGAGGTTTCAACATATTTTGTATCTTTAATTACCATTTTCATAAAAATATTTGGTAATTCGTTATGACAGAAGAACTTTATTTCCTCAAAACCAACCCAAATATTGCCAAAATTAATTTGTACAATAGACTTTGTCGTGAAGAAGAAAATATCCTAAGCTTTCTTCAGCCTAATGGGGTGGCAAACCTTGAAGTGATCAAAGAAAAAGTAAAAGATTCTGTGGAAGAACTCTCCAAAGAAGAACTTTCGAAGATATTTTCATGGTTCAATAAAGTATATCATTCTGATCATGAAGAAATAAAAA
Organism: Chryseobacterium sp. CS2K3; assembly: GCF_059515185.1. Classification (NCBI taxonomy): domain Bacteria; kingdom Pseudomonadati; phylum Bacteroidota; class Flavobacteriia; order Flavobacteriales; family Weeksellaceae; genus Chryseobacterium; species Chryseobacterium sp. CS2K3. The sequence continues at coordinate 70,612 of NZ_JCAKRW010000005.1, read as the reverse complement.
CCCAGCTTTTCATTAACGGAATTGATCTTTTTTATGAAATCCCTTCTGTTCAGCATACAGAAAATTATCTGCAGATTCTTTCAAATTATGAAAAACTGTTTCAGCAAAATATGAATTATATTGTGGATTCTAAGAATTTCAGTGAGTTTCTGATCTATGGAATCTTCGTTATGGAAATCATTAACAAAGAATATGGTAATGAAAATATTCTTTCCGATTATCTAAAGCAGGATTACCAGGCTCTTTATTCTTCAGCAGAAAATCATCCGGAATTAAAAAATTTCGATCAGAAAAACAGTGCTGATCTCCAACGCTACTTCAATGATCTGTATGATCTGACAAGATTTTACAAAGGTTCAATTATCCAGTTATAAATTATAAAGAAACAGAGCAGTAAATTATTAAAGTTCATACTTTATACCTCTGTTTTATTTTTTCTCATTTCTTTTTCTCTCAGCTTACATTTTTCAAATTACCCTCCTGTAAATCAAGAATATGAACGTATACCAAGCCTTTCAGATGCTCATATTTTAAAATCAAATAAAAAATTTCACTGTTTGATGTAATATTTGTCCTGTAAAGAATGTCTTGTATAAGAAGCTAAATATGAACCGGAGAATTCTTTTCATAGTAAAGGCGGCTAAACAGGTAAAAGTTGAAGAATCCAACAAGCTGGAGGAAGCAGCAATTAGATTTAAAAAACAGGATAGAAACTATAACCCAAGTCGACAGTTTTTTTTCAATAAAAGACTGTCGATTTTTTATTATAAAAGTTTACTTCATCCTTTATTTATCTTATAAATGGATTGAATTTTGAAAAAGTAGTAAAGCATTCCGCCCAAAAAATACATCAGTACATCAAAAATATCCCCTATAAAAAGCTTCGATAGCTTCGGACATATTACTTCAAATAAGAGAGAAAGGTACAATACAGAAGTCATGACAAACTTAAAATCAGGTTTCCACCGAAGTTTCAGCCACACATTCATGATATATTCTATGAAGTAACAATACATCGGAACAGTAATAAAGTCTGTAAAATAATCGTTGATCACAGGAATAAAAATTCCTCTTTCTCGCAATTGAATGATCAATAACCATGCGACCAATCCCAGCAAAAACCAATATGAAATTCTCTTTCCCATCACATATGCAGTACAGCCATGATAAATCCGAGAAGAACTTGCAGAACTTTTGCTACGATGTCCTGAATATCAGTTTCATTCTTTTCAGAAGCTCTTTGAGCGTTCTCATAATCAAACTTTTGTTTTCCTTCCATTGTAATAAGATTTGATTCAACAAAGATAGTAAATTAGAACAATTGTTCTAATTTAAAAAACATGATTTAAATCCTATCTTATATTCTTATCTTTGAGGCATGGGCACAAAGGAAAAAATTTTGGCAAAGGCTCTGGAGCTGTATAACGAAAAGGGCTACAACACGATTACGACAAGACATATTGCTGCTGAACTTTCAATCAGCCCGGGAAATCTCCATTATCATTTCAAACATTCTGAAGACATCATCAAAATCCTTTTTTCTGAATTAATTGTGAAAATGGATGAATTGCTGAACGAAATGAAAAAAAAGGAAAATAAAATACTGAAAGATCTTTATGCCTTCACTTTTTCCACCTGTGAAATATTTTATTCTTACCGTTTTATTTTTGTAAACTTCGTAGACATTTTAAATAATATTCCGGAAATAGAATCTCAATATGAAGGAATTAATTTCAGCAGAAAAGAAGAGTTTCATCTTATTTTTTCGGATCTTCAGAAAAATAATATCTTCAGAAAAAATGTTCCTGAATTTATTACAGACTGCCTTACAGAACAGATTTTCATTATTGCGGATAATTGGCTTACGCATAACAGACTGATTTCAAAGTTTGATAAGGAAAAAGCAATCCATCATTATACGCTTCTGCAAATGAATCTTTTCTATCCTTTTCTGAATGAAAAACAGCAAAAGCTTTATGAACAGCAATATATCCGATAAACCATTGATAAAATTAAGGCAAGGGAATCTGAAGGATCTTCCGGAAATGCTTATCCTATTTAAGGAAACCATCATTTCTATTTGTAAAAAAGATTATAATACGGATCAGCTTGAGGCATGGAAGTCAGGAGCTGATAATCAGGAAAGATGGCTGAAGGTCATGAAAGAACAGGTCGTTATAATCGCTGAAATTGATCATAAAATTGTAGGTTTCTGTACGCTTGATAAGATAAATTACATTGATTTATTATTTGTTCACAAAGACCATCAACAGCTGGGAATAGCGTCTATGCTTTACAACCAGATTGAAAAAGAAGCGTTAAAACAGGGTAATTTTCCTCTCACGGCTGATGTCAGCAAAACAGCAAAACCATTTTTTGAACGAATGGGTTTTCGGATCGTTTCTGAGCAAATCGTTCCAGTAAAAGGGATTGATCTTATCAATTATAAAATGCGAAAGGATCTGGCTCACATGATAAAAAACATATAAGGCGATTTTAACAGGTTTATGGCACAGAATTAGCTTAAAGAACGATAAGTAAAATTGTTTTGAACCTTTATTTTAAACCATTAAGATTGGTAAATGGTTAAGTTTTTTTTAAAAACAAATCTTGTTATAACCACTACAAAATTTCTTAATGGTTTAAATATTGGATCTACAGGAAAAATCCTGCAATATTTACCTCAATGAAACATTTAAACAGCATATTACGTCTTCCATTCTTCAGTGAATATTATACCCCGAGTTATTGTTCGGGAAGACTTTTTATATCTGTAAACTAATTATATAATCAAACCTATATAAAGCCCGGACAGTATTTGTCCGGGCTTTTTCGTTTAAAACATTTCAAAATGACTTCTATTTTACAAGAAAACGTAGCAATTATTCTGCCTGAAAACGGGTTGGAAGAGAAATTAAAACAGGCTGAACGCGAATGCAGAAAGCTGAGTATCAAACTGGGATTCGATCCTACTGCTCCGGATTTACATCTGGGACACGCTGTTGTACTTAAAAAACTTAAGCAGTTTCAGGATCTTGGGCATCAGATCATTATAGTCGTGGGAAGCTTTACGGCAAGAATCGGTGATCCAACAGGTAAAAATAAGGCAAGAAAGCCATTAAGTACAGAGGATGTGCAACATAATGCCGAGACTTATATCAAACAGCTATCTAAAATTATTGATGTTGAAAAAACAACGATTGTTTTTAATTCTGACTGGCTGGACGCGTTAGAATTTTCAGACGTTATTCAACTGTTATCAAAGGTAACGGTTGCACAACTGATGCATAGAAATGACTTCAACAAGAGATTCACGGAAAATACTCCTATTGCAATGCATGAATTGGTATACCCGATTCTCCAGGGATTTGATTCAGTAAAAATTCAATGTGATATTGAAATGGGGGGCACCGATCAACTTTTCAATTGTACCATGGGAAGACAGCTACATGAGGTACACCAGATGCCGCCTCAAATTGTTATGTGCATGCCTCTTTTAAAAGGACTTGACGGAAAGGAAAAAATGAGCAAATCATTAAATAATATTATCGGGCTTACTGATGAGCCTAATGAAATGTTTGGAAAAACGATGTCTATTCCGGATGCTTTGATTGACGAGTTTATCGATCTTACCACAGATTTTTCAATGAATGAGAGAAACCGTTTAAAGTCAGAGATAAAAAATGGTGAAAATCCAATGAATATTAAGAAACTGATTGCAAAAAATATTATCCGTCAATATCACGACGACGATGTTGCTGACGACGCTGAACAGTTTTTTAATAATCAATTTCAAAATAAGAATTTTGAGGAGAAAAACTTTGAGCCTATTGCTATCAATACGCTGAATTATATTGACAATAAGACTACAGTGACGGAACTCTGCCATCAGCTAAAAAATGATATAAGCAAATCTGCTGTAAAACGACTTATCCAAAGCGGAGGGGTTCAGATCAATTCAGTTAAAATAACGGAGCCTGATGAGGAAATTGAGCTTACCAAAAATATTAAAATAAAGATTGGGAAAAGAGGATTCTTTGAATTACTATAAAGGCTGAAATATGAAAAAAAAGCTGGAAATATTCTGATCAAATATAAATTCCAGCTACCATTGTTGTTTTATAATTTCATTTTTACCTCCTTATTATATTTCCCTTAGTCCGATTAAATCAATATCTTCGTTTATAAATAAAATGTAATGACGCAGGCTGAAATCCTTACCCTGATTGATGACGAACTGTTTCTTGATAATATTAAAACTGAATTGCGTGATCAAAAAATAATTTGGAAAGATCATTCAGGTACAGAAAACTCAGTATTACCTCATCAGACAGCAATCAATAATGAAGGGGTTTTTGCATGGTGGCAATGTAATGAAGCAGGAAAAGAACATGTACATATAAGATTGAAGGAAAGAAATATTATTACATGGAAACCTCCTGTTAATACATTAATACAACCTATATTCCGGGACGGTCTTTTATATTTTCATGAGAATTACCTGATCATTAAGTATAAAGACAGGCATTATCAGAGGTTATTTATTTTTAATATCAAAACGTTAAAAGATGAGGAAATTATTCTGAATGCACTTACTATTCAGGTAAAAATCATTGATAATGAATTGTTTTTGGCTGGACTTTACAGTGATGAAGATTTCATAAAAATCACGATGCATCCGGATTATATTGAGAAAGAATTGATTGATGAAAACTATCTCAGACAAAGAAATATTACATTTGACCAAGTCTAAAAATTTGAATTTAAAAGCTATGAATACTTCCGTTACCTATAAAACAGCTTCAGAAAATGACATCGACTACCTTTTTGATCTCAGAATGAAGACTATGATTCCACATTATGCGAAGGCAAATCTTCCTACTGACAGGGAAAATACTCTTAAAAGAATTCTTTATCAATTCGAAAAAGGAAATATTATCTTACTTGATGATGAACCTATAGGCTATTTGAAAGTCAGCAGAACAGATACTCATATAGATATTTTACAACTTCAGATTGATCCGAGCCAACAAGGTAAAGGGCTTGGTAAAATGATTCTTACTGATATTCTGAAAGAAGCTTCTGCAACGGGTAAAATTGCGACATTAAGTGTTTTAAAGGTGAATAAAGCTCAGCATCTTTATATGAGCATTGGTTTCAAAACGGTACGTGAGGATGAGCATTCTTATTTCATGGAGTTTTCTTCTACCGGCAATACAAATCTTAAGGAATAAACATAATCTGATTTGGGTATAAGTTTCGGCTAAAGCCATTGGATATGGAAATAATTAATGGGCTAAAGCCTAGGGATGGTCGGAAGAATATCCTGCTATCCCTAGGATAAAACCCGTTTCTATTGAATTCTGATACTTTTATTTTTGGTAACTATTAAATCTTCACTCTCCACTCCTCAAGATTCCATTTCAATTCCAATTATTGATTTGTCATTGTCACATAGATCAGCCTTCCACCCTCTTCCGCAGACAGTAAAATTTTCTTTCCATCCGTAAGTTCTACCATAGATCCGGGAGGAACTTCTTTTTGTTCTGTAATGTCTTTCATTGCTGATAAACTTTGATTAACCAATACCCATTTTCCCTGATGGAACGTAAAGTAACCGACAGGCATTTTATCCTGCATTGTCAGATTTTCATTTCTTATTACCTTTCTTGAAACATGCCACTTGAATAAATACTGATTGTGATACACCATCAATCTATGATTCTCCGGTTTCCAGACCTCATCATCGAATTTAAAATAAAGATCAAGAACCGGCAGTGTTCCTGTATGTGGAGTCCCGCAAAAAGGACATTTTGGATTACTGGTATTGTCAAAAACGTACCATTTTTCGGTACACTCAGAGTTTTGGCAGGGCTGTATAAGATCTACAGTTTTCAGTAGAGCCGTTTCCCATTCATTTGCCGTCGGGCGTCTGATGGGATCATGTAATCCTTCAATAAAAGCTTTTCTGAATAAATCTGAAATATAGGGTCCTGTTATGGTATAAGGAATTCTCACGGGGTCTCCCCAAAAGGCATCCCATTTTCTGAGATGATCGGCTTTTACATGGTTTGAAGAATCTGTAGGATGTTCTACAAATAGAGCTTTTTCTCCCATGGATAAAATTTCATCCTTTTCTGCATCGAGATCCCATATTTTTCCGCCACGAAGAGGATGACGTCTTAGCAGATACATATAGATCAATACGCCAAGCGCATGTAAATCTGTTTTTTGATCCGGAAGATGTCTTTGAGGATCCTGAAGTTTCAAATGTTTGGTTTTTAATACTTCAGGAGCAATAAAATCGGCGGTTCCAATAACTTCAGGCGGAAATAGTTTGGGAACAACAAGACCGTCAATATCTATGATACATGCCGACTTTGTTACCGGATCCACCAGAATATTATTGTAAGATAAATCTGAATGCGCCAATCCCATCTGATGCAACTTTTTCACCCCTCTGCTAATGTTTACCGCTATCTGAAAATAACTCAGCCAGTCTCCAAGCTCAGAACGGTCAAGTCTCAACGGATATTGCGGGTTTCTGAACATTGGAGCGGTAAACCACTTTCCCACTTTATCCTCTCCCTGAATGGTATCTGAACCGATGTATCCTTTGGCAAAGAAAAACTTCTGATGATAAACAGGAACTACAATTCCTGTCAATCTGTTTTTTTCAACAATATCATAAGGCCAACGAAAAATCTCGTTGAGAAAATATTCTGAAGCATTTCCATTTTGAAGACTTTGAAGATACGTGGAAACGATTCTCATAATCCTTTCTTTTTGTCCGTCGTCTAAAGGGTTTCGGTAAAATGCTACAACATAATCTCTCTCGGGCGAAAAATAAACATCTTTCACACCGCCCTGAATGGGGGTTTCGTCAACGTATTCGTAGGATTTGGATGAATCCAGAACAGAAACAACCTTAATTGTGTTTTTCATAGTCATTAATAAATTATTGCCAATGTACGGTCATCATGATTTCCTCTGCTCCAGAAGTCCGTCCATTCTAATAGCTGTTGATCTATTTCCGTATCATTGGTAAAATTTACCTGAGCCTGGTCGTCATTATCTCCGTTCAGATCTTTAAAAAAAGTCTTCCAGCTTTGTATATCTTCCAACTTATTTTCGGTAAGAAATTTCGGGTCATAAATACCATCTGTCATCAATACGAGATAAGAAAAATCTTCTACGCAGGTAATTGTAAAACGGGAAACAATCTGGTCATTGAAAATTTCCTTCATCGTTATAAAGCGGGTTCCACCGCTGAATTCTCCTACATCCATTGAATTAAGAAGCTTTACTTCGGAGAAATCTGTATTAATAAGGTTAATCGGGCAATCTCCCACACCAAAACTAAGGATCACATACCCAAAACTGAATTTTTTAATCAATGAAAAAATAAGGGTAGCATGAAAATCATTAATGGAAAGATTATTTTCTAGAGCAGTTTTTTCTAAAACATGATGCACATGTAAAACGCCTTCATACAAATATCTTATAATATTCTGATGAGCCTCATTCTTCTCTTGTGTAGAATGTTTCTTAGAGTAAATAAGATGAATATTACTTTCGAGATCGTGTAAAGTTTCTTCGGAACTGAAAAAACTGTTTATGGAAGCTGTTGCCAATTGGGATCCTGCTCTTGCCATTACTGAAGATCCTGCTCCATCAGAAACGGAAATAATACTCCATTCTCCAGAAAGTATATTCACTGCAAAATCATCTTCTCTGAATTTTCCTTCATGAGCATGTGCACGACCTCTTTTGGAAGCCACAACTATTTTCTTATCTGAAAACGGTCCATGAAAAGAAGCTATATCATCTTTATAAAAATCAGCGTTTTTATCCGTTGGAATAGTTTTCCACAAATCTTTCGGATCGGTATTGATAAACAGCTGAACTTTTTTAACGTCAATATTGTCTTTATCTTTTATATGAAAAAATTCAATGTCAAGATCATGAACAGTATTCGTTGTTGGAGTTCCTGAAATCTTATTATTTTCAAATATTAATCCTGAATCACAGAGGTTTCTGATATTTTTGATTCTGATATTCGGAAATTCTTCCATCTCAACACTGAATTCATAGAACTTCCCTGAAACAGCATTTTTCAATACCCAATGAACTTCTTTAAAATCTTCTTTTTCCTGATGAATAATAGATTTTTTCATAGGATCTTTATCTCCGCCAAAATAAAACAACGGTATTTTCATAAGCTGATAGGATTATCCCAATGTTCTGTTGATATCGTACCCGCCTCCCGAATATCCATAATAATCGGAAGTACCACACCAGGGACATTTATTATATCCTTCGCCCTGCAAACAGTGAATTCCGCCACATGAGCAGGTAGCTAATGCAATATAATTGGCACAATGAGGACATGAAGCTCCGCCCTGCAATTCTTCCACTGAAATTTTCAGATGGCTTCTGTGAGGTGAAGAAAGTCTGTAATACGCCTTTTCATCAATTTTATAAGCTCCTTCCATTTTATAATATCGGGTAGACATTCCTGGAATACTAGATTCCCCGAAAGTTTTTTTAAATTTCATGAGATAAAGCTTATTCGTTTCTGAACATTTACCATTCAGAACGACAAAATTATTATCCGGAAAACGCTGCTCCATCTGGGGATCAACTTTTTCAAGGATAATGGAATCTATTTTGGATAAGTTTATTCCTTCTTTATGTGCTTCCGTTACACTCTGACTGGTTGTTTTAATGGAATCTGTCACCCATTTGAAGAATTCTTTATATGAGTTTTCATCGGTATTATTGAACAGCAATACATTATCTGCCAACAATCCCAGAAGCTTATAATTTGTATTTTCTCCTATGGATACAGCAATGGTATTTGCTTTCCCGTTATATTTACTATTCCATCTTTCAATAGCTTTGGTAGCATCATCAGTAGGAACTCCGTCCGTAAAAAGGAATACAATAGGTTTCCAGTCTCCTTTTCTGTCATAGGTAGTTTTTATAACATCCCGATCTATGCAGTCCATAATTTTAATAAGCCCCTGAGATAAGGATGTTCCACTTCCAATCGGAATCTTCGGAGGATAAAAACTGATGATATCCTGAAGGGGTGTAATAACTTCTGCTTCTCCGGCAAAGCCTACAACAGAAATATAAACCGTTTCTAATGAATACGGATCTTTTTTCAGTTCCCTGATGATATTGGAAATACCTTCCTGTACCTGCTCAATAGGCTCTCCTATCATAGATTCGGAGACATCAATCAAAAAGTAAATCGGCAGTCTTCTCATAGCTGTAAAGACAATTTTTTAAATAATAATATTAAGCTCCGATGGTGGCGGAGGCAGTGTGATATTTTCTCCTGTATTCTGAGATTGTCCTCCCTGTGTAATGGAAGAACTCACCCATCTGAAAAAGGAAGAAAGTGTTATAGCATCAGTGGTATCAAGCTTTACCACGTGATCTGTCAGCTCTTTAAGAAACTGTTCGTCCGCTTTTGGTCCAGCAGCACACCCTACAATGGCTCCAAATTCTAAACCTTTAAGCACCGGAATCATCTGTCTGTATTTCTGAATATCAGAGGGTTTTCCATCCGTGAATATGAAGAGTAGCGGCTGCCAGTCTCCTTTATCTTCTGCGGAACCTTTTACAAGATCTTTCTGCACAAGTTCTGAAACCATTTCTAAAGCAGCTCCCGTATGTGTGGGACCGCTATCCGGACATGTAATTTCCATCGGATAGAAGTCCTGCAGTGCAATTAAAGGAATGATATTTTCAACTTCTCTATCGAAAGTAATTACACTTAGATGAAGGCTGTCCATTGCCTGCGGATCTGCCCGAAGCATGCTGATCAATCCATTGAAACCATTATTCAATGCCTGGATAGGTTCTCCGTTCATAGAACCGGAAGTATCCAATAAAAAATAGGCTAATAATCTTCTGGTCATAAGACAATATTAATTCTGAATCCTGCTGAGGAAGCCCAAGACTTGTCAGCAGGATTTTATGTTAGATAGAAATTTAAAGTCTAGTTTGAATAAGAATATTGCTGTCTCAGAATATCTATGAAATTATCCGTAGGAGAAGGCTCTCCCAATGCACGGAACTTCCAGTCTCCGTTATGACGGTATGCCTCAGCAAAAACCATAGCACACATTCCGTTCATACTTGAATCTCCGGAAAGGCTATATTTTGTAATTTCTTTTCCTGTAGCATCTACTGCACGGATAAATGCATTTTCAATCATTCCGAAGTGTTGATTGTTGCTTCTTCCCTGATAAATTGTTACAAGAAACACTATTTTCTGGTAGCTTTCATCCAATTGATCCAGCCTTACAATGATCTGTTCGTCATCTCCATCACCTGCTCCGGTTCTGTTGTCTCCTGTTAACCATACATTTCCGCTTGGATGCTGCATAGAATTAAAGAAAACCACATCTCCCTGATACAATCCCATTTGTCTGCCATCATTAGTCTGAACTGTTCTTCCAAGGTTGGCAACCTTTCCGTTACCATCTAAAAGAAATGCCACTGCATCTAGGTCATATTCAGCTTCTTTACTAAAAAGTTTTCCAAAGAAGCCGCCACCACTCTGCTTTCTTATATCCCATCCTAAGCCGATTGTTACCTTCGAAAGGTCATAAACACTTTCTCCGCGGTCATTTTTTCTCAGATCTATCGTTTGACCTTTCTGTAAATTAATTGCCATAGCTATAGTTTTGTGTATTTGATAATTATTTGATGATTTGTCCCTTATAATATTTTTCAAGGAAGAATCCTAAATCTGCTCTGTAACCTATTCCTGAAGCTTCAAATTTCCAGCTTCCATTTCTCTTATACAGTCTTCCAAATTCAACACCGGTTTCAATAGAGAAGTCTTCATCCAGTTCATACTTTGCAATCTCTTGGTTCGTACTGTTATCCACAACTCTGATATAAGAATTTCTTACCTGTCCGAAATTCTGTCTTCTTCTCTCAAAATCCTCTATGGTTACCACAAAAAGAATTTCTTCCACTCTTGAGTCTACTTTATCAAGATCAATAATGATAGCTTCATCATCATCTCCGTCGCTATTCTTACCACTTGGATCATCTCCTGTATGGGTAAGGGCTCCATCCGGAGAATTCAGGTTATTATAAAAAACAAAATATTCTTCGCTTACTAATTTTCTATCAGAATCAATCATGATTGCAGATGCATCCAAATCAAAATCGTAGCCTGTCCCTTCATTAGGATCCCAACCAAGCCCTATCGTCATTTTTGTCAATCCGATCTCGATTTTCTGTCCTTTCTGTAGATTAATTGCCATAGTATTTTATGTTATGAATTATTTTTTGCATTAAGATAGATTTGATTTACGAATTGACCAAATTTATTTATTACAAATAATGGATATAAAGCAATTAAGTCTAATTTTTAGATTCAATAAAAGCCAAAAAAAGGTCCAATTAAAAAATTGAACCTTTCTCTATAATAAATATGTTTGATTATTTAATATCCTTATCTGAAACGGCAGCATTTCGTGCTTTTGCCAACATTGGAATAGAAATAAGTCCCATCACCAGCATAATAACAATCTGAAGCGGTAAAGAGATAAAAGAATAGGTAAGCCCCATTTCACCACCAAGATCAGCACTTTTCCCCACGGAGATAAAAAGAGCCATAAAACCGTACTTCATCGCAAGATTATAAGCCCCGATTCCTCCACTTGCAGGAATAATCATTCCTAATGTTCCTACCACAATAATAAAGAACCCATCCGCAAAAGTAAATGCTGAGGTTTCAGGAAGAGCAAAGCATACAAGATATGCAGCAAAATAATAGGAAATCCAGATTCCTAATGTATACAATATAAATTTCCCCTTTTGTTTTAATTTAAAAATGGTTGTTAATCCCTGGAAAATTCCGTCTATAAAATTAACAACTTTCCCCAGAAACGGAACATTGGCTAATTTATTTTTAAAGGCGAAAAACAAGACTGTACCTCCAATCAATACTGAAAGAACAAGTAAGATTTTATTAGGATTAATATTAACTCCCGAATTTTCATAGAATGACAAAATAGCTTCATATTTAAATAATAATGTCAATCCAAGGAAAACAAGCATACATATCAGGTCCACTACTCTTTCCAGAATAATTGTTCCGAAAGATTTGTCTACCGGTACTTTTTCCACTCCATATAAAGCTGTAGCTCTTGCCAGTTCTCCACTTCTCGGGATGGTAAGATTCATAAGATATCCAAACGAGATAGACCAAAGCGAATTAGAATTAGAAATACTGTGCCCCATTGGTTCCAGCATCAGGTTCCATCGGATTGCTCTGAACCAGTAAGCCAAAAGACCAAATGCAGACGCAAATAATACCCACAGATAATTAGCCTTAGCCAATGACTGCTTAATCACTTTAAAATCAAGCCCCCGTAAGGCAAGCCATAAAAAAAAGCCTGCAAAAGCAAGCGATATTACTATTGTAAGTATGGATTTTAATGGATTTTTTGATGTTTTCTCCATGAATTATGTAAGCAGATTTGTTTTTTCATCCGGGAAAACGATTTTTGGCTGGAAGTCTTTTGCTTCTTCCGGTGTCATCTGTGCATAGGCAATAATGATAATGATATCATCTTTCTGTACCTTTCTTGCAGCAGGACCGTTCAGGCATACTTCTCCGGACTTTCTTTTTCCTTTGATAACATAGGTATCAAAACGTTCCCCGTTATTCACATTCACGATATAGACTCTTTCTCCCACTACCAATCCGGCAGCTTCTATAAGATCTTCATCTATTGTTATACTTCCTATATAATTAAGGTCAGAGGCTGTTACTCTTACCCTATGGATCTTGGACTTGAAAACTTCTATTAACATGCTGCAAATTTATTAATAAAAATTAATAAATCAGACCTTTAGTATCATTAAAAAACTCCCATCAACAGACGTATTTAATTTTATTAAAGATAAAAAAAATGAATTTTAGATATAGATTTATTAATTATATTCTTAAAAACATCAATAGTTTATAGTCAATTTAGGATTTAATAAATACAGGAAATAATATTAACTTTTTGCTAAAGTCAATAAACATAAGCATTTGGCATGATTTTAGTAACCTGTAACGTAGATTTTTCGTGAAAAACCGAATTATCATATTTTAACCATTTTCACTGAAAAGTAAAAAAATTGTATAAGTTTTAATAAAAAAATTGCACAATTAGAAAATAGTATTATATTTGCTATAATTACGAACTAACTTTAATATTAAAAATTATGAACAAGTCTGAATTAATCGACGCAATCGCAAAAGATGCAGGTATCACTAAAGTTGCAGCAAAGGCTGCTTTAGAATCTTTCATTTCTAACGTAACTTCTACATTAAAGAAAAAAGACGGAAAAGTTTCTTTAGTAGGTTTCGGTACTTTCTCAGTAGCTGAGAGAGCGGCTAGACAAGGTATTAATCCTGCGACTAAAAAACCAATCAAAATTGCTGCTAAAAAAGTTGCTAAATTTAAGGCTGGAGCTGATTTATCAAATGCAGTTTCTGGTGCTAAGAAAAAATAATCATTCAGATTACGAAAATTCAAGGGCTGTTTCTTAGAGACAGCCTTTTTTGTGCTCTTTTATTATCATATAGGCTTTGGTATGAATTCTTAAATTTCAGGGATCAGAAGCAAAAGTTGGGGGCTACGCAAAAAGTTTCGTTAATTTGAAGAAAAAAATAAATTATGTTTTTACTCCTCTAAGCTTTATACTTAAATTTTATTAAAACGCAAAGACATGATGGAATTGATTATTGATAAGGGAGCTAAGAAAGCGACAAAAGTCGCTGATGAAGCAATGTAGATACGCGTACGCTTAGAAAGAATCAATACAATTCAAGCTTTGCTTCCTAAAATACAACACCAGATAATAGAAATCCTTTGCGTTAAATTTTAAAATTAAACTGATCTAAATATTCTAAGCCACACAACTTTTTCGCTTAATCCAATTTCAGCATCTAAACCCGGATCAGAATAATATAAAATCATGTATTTCTAATTTCAATATATACTTACTTAGATCCTTACAGGATGACAAACGAAATTGTTAAAATAAAAGCCATTAAGACAAATGAAGATATTAAGGTTATTAAGTTTGGCTAAACCCGGATATTTACAAAATAAATAAGCGAGCTAAAGCTCGCTTATTTTGAATCTTGATACTATTTTTATAGATACCGTATATTATTTTATCCTATGGCGCCAATCGTGAAATTTTCCAGTCCAGATCTTCTAACTTGTAAATAATCCTGTCATGAAGGCGATTGGGGCGTCCTTGCCAAAACTCAATTTCATAAGGTCTTGCAAGATACCCTCCCCAGTGAGCAGGTCTTGGAACTTCGGTATTTTCATATTGTTTTTCCAGATCTTTTAATTGCTCTTCAAGAAATTCTCTATTTGGAATTTCCTGGCTTTGTGGAGAAACTACTGCTCCCAACTGGCTTCCTTTCGGTCTTGAATGAAAATAACCATCACTCAGGTTTTCTGCTACTTTTTCAAGATTTGCTTTAATAATAATCTGTCTCTCGAGATTAGGCCAGAAAAAATGCAGACATGCTTTATGATTGTTTTCTATGGCTTTTCCTTTTTTACTGTTGTAATTGGTATAGAAGATAAACCCTTCATGAGTATAAGCTTTTAACAAAACCATTCTTGTACGGGGACAACCATCTTCTTCTACTGTAGAAACCGCCATAGCATTAGCTTCTGAGACCTCCGGACTTTCGCTGGCATCCAAAAACCAGTTTCTGAATTGCTCAATTGGATTTTGTTTTATCTCACTTTCAATAAGTTGGGATTTCTCGTACACTTTTCTTTTGTCGTGCAGGTTTTCCATAAATATTTTTTATTAAATTTGAGTATGAATCACTCATACAAAGGTAAAATATTAATCTCGACACCTGACATTTCCGGCGATATTTTTTCAAGATCGGTGGTATTGGTAATTGAACACAACGAAAGTGGTGCATTTGGTTTGATATTAAATAAAAAGAATAGCCAGATGAGTAGTAAATTCAGGGATTTTTTCGATTTTAAGATTGAGGTCTATGACGGAGGTCCTGTAGAAAACGATAAGGTATTTTTCATTGTAAAAGGGAAGAAAGTAACTGAAATCTATTCTGAAATTACCGATGAATATTATCTTACTGAAGATATTGAACGTATCATTCATGCTGTATTGAATAATGAGCTGGATATTCATAATGTAAAGATTTTTTCGGGATATTCCGGATGGTCCTCAAATCAATTGGATACTGAAGTTCAGAGAAAGATGTGGACGGTTGTAGATGTTTACAATCTTGATTATACTTTACCTAATGATCAAACTCTTTGGAAATCAATTATGCAAAATCTTGGTGGTGAATTTTTACTCTGGGCAAATTCTCCTGAAGACATTTCATTGAATTAACTGAACGTTTTTCATTCAAATAAAATAATTAACAAATTTTAAGATTCTGTTAACCAATTTTAAAGAAAGTTTTTCCGTTCTTTGAAAAACCAAAATCACTGAAATGAAAGGTATTACATTATTTGCTTTATCAATCTTTTCGATCTCTTTTTTATCATTTGCACCTTTTAACAAAAAGTATATTGTCATTGATGCCAGCCATGGAGGAAATGACAAAGGGGCTACTTATGGCAATTTCACTGAGAAGGATATTACTCTTAGTATCGCAAAGGAAATACAAAAACTGAATGGAGATCAAAGTGAGTATGAAGTGGTTTTGACAAGAAATGCAGATACTTTTCCAACTCTTTTTGAACGAACAGAACAAATCAATAGTCTTAATCCGGAAATGGTTATTTCTCTTCATGTAAATACGTCAAAACAGGATGAAACCACTAATCAGGGAGCTGAAGTTTTTGTTCAGAACACTGAAAGTTCAAAGAAGTTAGCTGACAGAATTTCAAAAAAGTTTAATGCTAAAAAAATTGAAGAACGTAATCTTCATATTTTAAGAGAATCCAAAGCTCCGGCTGTATTGGTAGAATTAGGTTTTATTAATAATTCTGCTGATAGAAATTATATGACCAGCGAAAGTGGTCAGAAAGAAATCGCACAAAAATTCGTTGAAATCATCAACGGAAATTAAAATACAATACAATTTCTGATTTAATCAGAATAAAACCCGGTAAAGGACTTTTGGAACTTTGTTGTTTACCGGGTTTGTCAATTTTATTGATTAAAACTCTTTCTCCAACTATCTACCAATTCGGTGAATCGGGACGTTTGAAAGGTTTTATTTCTTATTTTACCTACAGAAAATATGCCTTTCTCATCTGAAATCATTAAAATTTCTTCGGCTTTCTGAGATTCAAATGCAATAATCTCGTGTTCCTGGATATCTGCGAGTTTATTTTTATGTAAAAAAGTAACAAGATTTTCCATTAAAGGAGAAATATAAGCTCCTTCGGTTTGTTTTGGAACTTTAATCACATCTCCTTCCAGGAATAAAAGATTTCCTGAAGTGGTACGCGCAATTCTCTTATTTGGGTTTAAAAGAATGACATCATCAAGGTCGTTTTCCTGTGCATAAATACTTCCGTAAATATTTTCCGGACAATGTACGCGAATATTGCTTAACAGGTTGTTATTAACATTAATTTCTTTAATCAAATCCAACTCCAGAGGTTTGCTATGAACAGTCAGAACATCATCCATTTCCACGACTTCATAAAAATAGGAAACTGAAGATTTTGCCAATGTGAGCTCATCCTGGTTTCTGAAAACCTGAAAATTAATAATTCCGTTGTTTATGCCTTTAGCCTCTATTATTTCATTTTGGAATAATGTCTGAAAAAACTCCAGGGTATAGGTTAAAGGAATATTCATTCTCATCTTTCTCATGGAAGCCATCAGGAAGAAATAAGATTCTTCGTCCATGATTAATCCGCTGTTTCTTACAAAGAAAGAAACCTTCACTGCATCGCCCCAAAGAAAGGCTCTATTTTTCACATTTAATGCGTCTGATGTAAAATATTGATTTTCCAATTTTTGATGTGATTTATTTATAAAAAAATAATGAACGATAAATCGTTCATCAGTTTTATCAATTAATACGGTCCTGTGTTATGCAGCACCTAATTTTATTCTAAGGTTCTCAATAAGATTCTCCCAATACATTGCGTTTTCTTCTTCATCTCCTTCTTCACAGAAATCTGTAATATTCAGCGCTAAATCTTCTGTAATATCGTCTATTGTGATAGTCATTTCAAAGAAATTCTTAGTTCCTTCGTCTTCTTCCCATCTGAAACGCACGAAACCTTCAGGCTTATATCTGATCAAAGTGGCCTTTTCAGCAGGACCTCCACCCCAGCTAAAAAAGAAATCATCGCCTTTCTCTGTAACCTCATCCGCAAACCATTCAGACAATCCCTCTGCAGTCGCCAGATATTCATATAAAATCTCTGATAAACAGTGCATTGGAAATTCGTAATGGACTTTATGTTTCGCCATATATCTTTGTTTTTATCGTCCCGCAATATATAAATTAATTTTTTTATTACACAAAATTGCAGTTACTTTTTTAAAGAATATGCATGATATTTATCAGAGATCAAAAATCCGTATTATGTTAAGTATTAACCCTTAAAACCATGATGTATTGCATAAAAAAATCTCTCTTTAATAGAGAGATTTGTATTGAACCCTGGAGTCAGGTTTTATAAATTAAAAATGGAAATTAAGCTCTACAAATCCTATTTTTCCAAATCCTGTTTCGCTCCATCCTTTTTTCTTATCTTTCTGGAAGGTATCTTTATCTATAATATAGATGTATTTATAATAAAACATCGGTTCTGTAGAAATAGAGAAATGTGGAGAAATAAAATACTGTACTCCTATAAAAGCTCCTATTCCGTTATCATATTGAGGTTTATTAATATTTTTATAATTAGAATACCTCATAAAATAATCTGCACCGTAATAGAAGTTCCAGTTCCGGTATCTTTTCAAGTTTCTATCTACTCCTAATTTGATGGCAAATTGGGTAAATCCGCCTTCGCTATCGTCTTTTTTGAAGTCGAATCCGGTTCTGTAAGACCATTTCCCCTGCGGTGAATATCTGTAATTGATAATCATTGCATTATCATCTGATGCAAAAATGGATTTAATAAATTTATTGATCCCAATTCCGATCTGATGCTGCGGAATAGTAAACAAGGTATCTTTTTGAGCCTGCGCCAAACAAAATATTGAGCAGAAAATAAAGAAAAAAGCTGTAGTAATACGTTTCATAATAAAAACATCTCAAAAACTGATTTTGTCTTTGAGATGTGTATTTGGATTGTTATATTTATTTTATGTAGTTGGCAAATATAGCTTTGATCTTTTCTTCAAAATCACCGATATATACGTCAGTATTCTCCGTTGATCCATCAAAATAAACAATGAAGAATTCTCCTTTTCCATTTACAGTTTTATACACGATATCACCGATCTTTTGTCCCGAATAGAACACTTCAGCCTTAGAATTCGCATTGATCTGACTGTCTGTAGGGTCATTAATTGGAGCTAATGCCTCAACATTCATACTGTAAGTGATTCTTAGATTTCCTTCACTTACATACCCTGAAACAGCTTTAAAATCATCCTTAGAGGAAATGTTTGCATAGTCAGCGTGTTTTAAAGTAACATTAGCTACTACTTCGCTACTAGGTCCCTGAGGAGTTGCCGCAGCATATTTAAGCTGGAAATCTTTACTTGAATTTCTTTGCCATACGATATTCTGCGTCATTGGAGATGCATAGATCTGAATATTCGCGCTGATTGGCATACTAAAGTTAGTACTGTTATCAAAAGTAACATTCGATAAGTTCATACTAAAAATCGTATTGTTGCTTCTTTTTAATGTAAGATTAAACGTTTTTGGAAGCCAGATTGTTTCAGAATTGTAGCTTGTTTGTGTATCTGTATAAGATGTAAGCGTTAACTCACCATCAATAGCAGCCTGGTTTTGTACAGACGGAAATTTCAGGACAACAGCTGAAGCATTTGCTGTTTTAGTCCATGAACCTGTAGCATTGTTATAAGTATACGTCCCCAGTTTACTTGCAAATTGTAGTTTATTATCAATCAAAACATCACCGTATTGATTTTCAAAGCTTTCTACAACGTTATTTAGGTAGCTGTCATCATACTCTTGTGCAGTGTTATTGAACATAGTGTACAAGATATACTTGGACAGATCTCCATCATCCAATGTATTCAGCTTGTCATAAAACCCATTAATGGTTTTCTTAATGTTTTCTTTGTCTTGTGCTACTGAGGTTGTACGATTCTCTGCTACAACGTCATCGGAAGAACTTCCACACGCTTGAAATCCAAGAATGGTCGCTAGTCCCATTCCTGCGAATAAAATAAATTTTTTCATGGTTATTTTTTTACGGTGCGAAAGTATATATTTTTTTTATTTATTCAAAACGTTTAACTTAAAATGCTTATTTGTTATCTAAAATCTCTAAAATAATCTCACATCCTTTTCTTATTTCATCTTTTGAAATAGTCATTGGTGGGGAGATTCTCAGGTATTCATTTCTGTAGAGCTGCCAGAAAACAATAAGTCCTTTTTCCATACATTTTTTGGCTACTTCCAGTGTATATTCCGGTTCTCCAAGGTTTACAGCAAGCATTAATCCTTTACCGTTAATATTTTTAATCTTCGGATGAACCAGAAGTTCTCTGAATAATTTTTCTTTTTCTTCCACTTCGTTCATCAAACCACTTTCCAGCACTTCTTTTAAGGTAGCATAACTAGCTGCAGCAATCAAAGGATTCCCTCCAAAAGTAGTAACGTGTCCCAGCTTTGGTGAATGAGATAATGTTTCCATAATTTTTCTGGAACTCATGAATGCTCCTACAGGAACTCCGCCACCCATTCCTTTTCCCATAACAAGGATGTCGGGAACGATTCCAAAATGTTCAAAAGAGAATAGCTTCCCTGTTCTTCCAAACCCCGGCTGGATTTCGTCTAAGATTAAAAGCGCTCCTACTTCTTCACATCTTTTTTTCAATTTAATTAGATAGTCCTGATCCGGAACTAAGAACCCTGCTGCCCCCTGAATGGTTTCCAGAATAACACCGGCTGTCTTCTCAGTAATTTTATCGAAATCATTTTCATTATTGAATTCAATGAAAGTGACCATTGGCAATAGCGGACGAAATTCTCGTTTATGATTTTCATTTCCTGAAACACTTAATGCCCCGTGAGTATTCCCATGGTAAGAATTTTTGAAAGAAACAATTTCTTCTCTTCCTGTATATCTTTTTGCCAGCTTTAAACTTCCGTCAATTGCCTCTGCACCACTGTTTACCAAATAGGTAACTTCCAAAGGTTCCGGAGTAGCTTCTGCCAGCAATTTACAAAGAGCAATAGGTTTTTCCTGTGCATATTCTCCATATACCATTACATGAAGATATTTATCCGCCTGTTCTTTAATAGCGTTGACCACTTTTGGATGTGAATGTCCTAATGTATTGGCAGAAACTCCTGCTACAAAATCAAGATATCTTCTTCCATCGGTACCATAAATATAGTTTCCTTCTGCTTTTTCTACTTCAAAACCTGCGGCAAATTTCGTAGTCTGTGCCTGATATATAAAAAAATCTTTGTGCATTTCCATTGTCTCAAAAAATTTCAGCAAAGCTATAAAAGATTCAGCAAATGCCGAAATAATTGACTGGGAATAAAAGCTCTTCTGAATAATGAGTGTAAAGAAAATTTGATCTCTATTAACTTAATAAATAAAAAACCGCTTCATTGAAGCGGTTCATATATTATTTTCTTACTCTTTTTGGTTTCTTGGCTTCTTCTTTGGCTTTTTCGTCATCAATTGTTTTCTGAGCTTTATCGAAGAGTTCGTTATCTGCAGTATACTTTATTTCTTCATTGTTAGGACTGTCTACCAATATATCCTGCCATTTCCTGATCCGGTCTTTGGTATTCCAGTTGAAATCCGGAAACTTCCTTCGTGAGGGTTCTATTTTACTCATCGGATAGGTATCTGATACAGCTCCTATACTACATGAAATGATCTGTAAAGCTCTTTCTTCAAATAAAGCACCTATGATCCCGCATGCTGAAAGAGTAATTCCTATTCTTTCAGGTTTTTTAGTTTCCTGGTCTACATCATCTACATAGGCAATAGCTTGTGCGTTACCTACCACTCTTGCCTCTTTAATGTCATTTCCCTGATAATAGACCGTCATGAATTTCCCTTTTACCTGATTGAATTCATCTTTCAGTGTTAAAGAATCTACCTTACTGATCGCAAAAGCATTTCCTATAACTTTCAAGGAGTCTATATTTTCATTCTTTGTATTAAAGTAAGCTTCTACCTTATCTCCGGTTACCTGCTTTTCTCCGCTCCAAAGAATAGGGTTTGTAAACATATGCATTACTCCATCTGTTTCGTTAAAAGCAATAGAATCTGCTCTACCCTGTGCATTGGATTTATATATTCTTGCCTTTTTATAAGCTCTTAAAAAACTTTTCTTTACAGTGATATCTAAAGAATCCGGTTTTTGATAGGAGATAATTTTTTCTGCGGCAAAATAGGCAGTGTCTTTCTCCATGATCTTAACAGCATACGGACTTTTGGTCATCATGGAAGAGTCTTTTTTCTCAAAGATCTCACCGTATCCGCCTTTTATATATCGTCTTTCTTTCGGATCATCCAGCGTTACATTGCCGGTTGCTTTACCAAAACCTGTAATTTGATTGAAGTACATATCATCACCAGTCAAGATTTTATCATTATAAAAGATCTTGGAATTCTTATTCAGGAAAGCTTCTTTGGTTTCCATTCTGTAAGTTCCTCTTTCTGTATAGACCCTGTTTTTAGGATTTGCTCTGTTGGTAATGGTTGTAGGACCAAAAAACTCAGCCACCTTTGTATTCTGGTTTTGTTTTATATTGGCTCCTTCAATGATGTATTGTGCATTATCTATTTTCACATTTCCAACGAAATCAATCATTTTAGTATCCAGAAAATAGGTAGCAGATTTGGTATACATCACATTTCCCTGAGTATCAGAAATGGTTCCGCCTGTATTAAAGTATGCTTGGCTTGCAAGCTTATCATAATAAAGAATTTCTGTTTTAATGGTTTGTTTAGGATCTGTAAGGACAACGTTTTTTCGGGCAACACCTTTTTGAGTATTACCGTCGTATTCCATTTCTCCTGCTGTAATGACAGAACCATCAGCATTTTGAAGTCTTACATTGCCGATTGCTTTGGCAAAGTTCTCTTCACTGTAAAGAACTACTTCATCTGCTGTAAGGATAGACCCTTTTTGTTCAATCTGAACATTACCGATAAAGTACTGATTGCCTTCATATTTTGCCGGGTCTTTGATAATTTTATCTGCGTTGATAAGCTTTATTTTCTCTTCAGGTTTCAGCGGTTGCGGTTTTGCCGGTGAAGTATTCTGTAAGTACGGATCTCTCTTCACAGGGGTTTTATCCTGCGCCATGCTGAGCGTAGAAATAAAGATAAACAGAAAAAGGATTATTCTCATTAATTAATCATTCTTAGTGCCATAGAAATATAGCGAATGAGAATCAATTTTTACGCCAAATGCTTCTTCAATGGCTTCTTTGATTCCTTGGATTCTTGGGTCACAGAATTCAATAATTTCTTCAATTTCTTTATCAGAGTCTTTTTTGTAGATCACCAAGTGGTCATGTTGTTTGTCAAAATAAGACTTCTCATAAGATGAAGAGGTCAGGGTCTTTTCTCCAAACTGATGCTTACGGATTAATCCTGCATCAAGGAAAATTTCAATAGTATTGTAAATAGTAGCCTTAGAAACATGATATTTCTTCTGCATCATGAGAAGATACAGATCATCAACATTAAAGTGATGATCCATATTATAAATCTCTTCTAGTATCGTATACCTTTCAGGAGTGTTTCTGAACCCTTTTTCTAATAGGTAATTTCTTAAAACGTCCTTGATTAAGGCTATATTTTTTTCTTTTTGTACTGTATCCATTAAAAAAATTATCTACAAATTTATTGATTTTTATTTAAATAGATAGTATGGTTAAATACCCTAACATTTAAGAGTTGTGACGGAAGTACCCGGACTGTTCGATTTTATTGTCATAAACCGTAAGCTCTGTAATAGGGGCAGATTCTACCTCAACGTTGTGAGAAGATACTCCCCAAGCCTTAAAATCATCACTTCCGATATACTTCACGAAGTTGTAAATATTAAGGGTAATCTTTTGTTTAACAGTTAAAAGTATATCGTTGATATAAGTATTATCTATAATCACATACTTCAGATCCGGCGGTATATCATGAGCTCTTAAAGACGGGTGGCTGCTTCTTGAAGGAATGGTTCCGTCTGCCATAAGGTCTCTCAATACCATGTTGAAATAATCGTTGATTCTTCGGTCTACTTTAAATCCTAAAAGGAAATTGATCTTATAAACAGTTCCCGGAAGAATTTCATCCACTGTATACTTGAATGTATATGGATCTTCCTGGTTTACAATACTTAAAATAAAGTAATGATCTGCTCTTTTAGGTTGTTTTTTGATGATGGAATAGATAATTTTTGATTCTACTTCATCATTTCTTTTGGCTCTGCTCAGATAAGCAAGGTTAGTCGCATATTTTGGAATGGTTTCATCCAGTTTCATGTCTTTAAGGATTGAAATGTATTTATCAATCTTTACATACTGGATAAAGTTGGCTTTAATCAATCTACCATTATACCAAGCATACATACATACTGCAATGAATCCGCCTAATACCATTGTTAACCAGCCTCCATCAACAAACTTAATTACATTCGCATAGAAGAAACCAGATTCCAGGAACAGGTAAACGATTGCAAAACCAATGATAAAGATTTTATTAACTCTAGTGCGGCTTAACCAGAATAAAAGAAGAATGGTAGTCATTAGCATGGTAATCGTAATCGTAAGACCATAAGCTGCTTCCATACGTTCTGATTTCTGGAAAAATATTACCACTACAAAACAGAATGCCATTAATCCCCAGTTGATTCTAGGAATATACATCTGTCCTTTAATCCCTGAAGGATATTCAATATGCTGGTTGGGCCAGAAAGAGATTGACATTGCCTCCGAGAACATAGTGAATGATCCTGTAATTACAGCCTGACTGGCAATAATAGCAGCTGCTGTTGCCAAAATTACACTTGGTAAAACTGCCCACTCAGGCATAATTCCAAAGAAAGGGTTTACACCGTTGTGTACTTGGTGATAGTTATCCAACAACCATGATCCTTGTCCTAAATAGTTCAGGATAAGCATTAGTTTAACGAAGATCCAGCTGATTCTGATATTTTTTGCTCCACAGTGTCCTAAATCTGAGTATAAAGCTTCTGCCCCTGTTGTACAAAGGAAAACAGCTCCCATAATCACGATGGCACTTGATGAGTGGGTAATCAGGTTATAGGCATACATAGGATTGAAAGCCCTGATAATTTCGATATGATCAAAAATATGCATTGATCCTGAAATTCCTAAAACCAGGAACCAGGTCACCATGACGGGTCCAAAGAATTTACCAATAGAAGCTGTACCGAACTGTTGTACGACAAAGACTATGAATAAAATGACCAAGGTGATGAGGACAACCGGAGTTTCGGGGTTATAAATCTTTAATCCTTCGATCGCCGACATCACGGTTAATGAAGGGGTAATAACACTGTCTGCCACCAGCGTGGATGCTCCTATGATGGCGACTACATACAGCCATTTTTTCTTGAGCTTTTTTACTAATGAATATAACGCCAGAATTCCACCTTCACCCTTGTTGTCTGCTCTAAGAGCAATGATCACATATTTAAGAGTGGTCTGAAGCGTCAATGTCCAGATGATACAGGATAATGCTCCCTCAATGTATTCATCAAACGGCATGGTAGCACCGTCTTTTCTTGCGTTTACAATCGCCTTCATTACGTAGAGCGGAGAGGTTCCAATATCCCCGAAAACGATTCCAAGCGAAACAATAACGCCTACAAATGAAAGCTTCTTTAAGTCAAAGTGATGACCGCCTTCTGTAACTTCTGCCATATCAGCCAATTTATTTTTTTAAAAGCGCAAATTTATATCAATTTTATGACCCCAAGAATTTTTCTTCATGAATATAATAAATGAAAAAACTTCCTTTCGGAAGTTTTTCTCTATAATTATTTTACGTACATCGCTTTTTTAATTTCCTCTTTTACTTTTTCAAGTTTAGGGAACCACTCTGCAAATAATGCAGCTGAGTATGGTGCAGGTGCATCAGGAGTGGTAATTCTCTTGATTGGAGCATCTAAATAATCGAATGCTTTTTGCTGAACCATGTATGTAATTTCAGAAGATACAGATCCAAATGGCCAAGCTTCTTCTAAGATCACTAATCTGTTTGTTTTCTTTACAGACTCTAAAATAGTATCGAAATCTAAAGGACGAACTGTTCTAAGGTCAATAACTTCTACAGAGATTCCTTCTTTCTCCATATCTTCAGCAGCCTGCATCGCCAATTTCATGATTTTACCAAAAGAAACTAAAGTAACATCTTTACCTTCTCTCTTGATATCTGCTTTTCCGATTGGTAAGTAGTACTCTTCTTCAGGAATTTCCATTTTATCACCATACATCTGCTCAGATTCCATGAAGATAACCGGGTCATTATCCTGAATAGCTGTTTTCAACAATCCTTTTGCGTCATAAGGGTTTGAAGGTACTACTACTTTCAATCCCGGACAGTTAGCGAACCAGTTTTCAAATGCCTGAGAGTGTGTAGCTCCTAATTGACCTGCAGAAGCAGTAGGTCCACGGAAAACGATTGGGCAGTTCCACTGTCCACCACTCATCTGACGGATCTTCGCCGCATTATTGATAATCTGGTCAATCCCTACTAATGAGAAATTGAATGTCATAAATTCTACGATTGGTCTGTTCCCGTTCATTGCAGCTCCTACAGAAATCCCTGTAAACCCAAGTTCTGCAATCGGTGTATCGATCACTCTTTTTGGACCAAATTCATCCAGCATTCCTTTTGAAGCTTTATATGCACCATTATATTCTGCAACTTCCTCCCCCATCAGGTAGATAGATTCGTCTTTACGCATTTCCTCGCTCATTGCCTGTGCAATTACCTCACGAAAAGTATATTCTGCCATATTCTCTTGAAAAATTTAGACTACAAAAATAGTGTTTTTTTATTATACACATAATAAAAAGGCGTTTCATTTGAGCGAGGTACTTTAATATTAATGATAATTCAAGAAAGGATGTTTGGTGAAAAAGTGAACTGAAAGCTGAAAGAGGGAATTTTATTACAGGTTGAAAGAATAAATTAACGTCCTTTCAATTACTTTTAAAATTCAAACCGTTACCATTATCCGAAATTATTTTCAAAAACGGCTAACATTAACTTCCAGCTTCATTTCTTAAATTATTTTTCCTCCTGAAGACTCAATTCCTTATAGTTTTTCCTAAGGTCCTGTAGAATTTTCCCGTAGGTTCTTTTATATATTTTATACAGAATATAGAAACCAATAATCACAACAATTCCAAAAATGATATAATTCGCTGTTCCGGGTATCATATTATCAGGATTGGTGGGTAAAGCTGTTGTATGATGAGAACTATTCCAACCCTCTCTGGATCCTGCCATAAACTCTCTTGTATTATGATCAAAGTGAAGGATACTATCCACAATTACCAGCAGTAATGACATACACGCATATCCTAAAATAAGGATTCTCAGATTTAAAATACTTTTCATTAACGCAATACTGTTTTGCCCGGTTTTCATTTTACGGAACAGAAAAACAATTAATCCTGTAAAAACGACAAACATTGTTATTCTGATATAAGGGAACTGTTTATCAAGATATCCGTATAAAGTCCATAGCACAACTTCAATGGCACCAATCAGCAATAATGTTTTGGTGATAGAAACTGATTTATTCTTTATCATGTCATAAATTTCGTTTTCAGAATATTCTTTAAAGTCATCTGATTCTTTATTCCAGTCTTTTTTCAGTAATTCTAATTCGTCCATATTATTTTGTGTTTATTTTGGTTCTCAAATTATTTTTGGCTCTGTTCATCTTCACTCTTGCATTTCCTTCTGTGATCCCGAGGATCTCTCCTATTTCTTTGTAGGGTTTATCTTCCAGATACATCATGATTAAAGCTTTTTCTACATCAGACAGTTCATAGATTGCCTTATACATCTTCTGTAATTTATGTTCATCGTCTTCATCATCTTCATATTCCATTTTAAGAGTGGAAATATCAATATCTACAGCTTGTGCATCTTTCTTTTTTGGTTTTCGGAATAAGGTGATCGCCGTATTCAACGCTACCCGATACATCCAGGTAGAAAATTTTGAATCTCCTTTGAATCCGGGAAAGGATTTCCACAGTTGTATGGTGATTTCCTGGAAAAGATCCTGATGATCATCCATATTGTCCGTATATATCCTGCATATCTTATGGATAAGCTTTTGATTCGGCTTAAAAAATTCGATAAATGTTTTCTCCTGTTCGGTGCTCATATTCTATAAGTGGGGAGATTTTATTTTCGTTACATATTTTCACAAAAAAAATGACATTTCGTAACGAAATGTCATTCAAAATTCTATTTAAGCTTATATTAGTTGGCTTTCTCCCAAACCTGGGTTCTTCCTAATAATGATAATCCTAAGTAACCTCTTACATTCAGCTTATCACCGCTTTTTGTAATGGTACATTTATAAGTTTTACCTGTTTTAGGATCTGTAATATTTCCTCCGGTGAATTCATCACCTTCTTTTTTCAATCCTCTGATGATTTCCAATCCTACAATTGGCTTTCCTTTTCTATCATCTTTACATGCTGTACAGTTCGGGTCAGTAGGTTTTATCAACAATTGAGATACTTTCCCATAATATTTCCCGTCTGATTTTTTAAAAATCTCTACAATAGATTTAGCTTGTTTTGTTTCATCATCTATCGTTTTCCACTTCCCTTCAATCTGTGCAAAAGTAAGCACACTGAATAGAGAAAGTGCAAATGTTAACATTAACTTTTTCATATTTCTTATAGTTTTAATTTTAATATAGTAATCTTATCTATGTATTGATAAAAATATAAATTAATTTTCAACGAACAAAAACTTTTATTATACAAAGCATAAAGGCTATAAAGCCGGAATATTGAGCAAATTAATTCAGCTTTCTATTAATCACTCTGCTCATATAATCCTGATACCAAGCTTTAGCAGTTTGTTTACCCTTTTCCACTTCTGGAGTTTTTATCTTTTCAATAAGATTTTTTTCAAAACCTATATCTGCTTTATCATAAACTCCCACAATTTCCTTGCCATCAAAACGATACATATAGTTCCCGATAATGAACTGCTCTGTATTACCATCGGAATTCACCATAATCTGCGAATATTTTTTATCACTCACCAAACTTCTTCCCCAGCTTCTGATAGGTTTATTATAACCGATAAGATCTGCTAATGTAGGATAAATATCTATCTGCTGTGCAATTTCAGGATTTTCTCCTTTAAGATTATATTCCGGATTTGGTGAATAAAAAATTAACGGTACCGCAAAACGGTTCATGCCTTTTTCATATTCAGGATAATAAATCTGATTGGTATGATCTCCTGTGAATACGAAAATTGTATTCTTAAACCACGGTTGCTTTTTTGCCGTTTCAAAATATTCTTTAATAGCATAATCTGTATACTGCATGGGTTCATGTATTTCCAGCGGTCCTTTCTTGAATTTACCTTTATATTTTTCAGGAATTTTAAACGGATGGTGAGAAGATGCGGTGAAGACAGTTGTCATAAATGGCTGTGTTTTCCCAACATTTTTAGCAAAATACTGTAAGAATGGTTCGTCCCAGATTGCCCACATTCCATCAAAATCTTCATCGTGATTGTATTCTGTTTTTCCAAAATAATGTTTAAATCCTAAAATATTTCCAAAACCAAGGAATCCCATGGAACCGTTAGGCGCACCATGATAAAAAGAAGTGTCGTATCCCAAATCATTACAGACAGAAACAATAGATTGAATTTTCTGGTTGGAATAAGGTGATCCTGTAAAAGCATCCGTAAGACTCGGAATTCCTGCCAGTACACTGCTCATTCCGTGAATAGACTGCCTTCCATTCGCAAACGTGTTAGGAAAAATAAGACTTTGAGTTGCTAAACTGTCTATAAATGGAGTATAGGAAACGTAATCTTTGATATTTTTATCTTTATTAAAAGCTCCGGAATATTCTCTTCCAAAAGATTCAACAATAAAAATAACAATATTGGGACGGTTTTCTACTTTTCGCTCATAGATTTTATAAGGCTGCACATTCTCTTCAATATATTTTTCATCTACAAAATGAACTTCTTTAAAATTATTTGTATTTAATGTTCTAAAAAAAGAAAATGTACTATTAAGAACTATATTTCCTTGTAGTGGATTCGTCACAAAACGTGTTGCATCCACCATATTGATAGGTCTTGTACTGTGTTTGAAATCTCCTCTGATTCCTCCTACAACTAAAACAGCCGTAATACATAAGGTAACAATAGATGAAAGAAAGTAAGGAAGCAGTTTGGCAGGTTTTGATTCTTCTACCTTTACTTTTTTATAAAGGAAAACCCACAATCCCATTAAAACAATAAACCAGATCAGGACAAAAGGATGCTCGCCAATAGAGATCATCAGCGTCTGAGAAACGTTAGATTCATGTTCTGCCACCTGAAATACTGCAGAAGTAAGCCTTGCCTGAGAAAATTTATAATAGATAAAATCCCCGAAATTCATGCCGTACGTCAAACCATTAGTGATGAAATAAATCCAGAAAAGAACTTTCTGAAAGCCTTTCTTTGTATTGATAACCAACGGAAGAAGACTGAGCAGAATAAACAATGCATTGACGTACAAAATTGCCGTTGTATCGAAAGCCGTCCCATGATAAGCAAGCTTCAGGTAATCTGAAACAGAATCTACCTTGATCAGGTCCTTATTAAAATACCAAAATAAAAGTCGTGCGATCTGATAAAAAACATAAGCTAAAAAAATCCTGTACAGCAATACCAGAACTTCCTGTTTTCTAAATCCTTTTAAAAATTTCATGGCACAAATTTACACCAAAATCACTTTATTGCATTTTTTAGTTCATATTATTTTGAGTTAGAATTTTTAAAAACATTAATTTTGTCCTTATGGATTTTATAAAGAATAATCTTGCCAATGCCTTGACTCTGGCTAATTTATTTGCTGGATGTATAGGTGCAATACATCTTATTTTAGGAGACTATCAAACTACGGCGATATGCCTTATCCTCTCCTCTATCTTCGACTTTTTTGACGGGTTTGTTGCCAGAGCCGTAAAATCAAACTCCAATCTGGGGCTTCAGCTGGATTCCCTTGCGGATATGGTAAGTTTTGGATTAATCCCCGGGCTTACGATGTATAAAGCACTTGAGCCATTCGGTGCAGAGCTTCTTGGCATTCATTTTCCTTTCGAGATTAAGTACATAGGATTAGTGGTTACTACTTTTTCCTGTCTGAGACTTGCTATCTTTAATCTTGATGAAGAACAGAGGTATTATTTTAAAGGACTGAATACTCCTACCAACACTGTTTTACTCTTTGGATTGTATTATGCATTTAAAGAAACCGGAAGTTTCAGCTGTTTGTTTGAAAACGGGTTACTGCTGATTATTCTTAGTCTTCTTACCTCATGGCTATTGATAAGCCCTATAAAGATGATGGCTATGAAGTTTAAATCAAAAGCATTAAAAGATAACTATCCCAAAATAGTCTTACTTGTAGGAGGTATTGCTATTCTTGCGATCTTCCAGATTGTAGGAATTCCGATGCTCGTTATTTATTATATATTAATATCTCTTATTTTTCAGAGACAACTCAAATAGAAGTCAACGGACTTCCTATGTAACACATTTTTAAATTATTAATTCAACATGAACTTAAAACTCCATAAACCACTTTGTATTTTTGATCTGGAAACAACAGGAACCAACATCGGAAAAGACAGAATCGTTGAAATATGTATTCTAAAAGTAAATCCTGATGCATCCAGAGAAAGCAAAACATGGCGCGTTAATCCGGAAATGTCTATTCCAAAAGAAAGCAGTGAAATTCACGGGATCTATGATGAAGATGTAAAAGACGCTCCTACTTTCAGGGAAATTGCGCCTAAGATTATGGAAATGATCACCGGTGCAGATTTGGGAGGCTTTAATTCCAATAGATTCGATGTTCCTCTTTTAGCAGAAGAATTATTAAGAGTGGAAATGGATTTTGATCTTAGCAAGTTCAGATTGGTAGATGCCCAGACTATTTTCCATAAAAAAGAACCTAGAAATCTTGGAGCAGCTTATCAGTTTTACTGTGGAAAAACATTAGAAAATGCACATTCTGCGGAAGCTGATGTATTGGCAACATTTGAGGTATTGGATGCTCAGGTAGGTAAATATGACGATATTCCGAATGAAATAGCTCTTTTGAGTGAATTTACATTCCATAATAAAAATGCAGACCTGGCCGGATTTATTGGATATAATGATAAGCAGGAAGAAATTTTCAACTTCGGAAAGTATAAGGGACAAGGCGTAAAAGCTGTTTTCCAAAAGGATCTTGGCTATTTCGGATGGCTTCAGAATGCTGATTTTCCTTTGTATACTAAGAAAGTCTTTACCAAAATTCAATTGTCAAGCAGATTTTAAATATGTCGGATCTGGTTCGCTTTAAATTTTATGAAACAGCCCTGGAAGCTAACAGGGATAAACAGATTCTAGCTGAAAACGGAATCAACAGTTTCATTGCGAATGAACAGCTTATTCAGTCGGATTGGCTGCTTTCCCAGGCTGTAGGTGGAATTCAGCTTCAGGTTTTTGAAGAAGATATTGAAAAAGCAATGCAGGTTCTTCAGGATTATAAAGATAATGAACAATATTCTTTAGAGGTAGAACATACCATTGAAAATCCTGATTTTGATTTTGTATGTCCTAAATGTGGTTCAAATCATATTTACAGAGACGATAAAGCAACAAGTTTCTTTGGGATCTCATTTTTAACCAGTGATAAGTTTATATGCTATTACTGTGGCAACGAATTTACACATTAAAGCCAGCTATAACATTAAAAAGGAATAGCAAAACAGCAGCAGGAAAGGACATTTTAAAGTATAGTAAATTAAAAAATAAAGAATTATGAAAATCATCTGCATAGGAAGAAATTACAGCGAACACGCTAAAGAATTAGGAAACGAAATTCCAGAGAACCCTGTTATTTTCATCAAACCGGATACTGCGGTTTTAAAGGGAAGTGATTTTTATATTCCTGAATTCTCCAATGATATTCATTATGAACTGGAAGTAGTAATAAAAGTATCTAAAGGAGGAAAATATATTCAGAAGGAAACAGCTCACAAACATTATGAAGAGCTTAGTTTAGGAATTGATTTTACAGCAAGAGATCTTCAAAGCGAATTAAAATCAAAAGGACTTCCTTGGGAGCTTTCAAAGGGATTTGATGGTTCTGCTGTGGTAGGAAACTTCTTTAAAAAGGATAAATACAACCTAGATCATCTTTCTTTTTCATTATTAAAAAATAAGGAAAAGGTTCAGGATGGCAATACGAAAGATATGTTGTTCAATATTGATGACATTATTGCGTTCGCCTCTCAGTACTTCACATTAAGGGTAGGCGATCTTATTTATACCGGAACTCCAAAAGGGGTTGGAAAAGTAGAGGAAAATGATGTTCTTGAAGCGTACCTTGAAGACGAAAAAATCCTTGATATACGAATATTATAAGTATTTAACATAAAAGTCTGGCAAATTTTTCATATCTTTAGGTAACAAAATGAAAGGTTATGATAAATATTGTATTACCCGTAGATTTTGGGGACAAAACAGACCAGTTGGTAGACGGTGCCATAAAATTTGCAAAACAACTTAATGGTAGAATTTACCTGATCCACGTTGCGCCATCAGATATCGGCTTTGCTATTGGGGATATGGGATTTCAATATTTTCCGGAAGTGGAAGCGAATGAAATTAGAGAAGAGTTGGTACAGCTTAATAAGATTGAGCAAAGAATCATCAGCCATGATGTGGATTGCGAACATCTTTTAAAGCAAGGACTTGCTAAAGAAACCATCCTCGAATTCGCTAAAGCCAAAAATGCTGATTATATCGTAATGGGATCACATGGTAGAAGCGGAATTTATGATGTATTCGTAGGAAGTCTTACCAAAGGGCTTACGAAAAGCTCACATGTTCCGGTTTTGGTACTTCCAATTCACGACTAAGTAAAAGAAAATTTTAATCGTTAGTAATAAAAAATCCGATCAAATAAATATTTGATCGGATTTTTACTATATAACCAATTAATTAACCTTCTTTTTTGTAGATATTCGGATCGTAGTAAGGATGCTTACCTTCCGTTGGAGAATAATAGTCTTTATCTTTATCACCACCTAAAGTTACTACCAGTACATAGCACCAGTAAGTGAATAGTACACAGCAAACTAAAAATAGAATCCAGTTTAAAACATTACCAAAAGTATCAAAGAACCCGAAACTCGATTTGAAAACTTTGCTTAAGAATAGAAAGAAAGACGTCATTATTTTCCTTTTTTAAATTAACTTTGTACAAATTTATAAAAAATGTTTAAATTACTTTCAAAAGAAAGCAATATTTTTTCAATTCCTGTTTATATTGGTTTTCTTCTTTTAGTAGTAATTATATTTAACATACTGAATTTCAATACTTACGAAGCAATTGTTGCTGGAATTACATTTCTGGGAATTGCTTTGGGATATTTTTGTTTTCACAGTATTGCCCTTAATTATCAGACGCATTTACCATTATTTTTATATACGCTGTTTATTTTTGGGTTATATCCTGGAAATCTGGATATAGGAATTGCCGTTTCACTGCTTACAAATTCCTTTCTTATCCTTCTTCTTACCAGTGCGGATGAAGATATCAGGAAAAAATCGTATGTATTGGTAGGGGCTATTGTGGCGCTGAACTTTATTTTCCTTCCCACAACCTGGCCTATGGCTGTTTTTGTAATTATTCACGTGATTGCTACTTCAGCTAAGATAGGTTTAAATCTTTTCAGGTTTTTATTGGGGATTATTTTGATTGCATTCAGTTATTTCTCTGTCATGTATTTCGTTCAGTTCACTTCGTGGAATATCGATTATTTTCCGTTCGGAAAAATGAAACCGGTAACAGATTATACGGAAATGTTACCTTTAATCCCTGTTGTTCTTATGCTGATCTATGCAGTATATGACCATTTTCAAAATTATAATAAGAAAAGTCCTATCAGCAGATATAAGTATACTTTCCTGCTGGTATTTTCTTTAGCCCAGCTTATTACCATCATTCTTTATATGAATAAAAGCTACGAATATTTGCTTCTCTTAGCATTTCCTTCCAGTATTATTTTAAGCAGAATGATGAGATTTTTACCGAAATATTGGATGCAGGAAGCCAGTTTGTGGCTTATTATTATCAGTTTACTTACCTTTAAGGCGGGTACAGTTTTTGATTTATTTTAAAAAATTATGATTCAGATAGACGATAAATTGATTTCTGAGGAAATCTTTTCCGAAGAATTTGTTTGTAACCTTACCAAGTGTAAGGGTGCATGTTGTGTGGAAGGAGATGTAGGAGCTCCTTTGGATAAAAATGAGCTTGAAATACTGGACGGTATTTTTGATAAAATTAAACCTTATCTTACTCAGGAAGGCATTAAAGCCCTGGAAGAGCAAGGAACATGGACTACCGATCCACACGACGGAATGTATGTAACTCCTATGGTGGAGAACCGCGAATGTGCTTATGTAACCTTTGACGATAAAGGAATTACAAAATGTGGTATTGAAAAAGCTTATGAAGATGGTGCTGTAGACTGGCAGAAACCTATCTCATGCCACCTTTATCCTATTCGTGCCACAGAATACTCATCATTCACAGCTTTGAATTATCATGAGTGGAATGTATGCAGTGATGCCTGTACGCTTGGAAAAGAGCTTCAGGTTCCTGTTTATAAGTTCTTAAAAACACCACTAACGAGAAAGTACGGTGAAGAGTTTTACGCTGTTTTAAGCGAGGTAGCTGAAGAATGGAAGAGAGAGTACGGTTCATAAAGAACCTGAATAAAAAAGTAAAGCCGGAACATTAATTTCCGGCTTTTTTAGTGAAGTAAGAAACTCCTATTAAGCAGCAGCATATAATTTATAGAATTATAATACGGAGATTCTACCTTTTCTCTCCATAGTTTACAGCTTTAGGCTTCCTTACTTAATTATTTAAAATCAGCATCCGAAACTCCGGAATTGATTACAATTTTAGTTGTTTTGATATTTACTTTCTGTCCTCCTCCTTCAGCTTCTACGTCAGACGGAAATTGCATTCCATCCACAGTCATATAGCTTTTTATAATTACTGTTCCTTCTCCTGCAATGGTTTTATATAAAAGCCCGGTAGATGCATCAAAATAGAATTTCCCTTTCCCTGAAGAAAGAACATTATAGTCTTTACCATCCAGTTTTTCCACACTTACATTGTCAAAGCTTGTTCCATCAAACGCTAGTGCATCCACAGGTTTTCCCTTTTTCATTTCAGCAATTTTATCTGCAGGAATATCTATTTTGGTTCCCATCTGATCGAAATATCCTTTCTCACCATCAAAAAGCTGAACCATCTGCTGCCCCATCAAAGACTGCACAGACTTAAATTTATTTCCTAATCTTTTAGTTGACATAGTAATTTCCATTTTCTGAGCACTCATCGTGTTTTCAGTAATCATAGATTTTACACCTTCTAATTTATCTTTACCCCCTAATGCTTTGAAATATTTATCCAATACTTCGTTTGCTGTTAGCTTTGACTTCGCAGTTTCCGTTTTTACAGAAGCGGCATCTTTCTTCTGAGCGGCTGCCGGAACAGAGAAAAGTACGGCACAGAAAAATGGAATGATGATCTTTTTCATATATATAAAGTTTAGGCAGTAAATATAGGAATATTGACGGACATAGCTAAATTATGAATAGTGGATAATGAATAGCTGCAAAATCAAGAGAATTTTGAAATAAAAAAACCGCCAAAAATTGACGGTTTTCAAATATTTATATCTGTATATAATTATTTCTTAAGTTCTTCTAAAAATTCGTCGTGAGAAATTTTAGTTTCTTTTTTGCTAGCTTTTTCAAGAATAACATCTTTTAATTTAGCCATAGCAACTTCAGAAGAGATCTGTCTTACTTGCTCCTGATCTTTCAACATTTCAACAGCATATTTCTGGATTTCCTCATCACCTAAGTGGTGGATTCCGTAGATCGCTAATTGATTTTTCACTAACTGCTCAGCTTGTGCCAATACGTCAGCATAGTCAAGGTTGATTTCGTTATCAGTCATCAATTTACCTTCGATGATCTGGTATCTTAATTGGTTTTTCTCAGCTTCAAGGATTTCTTTAGCCTGATCTTCAGACTGGATGTTCTGGTTAGAGAACATTAACCATTTCACTAAGAAAGTTTCAGGAAGTGATACTTCTTCTTTTTCAGTAACTTGCTCCAATACTTTATTTACAAAGTGAACATCAGCATTTTGTTGGAAATACTCGTCTAATTCAGCTTTTACTTTATCTTTAAGCTCTTCTTCAGACTTAATGTTTCCTTCTCCGTATACTTTGTCGAATAAATCCTGGTTAAGCTCAGCAAGGTTTAATGAATAGAAGTCTTTTACTTTTACTTCTACTTCATTGTGGTGTAGGTGTTCAACTTCTTCTTTGCTGAATCCTAATTCTTTAGCTAATTCTTCATCACCTGCAAGAGTTTCTTTAGTTACTTTTACAGAACCGTCCATTTTCAAAGACTTTACCAATTTGAAAGCTTCTTTGTTTTCAGCTGTAACAGTAACGTTCTTTGGGTGGTGGTGGTGCTCTCCTTCAGCATCTTCTTCTACTACCTGAGAAACTTCTAAAGAGATGTAAGAATCTTTAGTGATTTTATCTTGAGGAACTTGCTCAGCGAAACGCTTCTGCATGTTTTCAATGCTCTTGCTGATTTCTTTGTCAGAAGCTTCTACTTTGTAGTGAGGTGCTTCATATTTAGCTAAATCTATAGTGAATGCAGGCTCATATCCTACTTCGAAAGCAACTGTTACCTGATCAGCGTTGTAATCTAATTCGTTTACTGGCTGAGGAATTGGCTGACCAACTAATCTTAACTTGTTTTCGTTAACATAGTTGTTCAAAGCATCAGAAACCTGTCTGTTGATTTCTTCAAATGCAATTCCTGCTTCATATTGTTTTTTAACCATACTCAAAGGCACTTTCCCTTTTCTGAATCCAGGAACTTGCGCATTTTTAGCATAATTAATCAATTGCTTTTCTACTTTTTCTTTGTAGTCAGATTTCTCCAATGTTACAGTAAGTAATGCACTTACATCATCATGGTTTTGTGCGGTAACCTTCATTATTGATTAAAATTTTAGGTTGCAAAAATATGAATTTTTTATGAAAATCACCCATTTAAAATCAACTAAAACAGCTAAATATTGTTAAATAAAAAAACCACTGAAAAAATCAGTGGTTTACCAAATTTAATATGATGATATGTAGGTCCTTTTCCCGAAAGGACTTTCTTTTTCAATTAATGAAAATCTATAGCGATATCTACATCACTTTCTCCTCCTACAGTGCTTCCAAGCTGGTTATCCGGTGAAGGAGAGTTATCATTCACAGCACTTGCGCCATGTACAAGAACAATCTGAACTTTACCGGCAGCAGCTGTTGCTACCGTCCATTCTGTTTTTAGCCCTAGCTTTTTGCCATCGGTTCTTATTACATCATCAGCTGTTCTTTTTACTTTTACGTCTGCTCCTGTAAATTTATAGGTAACAAAATGCATATCTTTTTCTTCAATAATTTCCTCGGCATCGTGATAATGGTCATCATGCTTAATCTGAAATTTAACATCAACA
Source organism: Chryseobacterium sp. CS2K3 (assembly GCF_059515185.1). Lineage (NCBI taxonomy): Bacteria > Pseudomonadati > Bacteroidota > Flavobacteriia > Flavobacteriales > Weeksellaceae > Chryseobacterium > Chryseobacterium sp. CS2K3. Next base: position 32,578 of record NZ_JCAKRW010000005.1, on the reverse strand, counting down.
GCGTAGGTAGCTCCCTGAGTTAAATGCAAATGATCCAAAGTTTGCCCATTAGTAACCATTACTTTCTGTGAGGACCCATCAGCTTTATTCGTTAAAGTTACTACTACCTGTCCTACTTCTTCGTGCTCATGAATATCTTCAGGAATATCATTCCCGTCACGACAAGAAAATAGTAATACAGCTGCAAATAATAAAAGTGATATGTTGAATAATTTTTTCATTTTAATTTAAATTTTAAATAATAAGAGTTAAAAATTGTATTTAAGAGTAACCACAAAGTTTCTTCCCGGTTCCGGCATATAATATCTAAGTCTGTTAAGATATTCCTTGTACTCTTTGTTGAAAATATTGTTGATTCTGAAATTCAGATTCATGTTTTTGAACAGATCTGCTCCGATAGCAGCGTGAAAGATTGAAAATCCGGCAGGAGGTGTGCTGTAATCTATTATTTTAGTTACCCATTCGCCATCTTCTATCAACTGTACCGACTGATCCCTGATTGGGAATCGATTTTGTTTAAAGGAATTTTCATTTTCCAGTCTGATATAGAAATTCGAAGGTTTATTCAGCTTAAATTCCAATGAGTTTCTAAGGCTCATCGGCATCATCAGAATAAGAGGTTCATTATGGGTTAAATCGTCTCCTCTCAATGCACTGAACCCGGTTGTCCATTTCAAATTGTCTGAAATACCAAGCTGCGCGTCGGCATCTATTCCGTACATTCTGGCTTTCACCTGCTGATAGGTCCAAACAGCAAAAGTTCCTCTGCTGGTATTCTGAATTTCCGTAGGCATTTGATTGATAAAGCTATCAGAAAATATCACATACGGATTGGCTTCTATCTGTAGCCCTTTCAAAACATTGAAACGCCCCGTCAATGAAAGATTAGCATTATAAATCTCTTCTTTTTTGATTCTTAGGTCTCCTTTTTCAATGATAGCGGCAGAATGGTGAAGCCCGTCAGCAAATAATTCTGCAGGATTCGGTGTTCTGCTCATTCTTGAAAAATTAAACTTGATATCAAAATCTTTGGAGGGATTATAATTTAAGCCAACATTTGCTGAAAAATTATGATAATCAAAAATAGGACGTGATAAAGTTCTGCTTCCGCTCTCAGCGATATAAAACTGAGGGAAAACATCTGCATATTTATCATTCCATTCCTTAGAATCATAATATTTATAGGAGTCATATCTGCTGAAATCATATCTTACGCCGGCTTCAGCATTCAATTTTGGAGTAAAACGGTATTTAAATACAGAAAAAGCTCCTGCATCATAACGGTAATAATCCGGAATCAAACGTCTGACTTCTGTTGCCGGGTTGGGATAATTATCCTGAAAACCTGCAGAAATTCCGCTTTCAAGGCTCCATTTTGAACGTTCGATAAGATGGGTAAGACTTGCTGAGTGACTAATCAGCCTTAAATCCATAGAAGGAGTATCTTTCAAATTTCCTTTTCTGATGTCATATTCCTTACGTTTGTTCAATTGGAAGCTGTATTGAAAAGTAATTTTCCCGAAATCAGCAAAGCGTTTATAGGCTGAAATTTTTGCAATATGATGTTCTACTTTCTGCTTCGGATATCCGATGTCGTAGCTGAAGTCATCAAGGAAATAAGGTTGTCCAAGATTCATTGCACGATAAATATCCGCCCCGCTTCCAAGGTGAGCTCCTCTATAGATACCAAATTCCTGATTGATTCCGCTGTAAGAAACATCAAAGCCTTGTATAAACCCATGATTTCCGAATGAAAAGTTGAATGAATTCACCTCTGCTCCTGTATTCTGTAGGGTATGGTGTGGAATATAGATATCTCCGAGCTTTTTATAGCTTCCACCTGCTTTTACAAACCATTCATTTTCCCAGGATTTTAATGCATTGGCTGAAATTTCACCTCCTCTTCCGTTAGAAATCCCTGACAATTTAATATTCCCCATCAAAGTATCTTTTTTAGGGGGAATCGCCGGTTCCAGAAGTACAACTCCCGCTACCCCATCGTTTCCATATTTCAGTGCGGACGCTCCTTTGATCACATCAATATGTTCAAAGTCATTGACATCCACATTAGGGGCGTGCTCTGCTCCCCATTCCTGTTCTGCCAGCTTCACACCGTTATTCATGATGGATATACGGCTTCCATACAAACCGTGAATAACAGGTTTGGTAATATTATTCCCTGTTTTCAATACGGCAACCCCAGAAATTTTGGCAAGGATATTTCCGAGGTTTTCTGTGGAATTCCTTTCAATATCCGTTTTATCCAATGTTTTCATCAATACGGAGCCTTTATTTTTATGGCTTCCATGTAAGGTGATGGTTTCAATATCACCTGCATGATGTTCCAGGGTAATACTGATGTGAACATCCTTATCAACTCCTATATTTTCAGTATAATCATTGCAATCAGGATGTTTGGCAATGAGTGTATACTTTCCTGCAGGGATCTTGTTGAAGGAAAAGGTTCCTTTTTTATCTGTTTTCGCTGTAAAGTCCCCGATTTTAACCACTGCATTTTCCAGCATGGTTTTATCATGAAAATCCTGAACGGTTCCCTGTACCGTGTAAGTTTTCTGTGCACTTGTAATTACTGATCCACAAAAGATCAGCAACAGGCAATATATCAATTTCATTGTAAATAGATTGATGGTGTACCCTTTTATTCAAGAATACATTTTTTCGTTAAAATTTATTGAATGGGTTTAGATGTATGATACAAAGTATAATATACCATGTAAAATGTATCAAAAGAATAAGAAGCTAAAAAGTAATATTAGAGTATAAGTAAATGAATACTTATCTATTACAAAATGACAGCTGTTTTTCAACAACTTTAAGCATTAAACTTCAAACTTTGATAAACATGAATCAAACTCTATGTATAAGAGCTTTAAACCCAATAAGAAGTATCGATTAAGAAATTGCGGGCGGTCCGCGAAGCTGAAAGGTGAATTTGGTCTGAGACCAGATTTTCTCCTGAATGGCGATAATTTGCTCAACTTCGTGCGTGTAATGCTCAAAGCTAAGGCTGAACTCTTCAGGAGCCAATGTATGCCCGGTAGCCAAGAAATGACAAGCCAGACAGTCGCCAGCTTTCTCTTTAGGTGTAGCTTTCGTCATTGAATTTTCGACTTTTTTAATATTGAATGTTTTAAAAAAGTCTGCTGATTCGTGATGGTGAAAGCTTTGAGAAAGCAGCGCGAGGAAATACACTCCAAACAATAGCCTGGAGATAAACCTTTTTAAGTTTCTGCTTTCTTTAATCATTTTTCAAAATTAGGAAAATAATTTAATACTTTGTATTAATTTTAGTGAGTGTGTTAATATTATTTAATTAAAATCCCCGTTAAGAACATTTTTTAACGGTAAGAGTCGCAAAGGATGGCGGAAAATCGTTGGATATTTCGTTTGCCGAAACATTTCATTCAGCGATGTACATTACTGACTTTCATTTGCTGAATGTGTTAACGCCTTTGTTAACGAAAAATTTTACATTTAAAAATGTCTTTGCAAGACTCTGTGTTAAGATGTGAATCAGTGATCCAAACCTCAGATAAAAAATTCGGGACCCGTATGCCGAGTCCCGAACTTTAGTATTGTATATTAATCAAGTTGGGTTCCTAAATATTCCCATTCCTGTAGAGCGTTATCAAGCTCTTCTTTAGCTTTATTATATTTTTCTAAAGTTTCATCGGAAGGGTTTTCCTTGGCAAAAGAAGCTTCCATTTCCTCTACTTTCAATTCCAGTTCGGAAATTTTCTCTTCTACTTTCTTGATCTTATTCTGAATGTTTTTCTGCTCCTTAGTAATAATATTGGATGTCTGATTGTTACTAACAACAGGTTTTTCCTCCACTTTCTTAGGCTCTGCTTTCACTTCTTCTTTGTGAAGTTTAGCTTTTTCTGCAGAAATTTCCCTAATGCTTTCTTTTTGTCGGTATTCAAGATATTCATTGATATCTCCAAGGAATTCTTTCATTTTCCCATCACGGAATTCGTAAATTTTATCACAAAGCCCCTGAAGGAATTCTCTGTCGTGAGAAATTACAATTAATGTACCTTCAAAGTTCTGTAATGCCAACTTAATAATTTCCTTAGACTGAATGTCCAAGTGGTTGGTAGGTTCGTCCATAATCAACGTATTAAAAGGACGAAGTAATAGTTTACAAAGAGCCAGACGGTTTCTTTCTCCTCCTGAAAGTACTTTTGTTTTTTTAGAAACGGCATCGCCCTGGAAAAGGAAAGATCCTAATAAATCTCTTACTCTAGGTCTTGTTTCTTCTGTTGCGGCATCTTCTGCTTCTTCCAGAACCGTTTTATTAGGTGTTAAAACCTCTTCCTGATTCTGAGCAAAGTACCCGATGTTTACGTTATGTCCAAGATTCCAGGTTCCTGAATAATCTTTAATATCTCCGGCAAGAATTTTGGCTAAAGTAGTTTTCCCTTGTCCGTTCTGTCCTAAAAGAGCAATTCTGTCTCCTCTCTGAACGATGAAGTCTACATCATCAAAAATCTGCTTTTTCCCGTAAGCTTTTCCTAAATGGTCTGCTTCAAAAATAATTTTCCCGGGAACCATAGATTGTACGAAACGGATATTGAATTTTGAAACGTCTTCGTTATCAACTTCGATACGCTCGATCTTGTCTAATTTTTTAATCAAAGACTGTGCAAAGGATGCTTTGGTAGCACTTGCACGGAACTTATTGATGTTATCTTCCATCTGCTTGATCTCCGCATCCTGATTCTTTTTAGCCTGAATCAGTTTTTCACGGCGATCTTCGCGCATCACAAGATATTTGGTGTAGTTGGCTTTATAGTCGTCAACTTTTTTATTATTGATATCGAATGTTCTGTTACAAACAGCTGTCATGAACTGCTTATCGTGACTTACCAGAACAATAGCTCCCGGATAATCTTTCAGGAAGTTCTCCAGCCAGATGATGGATTCCATATCAAGGTGGTTGGTAGGCTCATCGAGAAGCATAATATCATTCTTTTGAAGAAGTAATTTTGCCAATTCGATTCTCATTCTCCAACCTCCGGAAAATTCATCAGTAATCTTTTGGAAATCATCTGCTTTAAATCCTAACCCGAACAATACTTTTTCCATGTCACCTTCCAGATTGTAGGCATCATGGTTCATTAAAAGGTCATTCAGCTCGGTCATTTTATTAATCAGATCCGTATAAGAATCACTTTCGTAATCGGTTCTGGTTGTCATCTGATGATTAACTTCTTCAAGCTCATTTTTCCAAGCATTGATTTGCTCGAAAGCCTGCATTGTTTCATCCCAAACAGTTCTTCCCTTTACAAAGTCAAGATCCTGCTTCAGGAAACCGATGGTAACGCTTCCCTCAGTCACGACCTCTCCTTCGAAGAAATTAATTTCCCCTGATAACATTTTCAATAAAGTGGATTTTCCCGCTCCATTTTTTCCTACGAGACCTACTTTATCATCCTTTTTAATGGTGAAATTGACATTTTGAAATAAATAATTTCCCGAATGGTGTAATCCTAAACCTTGAACCGAAAGCATTTTTGTAATTAATAATTATAATGAATAATGAATTTTCGGGGCAAAAGTACGGAAAAAGAAATGAATAGCAGAATCTGAGCTCAATGTATGAATGATTAAGGATAGAAAAAGGGCACCGAATCTGATGCCCTCAATAACCTAAATTTAAAACTGAGAAGTACTAACACTCATAATTCACTTCATTTAATTTTTTTTTTACAGGAGTTTTCATGATTGAACGAATCCAAATATCATTATTGGGAACATTGGTTCCATATAAAAAATCTGCCACGAAGCTATCTTCCGGCAAATGGAGCTCTACGGAAAGTCTTGCCCCGCTCTCCTGATCTACCGTAGTACTGCTGGAAACATTCAATCCGATATTTAGAAGTTCTACATTGATCTCGTATTCGGTTCCTTTCAGTAAACCTTTACTGCATAAACCAAAATTTGCTGAAATATGGATATAATCTGCGAGTTGATTATAATTATAGCTTGGCTTTTTATCGTTTGAAATATTTTTTACATAATTTTTTAATTCCTCAGACAATGCTTCAAGAAATGGATGTCTGCTGTAATTTGTTTTAAAAGAATTATTGACATCAAAAACAGGATTTATTGCATTGGTTTCGTCCAGCATTAATTTTCCATATACTTTTGAAAGCTCGTTATATACTTTATCTCTGCAAACATATGCCTGCAAAAAAACTTCTTCTTTTTCAATTTCATATCCTGAAAGTAAAGCATCCCAAATTTTATTTCCTGCCGCGTCTTTTTTCGCATTTCTTATATCCTTCACATAATCTTCAAGATCATCATGGTTTACAAAGTCTGTAGAAATATAAACCGACTGAGGTCCTTCGAGATATCCGCCACCGATGTCAGCATGTGCTCCGGGTACAAAAATTTCTTTCCAAACAGCAGAATGGCTTTCTGATTTCTGATCCTGCATAGCTTTTGAACCTTCAAAAAAGCCTGTCAATGGAAAGAAAAACCTGGATTCGTTTATGGCACAGATATGAAACGCATTTTCCACATGATGGGAAAGACTTAGATCATAGGTGTTGAAAGGTTTGGATTCTACTGTATCGAAAACTCCCAAAAACTTTATCTTTATTTTTTTAGGAAAATAGTAGGATAAAATCTGGTTACACAATGTTCTTGCCAGCATTCCTCCTCTTCCGAAACCATAGAGATAGAAATGATATTCAAAATCTTCATTACCGATAATATTTTCTACAAATTCATGGGCTTTCTGAAGTTTATCATCTGAGGAATATCCGTTTCCATAGGGCGGATTGGCACATGTAGCCATTGCAAAATTGTTATCTTCACTTCCTACGATTGTTCCTATTCCTTCTATATATATTTTTTCGTTTCCGTTAAATGATTGATATAGTTTAAAAATATTGGTAAAAGCTCCGTGGTAACTTTCATTATTATTCAGGGGTTTATCTGAAGAAAGGGCATTGATCCCATTATTTCCCGTACCGTCAAAAAATATTCCGACGGAAATCACTCTGCTGTCATCCATAGTTTTTATTCATTTTTATTACAGGGTTGCCTGCTCATTTATGTTTTTATTCAAAATCCCTATCTGAGACATTTCAAAATAACGGAAGAAAGAAGACTAAAGCTAGAGTGGAAAGTACCAAATAAAAAATTCCGTATTTCTACGGAATCAGGTTATATTTTTTCTAAAGAGTATATGTTGTTCACAATGGCGTAAATAACGATTCCCACTGTATTTTTGGCTCCAATTTTTTCAAGGATACGTTGTCTGTGGCTCTCAACCGTTCTGGGGCTGATGAAGAGCTTTTCTCCGATTTCGTTGTTGGTAAATTCCTGACAGATCAGTTTCACGACATCTTTTTCTCTTTCTGAAAGCTCGTCTGCTATTTCAAAAAGAGAATTTTTCTTGGCGGAGCTGTTCATGTAGGTAAACAGCATCTGATGATCTTCAGCAGTAAAGAATACTCCGTTTTTATCCACCATAGTGATCGCCTCTATAAATGTCTTTTTGTTTGAGTTTTTGGGAAGAAAAGCAGAAACTCCCAGCTTAACCATATATCCGAGAATAGAGGTTTTATAATGGGAAGACAAAATAATGATTTTCAGATCGGGATATTTTTCTTTAAGCACTTCTACCAATTCGAAACCATTCATGGGCTTCATCTGGACATCCACCAGCGCAATATCCGGAAATTCTGAAGGGGTAATTTTTTCCAGAGATTCAATAAAATCGGGACCGTTATCCGAAGTAAGACAGACGGAAATGTTCTTTTCATTAGACAGCAGCATTTTCACTCCTTCAAGGATCAGCTGTTCATCATCAATCAGTGCTATTTTGATTTGGGAACTCATGTTGTTTTGGAATTTTAATAATTAAACGACTTCCTTTATTTAAAAAAGTTTTTTTCCATTTATGGATGGCATTCATCGATTTGATTCTGGATTCAATATTTTTGATTCCCATTCCTTTTTTTACTTCTTCATATTCAAATCCCTGCCCGTTATCCGAAATAACAACTGCCATATTTTGGGGATAATCTTTAATATAAATCCATAGATCTGTAGCATCTGAATGCTTGATCACGTTGGTTGTAAATTCCTGAATAATCCTGTATAACTGTACTTCCACGAAAATATCCTTCTTTTTGTATCCCGGCATTACCTTTAGGGAAATATTGATTTTATGAGAAAGATTGGCGATCAGTTCTTCTACATAGAGTACTAATCCTACAGATTCTAGGTTAACAGGATATAATGAGTGTGAAATACTTCTTGCCGCATCAATGAGTGATGACATCTGACTGGAAATATTATTTTTAATTACTTCATCTCCCTGTGTATCAAGGTTATTCAACCATAAAGAAAGGATATTAAGCCGGTTTCCAATATCATCGTGAATCATGACGGCTATCCTTTTTCTTTCTTCTTCCTGAGCTTTAATATTTTCAAGGACTAATTTTTTCTGGTGAAGAACTTCTGCTTCATGCTGTACATTTTTTTCTTTGATAATTCTTCTTATAAAGGTTCTGTAAGCGAGCATAATAAAGGAAACTATAATTGCTATGGTAACAATTATAAGAATCAGCAGGTTGATATTTAAGGTTACTTCTTTAATTTGATGAAGGTATATAAAAGTGAACAGTATAAAATACTGGAAAGAATATTATTGGCACTGAAAAGAATATAATAGCTGTTTTCCGAAAGATTAGCAATCTGATGCTGAACAATAAAGATAAATACTGAGACGGAATAATAGAAAAATATACTCGCATCCACAAAAAGGAAACGATTATCAGCAGATGTATCTTTTATCTCGCGGATCAAAGTAAACCCTGAAAGACAGATAATGATGATATTTGAAACTACTTTGGCAATATCGGCATTTTCGGGATAATTAAATCCATATTTTGAAATCATAAATGCTATTGCCAATGTACCGCTTACTCCCAAAAGATATTTTGACAGGTTCAGTTTTCTGATGAATAAACCTGTGAGTAAAAAAAATTCTCCGGCAATATAAAACGGATAGAGAAATGAAGTATCATCCAGCTTAAAAAGATAAGGCAGAATAAGATTCAGAAATTCAATAAAAAAAAGAAAAGCAATACAGTGAAAATATTGCTTTTCCTTATGATTTAATATGCGGTATTTATTAGCTCCCAACAGTATAACAGCCAGAAGCAATCCATAGTTCAGGAATAAAATCGTCTTATAAAGATCTGCCATTCCTTATTTTATATTTTAAAATTCATTTCCTACATCTACGTCTGGTATACGGCAGATAGGAGGACATGGTTTTGCCCAGTCATAAGTATTGGAAATCATCTGAGAACGTTCAGCACCCAGAAGATTTTTACGGAAAGAGATAAAGATCAGTGTCACAAGCATTTTCCCATAAATATCATTGTATTTAAGTCCAAAAGAGCAGGTAATCCCTGTTAAATATTGATCCAGACACAAATCTTCTGTAGGAACGTAAAACTTTCTGAAAATTCCTAATCCTTCTGTTTCTCTATATTCTTTGTAAAACCAGTCCATACCGGATTCCCTCCACTTTTCTATAGCTTCTACAGCTTTGTCCTGTTCCAAAACGGGTTTATTAGAAATAGGAAAAGCTAAATCCGCATTTTTTTCTATTTTTTCAAAATCTTTGGAAAGAATTGTGTTTTTAACGATTGTATACTCCTGAACTTCCTGAAGTTTAAGATCAGAAACCATTTCAGTAAGATAAGTGTATGGATATTCTTTTTCCTCAATTCTCTTACCTTCAGAATCCATTGGGTAAAAAATAAGAATCAAACGCCTATTATACACTCCTACTGCTGCACAGAACTCAGGATATTCTCTGTAACCTCTCATCCAGTTAAGATGATTTTCAGAAATATCAAAAACATAGTTGGTAGGAATCATATCTTTCAACCGTGAATAATCAGAACGGCAAAGATTCCACTCGCTTGTAGCTTCTCCACATTCCTTTACGGGAAGCATATAATCTAGAATGTTTAATGTTGTCATAAGCATGGTTTTTAGCTGTATAAAATTATACAAACTAAACATGCTGTGCAAGTAGGAATTTAACTTAATAATTTCTCACTGTAATATGATAACAGCTTTGTTGCTTTTCTTTAATGTAATAAATTCTACCAGCGTCCGCATAATGCTTTAAAACTTTCTCCAACGCTATTTCCATTTTCGGATTATACTTCAGCACATTATTAAATCTTATATAGGAAATATCAAAAGAATTACCATAGTTGTGAGAACTGATTCCCAATGAAGCATTTGAATTTACTCTTCTTAAACGGCACTGGTCTTCCAAAGTTCTTGTAATGGATGAAACGGTAAAAGTTCCTCCTTTAGTAGCTTTACTGAATTTAGAGCCTATATTTTCCAGTGTTGTTTTTGCCTTAGAAACCATATAAGCTCTGCTGTAATCCAGCTTCTGAACCTGAAAACCTTTTCCTGATTTTTTTATTTTATGGAATTTTCCGCTACCGATATACTTTTGTACCGTCTTAGCATCTTTAAGCAATTTTACTCCAAAACTTTTTGAAGCATCCAGATGCGGTTTATAAAGTGCGGTAGGCTCAACTTTCAAAACAGTCGAAAGATCATAGCAGGGAAGATTTTTTTTTGCTGCCTGCGAATAATGTAAATTATAAATAAAAGGTACAAAGACCACACAAAGAAACTTTTTCATTAACCACCACTTTAAATTACTTATGAAGGATAAATCATTTATGTTATATCCTCCAACTATGACCACAAGAGTATTCAAATAAATCCCAAACAAACATTAAACCAAATTGTAGAATTTGCAATTTTTACACCCCTGATTTTGAAATATTTTTTCAGTTTTAACTTTTTATTTTAAGATATAAATTCTACATTTGAGTTACATTTTAAAAATAACAACATGATAAAAAAACTTTTTGCTGAATTTTTCGGCACATTTTGGCTTGTTTTCGGTGGTTGTGGAAGTGCTGTTTTTGCAGCTGGTGTTCCCGACATCGGTATCGGACTTTTAGGGGTTGCTTTGGCTTTTGGACTTACTGTTCTTACTATGGCTTACGCTGTAGGACATATCTCCGGAGGGCATTTTAATCCGGCTGTTTCTTTTGGACTTTTGGCAGGAGGAAGATTTTCTGCAAAGGACCTTATTCCTTACATTGTAGCACAGTGTCTGGGTGCAATGGTTGCTGCAGGATGTCTTTACACAATTCTTAACGGAGCCGGAGTCGTAGATTTTTCCCAGCCGGGCGCTTTTGCCACCAACTTCTATGGCGAAGCAGTCTATAACGGAAAAGCATTCAGTATGGGAGCAGCGTTCCTTGCCGAGTTTTTATTAACAGCTTTCTTCCTGATTGTGATTATGGGTGCTACAGATAAATGGGCTAATGGTAAGTTTGCCGGGATCGCTATCGGTCTTGCACTTACTTTGATCCACTTAATCTCTATTCCTATTACCAATACCTCAGTAAACCCGGCTAGATCTTTATCTCAGGCTGTTTTCGCTGGCGGACTTGCAATGTCGCAGCTTTGGTTGTTCTGGGTAGCTCCGATCTTAGGGGGAATTGTAGGCGGACTGATCTACAAATTCTTACTTCAGAGAGATACGGCTGAAGTAACTGATTAATCAATTGATAATATTAAATAAAGAAATCCTGTCTGATGACGGGATTTTTTGTTTAATATCTAATTATAAACCTAACAGGTTTTTAAAACCTGTTAGGTTTAGCTATGTAAATGTACTGAAGAAATACTTCCTACTTTTTATTTTTAAGATCAAAAGGATTTTTGAAAATCAGTTCTTCATGCTTTCCTTTAATCTCCATTTTACGCTGAAGTAAGTTCAGAGCCATTTTTCTGATGAAAAGATCTTTATCATTTAGCTTCCAATAAGAATCTTCATGAAGCTTGCGGGGTTTACGGATAAGATAGAATTCTGTTTCCCAGGTATCCGCATTATGATAAAATTCAATGATTCCACAATGTTCCGGAATCGTATTTTGATCTATCATTCCCATTGGGAGTAGAAAACTGAAGTTGTTACACACATAATCTCCACATGAAATCTTGTCATGCTTCAGAAACTTTTCTCCTGTATCTTTATTAAGGTAGGATTTTTTGAAATCATTTTTAAAATCACTTTTTGAAAATTTAATTTCAATTTCATGACTTACACCTTCTGCATCAATAATAAGTATATCAGCTTCCCAATCTGCCTGAAAATAGTTAGTCAGTACGAGTTCTTTTTCAAAATCGCAATGGGTATGAATATAAGCGTGTACAAGTTCTTCTATTTTGATCATTTTTGTAATGATGTTAATGGATATCAATAACCTGACATCAAGATTTAAACGCTAATGGTCGCTAATTTTTTTTATTAATTCTCAGATATTTGTTCGAAAGCCATTTCATTCAGTAAAGATAAAATTGACCTTTACTGATTAGAAATTCTCATGTTTTATTTAGCTCACCAAAAGACTGCATCCTCTGATATCAGAATGATCTATTCTTCCCAACACCTGAAATTTTTCTCCAAGTATTTTTCCCAGATCCTGAGTGGCAATAAAAGAACATGAGTGGGTATTGGCAAGGTCTATGATATTAATAGCACCGGTTCTGCCCTCTTTTTCATAGGAAAAGGGATCTTCTGCATTTCTGATCATGATTCTCATCCAACCGGGACAGCTATACTCATTATTTCCAAGCGAATATGCCTGTGAAAGAAGTTCTGTCATTGAATATTCTGAGTAAATTTTTTCAGTTTTAAAACCTTCCTGCAAAATTTTCAGAAGCTCATCCTTTGTCATTTCTTCTTTTCTTCCTTTCATTCCTCCGGTTTCGATCACAATCATATTTTTCAGAAGGCTTAGAGGTTCTTCTCCACGTTCCGCCTGACAATAATCCAGGAAATCTAATAAGGCAAAAGAAACTCCGAATAGAATTACTTTTTTATCCTGTAATGTATTCAGAAGATCAAACAGTTCACCATGGTTATAAAGGAAATATCCGTTTTCCTGCTTTGCTGATTTTTTCATCAGGTAATCTACCATGTAAATCAGAGATGAATTTTGTCTTTCCAGATAGCTTGGCAGTAGACCCAGAAAAATAAAGTCTTCAGGTTTCCCGATAAACTGTTCAAAGCTTTTATAAATACTTTCCTCATATAAGGCGGGATCTGCTATGAAATGCTTTGACAGATTCATCTGTGTAGTTCCTGAACTCTGAAAGAAAAGATCTGTCGTCACATTTTTATCCAGCATCTGATGATTTTTAAACATTTCTATGGGTAAAAAAGGAATTTTCACCAAGCTATCAACCTCATCAGGATTGATATTTAAAAAGTCAACGAACTTCCTGTATATCTCAACATTTTCATACTGATAACGAAATGTTTTCAATGATGCATTCAGGAAATCCTGCTCTGTCTGTATGTTGAATATATTCTTAAGTTCCATAATGATGTTCTGCTGCTTTAATACAAAGCGGTTATGAATAAAAATATTTTATTTAATAATTTTTTAATACCAAAATGATACTTTGGTAAAATTCTTGCAACTATTTATTTGGAATATGGATTAAAAACAAGAATGGGTTTCGACCTGTTCGCAAATTACCTCTCTTTAGGGGTAATTTTTTTGTTTATTTTTCAAAAACTTTCAGCTCAAAATCTTTTTCAAAAACGCCGTATGTGAAATAGGAGATCCAGTCTCCCAGATTAATATACTTTGAATTTTGTCCTAAATCCAGAACCATGGGTAAATGTCTGTGTCCATAGACGAAATAATCAATTTTCTGAGTCTTCAGCTTTTCTTTTGAATAAATAATAAGAAATTCTTTATCTTCTCCTAAAAATGCTTTGTCTTCTTCTCCTGAAATCATTTTGTTTTTCTGAGACATGTACAATGCAATTTTCATTGCAATATCGGGGTGAAGCCATTTAAAGAACCATTGTGCTATTGGATTGGTGAATACTTTTTTCATTCTTTTATATCCTTTATCACCTGGTCCAAGCCCGTCTCCATGAGCGAGTAAAAACTGTTTTCCGCCCATTTCAAAATATTGCTTCTGATAAAAAACGGTACAGCCTATCTCATCCTCAAGATAATCTTTCATCCAGAGATCATGGTTTCCCACAAAGAAATAAATATGTATTCCACGATCTTTCAGCTCTGCGATTTTCCCTAAAACACGTACATATCCTTTGGGAATTACATGCTTCCATTCATGCCAGAAGTCAAAAAGATCACCCATTAAAAACAAAACCTGCGCATCTTCTTTAATCTCATCCATCCAGCGTATAAATCGTTCTTCACGCACACGGCTTTCCTTTGGTGTAGGAGCGCCAAAATGTTGATCTGAAGCAAAATACACTTTTTTTCCAGGTTCTAAATTAATTGTTGTTTTTAACACCTTGAGAATTTTATGGGATAAAAATTATTGATTGTCTTCTGCAAACCATTCTCCATAAGAATTTTCTGTCTCATGAAGTTTAAGATAAGCAAGGGAAATTCCTTCAGGAAGTTTTGCTTTTATTTTTGCGGCAATGGCATACAACATATTTTCGCAGGTAGGCTGGAAGCTGCAATAAATTACTTTATGACCTTTCTGCTCAAGATCATCTCCTAATTCTTTATGTGGCGACAGGGCATTTACCAGAACGGCATGATCCCAAACGTCTACAATTTCAGATTTTACGATACTTTTGATATCTCCGAAATCAACTACCATCCCATTTTTAGGGTTTTCAATATCATTAATCGGTTTTCCTTTCACTGTTACGAACAGCTTATAGGAATGTCCATGCATATTTTTACATTTCCCATCATAATTGTAAAGTACGTGGGCTGTTTCGAATGTAAAAATTTTTGTAATTCGTATCATATTGCAAAGATATGATAAAACCGCTTAACAAAGAAAAGACTGTTTCTATTACAATGATTTTCAAGTAAAGTCTTAATCAATTTTCAAGGTGAGATTATTATCTGAGGTTCCGTCTGTATTCGCTGCATTGTAAGGTATTGTTAACCATCCGGTATTATTCATAACAAATTTAAAGCTGTAATTTTTTCCTTTTTCAAAAGTAGATTTTGGAACAGCAACTTCAAAAATATTGTTTTTTTGGAGAGCCATCTGGTAAGAAGGGTCATTCATATTCCAATTATTAAATGATCCTGCTACTGAAATGCTTTTAACAAATTCTGTACTTTGATCTTTAGGATATTGATAAGAAAAAATTATCTTATCATTTTCAGTTCTGTATCCGTAGATCTGTTTTTTAAGATTGGGATTGGTAAATGGTTCCGCAATGGTAATCTCTTCTGTAAGCATATATGGATCCATGAGTTTTTTATCCATAATTCCGGCAATATGATTCATCATCTGGTACATGACGGGAAACCCCTTATTCCCGTTATACATGATGACAATAGACATATCATTGGTAGGAAAAATGCTGTATGCACTTACATTTCCACCAGAAAAACCATAGGATCTTATCTTGTTGGAGTCTGTAATTTCCCAACCATGCCCGAATTCCCAACCGTTATTTTTATACTCAAACGGTTTCCACATCATTGTTTTGGTTTCCGGTTTCAGGAAATCATTTTTACAGAAATGAATACTCCATTGCAAAAAAGCGGGAAGAGTAATTGCCAGTCCGTTAGAAGAATGCGCTCTCACCCCATCAACAGCAGTTGATTTTTCGTATTGCTTTGTTTTTTCATTATAATTATACTTCTGTACCCTGTTTGGAATTTTCTCTACAGAATTGGAAGAAAACATTACCTGATTTTTAGAATCCGGAAACTGGTTTTCAATGATATAATCTTCATAAGGTTTTCCCGTTATTTTTTCAATGATCATGGTGATCAGCAGATAGTTGGTCTGATTATACCTGTAATGATCTCCGGTTTCAAATTCCATTTTCTCTTTTCCTAACCTATCCAGAACTTCTGAATTGGAAGCATTTACCTGAATATCCTTAAAATCTACAACATCCGGAACTCCTGAAGAATGTGACAGAAGATGTTTTACCTGAAGATTTTGCCAGTCTTTCGGTAAATTATCAACATATTTTGAAACTTTGTCCTCTAATGAAAGCTTTCCGTCTTCAATGAGTTTAAAAAGTCCAACATTTGACATCAGTTTTGTATTGGAATATACTCTGAACATAGAATTAGCATCAACTTTCTTGTTGCTTTCCATATTTTCTCTTCCATAATATTGTTGGAATGTCACTTGATTATTTTTTACAATTCCTACCGCCATTCCCGGAATCTCATTGATTTGAATGACCTTTTTTACATATTGATCGATTGTTTTTAACTGTTCGGCGGTCTGGCTGTAGCCCAAGAATGAAACATTTACAAAAAATGCTACGAAAACTGATTTTTTCATGGTGCGTTAGTTACTATCTTCTAATAAGACAGCTGTTTTCCTTATTATATTACATAAGGTTTTAAACATTTATAAATGTCATTGAAAAACAAAAGTTTAGATATTCTATTTTTATTGATAGAGTTTTGGTTCAGTAATTCCTTTTTTTAGAAACAGTTCTTTATTCATTTCAAAATGTGCAGTCGTCATGAAATTATAATATTCTTTAAAAGTGGGTAAACCATATTCTGCTCTCAGTTGTTCAATATGCAAGCTGTCGGTCAATCCATTTTTGGGAACAGCCTGTCCTGTTTCATTATATGTTACTTGTGTACCAAATCTTTGTTTTTGGTTAGAATTAATTGCCACTCTGTCTTCCAATAATGCATATTCATTTTTGTGAGCATTATTTTTTTCTATTTCTTTTTTCAGGACCTTGAGAATTTCTTTTTGAAACGCTACATCGTCGTCAGCATGCTGAACAGAGATCCAGAACTTGGTTGTATTTTCTTTTCCTACCTGCTTAAATCCTAGAAATCCATATTGAGCATACATTTTTTTTATTTTGCTCTGATTCTCTTTTCCTACACTATCTCTTTTGGCTTCGAAGATTTTCCATACTTTATCTTTTCCATATTTTCTGGTCATTTCTTCAGAAGGAATTCCTGCGTATTCCTGATCTATTTTTGCAATATAATCAAGGTCTGAAATAATTTTTTGCCGTTCGGAGTCTGATATTTTTCTTGTAGAATTACATCCTATAAAGGATAAAGGAATAAGTATAAAAAGTGCTTTTTTCATGGATCGTTTTTATTAATTTTTTATGGTTAATGAGGAAATAAAAATAAGTCATAATTCTTGATTGTAAGAGCTATGACTTATTTTTATTAAAACTTTATGCTTTTTAATACTTTTTTTTGATATCGGAGAAATTGGAAATTTGTGTAGTTGCCAAATCAACTACCGAAAATTCATTATTCAGATTTTTTGTTTTACAGGATAACAGTAAAAGCGGAAATAGAAATAAAAGAAGTGTTTTTTTCATGTATAGTTTTTAACGGATCTACTTTTAATAATCTGTATTGGATATCTTTAAAAATACTTATTATCAGAGTGTCAATCCTAATTTGTCCAACCAGTTTCTTTCCAACCGTTTTAATTTTTTTGTTTCAGTATTAAATAAAACCCACAGTGTACTTGAGTCCACTACAAGTTCATTATTACAATAAAATTCGACTTTTCTTGGCTGTTTTGCCCCTTCTGGAATTTGCGGATACGTTTTCACCGTAATAACATCATCGAGATACACCTGTTTTTTATATTGAATATGATGATCCAAAAGCATCCATGCATCATTTACATACTCTGTATTTTGCTTTAAAAGATCCCAATGTTCAGCGGCAACTTCCTCCACCCAATGCACATACTGCACGTTATTGACATGGTTATTTTGATCAATATGTTCTTCTGTAACTCTGATTTGCTTTTCATGCATTAAATTCATCTCGCGTAAATGTTTACTCAAATTTATGACTTAAATACAAATAAAATGAGTCATTTAAGCATAAAATAATAAAAAAACGGAACCAGATATTGATCTGATTCCGTGTATATTGTTTATTATATTTCGCTTATTATTTCTTAGCTGCTGGTTTAGTAGCTGCCGCAGAAGCTCCTAATTTTGTTTTTACCTGAGCTGTAATATCTTCACTTCCATCTGTATATACAAGGTTGTTTGCTTCCTGTGCTGAAACATCAAATACATAACTTAAGTTTCTTTCTTTAGCCACCGCTGAAATCGCAGCTTTTACTTTCTCCTGAATTGGAGTAATTAATTCACCTTGTTTCGTAGAAATTTCTTTTGCTGCTAGAGCTCTGGCGTCTTCAATTTTCTTCCCAAGTGTTTGCAGTTCAGTCTGAGCTGCCATAAGTTCTTTAGTTACCGCTTCTTTATTCGCTTCAGTTAATGTTTTTTCTTTATCCTGAGCAGCCTTAAGTTTAGTCTGATATTCAGTGATCAGCTTTTCAATTTCACCCTGTTTTGTTTTAGTCAGATTATCAATAGTAGCACCTGCTGTTTTCACTTCATTTAAACTTGCAAAAATGTCTTCTGTATTTACATTTCCAATCTTCTGCTGAGCGTTTGCAACATTTGCCGTTAGTGTCAATCCTGCTGCAATAAAAAATAATTTAATTAATTTCATTGTTATCTCTTTTATTCAAAAAACTTTTGTTTTTTCCGGTTCCAAATATAAATGTAATTTTTGATTTAATTATTATCACTTAAAAAATAGTTATAAATCATTAAAAATAATAACGATTTTATCGATTTCAAATAAAAACCTTCCCGAAATGAGAAGGTTTACATCAAAAAATATAGAAAATGATTAATGAAACTGAGCTGTTTCTGTAGAATCTTTCATTGCTACGGTAGCTGAAGAACCATTGGTAACAACATTTTGTACCTCATCAAAATATCCTGTTCCTACAAAAGACTGGTGTTTTACGGCTCTGAATCCTTTCTGTTGTAACGCAAACTCTCTTTCCTGAAGTTCAGAATATCCAGCCATTCCTCTTTCTTTATAAGCTAATGCCAATTCAAACATTGCCGTATTCAAAGCATGGAATCCTGCCAATGTAATAAATTGGAATTTGTACCCCATTTTTGCCAGTTCTTCCCGGAAAGTAGACATTTCTTCAACGCTCAGCTTTGCTGCCCAGTTGAACGATGGTGAACAATTGTATGCAAGCATCTTGCCCGGAAACTTAGCATGAATTCCTTCTGCAAATTTTCTTGCCTGCTCTAAGTCCGGATTTGACGTTTCCATCCAGATCAGATCTGCGTAAGGTGCATAAGACAAACCTCTGTCGATCCCTTGTTCTACCCCGTTTTTCACTACATAAAACCCTTCGGAAGTTCTTTCTCCAGTTACGAACTTTTTATCTCTGTCATCAATATCTGAAGTCAATAAATCTGCTGCATCGGCATCGGTTCTTGCTATAATAAGCGTTGGAACGCCCAAAACGTCAGCTGCAAGTCGGGCTGCAATTAACTTATTAACAGCTTCTTGTGTAGGAACCAATACTTTTCCACCTAAATGACCACATTTCTTTGCTGAAGAAAGCTGATCTTCAAAATGTACCCCTGCAGCTCCTGCTTCAATCATCTGTTTCATCAGTTCAAAAGCATTGAGGTTTCCTCCAAAACCTGCTTCAGCATCCGCAATGATAGGAACCAGATATTCTTTATTACCACCTCCGCTTACAGATTGTACCTGATCTGCTCTTAGTAAAGCATTATTGATTTTTTTTACCACAGAAGGAACAGAGTTCGCCGGATATAATGATTGATCAGGATACATTTCCCCTGAAAGGTTAGCATCAGCTGCTACCTGCCAGCCGGAAAGATAGATGGCTTCTAAACCTGCATCTACTTCCTGTACAGCCTGATTACCCGTTAATGCTCCAAGCCCTGCTACAAAATCCTGGTTATTTAATTTATCCCAGAATTTTTTAGCCATTTCCGTGGCAATCGTATAATCTATTTTATAAGATCCGCGAAGTTTCAAAACTTCTTCCGCGGTGTAAGGTCTTTTTACGCCATTCCAACGTGGATTTGTCAGCCAATCTTGCTCTACAGCCTGGATTTGTTCTTGTCTTGTTTTCATAATATTTGGATTTTGTTTGATTAGTATTCGGGATCATTGTCAATTCTAATACTGCATGACAGATCACCATTGATAATAAACTTCAATGTTTAGGTTAAAAAAAATCGTTTTTGATATTGTGAGTTTCTTTATTCTATACTCTCTCTAAATAAAAGGATATGCCTTAAGAGTGAGAAATTCTTCAAAATTTTCTGAGAATATCAATTCATTGAAAAGCTCTTTGGCAAGGTTGAACTTTCCGCTTTTGAAACGGGCTTCACCTATATATTTTTCAATATTGTCCATTTCCTCACTTTCCCATTGCAGAATCATGCTTCTGGACAATGTTCTGTCATCACTTAGTACCGCTTCATTTTTAAGCCATTGCCAGATCTGGGTTCTTGATATTTCTGCGGTGGCGGCATCTTCCATCAGATTATAAATGGCTGCTGCCCCTACTCCCATCAGCCAGCTTTCAAGATATAAAATTCCAACATTGATATTTTTACGGACTCCTTTTTCTGTAATCTCTCCTTTTGGAATTTCCAGCAGGTCTTTTTCCTCGATATGATATTCAAATTTTTTATCGATCTGATTTTTTGAAGGCATATATTGATCAAAAATATCTTTAGCCACCGAAACTAATGCCGGATGTGCCACCCAAGTTCCGTCATGACCGTTTTTCACTTCTCTTTCCTTATCACTTCTTACTTTTTCAAAAGCGATATTATTAGCTTCATCATCATTCTTTACCGGAATTTGTGCAGCCATTCCACCCATGGCGTGTACATTTCTTTTATGACAGCCTTCGATTACCCTTTTGGAATATGCACTCATGAAAGGTGAAGTCATGGTCACCTGATCTCTATCGGGAACTATAAATTCCGGCAGATTTCTGAATTTTTTAATGTATGAGAAAATATAATCCCATCTTCCGCAATTCAAGCCTGCGCTGTGTTCTTTCAATTGGTATAAAATTTCATCGATCTGAAATGACGCTGTAATAGTTTCTATCAAAACAGTTGCTTTAATGGTTCCCTGGGGAATTTCAAGGTAATCCTGAGCAAAAACAAATACTTCATTCCACCAAGCGGCTTCTTTATAATGTTCAAGTTTTGGAAGATAAAAATACGGTCCGCTTCCTTTTTCCAATAGTTTTTTTGCGTTTCTGAAAAAGTAAATTCCGAAATCGATTAATGAACCTGATGTCTCTTCATCATTAATCTTAATATGTTTTTCAGGAAGATGTAATCCTCTGGGACGAACAAGCAGAACAGCTGTTTTCTCATTCAGCTTATAAGCTTTTCCCTGTTCGTTTACAAAATCTATCGCCCTGTTAATGGCATCGGTAAGATTAATCTGCCCTTCCATACAATTTTCCCAGGTAGGCGCTGTACTGTCTTCAAAATCTGCCATGAAGGTTAACGCACCGGAATTAAGCGCATTAATAATCATTTTTCTGTCTACGGGACCTGTAATTTCTACTCTTCTGTCTAACAAATCTTCCGGTAATGGAGCACACACCCAATTTCCTTTTCTGATTTCTTCGGTTTCTTTTAAAAATGCCGGAAGAATTCCATGATCAAACTCTTTCTGAATCTTTTTCCTTTCTTCTAAAAGTTCTGTTCTTTTCTGATTGAAATTCTGGTGAAGGGCAATCAGAAAATCTATCAAATCGGAAGTAAAAATTTCTTCAAACTGCTTTTGAGTCGTAATTCTTAATTGAGTCTTAGTTTCCATAACATACTGATTTTGAGATTTGATATTACAAACATAAATAAAAATTTTCACAAATAGCGAACGTTCGCTAAATTTATTTAAAAATTATTATGCGTATAATCGCATCTAAATATTTATATTTGAGTAATGAATTCAGAAAGCGACTTTATCAAAACGGTTTTCGGGCTAAAATTGAAACAACAGAGACAAAAGAAAAACTGGTCTCTACAAGACCTTGCTGTAAAGACTGGATTATCAAAATCTTATCTCAATGAAATTGAAAACGGCAAAAAATATCCGAAACATGATAAAATCATTCAGCTTTCTGAGGCACTGAATTGTACTTTTGATGATCTGGTTTCTACAAAACTGGATAAAAGCCTTGCTCCTTTTAATGAAATACTTCAGTCTGATTTCTTTAAGGAAGTTCCGTTGGAATTATTCGGAATCAATAAAAATAATCTTATTAGTATCATTAGTGATGCTCCCAAAAAGGTAACTGCTTTTATCAATGCATTGATAGAAATTTCGCAGAATTACAACCTGGGAAAGGAGAGGTTTTACTTTGCTGTATTAAGATCATTTCAGGAATTATATGATAATTATTTCCCGGAAATTGAGGAAAAGGTTAAGCAATTTATTGAAGAAAATCATTTACAAATTGACAAGAACTTAAAATCTGATATTCTTGAAAGCATTCTTACGGAGAAGTTCGGTTACAGGATTCAATCTGAAGATTTTGAAAAGTACGGAACACTGGATAATCTGCGTTCTTTATTTATTCCTGAGAAAAAATTATTATTACTGAATAAGAAGCTTGAAAAAGATCAGAAAACATTTATTCTCGCAAAAGAAATAGGATTCAAAGTTCTGGAATTAAAAAACCGTCCCACAACCTATTCATGGCTTGATTTCGGAAGCTTTGAAGAAATCCTGAATAATTTTTATGCGTCTTATTTTGCCGGTGCTTTATTAATCTCAAAAGATACTGCAATTGAGAAAGCTTTAGAGTTCTTCCAGGAAAACACCTGGGAGCCTAAAAGTTTTGAACAGCTAATCAACAGTTTTACCAATTCACCGGAAACATTTTATTATCGTCTGACAAATATTCTTTCTGCAGAAATGGGCATTAAAGATCTATTCTATCTATGCCTTGTTAAAAAGAAAGATTCTGATAAAATCCAAATTTTAAAGGAACTTCATCTGAACCATCAACAGGCACCGCATGCAAATGCTACTAATGAACATTATTGCCGCAGATGGATAGCTGTGAAAAACCTGCATTATTTAAAGGAGAATGAAACGCTTACCGATGCTCAAATCTCGCATTATAAAGATCAGGGAATAAGTTACCTGGTCATTTCTACCTCACAAAGAAATCCTTTTTCTGACGGAAGTAACAGAAGTTACTGCCTGGGGATTCTTTTGAACCCTCAAACCATTAAAAAGATTGGATTTATAAAATCACCTACATTAAAAACCATCAATGTAGGCGTAACCTGTGAATCCTGCAGCATCCCAGATTGTGAAGTAAGACAGGCTCCTCCGGTACGATTGGAAAAGGAACATTTTAATCTTAGCATGAAGAGTGCTATAGAGAAAATCAGGAAAGAATTTTAAGTATGAATATCTGAATGAATGGGTTATTGAATTACTGAGTGACAATAATATGAAACAATTTTATATCTTAGTAAAAACACATTCATGATATTGGATCTTCTTTTTCCCAACCGATGCCTTCAATGCAACAGAATTATTGAGGCTGAGCTTTTGGTTTGTAATGTATGTTTCACTCAAATCAATTTTATGCATTATGATTATTCTGAAAATAATCCGATGAAGGAGAAATGTAAACTTCTTTTTCCTGTGGAGAACGCTTATGCATTAATTCAGTTTGAAGAAGAAAGTTTAAGTCGGAAAATCATCCACGAATTAAAGTACAGAAACAGAGAAATAACTGGTAAAATTCTGGCAGAATGGACAACAGAAAGACTTGATTTCAAAGATCAGAAACCAGATCTTATGGTAAGTGTTCCCCTTCATCCTAAAAAACTGCGAGAAAGGGGTTACAATCAACTTCATATGTATACAGAAACTTTGTCAAAGTTTTATGAAACACCTTTTGATCATCAGATAATTCAACGGAATAATTATTCCAAGGCACAGGCTTTAAAGGATAAACAACATCGTATAGATACAGTCAATACTTTTTCACTAACCAAGCCTGTTACCGGAAAGCACATTCTTCTGATTGACGATGTTTTCACGACAGGAAACACGGTTTCTTCTATTGCCTGGGAAATCCTGAATGCCGGAGATAATAAAGTGAGTGTATTAGTGATGGCGGTGGACGTTTAGGGAATCCAAGGTGTAAGATGACAGTAAATTATCAATTTTAAGTGACTTATTTTCTTTCTTGTTTCAATTCTTTTGTTTAATTTTCCGAAAAACAAATAAACTATGCTCAATCTGATCTTATTACATGGAGCTTTGGGTCATTCAGATATATTCAAACCTTATCTGGAAATGCTTTCATCTTATTTCACCATTCATACACCGTTATTTTCAGGGCATGGACAAGTGGAAATTCCTTTGGATGGACTCAGTATAGAAAAATACACTCAGGAATTGGCAGAATATTGTGCGGAGAATGATCTTAAAGATGTATATATTTTGGGACACAGCATGGGTGGTTATGTTGCACTTTGCTACGCCATGAAGCATTCTGAAAATGTCAACTCAATTATAACTTTAGGAACAAAATTTGAGTGGACAGAAGAACAGGCTATTAAAGAAAGTAAAATGCTTAATCCTGATACGATTCTTGAAAAAATCCCACAATATGCTCAACTTTTAGAGAAACAGCATGGCACAAAATGGAAACAACTCCTTCCTGCTATTGCGGATTTAATGGTTAATCTGGGAAAAAATCCACCTTTGAGAAACAATCTTGCAACGATTAATATTCCCGTTCAGATTATGGTGGGAGATCGGGATCATATGGTAACTATTGAGGAAAGCACTGATGTTTACAGGACACTTCCGAATGCAAAATTGGTCGTACTTCCGGACACCAAACATGCCATGGATAAAGTACGACCTAATTTATTGTTTAGCTTAATAAAAGATTTCTGGAACCTTTCCTAGCATATTATCTCTGAAGTTTTTCTCCGTAGCTCAGATCTCCTGCGTCACCTAATCCTGGAGTAATATATCCTTTTGAAGTTAGGTCTTCATCAATAGCTCCTACCCAAATGTGAGCGTCCGGATATGCATTCTGAACAGTTTCAACTCCTTGTCTTGAAGCAATTGCTGCTACAATATGAAGCTGGGTAGGATTTCCGTTTGTTAAAAGATCTTTGATCGCTTCAATCAGGGAAGCTCCTGTGGCAAGCATTGGATCTGCAACGATTAAAGGTCTTCCTTCGATATTGGGACAAGTCAGATAGTCTTGTTTGATGGAAAAATAATCGTTGGCATCATGTTTTCTGTATGCTGCTACAAACCCACAATCTGCTCTGTCAAGATAATTCAGAATCCCTTCAAATAAAGGAACTCCAGCTCTTAAAATGGTTGTAATAACGGGCTGTACTGCTATTTCCGTGCTTTTAATGGTATCTAAAGGAGTCTGAATTTCAACTTCTCTTACTTCCAATCCTTTACTGATCTCAAAGGCAGCAATTTCTCCGATTCTCTCCATATTTCGTCGGAATCTCATCCGATCATGCTGAACCTGAACATTTCGAAGTTCATTAATCCATTCGTTAACTAGGGAAAAATTTTGCGATAAAATAGTAAGCATGAAAATTTTAGGTTTTTAATTACAGTTAATCGACGTTGATTCTACAAAATTACAACTAAAAAATGAATTTGCAGATTCATGTCCGGGGAATAAGGTAGGTCTATAAAAAATCTGGTAAGGAATTTACCTCACCAGATTTTCTTAAAAGTTGTTTTTATTTTTGTCTGAAATATACTTCGATAGGAACTCCGGTAAACCCGAATTGTTTTCTCAATTGGTTTTCAGTAAATCTCTTATAAGGTTCTTTCACATACTGCGGTAGATTGCAGAAGAATACAAACTGCGGTGAAGGTGTAGGAAGCTGAACACAATATTTAATTTTGATATATTTTCCTTTTAATGCAGGCGGCGGTGTATTTTCAAAAATAGGAAGCATTACTTCATTAAGTTTTGAAGTTTTGATCTTCTTTTTACGATCTTCATACACTTTCATTGCCATTTCTACAGCTTTCAGAATTCTTTGCTTCGTTAAAGCTGAAACGAATAGAATTGGAATATCCTGGAACTGACCAATTTTGTCTTTAATCGATTTTTCAAAGTCACGCATTGTATTGGTTTCTTTATCTTCGATCAAATCCCATTTGTTTACAAGGATAACAATCCCTTTTCTGTTTTTCTGCGCTAAACCGAAGATATTCATATCCTGAGATTCCCATCCCTGAGTAGCATCTACCATGATGATGACAACGTCAGAATATTCAATAGAACGGATAGATCTCATTACGGAATAGAATTCAAGGTCTTCATTTACTTTAGACTTTCTTCTCATTCCGGCTGTATCTACCAATACAAATTCATGTCCGAATTTGTTATATAAGGTTTGGATACTATCTCTTGTTGTTCCGGCAATATCTGTTACAATGTTTCTTTCAACATCCAATAAGGCATTGGTCATTGTAGACTTTCCTACGTTTGGACGACCAGCAATGGTAATTTTAGGTAATCCTTCGAAAGGATCTTTATATTCTGTTGTTGGGAAATCTTTAACGATATCATCTAATAAATCTCCTGTTCCTGAACCTGTTGCAGAAGAAAGAGTATAATATTTATCGATTCCCAATTGGTAGAACTCTGTTGCAGGAAGCTCTTCCTTAGACGAATCTACTTTATTAATTACAATATAGATTGGTTTGTTTGATCTTCTAAGAAGTCTGTAAATTTCGTGGTCAGTATCTGTAAGTCCTTCCTCCACATTCATCATAAAGATAATGGAAGTTGCTTCATCCACTGCTAATTGTACCTGCTTACGAATCTCTTCTTCAAAGATATCATCTGTACCTACATCATATCCTCCGGTATCAATTACCGTAAAGTCTACTCCATTCCAATCAGATTTTCCGTAGTGACGGTCTCTGGTAACACCGGCTGTAGAATCTACAATAGCCTCTCTTCTTTCTAATAAACGGTTAAAAAGCGTAGATTTTCCTACGTTGGGACGTCCAACGATTGCGACAATATTTGACATAAAAAATGTTTAATAATCCTTTTGCTTTGCTCAGGATAAGTTATTAATGGGTTACTCCAACTTTTGGAGCCCAATTTTTTGCAAAGATAGGGTTTTATTATTTAGTTTTAAAAATCTCCTCTATTTTGAAAAATTTTTCATAAAAAATAATTATTTGTATATCAATACATAAGGCTATTTATAGGCAATAATGTTAATAATTTTTTAATTTTGATTTTTGTAGTTCAAATAATTTTTCTAGTTTTGCAGCATCAAAACAGACCCATGGTGTAGCGGTAACACTACTGATTTTGGTTCAGTCATCTGGGGTTCGAATCCCTGTGGGTCTACATTGAGTACAAGCAATCTTCTAATTATTAGAAGATTGCTTTTTTATTTTGACAACTAAATATTGAAAAGACACAAATTAATAAACTGATTAAAGATTTTATTACTTTATTTTAATGCTGTATTGTTAACCCAATTTTATTCTCTTATAAGCTCTAACCAATTCTGATTAATAAAGCGTTTACTTTTAATAAAAACAACCTCCACCACAACTCACGACAAACGATTTGTATTGAAGACTTTCTAAATAATTCGTTTTAGATACCTCAATTTTTTTAGTTTTGGCTGTATCTAGGATATCCCTATTTTGTGCATTTGTTTCTCTTTTACATCCTATCAATAGCACTATAAAGATGTTTAAGAAAATGATTCTATTTGTTTGCATTTTTTGAATTAATCACATCTGTTTTATTATTCTGATATAATTTCATTTAAATCAAACTGTTTAAGAGGGATTTTTTTAGAAATTTCTTTTTTCATCCATTCTTCCTCCCCAGTTTTTGCACTCGTTCCCAAGGTTGCAATAAATATTTTTTCAAGATAAAGATCATTATTTTTGAAAAAAATTGGAATGACAACTTTTCTGAATACATTTTGATATTGATCAGTAAAACTTAAGATTAAATTGAAGGCTTGCTTATTTTTAGTTTTCGTTTCTATTTCTACAGAATCACAAACAAAGTTTTTGTAAAAAAAAGATTTATTATTAGATTTTGCTTCAATATTATAGCCTTCAGCTATTTTTTCTACAATAATGATATCCTGATAATTATTTTTATTAAAGGTTACTTTATAACTTTTAGTTTGTCCAAGCTCCTTTGAACCATTATTTGAAAGAGATGTTTTATCTTCTTCCATAATTTCTTTTGGCTTTAAAAAATATTTTTTACATTCTGGTAAGTCACAACCTAAAAGTATTGTTGTTTTACCATCAAAGAGGGATATATATGATCCCCCATTAATTTGTAAGTCATATTTTTTTCCTTTATATAAATAATTGTTTACAGCAATATTACAGGGTGTAATTGGGTATGAAAAGTGCCATTCATCTACAGTAATAGATGTAGCTAGACTCATAATTTTATCCACATCATCTCTATTGAGAGACCATGCTTTATCTTTTTTATTTAATTTTTTCCCAGTAGAGTATTGTCCTTCACATTTTGCAAGATAGGTTGTTACGCTGATGTTCCTATCTTCATTTTTATCTTGTCCCTTACAGGATAAGATAACAGAAAATAATAAATATAGAATTATAATATTTTTCATTTTTAATATTCAGCAAATCGATTAGGTATGGAAAACTGAGCATTATTAATATTAAATTCAATACTAATACTTTTCTGATTTGCAATCAGTAGCCCAAAGGGAGTTTTTCCGATGATTGATTAATTTCTTTCTGATTATTTTTTTGGCAGCTAAATATTGAAAAAAAACAATTAATAAGCTGACTGAATATTTAATAACTGATAGTTTCTTACTAATACATTACTTTGATTTTATCCTGCTTTTATGAATATATCCTTCTTTTCCTTCCTTAGTTTTTACAAAAAACCAATCTCCGGTATTATCCAAAACCTCAATATGTTCTCCCGATATTACTTTTTGTAGAACCTCTGATGAAGTATTTTTATCTTTTCTTAAATTGGTATAGCCATCTGGGTCAATTATGATGTATGAAGACTGGATGGCTGTTTTTTCGGAATTAATTATATATCCTTTTAATGTGTTTTGAATATTTTGGTTAAAATAATTTCTTTCAAATACATTAAGCTTTATCAGTAGTTCTTCACCAAAAAGTGGACTGATATCTATGAAATTTATTGTTTTGTTTTGCCATGCAGTGTATAAACTTGGCGAAAAAATACACTCTTCAGTACTAAATTTAGATATTTTTCTTTTAAAAGACTCGCTAAATTCTTTTTCTTTATCTGGGAAGAGAAATAATTGCCCATTCTTTAAATCAATATCACCCAAATTATCCTTAAAAAAAGACTGTTTTACAAGAAATTCGTCTAATTGTGGAAAAATTGAATTTAATAAGGTCGTTTCATGATATTTGGCTCCCTGTTGTATAAAAAATAATGGGTTCTCTATAAAAAATTTTGTAAGTTTCTCACCATATAATTCAACGCCATTATAGGCTACATCATTATCTTTAGAAAGTTCAGATAAGATGTAAAATGCATTTACATCTGACAATTGAATCATTCTGATAATCAATAATTGAGAGACTAATGTTGATTTAAATTCATCATCTTCAGTTTTTGTCTCTTTTAAAAATTTTATAAACTCAGTCCTATAATTTTTGTCTAATAAATCTTTAATTTTTATATCTTCAATATACTGATTATTGTATTGATATTTTTTGAGGTCGATTTCATTTTTTTGAAAAATTGTATTATCAATAGTAATACCATCTATTAATTTTTCATTAGTGTTTGAGATTATTTCAGTTGATTGAAGACCTTCTTTCTGACTATTTTTTTGACAACTAAATATTGAAAAAGTAATGATTAATAAACAAATTAAATATTTCATACTTGACGGTTGTTTATGATACTATTCTTTAGTAGTTTCATTCGCAATATTTGGATTGGCAGTATCATAAACTAGAATTTTACCATTTACTTTTTTCATTTTAAAAAAATGATCTTTGCATTCATTCTCATTCCCATCATATTTTAATTCTAATTCATGTTTATTTCCTGACATTTTATATGTACCAGTGCAATAAGCATCATTTGCATCTACAGTAGCTTTATCATCCATTACAATAATTTCATGGCAAGTCACAGATTTAATTGTGTCGGTTCTTACATTTGGAACGCAATAATTATAAACTCCTTTCCATTCAGATATAAATTCTATGTTTTGTTTGTCTATCTTTTCAAGTACTTTTTTATTGATATAGTTAATGTTTATTCTTTTTATTTCTTTTTTCTCACTATTTAGAGTTATATACATATATTGAGAGTCCGTTTCAATCTGATAATAATATTTACTGTCCGGAGTCTCAAACTCTAGTTCTTCAACAAAAAAAACATTATTATTTTCTATTTGAAATACTAATAATTTAGACGAATATTCATATCCATAGTCTACTATCAATATTTTTTCTGAGTTCTTTTGATATAGAAACATATTAGAGCCCACTCCCTCAAAAATAAATCCTGTGTTATAAATAAAATTCTGCTTATTGATTTCAAAATTTATTTTATTAGGATTTGAGTTATAATCTATTTTTACTTTTAATTCATTGTTATATTGGCATGACTCTATTATACCATCATTGTCTATACAGTTTAATTTTAATGAAGTGTAGACATCGTCACTCTTTTCGATTCTTGTCTTCTGTTCTGATGTCTCACTTTTACTTATATTTTTCTTACATGCAATAACAAGAAAAAAAGCGACTACTAATAATAAACACTTATTCACCATATTAATATTTTTTAATCCCAAGCTTTTTTCGCAATTGTTTTATGATAATCTTTTTCACTTTGTGACATATCATTTTCTCCTTTATAGTATACAAATATTCCTGGATGGCATCGACTATTCAAACCTGATGCTCTAGCTTCACTCCTTATTTCAAAATGTAGATGGGGGTCATGTGTTGACCCATAACCACTAGTTCCAATGAGGCCAATTACAATACCACATTTTACCTCTTTAGTATCTCTAGGAATATTTATTTTTTGAAGATGTGCATAAAATAAATAAAAATCACCATTATATTTAAATCCAGGTCCTTCCAACATCTCTCCTTCAGATGAATATACTAAATTAAAATTTCTTTTCCTTTTTAAAAAAGCTTCTTTGTCTTTAACTTTTAAACAAATGACATTTCCATAGCCTGTTTGTTCTTCAATAAATTCAACATAAGCATCTACACAGGCATAAGCATTTGAACCTGGTAATGCTAAAAAGTCAATCCCCTGATGATTCAACTTTGTTCTTTCCTTTCTTACTTTACCAAATACATTATATCTAGGACGATAATTTCCGTTTTGTGTATACAAACATAATTGAGGGTCATCAACAGGATTATGCCAGTCAGATTTTTTTTCAATTTCTTTATTATCACTATTTTCCTTATTACAAGAAAAAGTAGTTACTTTATATGAATCTCCCTCCTTTTTAAACTTTTCAATCTGTTCAGTAACTTCCCAACGGTACGTCTTGGCTTTACTTAAATCACTAAATCCTCTAAGTACTTCTGTTACCTCCTTCCCATTTCTAGTAAAAGTTACTTTTTGTTTTGTTTCAAATTCATTTTCCTCTTTCATAAAAGAAGGATTTTGTCTGTATTCTAATTCATACTTTTTCCCTTTTGATGCATCGAAAATTACTTTATATTTAACATCTTCTCCGCGTAACAAACCTGATTTTGCAGGATACAAAACGGCAAGATAGAGATCTGTAAAATCAGTGAGTATACCTCCTTTTCCATTATTCATAAGATGTTTTTGAACAAATTTAAATCTTTCCTTTACATAATAAAGTTGTTCAACAGCTGTACAGGCTAGTATTTTTTGTTTTGTGATTGATTTATCCAAAGTTCTTTGAAAATCCTCAATGACTGGTGCACCAAAACCTATTAATCCAAAATACCCATTTTTATTTGAAGTTTTTGGATCAAATGTTTTATTTGTTTCTAAAGCAATTATTGCCATTAAATTATTAGACATATTTTTATAATCATTTAGCCATAATTCTTTTGCAATCTCAACTACTTTTTTTCTAAATTCACAGCTGACTTTTCCTCCCCAAATCAAGTCTTTGTATTGTTCTTTACAAATACAACTAGAAAGAGTTTTCCCTTGCTTCGGTTCTTTCACCATCGCTGCACTATTCCCATTTTCTACCTCTGTTGGCTCAGCATCTGCACTCACTGGCATCACCGCAGAAGTTACAGACGTATCATTATGAATCACTTCTATAAAATAATCCTGTTTTGCACTATCGCTGTCATTATCTTTCGCTTTATCAAACATCTTCTTTGTAAGTTGTACATTATTGAGGTAATTATTGTCACCAATTAAGACACAATCTTTCTCAAAAATCATATCATTGGTCCACTTGATATTATCTTCCTCCCATATTTTCACCTTCACTTTTTTGTCTTTCATCTCCTTTGCAACAATCTTTATTCTTACAGTAGTTCCTACTTTCGAAGAATGGAGTCTGTTTCCATTGTTATCC
>NZ_JCAKRW010000004.1:0-440946 GCF_059515185.1 Chryseobacterium sp. CS2K3 | reverse complement strand
AAATGTAGCGTTGATTATAAGTTATTTATAAAGTCTGCGAGAGCAATAAATCCTACTCCACTTCGAAAACAGCCTGAATTTCAACAGAAGAATTTACCGGAATAGAAGAAGCTCCAAACGTAGCTCTTGCATGCTTGCCTTTTTCTCCAAAAACATCCACCGCAAGATCAGAAGCAACGTTCATTAAATCAGCGTGTTTTGTGTAATCATCTTTGGTGTTGAAAATTCCTGTAAGTTGTACACATTGCTTTACTTTGTTTAAATCTCCACCTACGGCTTCATTCAGCACGGATAAAACATTCAGCATTGTAACTTTGGTAGCATCTTTTACCTGTTGTTCTGTTACATCTACTCCTAATTTCCCGGCATTAAAAATCTTCCCGTCTTTTAAAGCAACCTGATTGATAAATACAAGATTCCCGGAACGCACAAACGGCTGATAATTTCCTGCGGGTTTAGGAACCTGAGGAAGAATAATATTCTTTTGCTTTAAGATTTCACTAAAGTTTTGATGATTTTCAATGATAGGATTACTTTTTTTAGCACGGGTATCTTTTAAAGCCAGTGCAACTTTTGCAAAGTTTTTTCCCTGAAGTTCGGCTAAGTGTCTTTCTCCTTTTGTGGGTCTTTCAACATCCTTTAAAGAAGCCATACTGGTAATTCCCAATACGGTATTTCCCTGTGGTATCGCTTTATTAAGTTCTTCAGTTCCACGAATTCCATTGGAAACCAATACCATTCCGTGTACAGCAAGACTGTTCCAAAATGCCTGTAAAGCAAGTTCTTTCCCTGCCCCGCTTCCTGCAGACATAAAAACTGTTGCCGGAACTCCTTCAAGGGCATGATGGGTCCAAAGCGATACTGTTTTGGATAAAAACTCACTCATTCCCGTGCTTATATTTCCAAAATAAACAGGCGATCCAAAAGCAATTCCGTCATAATTTGTAAGCTCTTCCACTGTAACTACAGGAAGGTTCTTCAGATTGGGATTTTGTGAGGGTTTGACCAATTTAATGGAGGAAACGGCATTATTTTCACTTTCAATTCCCTTTGCTATTTCTTTGGCAAGTTCGTAAGTTCCGCCATTATCTGAATGGATAAGAACTAATATGTTAGCTTTATTTTGTGCCATCATGTTGCTGGTGTTAAATAATAAAATTAAGATAAAAAAAAGACATAATTTTCTCATTCTGAATAAAATATAATTTTAATGTTATTGTTCGTTTTTTATGTGAACTTCTCTCTTAATAAAATGATTCTTGTCCGCTGTCAATTTATATGGAAATCACATTTGTTTTGATAATACAAAATTAGTGTTGGCGTTTTTATTAAATTTGCCAAAAAATACATGCAAAACGACAATATAAAATGTGGTTTGGTTGAAAAATCTGAAAGCCAGTTTGTAGATACCATAGAAAAGGAGGCTTACGTATGGTGTGAAAAAGACTGGAAACATGACGCTTATGAGCATGTTCACAACCGCGCTCAGCTTACTTTTGTAGAGGATGGTTATCAGTATTTTCATATTGATCAGAAGATTTATCTTGTTCCGCAGCAGCATGTGATTTGGATTCCGTCAAAAAAGCCTCATAAAATTACTTCTGAAGCAAAAACAGTAAATCTTATGGTATTCCTCTTTAAATCTGTTTTTGATGATGATTTTTACAATAATGTACAGGTTTTTGCGGCTCCTCCTGTTCTTAAAGAAATGTTATTATATGCTTCTAAATGGAATCAGTCATTATCGGAAAATGAAGAACAGGATATTTTTTTCAAGGCTATTTTAAAAAGTCTTCCGAATTTATATAAAGAAAGCAACGGATTGGAAATTCCGGTTCCTATGGATGCCAGACTGATTCCGGTGTGCAATGATATCAATGCGAATTTTAAATACAATCTTGATATTGATTTGCTCGCGGAAAAAGCAATGATGTCGGTAAGAAGTCTTCAGAGGATTTTTAAGAATGAAACAGGAATTACCCTTCAGAAATACCTTCAGCTGACCAGAATTTTGAAAAGTATAGAGCTTATAGATACTCAACAGTATACGTTAAGTGAAATCGCTTATAAAGTAGGTTATCAAAGTCTTTCCGCATTTACAACGGCATATTTTGCAGTAATGAAGTCTAAACCTAAAATTCATAAAAATCAAGGGGTTTCATCGTAAGACATATCCACAGGTTTAGATTCCGGGGATCCTTTTTCCCGAAGCCAGATGGAAAGAAGCACTAATGAAGCGACTGCGAGAAATTCACTTTGCCAGTTTTGAAAAGATTCAAACCAAAATCTAGATTCTGAAATGTATTTCATTGCCGAAACTACTGATTTTCCTTTGATTATCTGTTCATTATTAAAATCTTTCAGGCTTCCGTAAAAGTGAAAGATAAAGCTGACTAGAAAAAGGACAGCAAAGGCAAGGGATAAAGAATGCTTATAAATTTTCAATATGAAACCACCTTTTCTGACAGGATAAGGTGCTTTGGGATGGGCTACAGGTTCTTTATCTACCTCGGTTTTTCCTTCCATGGGTTTTGATTCGCTAGACCCTTTCTGCCTCAAAGAGATGGTTAATAATACATAAATCATCATTTGAAGAAACTCACTTTCCCAATTCTCAAAAGTTGCCTGAATAAAATGACCACTCGTGAAATATTCACTAATGTTCAAAACAGGATAACCATTTTCAGCCAATTCTTTATTTTCAGTTGTCCAGCCTGTAAAAAATTGTCCGATCAGAAAAATAATCATCAGAGTAAGTAAAACAATGCTCAGACTATTACGGTAAAAGAATCCATGAGGTTTATTTGTTGACTCCATATTTGTAGCTACTGTTTTTGGAAAGGAAAGATCTTAGGCAGGTTCTCTGTAGATGGTCCGGTAAGAATTTTCCCATTGACATTAAACCTGGAACCATGACAAGGGCAATCCCAACTTAATTCTGCGCTGTTCCATCGAACTTCACAGGATGCATGCGGACAGGTACTCTTTAATAGATGTAAAGTGCCGTTTATTTCTTTATAAAGTGCATAAGATTCTGATTGATAACGTATGACTTTTGCTTCACCTTCTTTAATTTCTGATAAGGAATCAATGGTATCCACAAAAAGTTTATCTTTAATAAAATCAAATGCCACACTTACTGTTTCTTTGATGAAATCTGAAAATCCGGCAATCGGTTTTATTCTTGTAGGGCTGAATAAATCTGCATATTTATTTTCACCTTTTACAATAAGATCATGAAGTATTTGTGAAGAAAGTGTCCCGAATATCATTCCATTACCTCTGAAGCCTGTAGCGGTATACAACCTGCTTTTACTTCCGGGAAGTTTTCCGATATATGGAAGTCCGTCAACGGGTTCATAATATTGACTTGACCAGCTATAATAAACGGTTTCTACATTAAAGTACTCCCGAACATAGGATTCCAGTCTTGTGAAGCATTCACCGGTATCTTCTGCATGTCCTGTTTTATGGTCTTCACCGCCTGCTATTAGTAAATTTTCACCATCATATTCCTGAATTCTGTAATAATGATAGGGATCTGAAAGGTCATATCCTATTTCCCATGGGTATTTGTCATCCTTTAGAGTAAATGCCATTGCATAGCTTCTATAAGGAGCATTGGTAAAATGAAGAAGATTGATGCCCGGAGGAATATGAGTGGCATAAATAACGTTTTTTGCCTTAATCTCGCCTTTAGATGTTGCTAAAATAACATGATCTTCAAGTTCTTTATGGCTTTCACAATGACAGTTTTCCTGAATAGCTCCGCCTAACTTGATATAGCTTTCACAAAGCGCTTTGATATATTTTATAGGATGAAAATGTCCTTGTTTTGGAATAAGCACTGCTTCTTTAAATGGAATCGGAAAAGGAATTTCATTCACATATGCCATTTCATGACCTACTTTGGTTGCTCCTTCTACAATATTTCTTAATTTTTTTTCCTGTTCTTCATCCAAAGCAAACAAATAGGCTGATTTTCGGTTAAAATCACAGCTTATTTCATATTTTTGAATGTTGTTTTCAATAATATGAAAGGCATCTTTTCCGGATTCTGCATACAGTTTTGCATTTTCAAGCCCGAAATCCTGAATAGCCTGAGCAAATGTGGTGTCAAAAAAATCATTTAAATGTGCTGTTGTTCCACCGGTTGTTCCAAACCCGATATTTGCAGCTTCCAGAATAATACATTTCTTTCCTGATTCCTGTAATTTTAAAGCGGTAGAAACGCCTGTAATTCCGCCTCCTATAATCGCTGCATCAAATAATTGATTAAGATCAGTTTCTGTAGAAAATCTTTTGATTTCTTCCTGCCATATACTTTTTCTTGCGCCATCTCTATACATAACGGGAGTATTTAGGATTAAAAATTATCTTTTATTCAAGCTATTATTTTCTGAAACTTTTTATAATCTGAGATTTCAATACTTTTCTTTTTCTTAGATTCATCTGATTGGAATGAATGCTATTGTTTTCATTTGATGAAATGGTATGACGGGCTATCCATTTATAATAATTCCACCGTTGGGATGAAGTATCTGCCCGGTAACCTGTGCTGCCTCGTCACTTGCGAGAAACAGGAAACTGAAAGCTATTTCTTCAGGGGTTGCGCTTCTTTCTAAAGGTGGTTTTTCAGGATTTTCTTCTTCATCATCAAATGTTTCTTCAGTAAGCGGAGTCACTACGGGTCCCGGAGCCACTGCATTGATGCGAATTCCTTTCGGTTTTGCCTGAAGTGCCAGAGAACGTGTAAATGAGACAATTGCTCCTTTTGTTGCAGAATAATCCAGAAGTTCCGGATGTCCCTGATAAGCGGAAACAGAAGTGGTATTGATAACACATCCGCCTTCTTTCAGATAAGGGAAGACAATTTTTGTCAGTAATATCATTCCAACAATATTAGAATCAAACGTTTTTCTTATGTTCTGCTCTTTTAATTCTTCAATATTGTCTGAAGGAAACTGAACTCCTGCATTGTTCACAAGAATATCAATCTTTCCGAATACAGAAATGGTTTTAGTCGTAGCTTCTTCACAAAAATCATAATCATTGATATCGCCCTGAAAAAGGATACATTTTCTGCCCAGATTTTCAATTTCTTTTTTCGTGGCTTCTGCATCATCTACACTTGAATGATAAATAATGGAGATATTGGCTCCTTCCAAGGCAAAAAGAAGTGCCACAGCCTTACCTATTCCGCTATCTGCACCCGTAATGAGAACTGATTTTTCCTTTAGCTTTCCCATAATCTTATCTTTCTGTTGGTTTTTGCATTTCGAACATTCTGTGTGCTGCCATGCTGTCAGTAGAGAGGTTAGACATTGCTACGGAAAGTTTGTTTTTGATTCCTGAAATCACTTTGTCTTCATTATTCATTAAAGCATTATAACCATCAATTGCCACATCTTCCGGAGATGCCAGAGATTCTTTGTCTTCCAAAATTTTACTTTTATTCATATCTGCTTTATTGAAGAAGTCTGTATCTGTAGGACCTGGTAAGAGTGCTGTAACCGTAATTCCTGAATCTTTCAGCTCTTCACGGATCGCTTCTGTCCAGGATAATACAAATGCTTTGGTCCCATGATATACCGAATGCCAAGGACCCGGAATTTTACTCGCTACTGAAGCAAGGTTTAAAATCTTACCGGAGCCCTTTGGTAATCGGTCCTTAATAAACAGTTTTGTTAATATGATGACTGAAATTATATTTAAATTGACAATATCCACTTCCCTATGAATATCTGTATCCTGAAATTTACCATAAACACCCTGTCCGGCATCATTAACTAATATTGCAGGGCTTATTGCATTTAAGGTAAGCTCGGAATACAAAGAATAGGCTTCATCCTGAAGAAATAAGTTCTTTGAAATGGGAATCACATTTACTCCAAAACTTTTAAACTCTTCAGCTTTCTTTTTAAGTGTTTCATGGTTTCTGGCAACAAGAACCAGGTCATAGCCGTTCTTGGCAAACTGTTTTGCCAGCTCATATCCTATACCGCTTGTTGCACCTGTAATCAGAGCATATTGATTTTTGCGTTCCATGAGTATTATTTTAAAATTAGCAGCCTGTTGATTTCACTTTTAAAACACCCCAAAATAAACTCAGTGTAATATAGCTGGGCGTTGAGAGCTTGGGTTTTGGGGTGTAATTCCAGTTTTTTTGTGAGAACAATTTCTCCTTTGTATGAAAATGAGAAATAGGCAAAAATTTTATATGAAGAATTCCTGATGGGAGTACAATAGCCTGTAGTTGCAATAGACCAGTCTGATTCATAAAGTGAAGCCACATTCAAAGCCATTGTTTCTGCTATATTTTCTGAAACGCAGTCACATTCTTCGGCTTCGTGTCTGTCTACTTTTAATAATCTTACTTTTTCAGGTAAGGTGTAAGCGGTCATTCCGCCTTTATAGAATAATGAAGCATTCGGCATCTGTGAAAAAGCCAATTGTAAGCATCCTGAGGTAACACTTTCTGCAATAGAAATAGTTTCATCTGTAGTCATCAGTGATTGGCTTATATATTCGAGTAAGTTTTTTTGAAAATCCATAATATTAATATTTAAATGATTAATTGTGTGACTGGAACTGAGAAGTGGGGATAAAAAGCTGCAGAATAAAAAATCCGCAGCTTTCATAATCATATATTGTTAAGTGTGTTTGGTGTGAAGGTATTATGATTGAGCGTTTCTCTCTATTTCCAAATCCCAGACTCTGTGTTGAGCAATTGCTTTTACGAATTTATCCATAGGATTGTCATCATTGCCCATGATAATTCCCGGATCTTTATGTTTTCGTGTCGCTACATTGCTATTTTGATAAAGAGCTTCGGTATCATTCCCAAAGTAAATTGCTTTACAATGTTTATAAGCTTCGTTAATAAAATGAAGAACATGATGTTTGTTTTCAGGAATCATTAGTTCTTTGACTGAATCTTCTCCCGAACTTATAAAAAGAGCATCAAAACAGACACTTGCGATACTGGTTAAAGAATGTTTTGGGGTGAATTCTGTACCATCATTTGTTTTAATTACAGCAAGGCTTGGCGCTATTAATTCTACGCGTGCTCCTTCGCTTTCCAGTTTTGTTTTAAGAGCATTGATATCTTTACCATTTGCTCCGTTTGCCAGGATAAATCCGATTTTTCTGCTTTTAATGGTATCTTTAACCGTATTTTTCATACTTAAAGCTTCGGAAATTTTTGTCTTCGGCTCTCTTTCTTCACTTTGCAATTCTACAATATTGCTGTCGGCAGGTAAGCTTTGGTTTGCCCATTCCAGTTTTTTGACTTCTACTCCTAGTTTTTCAGCTACTTTCTGAGCTAAAGACATATCAATATAGGCAAGCTGCCCCACCAATCTCTCCCTAACTGCCGGAAGGGTTACTTTTGACAATTCAAAGATCAACGCGTTCTGAAGATGCTGTTTCTCTGGTTTTGACTGACTGTTATAAAACAATTTCGCCTGAGAATAATGATCAACAAAACTTGGACTTCTTTCTCTTACTTTAGCACCGGAAACTCTTTCCTGTTGTGAGGTAAAACCACCTTCAGACATCATCGCCTGAAAAGGGCAACCGTTTCCTGTGGAATTAGGATCATAGCTGCTTTTTCCTTTTACAATCTGCTGTCTCATATGCCCATCCCGCTGATTATTGTGTACGGTATTAATAGAGCGGTTTATAGGAATTTCATGGAAGTTTGGAGAGCCTAATCTTGATAATTGGGTATCTGTGTATGAAAATAGTCTTCCTTGCAGTAAAGGATCATTCGTAAAATCTATTCCAGGTATAATATGTCCCGGATGGAAAGCTACCTGTTCTGTTTCTGCGAAAAAGTTATCAGGATTTCTGTTTAAAGTAAGGGTTCCGAAAATTTCTACAGGAACTTCTTCCTCAGGAACAAGTTTTGTAGGGTCCAAAAGATCAAAATCAAACATGTCTTCATTTTCTTCAGGAATCAGCTGTACACCGAATTCCCACTCCGGATAATCTCCATTTTCGATGGCTTCCCAAAGGTCTCTTTTATGAAAGTCTGGATCCACTCCTGAAATGGTTTGAGCTTCATTCCATGCTACGGAATGTACTCCTAGTTTTGGTTTAAAATGAAATTTCACAAAATGTACTTTACCAGCATCATTAATGAACTTAAAAGAATGTACCCCGAATCCTTCCATCATTCTGAGGCTTCTTGGTATTGCACGGTCACTCATCAGCCACATAATCATATGCATGCTTTCCGGCATCAGGGAAATGAAGTCCCAAAATGTGTCGTGAGCAGATGCAGCTTGGGGTATTTCATTATCAGGTTCAGGTTTTACGGCATGGATAAGGTCAGGGAATTTGATAGCATCCTGAATAAAAAAAACAGGCATATTGTTCGCTACCAAGTCATAATTTCCCTCTTCTGTATAAAATTTAATGGCAAAGCCCCGCACATCTCTGGCAAGGTCAGTACTTCCCTTACTTCCGGCAACAGTTGAAAATCTTACAAAAACAGGTGTTTCTTTTCCTAATTCTGTAAGAAATTTCGCCTTGGTATATTTTGCCAGACTTTTGGTGAGTTTAAATACTCCGTGTGCTCCAGAACCTCTTGCATGAACTACTCTTTCCGGGATTCTTTCATGATCAAAATGAGTAATTTTTTCTCTTAAAATAAAGTCTTCCAACAGAGTCGGACCTCTATCGCCTGCTTTCAGGGAATCCTGATTATTATTGATTTTTAAACCCTGATTGGTAGTCAGCTTTTCATTCTCGTTAGAAGTACTGTTTAATTTCAGTTGCTCTGCTTTTTGGTTGTTTGGATCGTTGGTTTTCATATTCATAACTTTTAGATTGGTGTTTCTTTTAAAAGCAGTCAGATAAGGGGCGTTGCTGCTAAGCTTTATTTCCTTTCTCAAGTATAGTAAGGAGCTTACTAATACATTCTTCCTCTTTTAATACTTTGTAATAAGCTGTTTTAGCATATAAAGTAAAGTAGGGCGCTTCAATTTTTATTTCGGTATCCATATCTGGCTTATCCATTTTGTTTTGGATGTGAAATTCACGGATATTCAAAATATATTCTTCTATATAAGTATCTATAACTTTCTTAAGATTTTCACATTGTGCATTTTTTTTAATCTTTTCCAAAGATTTTATCAGAAAAGCTGTAACTCCATACGAATTAATAATGACAGGAAATAAAGATTCATTTTCCATCGCATTATTCTTATCATTCATCCCTGAATGTTGTAAAGTGTCGTTTTCAAATACCATATATAAAAAGTTATTAGTTATTGGTTGTCTTTAAGTACTGCTCAAAATAATGAAGATCTTCTTTGTCTTTAATGGATAAATAGAACATGATCTGTTCCGGTTCTTTTAATCCTATGCTGCTGAAACAGTCAAAATGAGCAATGAGTGCCTGTATATTTTCTATATTGATATCTTTCAGGATGATAAATAATAGAAATATATTCTCGGTTATTTCTTTGGCATAAATTGCGGCTCCGTCTTCAAACCATTCTCCATTGTTTGCTATTTTTATGAAGTCTTTGTGTTTCAGCGTTTTTATTATTTTCTGGCAGTCCATATATCTTGAATTCATAGTTAAAATAAGCCATACAGAGCATGCTGTATGGCTTACTGCATAGATTTAGTTTTCTTGTTCTGCATCAAAATTGATGGAAGTTTCTGCAATTTCCGTAAGCTGGTAATCGGTATCTTCTTCTTCCTGAAGGGTTCTTTCCAGCAAATCAGCGGCTTTATCATGTCCCATCGTGATGGCAAGTTGAGCCAGCCCGCCATACGTTGCGATTTCATAATGTTCTACCTTTTGTGCCGCGATAATCAATCCTGCATCTCTTGTGGAAGAGCCTTCTTCTGTAGATTTAATGACTTCTTCTCCTTCTTCTATAATGCCTTTAATAGCTTTACATTCTTTCTTTTCAGGAGTTTCATCAATTAAATGGAAAACTTTTTCCAGACGTTTAATATGCTTCTGAGTCTGAAGGTGATGATCTTCAAAAGAATCTTTCAGATCTTCAGCGGTAGCAGCTTCCTGCATTTTTTCCAATGCTTCAAGGATTGCATTTTCAGCATAATAAATATCTTTAAGTGCATTGACGAAAAATTTGTGAAGTGGTGAATTTTTCATTTCTTCTTCGTTCCTTGTCGCTTTACCTGTCGTTGGTTTCTTTACTGCCGAAACAGCGCTGTTGTTTTCTAGGATTTTATTTGCCATGATGTGATGTGGTGTTTAATGTTGAAAAGATTACCTCTTTACATAATATTCATAAAAAGGTAATCATGGAAAAAGAATTATGAATAACGTCTGCCTTCGAACCCCTATCTCCCTGAATTGCCTTCCAGATTTCCGGTGAGTAAGAATGTCTTCTTGAGCTGCGGTTTCTTGAATTTCTAGTGTTCATAATTAATTTTTTATATTCATATTAAGTGATGCATTCCAGCCCGTGACTAATATTAGACGGCAACGGATTTGTCGGTAATTTCAATTTGACATAAAAGCGAATTGCTTTTTGTACCTTTTACTAAGGTTTTAAGAATTGTACTGAAGATTATATATCAAATATACGCCTGAATAATTCACTTTTTTATGACCTGAGTCATGTTAGCAATTATTAATATAAAATTTTTCTGTCTTTAAATGCTATACTACCTTCTTTTTTCATCTTTTTTAATGCTCTGATCACTGTTTCCACCCGGAGCCCTACCAAATTGGCAATCTGCTGTCTGGTAAATTCTATAGGAAAGCAATGATTACAATCTTCGTCATGATAACTTTTAAGGTAATCAAGTACCCCTTTTAACCGTTGTACAGGATTTTCTGAGGCAATACTTTGCATCATTTTAAGCTTGTAAAAAATTTCCTGAGAAAAGCAGGCGGTCACTTCGAGAGAAAGGTTAGGATTTTTACGGATCATCTCCATAAAATTATCTTTTGTCATCTTTATGATTTCAGATTCTTCAAGACAAATAGCATTGATGGGGTAATGATGATTGAGAAAAAGTAAAGCGTCACCAAAACTTTGGTTTCTTCCAAGAATATTATGGATAAACTCCTTACCTTCCTCACTGTAATTGTTTAGTTTAACCTTTCCTTTTTTTATCTGAAAAAAATAAACTACATGATCTCCTTTCTTAAAAACAGATTCCCGTTTTTTTTAGGTTCTATCTTCAGCACCAAAAGAGTACAGAAGATCTTTATCAATATTCATGCAGCTTATAGTTTTCATAATTTTAAAGAAAAACTATTGAAAAATCATAAAACTTAATATTAATATAAAATTTTACGATTTTCAATTCTAACAATTCTCTGTTTTTCCATTTGCTTTATGGTCCTTATTGCAGTTTCTACACAAAGACCGGTAAGGCTCGCCATCTGCTGTCTGGTTAAAGGGATCATAAAAGAATAAGGACTTTCATCTTCCTGAAAGC
The DNA here is from genome assembly GCF_059515185.1 of Chryseobacterium sp. CS2K3. Taxonomy (NCBI): domain Bacteria; kingdom Pseudomonadati; phylum Bacteroidota; class Flavobacteriia; order Flavobacteriales; family Weeksellaceae; genus Chryseobacterium; species Chryseobacterium sp. CS2K3. The sequence continues at coordinate 429,507 of NZ_JCAKRW010000004.1, read as the reverse complement.
TTTTAAGATAATCCATTAAACCTTTCAACCTTATCGTTGGATTTTGTGATGAAATATTCAGCATCATAACAAATTTATAATAAAGCCTTTGAGATAAAAAACTACTGACTTCCAAACATAATTTGGGATCCTTGTTGAGTAATTTGAAAAAGGCTGTTTTATGGAGGCGAAGAATACTGCATTCTGTCATTGCCTCAGCATTCATAGGATAAGGTTTCTCTATAAAAAGAATAGATTCTCCACAGCTTTGTCCGTTTGATAGAATATTCTGTATAAATTCTTTACCCTCTTCATTGTAATTGTTGAGTTTTACCTCTCCTGTTACAATCTGATAATAATAATGGGGAGAATCGCCTTCGCAGAAAATTGTTTCTGTAGGTTTATAATCTTTCATTTCCGCTCCCGCTGAAAGTAAAATGTTTTCGTCAATAACCATAATAGCTGTTTTTAGTGATGTTTCTTCTTCCTTTCTTCTTAGTAAAATATCATTGGGAACTGACTTTTATATGAATGCAAATATTAAACCTTATAGCCTTTTTCAAAAGTTAAATAAAGTTAAATAATGTATTTATAATTAACATTTTTAATTAAAATGAATATTATTTAAAAAATATCAATAAAAATATATCGTTTTAATTAATAAATGTTTAAAATCAGAATACTTAAGGAAGTATGTTTTGATAAAATAGAAAAAACCCATTTCTTCATAAGAAAAAAATGGGTTTTAAAATCTATGGTATGGGTTGTTATTTTTTAGAGGTTTTCCGCTTGACCCCTATTGTATCTTTATTTTTTGGCGATGATAGGCTGTCAGTACGTATTGAATCAGAAGGCATTGGAGCAGGTGCAATATGAGGCACAGTATCTGTTCTCATGGTATCCGCAATAATACTATCTGTAGTTAAAGGTCTTTCCGTTCTTGGTTCTTTTTTGCAGCCTATGGTCAAAAGTCCAATAAGCATTATTAACATGGTGAATTTCATAATAATATATTTATAATGTGTGTATTCAAAGGTATATTATTATATATCGCTTTTTTATGACTTAAGTCATAATGTTTTATTTATAATTATTTTGCAAACTTTTTAGTTCCTGCAACACACAAAATAACTCCGATGGTTATCCCAAGCATTCCTATACTTACCTGCTCATGAAGAAGGTATGCCGCCAAGGCAAGCCCAAAGAACGGTTGTAATAGCTGAAGCTGCCCTACTGAAGTAATTCCGCCCTGTGCTAAACCTTTATACCAGAAAATAAATCCGATAAACATGCTAAACAGAGAAATATAGCCTAAACCAAACCATCCTTTAAAACTTATAGTTTCAAAATTTTGAGGAAAGTAAATAAAAAATAACGGAAGCATTATTGGTAAAGACAAAACGAGAGCCCATGAGATGACCTGCCATCCGCCTAATGTTTTAGAAAGTTTAGCTCCTTCCGCATATCCTAATCCGCATAGAGTAATTGCCAAAAGCATTAAGATATCCCCTACCGGCGATGCTGAAATACCTTGAGAAAAAGCATATCCTATCACTAAAAGACTTCCTATTACTGAGAAAAACCAAAATACAGGATGAGGCTTTTCCCCACCACGGAAAACTCCAAAAATAGCTGTAGCGAGAGGAAGTAAACCTAAAAATACAATAGAATGTGCAGAGGTAAGGTATTGTAATGCTAATGAAGAAAGCAAAGGAAACCCAATGACACAGCCTATGGAAACCAGCGCTAAGGAAAGTATCTGATTTTTTGCCGGACGCTTTTCCTTATATACTAATAAGACCGAGAGTGCCAGAATTCCAGCTATTACAGCACGCGCTACCGTGGCAAATATAGGATCCATTTCCATCACAGCAAGCTTGGTAGCAGGCATAGAGCCACTGAAAAGCAATACCCCTATGAAACCATTGATCCATCCGTTAATAGTCTGGTCTTTTGAAATTGTATCTGTCATCATTTTATATAAGTTTAGATTAATGCTCAAAATTAAAGAGGAAAATTCAATAAGCACAGTATCAGTTTTGTATATTTGCATGAACACAGTTAATAAAAATGAGTAAGGAATTTTTATATACAGAGATTGCAGACGGTATTGCTGCTCAGATCAAAAATGGAGTTTTAAAGGCGGGCGACAAGCTTCCTTCTGTAAGAATGTTATGCAATGAACATCAGGTAAGTATGAATACTGCAAAACGTGTTTTTCTTGAGCTGGAATCATTGTCTTTGGTAGAATCAAAACCACAATCCGGTTATTTTGTAAGCCAGTTATTGTCTGTAAAGTTACCATTGCCTGACGTAAGCCGACCTTCTTTAATCGCAAATAATGATGAACCCGATGAATTGATCAGTAAAGTATATGAAAATATGGGACGAAAGGATATTACCTTTTTTTCCATTGGAATTCCATCAGGAGATCTTTTGCCTCAGGCAAAACTAAAAAAAGAGATTGTACATGCCATACGAGAATTGAAGGAAGGCGGCACTGAGTATGAAGAACTTCAGGGAAATCTTAAATTGAGAAGGATGATCGCTGTACGCTCATTGCAATGGGGAGGAAATATCAATGAGAATGATTTGATCACAACAAATGGTGGAATGAACGCTTTATCATTCTGCCTTATGGCTCTCGGCAAACCAGGTGATACCATTGCTATTGAAAGCCCATGCTATCCTGGGATATTGCAATTAGCCAACGGATTAGGCTTAAAAGTCTTGGAGCTTCCTACTCACCCCACTACAGGAATAGAAATTGAAGCTTTAAAAAAGCTGATTCCACAAATTGATCTGTGTCTGCTCATCCCAAATTTTAATTCACCGCTGGGAAGCTGCATGCCTGACGAAAATAAAAAAGAAGTAGTAAAAATTCTTTCAGAAAACAATATACCTCTTATCGAAGATGATGTATATGGAGATCTTTATTTTGGAAGCAGACCCAAATGTTGTAAATCTTTCGATAAAGATGGAAGCGTGCTCTATTGTAGCTCCATTTCCAAAACATTGGCTCCCGGATATCGTGTAGGATGGATTGCTCCCGGGAAATACAAGGATAAGATATTAAAACTTAAGCTTCTGCATTCCACTTCGTCTATTTCCATTGTTAATGAAGCTGTTGCTAATTTTATAAAATCCGGAAAATACGAAAAACACCTTCAGCAACTCCGAAAAACGCTGCAAAATAATTATCAGAATTACGTACAGACCATTGCTGAATTCTTCCCGGAAGGCACTAAAACCAGTCGCCCGCAAGGAGGCTTATCTCTTTGGGTAGAATTTGATAAAAAAATACGTACTACGGAACTTTATGACCTTGCTATTAAGCAAAACATAAGTATTGCCCCCGGAAGAATGTTTACTTTTCAGGAGCAGTTTGAAAATTGTATGAGACTTTGTATCGGGCTTCCCTGGTCAGAAGAAACACAATCTAAACTTAAACTGGTCGGGCAGCTTGCTAAAAAAATATATTTACAATAAGAAAGATCGAAGCTGAAAGACAGAAGGTATTAGTATTCAAAAAAACACCATCTTCCCTCTTTCAGCTTCAAACCTTATTTATTATCCGGAATGAAATTTTTCCTTGCCAATTCTTTTCTGACACGGCTCAAACTTTCAGGAGTGATCCCCAGATAAGATGCAATCATCCATTGTGGAACCCTCAATAATAAATCCGGATACATTTTAATGAATTTCATATATCGCTCTTCAGCAGTTTCTCCCAATAGAGAATTGATCCTGTTTTGAAGGCTTCTGATATGCTTTTGAAGCAGAAAATCACTTCTTTCAATACTGTTTGGGAACTGTTCTACCAGCTTATTAAAAAAGTCAGGATGTAAAAATAATACTTCTGAATCTTCTACCGCTTCAATATAATAATTGGATTTTTCATTGAAATAAAGGCTGCTTCGGTCCGAGATCAGCCAGCTTTCAGGGGCAAACTGTATAATATGTTCCTTTCCGTTTTTATCAATGGAATACATTTTCAACAGTCCTCTTTCAACAAAGAATATATGTCTGCATATTTCTCCATATTGAAGTAGAAATTGATTTTTAGGTATTTTCTTTACTTCATAATGCAGACTGCAGGCGTTAACACTTTGAATGGGAACATTAAGAACCTTGGCTAAATAATCATTAATATTCTTCATTATACAATCTGGCTTAAAGAAATATCCTGGTGCGATGCACTATTAATAGGTTTTCCATTTTCTATAACGATTAGCTGCGGGCTTTCATGTCTTATTCCAAGATCTTCAGCAATTTTATTGGAAATAGGTCTGTGAGCTAGTAAATCAAGGAAATAAAGCTCCGGCTTTTTATCAGAACCATCCACCTCTTTTTCAAAGTTCTTCAATACAGTTCTGCTGATGAAGCAGCTTGTTGAATGCTTAAAAATAGCTATTTTATGTTGGTAAGAAAGCTCAATTGCTTTTTCCAGATCCTCCTCTTTTTCAATATTTTTCCAAAAAGATTTTTGATCAGGGGTTTCATTGTTTCCACCGAATATTTTATCAAAAAAACTCATACATTAAATTGTTTTAAATGATGATCAAGATGTTTATATTCTAAAAATTCCCAGTCTTTTTCAGTCATGTTTCCGAATAATTGATGATGGTCTGGCAATGCCTTATTTTCACAGGCAGCCCGGAATTTTATCAATGTTTTCAGTAGATTGGTTTTTGATTCATCGAAATCACACTCAAAATTAACGATTAGTTTTTGAAAAGTAGGCATATTTCTGGGAATTCCGTTATTGAAAACATACATTTCCTGCTTAGTAAGAATTCCGACTCCTTTAAGAAGGATGTTTATAGAGGGAAGCTCAACTTCCTGCAATGCCACCTGAAGAACTAGATCACAATGCTTTAACATCTGACAAACATTCATTCTTCCCCATTTTGCAGAACTGTTTTCAGTTAATTTGGAAATCCTGTTTATAATTTCCCCAAAATATCTCGGATCATTAAGGCTTTTCTTTACCAACCCTTTTCTTTCTTCAGATTTTCAATATGTGCAAAATGATGGTTACAATGCCATACATATAAAGCAAGACTTTCTCTAAGATCGTAATTTTTATTATGCTCAGGATGATGGAATGTTCTCTCAAATTGTTTATTAGTAAGACTTTTAAGAAGTGTGGTCCATCGCTGATGAGTTCCTTTAAGCATTCTCATAGCAGGTTTTACAGGCATGTGAAAACTATCCTGAAGTTCTGCCCATTTTGCCTCATCATAAGGTTTTATTGTTGGGTTATCCTCTGTAAGAGCAAGTTTAAAACGGATAAAACTGTTCATATGACTGTCGGAAAGGTGGTTTACAAGCTGTCTTACCGTCCATCCTCCCTCTCTGTAAGGAGTATCCAGTTGTTCATCTGTAAAATGTTCAATGAGGTTTTTCAATCTGCCGGGAAAATCTTTTATGACTTTGATATAAGTATCCAAAGTTGTATCACAAATATTTACAGGCGTTTCAAATTGTCCTATCGGAAATTTCTTTTTTTCTAAATCGCTCATTGGTTTGGCTTTTAATTTTTTAAATGCTACCGAATTGTCCAATCAGTTTGTTTAAGGACAAAATAGCGTGGTAAATTTATTAAAATTCAACAAATTTAATATGAAAAAAGTATTAATTGTTGTATTCTCTTATTATCAATAAAAAAGCTTCAATCGTATTTGATTAAAGCTCTCATATTTATTGCAGCTGATATTAATAACCATGTAAATTAATGTCCTCCGTTCTCTGTAAAGGTACTTTTTTACCCATTTTCTTTTGAATTACTCTGAAATGCTGTAATTCATCATCAGTTAAAATACTAATGGCAGTTCCTTTTTCGTTAGCACGTCCTGTTCTTCCAATACGGTGAATATAATCCAGCGGTGAGCGGGGCAATTCATAATTGATAACACAAGGAAGGAAATCAATATGTATTCCTCTACCAATTAAATCCGTAGCCACTAAAATCTGTGCTCCGTTCGATTTAAATTCTTCAAGATTATTCCTACGGGCACCTTGTGATTTTTGGCTGTGAATAGCTACCGCCTTAATTTTATTTTTCTTTAGCTTTTCAACCAGATTATCTGCCGACCTGGTAGATGAAACGAAAATCAAAGCTTTCTCCACTTTCTTTTCTTTGATCAGATAACGGAGGAAAGGTCCCTTATTTTCAGGTGCCACATGATAAGCTAATTGTTCAATATTGTCAATTTCAACTTCTTCTTTCTTAATTTCAACAATGACAGGATTAATGGATAAACGCTCCTTCATTTCGGAAACTTTATCATTTAACGTTGCCGAAAATAAAGTGGTTTGTTTTACTACAGGCATTAAAGCAAAAAGCTTATTCATTTCCTCTCCAAAACCTAGCTGAAACATTTTATCTGCTTCATCAATTACCAAATGTTGAATTCCGGAAATACTCAATGCATTATGATCAATAAGATCCAACAGACGCCCTGGAGTAGCTATAAGAACTTCCACACCAAACATTCCCTTCATCTGCGGATTAATGGAAACACCGCCATAAACAGCCATGGTACGGATTTCACGCTTCAGATTATCCGTAAAAGCTTTAAAAACTTCATCGATCTGAATTGCCAATTCCCGGGTAGGCACCAGGATTAAAACCTGAATATTACGTCCTTTTTTCACTTCCGAATTCTGTAATTTCTCTAAAATAGGCATTACAAAACAAGCCGTTTTCCCAGAACCAGTCTGTGCAATCCCCATCAGATCTTTACCTTGTAAAATAACCGGTACAGCCTGCTCCTGAATTGGAAATGGCTTTAAGTAGCCTAATTTTTTAACAGAACGAATGATATTGTGTGATAATCCTAAAGATTCAAATGACATAAAAAATATTTATTTGTGCAAAGATACGCTAAAAGGCTGGAAGCTGGATGAGGGAAGAAAGAAGTAATAACAATATTGAGACACTCTTTAAGCTGACAGTTCGTCGTTGTATCACTAAAAGTAATTTCCTGCTTCTTTCTTCAGGCTTCCGGCTTTTATTTTTTTGCCGATTTGTCCGATAATTAAGTTTTGGACAAATTTTTGCCTGTTAGTTTTGTAAATTTATCAAAAATTCGAGAAATCAAAATATGAAAAAAGCGTTAATAATAGTCGATGTACAGAATGATTTTTGTGAAGATGGAGCCCTTGCAGTTCCAGGAGCAAATGAAATTATTCCATATATTAACCTTCTGATGGAGGAAAATGAATATGATCAGATAGTTTTAACACAGGACTGGCATCCTGTAGGACATAAAAGTTTTGCCAGCAGCAATGGCAGAAAAGTAGGAGAAAGTATTATTCTTAATGGTGTTCCGCAATTTATGTGGCCAGATCACTGTATTCAGGGAACTTTCGGAGCAGAATTCCATAAAGATCTTAACCAGAGCAAAGTAACTCATGTGATTCAAAAAGGTAAAAACCTTGAAATAGACAGCTACAGCGGATTTCAGGACAATAATCACTTCATGAAGACCGGATTGGATGATTTCTTGAAATACCACGATATCCAGTTGGTTGAAATCGTAGGATTAGCAATGGATTATTGTGTGAAGTTTACAGCCTTAGATGCTGTGGCAAACGGATATGTTACCTGTCTTCACTTCAACGGAACCCGTGCAGTAAACGTAAAGCCGGATAACGGAAGAGATGCAATTTATGAAATGATTGAAAAAGGAGTAACCGTATTAGGATAAGCTATAAAATAGAATAGTATATAAGTATATAAAAGCACAGATAATTACTTCTGTGCTTTTTCTTGATCATTACAAAAAACAAAAGACGCTGAAATCATCAACGTCTTTATATTTTTATAACTTAAAAATGTATAATCCTGAACCTGAAAAATTCAAGTTTTTATATTAAAGCATTTTAAGGTTATTCACTTCCAGTTCGGAAAGGATTCTCCAGTGTCCTCTTTTAATATTCTTCTTCGTCAATCCGGCAAACATTACTCTATCTAAAGATTCTACTTCATATCCTAATCTTTGGAAAATTCTTCTGATAACACGGTTCCATCCAATGTGAATCTCAATACCGATTTCATTCTTAGGCTTACCTTCAATATAAGAAATCTGATCTACTACAGCCAATCCCTCATCTAAACGAATACCTTCAGCAATAAGACGTAAGTCCTCACCTGTTAACTTCTTATCCAGTGTCACATGATAGATCTTTCTGGCATCAAAAGATGGGTGTGTCAACTTTTTAGTCATGTGTCCGTCATTAGTCAACAAAATAACTCCTGTTGTAGAACGATCCAGTCTTCCTACCGGGAAAAGTCTGTAAGGAGAAGCATTTGCTACAAGATCCATTACAGTTTTTCTCGCTTTGTCATCTTTTGTTGTTGAAATATAACCTTTTGGTTTATTCAGAAGTACATAAACAGGTTTTTCCGGAGTAATACTTTGTCCGTCAAAAACTACTCTGTCGGTTTTCTGTACCTGATATCCCATTTCAGTTACTACTTTTCCGTTTACCTCTACAAGCCCTTGAGTGATCAATTCATCAGCCTCTCTTCTGCTGCAGATTCCGGAGTTAGCAATATACTTATTAAGACGGATGCTGTCTTTATGAACATCTTTTTCGATTTTATTCAATCTTCTCTTTTGTACAAAAGATCTTGTCTTGTCCTCACTTCTATCATCTCCGTTAGATGGTCTTCTACCATACTTTAAGCTACCTCTTTCGTACTTATCTCTGGTATCGAAATTTTTCCCACCTCTTTTAGGTTTACCAAAAGATTTCTTCTCATAGCTCTCACTTTTATTCGTGATATAAGGTTTTCTATCAGATTTTGATTCAAAATCATCATTGGAGCTATCAAAACTTCCGGTATTTTTCTTGAACGGTTTCTTTTCAAATTTTGAATTGGATCCTCTGTGTTCTGGACCTTTTCTGTCTCCATCTTTAGAGAAAGGTTTTTTAAAAGGTTTTGATCCTGAAGAATTTCCAGATCTGGAAGCACGAGAATCATCAGAACTTTTCTTGGTTGAAATTCTTGGTCTCTTTGGTCTGTCTGAATTATTATTATCTCTGCTCATTCTAAAAATTTCTGCAAAGATAGTAATTTAGTTATGAGTTAAAAATTAAGAATCATAACTTTGCAATATAGTTTACGTTTTTAACTTTATATATAAACTAAGATGATAACAATATTAAACGATAATTTTTCTCAGCTCAACGATTTTCTTCACGAAAAATCATTCAGTAAAATTTTTATATTAGTGGATGAAAACACTCATGAATACTGTCTTCCCGTTCTTTTAGGAAACATGGAAACAGATCTTGGGTTTGAAATTCTGGAGATTGAAGCTGGAGAGGAAATGAAGAATATTCAGACAGCTAATCAGCTTTGGGAAATTCTTACAGAAATGCAGGCAGACAGAAAAGCATTGGTTATCAATCTTGGTGGCGGTGTGATTACAGATATGGGAGGATTTGTAGCTTCTACTTATAAAAGAGGTATTCATTTCATTAATATCCCTACTACCCTTCTGTCCATGTGTGATGCTTCTATTGGTGGAAAAACCGGAATAGATTTAATGCATTATAAGAATATGGTAGGAACTTTTGCTTTTCCTGAACAGATTTTTATTTATCCTAAATTTTTAGAAACCCTTCCTTTCAAAGAATTAAGAAGCGGCTTTGCAGAAATGTTGAAACATGGATTGATTGCTGATAAAAACCATTGGAATCAGTTGACGCAAATTCATAAGCTTGATGTAGAAGCAGTTACCCCGCATATCCAGACTTCTATGGATATAAAGCAGGATGTTGTTGAAAAAGACTTTCATGAAAGTAATATCAGAAAAACATTAAATTTTGGACATACGATAGGACATGCCGTTGAAAGTTTGTGCTTACAACAAGGAAATCCAATTCTGCATGGAGAAGCCGTTGCAATGGGAATGATTGCAGAAGCTCATCTTGCTTACCTTGAAAATCTTATCTCAGAAGATGACTCTAAGGTTATTATTGAAAACATACAGAGATATTATCCTTATTTGGATATCAGTGATTTTAGTGATGAAGATATTACTGCTTTACTTTTAAATGATAAAAAGAATACAGACAGTAAAATAAACTTCTCCCTTCTTTCAGCTATTGGTTCATGTACCTATGATCATCAATGCAGTCAAAAAAATATCCTTGAATCTTTATCTTTTTACAGAAAATTGAATGATGCTTAGACAAATTAACGGGTAATTTTAACAAAATTGTCAATTTAGATTATTTCTAAACAAATGTTTAATTAAAATTTCAAACATTTAAAATTCAACGAATTAAATTAAAAACCACATAGATATAGTGGTTTTTTTATTGATTTTAATCATGAAAAATATTTTTGGCAAGCAATTTGAAAGATCTCCAGCGTTCATCAGAAATGTGAACAAGTAGTAAAATTTAAAATTAAGAAAGAGTAAAAATTAAAAATTTAAAGTTATGAAAAAGTTAATTTTAGGATTAGCAGTAACTGCAAGCACGTTAGCGTTCGCTCAACAGACAACTTCTTCTAATCCGGTAACATTTGGGGTAAAAGGTGGTATGAATGTATCTTCACTTTCAAAAGATAGCGGTTTAGATGATCAAAAATCTAAAATTGGATTTAATGCAGGTGTATTTGCCAACATTCCAGTAGCAACATCATTCAGCATCCAGCCGGAGGTACTATATTCTCAATATGGTAACAAATCAGACTTTACAGCACTTGGAACTAAATATTCAGCTTCTACAAAATTAGATTATATCGCAGTACCGGTAATGTTCCAGTATAATGCTCTTCCCAATCTTTATTTAGAAGCAGGACCAGAATTTGGTTTCATGGTAAGTGCAAAGAACAAACTTAAAAATGAATCAAACGGAGATTCTACTACATCAGACAACTACAAAGATAATTTCAACACATTCAACTTTGGTATTGGTCTTGGTGCAGGATACTATTTCACTCCAAACTTAGGAATTACAGCTAGATATGTGGCAGGTTTAACAGATATCGCGAAAAACAGACCTAATGGATCTGATGCTGTAAGAAACAATGTATTCCAGGTAGGATTAGCTTATAAATTTAAATAAGCCCCAACATTCACTAGCAAATTTTATATTCAATAAAAGATCAGATGATGTCTGGTCTTTTTTTTATGTAAAAACTTAAAAATATGTTAATACCAATACACCTTTTTTAATAAGAATTAATAACCGCGTTTATCACCCTGAATACATGATTTATTATATAAAATAAAAAGAGCTGAGATATCATTATTTTTCTTGGCATAATATTTGATAACATAGAAAGTGTTAAATAAAACTTAAAAACTATTAAATAAATACTTATGAAAAAGATTTTTTTAGGCCTAGCTTTAGTAGCAGGTACTTTCACTTTTGCACAAAAAACTTCTAATAATACAGCTTCATCTCCAGTTAGATTCGGTTTAAAGGCTGGTCTTAACGTATCTACACTTTCAGGTGACGGAATGAAATCTAAAGCAGGTTTCTACGGTGGTTTATTCGCTAATATTCCAGTAGCACAGGATTTCTCTGTTCAGCCGGAAGTTTTATATAGCGGTATGGGAGCTAAAGATGATTATAATTCAGATACTAAATTAAACTTAGATTATATCGCAGTACCGGTAATGTTCCAGTATAATGCTCTTCCTAACCTTTATTTAGAAGCAGGTCCTCAATTCAGTTTCTTGGTAAGCTCTAAATTTAAAAATGGATCTAGCTCATTAGATGTAAAAGATTACACAAAAGGGTTTGATTTCGCTCTTGGATTAGGTGCCGGATACTACTTTACTCCAAACATCGGTGTTAATGTAAGATACGTAGCTGGTTTAACAGACATTGCAAAAAACAGACCTAGCGGAGCTGATACTTCTAAAAATGGTGCATTCCAAGTTGGATTAGCATATAAATTCTAAGCTTAGCTTAAGATTTAATAACAATTTACAAACCGGATTATTCATTTAATCCGGTTTTTTATTTCTTTATCCGATTTTGAAATTTTTGGCAAGAAATTTGCCTGTTATATTTTGGTCTGAATATCAATTCTATTTATTATAATTTTTACATTCAGATCTTATAGTAAAGATGTATACATCTTTAAAAAATTAATACATTTTGATTTCAATAGAAAAAGTCAGGTTTACTCGTTAAGTCTGACTTTTTCGCGTTTATATGACTTTTATCATTTTTATCTATTTGGCTGAGGATTTGCTGCTGTATGATCATTAATTTAAACTTACCATGAAAAAATTACTTGCAGGATTAGCATTTATAGGAACCCTTTTATTGAGTGCACAGGAAAAAGCACCATCTTCTTCACCGATTTCTTTTGGAGTTAAGGGAGGTTTCAATGCATCTACTCTTACCCGAACTGATATAGATCATTACAATTATGGCAGTTATAACGAAGAGCAAAATAATGATGATAGATTAAAGCCGGGTTTCCATGCAGGAGTATTTGTAAATATTCCAGTAGCTCAGAAATTCAGCATTCAGCCTGAGCTTCTTTTTAGTCAGCTTGGTTCAAAATCAGAGGAAAGATACAGATATGCATCCGAAGGAACGATCTATAGACGTGATGTTGATTTTACAACAAATTTCAATTATCTTATACTTCCGATTATGGTTCAGTATAATATTCTTCCTCAGCTTTATGTAGAAGCAGGTCCAGAATTTGGATTGTTAATAGGAGGAAAATCAAAAGGAGATATGTCTGTTGAACAAAGATCCGGCAGTCAAAGCAGTACATATCGTGAAAGTTTTTCTAATAAACTAGTAATGGATTTTTATAATAGATTCAACTTTGGTTTAGGTGTAGGTGCCGGATATTATTTTACTCCAAAATTTGGGGTAACAGCAAGGTTTACAGCTGGCATTACGAATGTAATAAAGAACAATGATTCGGATTATAAAGAAAGAAATAATGCACTTCAGATCGGGGTAGCTTATAAATTTAAATAGAAATATTTATTCTTTTCAAGGAATACCGGATTTTATGATCCGGTATTTTTATTACTATGGATTCGGATAGATAAAGCATGATTTAAATTGATCTTATTTCTTTTTAATAAAATTTATCACACTGAATATATTTAACAGAAAATTTATTGTAAATATTCAATATATATTGAAATATTTCAAAGATAATAAAGGTAAGTAGTTATTTTTAAAACACCGAAAACAATCATAAAACCCCTGTTTATCGGGATTTATTGAGTTTGGCAAGCATTTTGCAAATTATAGTGCAAATAGTAAAATTAAAAATAAAATTATGAAGAAGTTATTTTTAGGACTTGCATTAACTGCAGGTACATTAGCTTTCGCTCAGGAATCAACAACTGTAAATACATCACCTCTTAAAAAAGACGTTCAACCTGTAAGATTCGGTATTAAAGCCGGAGGTAACTCTGCTTACTTCAGTGCACAAAAATTTGGAATGAACAGCCAAAAGCTAGGATTCCACGCTGGTGCATTCGTGAACATTCCTGTTTCTAAACAATTCAGCATCCAACCGGAGGTTTTATATAACCAAATGGGAGCAAGAGATGTGATCTCTAATTCTCCTATTGAAAATGGAAATGTAAAAGTACAGGATAAAGTAACAATGAACTATATCTCTGTTCCTTTAATGGTACAAATGAGACCAACGGATAAGTTTTATGTAGAAGCGGGTCCTGAATTCAGCTATTTCATCAATGGTAAAAACAAAGGTGATATAACAAGAACAACTACAACAGGTGGTATTACAACGACTACTACCCAGTCTCACTCTGAAGATATTGACAAAGATCAGATCAATAAATTCAACTTCGGTTTAGGACTTGGTTTAGGATATGATATCACGAACAATATCGGAATCAACGCAAGATATACGAATAGCTTGACAAAGATCGATAAAAGCAGACCAGCTGCGGAAAACAACAACAGAGTATTCCAATTAGGTCTGAACTATAAGTTCTAATTAAAAATAAACCAATTTTTTAACTCCAAGTGCATGTATGTGCATTTATAAAATAGCCGGAAAATTTTCTTCCGGCTATTTATGGTTTTGATTATAGGGCAGCAAAAACATTATGATTCTTTATTCAAATATTCTAGGATCATCCGTGATAACACCGTCTATTCCTATTTCTTTTAATTCTTTCAACCTTTCTTTGGTATTAACAGTCCATGGAATAACTTTCATTCCTAACGCGTGGCATTCTTGTACAAGTTGTGGATTTACAAGTGTATGTTCAGGGCTATAAATAGTGGGTGTAAAACTTAAGAATTTCATATCTTCTGCAACCCCATTCATATGATTAGGATATAGTTTAAATTGCTCTAAAGGAACATTTTTAAAGTGATATTGCTGCTGTGCCAGTTTTTTATCATCTACTTTTTCTACTAATAATGCAGTCATTATTTTAGGATAATCTTTATGAACAATTTCTAATGTTCTCGGATCAAATGACTGAATAATGACTCTATTCTGAATTCCTTTTTTAATAATAATTTTCATCATCAGATCTACAAACTCTTCAGGTTCTGGGTGAAAAATATTATCAGAGAAAGGGCGTGTTTTTGTTTCTATATTGTAAAAAGGCAAAGGTCTTTTAAGTTCCCGGGCAAAGGATTCACAAGCAACAATAACATCTGAGAATAGAGGCTTTTGGGCTTTCATTTTCTTTTGATCCGGATAGTTATTAAGCTTTTTTAATCCTACATCAAATGTCTTAATTTTCTCATACGGCATTTCGTAAATTTTATAGTAAAAACCTGAATCTTTTGGAATATAGCTTCCATCGGGTTTGGTAACTAATTCCGGGGAAAGAAAGGCATCGTGAGAAAGAATTACTTTTTTATCTTTTGTGATTGCCAGATCCATTTCCAAGGTGGTGACATTCATTTTTAAAGCATTTTTCATTGCCGGAATTGTATTCTCAGGATATAGAGATTTCCCACCACGATGAGCTTGATTATCAAAAGACTGACTGTGATAAAATTGTGTAAATACCAGGAAAGCTCCTGTCAAAAAAGCGTGCTTCATATGTTTGTTTTAACCTGATAAAATTAAAATTTTACTTATTTTTTTATGATACGGAAATATTAACTTTATGCTACATTTTCCAGTATTCACAGGCTTTATGACAATATTAGCTATAACAAAAAGAGCCAGATATGAAATCTGACTCTCTATTGTATGTAATTATGATCAATATTAATTGAATAATTCTACCTCCTCTCCTTTTCCTACCGGATATTCTTCTGTAAAGCATCCGAAGCAGTGGTTTGAAGATCCTAAAATTTCTTTAAGGTTATCGATGCTTAAGAACTCTAAGGAATCTACCCCAAGATAGTTTTTAAGCTCTTCTGTAGACATATTGGCTGAGATCAGATCGTCTTTTGAAGGGGTATCAATTCCTAAATAACATGGAGCGATAATGGGTGGAGAAACACTTCTGAAGTGAATTTCCTTAACGCCTGCATCTTTAAGAATTTTAACCAATCTTTTAGAAGTAGTTCCACGAACGATAGAGTCATCTATGATCACTACTTTTTTATCTTTCATCTCTGAAATGATCGGGTTCAGCTTTAAGTTTACTACTCTTTCTCTCATTTCCTGTGTAGGAACGATAAAACTTCTTCCGATATATCTGTTCTTGATCAAAACCGGACGGAACGGTATTCCTGAAGCTTTTGAGAAACCAATGGCAGCCGGAACTCCTGAATCTGGAACTCCAATTACTAAATCGGCTTCTATCGGTGCCTGTTCCCAGATTTTTTCTCCTGATTTTTCTCTGATTTCGTAAACGTTGATGTTCTCTAAAGTAGAGTCAGGTCTTGCGAAATAAATGTATTCAAAAGAGCAGATTCTCTGTTTTCCTTTGGCTTCATCCATCATATAAGAATGAAGTTTTCCAGGTTCATTTTCATTGGTGTATATGATCTCTCCCGGAAGAATATCACGTACATACTGAGCTCCTACAGCGTCTAATGCTACAGATTCTGAAGCAACAACATAAGAGTTTTCATTAATTGCTCCTAAAACTAACGGACGGATACCGTTAAAGTCTCTAAAGGCAAAGAATTTATTTCTGGTCATTCCCACTACGGAATAGGCACCTTCAATCTTCTCCATTGTAGCTTTGATGGCACCACGAAGTCCCAAATCAAGGTTTTTCTGGATCAGTCTAAGGATTACTTCAGAATCGGAAGTTGCTCTGAAAACAACGCCTTCAGCTTCTAATTCTGCTTTTAATTCTTTCGCATTGGTAAGGTTACCATTGTGTGCTATAGAAAGTATAATCTGGTCATATTCGTTTTTCGCGAAAAATGGCTGGAAGTTATATTTCTTTTTATCTCCTGCAGTGGTATATCGGGTATGTCCGATTGCAGAATTTCCCATAAAAGTTTCAGGTTCCTGAATGTCTTTATAAACATCTAAAACCAATCCTTCATCTTTCATGTTTGTGATTCTTCCATCCTTTAAAACGGAAATACCACAGGCTTCCTGACCTCTGTGCTGTAATGCAAAAAGCCCGAACTGTGAAAGGGAGAAGGTATCCAGATCATCGTCTGAATATAAGCCGAAAATACCACATTCTTCGTTAGGTGCATCTAATCTTTCCTCTTCCTGAGTTCTGAAAAGATTTCTTCCGTAAACCTGGTTTTCAAACTGTTTTAAATATTCACTTTTATGAATGTCTAAACTTTTCATTTCTATTTTTTCTAATTGTAGATCTTAGAAGTCAGATTTCAGATTTCAGACTAAAAGCTAACTTCAAATTGTAATTTTGTTTTAACTAACAAAGTATTTTCAGTGTCAACATCTGATATCTGACATCTGGTATCTTATTTCCCTAAAAGATTTTTAAGACGGTTATAGATCTCAACATATGCTTCAGTTACTTCACCTAAGTCTCTTCTGAATCTGTCTTTATCAAGCTTCTTCATGGTATCTTTGTCCCAAAGTCTGCAAGTATCCGGAGAAATTTCGTCAGCAAGGATGATTTCGCCGTCTGAAGTTTTTCCTAATTCGATTTTAAAGTCTACTAAGATGATATTGATCTTGTCGAATAAATCGATAAGGATTTCGTTGATATCAGACGTTAATTCATACATTTCGTCAAGTTCTTCGTAAGTAGCAGCTCCTAAGAAAACAGCGTGGTGATCATTGATAAGCGGATCTCCCAATTCGTCTTTTTTGTAGCAGATATCGAAGATCGTTACTGGAGATTTGATTCCTTCTTCCACGCCTAATCTTTGTGCCATACTTCCTGCAGAATAGTTTCTCACAACCATTTCTAGAGGAATGATAGATACTTTTCTTACCAATTGTTCTCTTTCGTCCAATTGTTTGATGAAATGAGTTTTGATTCCTTTTTCATTTAAGTATTCAAAGATAAGGGTTGTGATGGCGTTATTCATCTCTCCTTTCAGATCAACCTGACCTTTCTTTTGAGCGTTAAATGCTGTAGCATCGTCTTTGAAACGTACTACTACTTCATCAGGATTATCGGTAGCAAATACTTGTTTCGCTTTCCCCTCGTACAACATTTCTTTCTTTTGACTCATAATTTTACTTTCTAAATTGTAGTTAGATTTATTGATTTACTTTATTATTATTCCTGTTAAGACAGCCAGCCCAAAACTTAGCAATGTACCAATTAATACATATTCCGTAAGTTTTCTCTGTTTTGCCTGTGCAAGGTCGCTGAACCTGAAAACAGATTTGGCAGCAACCATGAAACCTACGCCTTCCCAGTGATTTACCATTATAAAGGTAAAAACAAGAAGACGTTCTAAAATTCCGATATATTTTCCGGCACTTGATAAAGATTCGGTTTGGATATTGTTAGGACCATCCGGAGCTGGTGTCCATGATGATAATAGGATCTTAATAAAAATGGAAGCGGGTGTTGTAAGAAACAATGCAGCCATTATTATTTTTAAAAATTCCTGATTTTTTAAAAAGTCGAATGTAAATTCTCCGAAATAAAAAGATATCCCGCTGATGACTAAAACATGCAGCAGCTGATCTATAAAAAACCATCTTTTTTTGGTTTTTACATTTTGAAAACTAAGTTTTGCCAGATCAATAATGAAATGAGAAATTCCCACTAATGCAGCTACCCACCAAAGTTTTAAATCCCAAAGGAAAATTAAGCTTAAAACGGTGTGAATCAGAACATGAAGGTATAAAAATTTACTTTTCAGTTTATAGTTCTCCTTATCCGCAACCCATGAATTTGGCTGAAGTATAAAATCTCCGAGTAGATGTGCCAATATGAGTTTAATAAAGATCATGCTTATAGTTCTGAAATTTTCTTTCTGAAATACTGATTGGTTTCCACGATGAGCTCATAATTAGCCCGTTTCAGTCTCTGGCTGATAGAAGACTGTGAAATAGCAAATCTTTTAGCAAGATCCTCCTGGGTAATATCCTGGTTCATAATCATTTCGTGAATGATTTCTGATGTAGCCATTGTCCAGTTGTCAAAATCTTTAGATGACCATTTTAAAAGGATATTCAGATCCCTGTCTACAGCATCGTTAGAGGTTTTGATCGCAACGGTATGTCCGTCATTTTTAAGATCATTTAGAAGTCTTCCAGAATTTACATAAGCTGTTCCATTAGATTCGGTGATCTTCTCTGATGAGAAACTTTCTTCCCCGATACCTATAGCAATCCTTACATCCAGGTTTTCCTGACTTTTAATGAGAGATTTAATGGCAAGAAAATGCCAGAAGACAGAGTCTATACTACATTTGAACTGAAATTCATCACCTCTGTAAATTTCCCATGTATGAGGAGCGCTTCCCCAATTTTCGAGAAGATTTTTCAGCTTGGTGATCCAAACTTCAGTATCTGCATGTTGTGAATTTATAATATCACCGGTAATGACCGCTATCATACTGCAAATATAAGCATAATTACTTATATATAAAAAATATAAGCAAAAACACTTATAGATATTGATTATTAGCGAATATGCTTATATCAATTTTGTAGTAATCATAAGGTTTTTAAGAGGTTATGTTAAACATGAAAAAGTAAAGTAGAATGAAAAACTTTAATGATGAATTGAAATTAACTCAACTTTTGTAATGATTCTTGTTTTTATGAGCTGTTTCCTGCTATCAGTTCATACTTCTCGCTCAATTCCTTTCCTGCTATTGGCTTTTGGGTAACTGCTGTAATATCCTTAGCAGGGTTTTGAACCCTGCCAAGGATGAGATTACGATTTCAAAAAAAACCAAACAGATTTAAAAACCTGTTTGGTTGATATCATTAAAAAAGTAATAAGTGTTTTTTATTTTTTAATAAATTGCTGAGTATGATTATCCAGTCTTAAAATATAAGTTCCCGTTGGGATTCCCTGTACAGAAATATTTTTCTTATTTCTAAACGGTTTTTTTTCGGTGTAGATGATCTTTCCTGAGAAATCAAGGATTTGTGCAGTCTGTATTTTTTCAGTTTCTCCGCTTACATAGATGTTTTCATAAACCGGATTCGGATAGATTTTAAGTTCTTTATTGACAGAAGTAATAAACTCTGATGTGGATAAGGTTCCGCCAAGGTCCTGACAGTAATCTACAGGATAAAGATCCCATTCAGAACTATTAAAGGAATTTGAAGGCTGATTAACAGAGATTTTCCTGTACAAAGAAACATCCTTCAAAGTAGAAACATTGGATTGGTTTTTAACTCCTAGAGCATCCACTGTTGTTGATTTATATCTCAATTCGTAGTATTTATCTCCGTCATAAGCCAATTGAGGTGCTGCTGTTACAAATCTCGCCTGCTCTATATTGAAACACGTAAGATTCGATCTTGGATTTAAAATTACAATTCTTTCATTATTCTGTATTGTTCCTTCCATTTCAAAACCTGCTGGAAAATAATAATTTCCATTACCATACGCCTGAACAGATAATTTATAATCTTTAAGATCTACAGGATGACCGGTTTTGTTTGTGATTTCTATTGCTTTATTATTAGATGTTCCTTCTATATATTTAGAGATAAATAAGTCTTTAGCAAATCCGTCGGAAGCAAGGGTGTTTACAGCAACCGAATTACTGTCTGATGAATTCAGATATCCATTATCATAAGACTTCACTGTATAAGTATAGGACGAAGAAGGATTGAGATGATCAATAACCAGTGTTGTTGACTTGGTGGAGCTTAAAAACACCCCATTCTGATAGATATTATATCCAATCACATCTGAACTTGTACTTGGTGACCAGCTTAAGGTTGTAAAATATGCTCCGGTTTGTCCTGCTGTTACATTTAATGGTGCCTGAGGAGCAATTGTATCCGGTGTCTGAGTCCATATTTCATTTACCCATTGTGGATTATCAATAAAGGGATTTCTATTTTTCTGGATGGCAAATACAGCATTGTTTCTATTGATTTCCCTTGGAGAAACCGGATCTTGCTGATGCCACTGAAGAAGCATTGCAATATAGGGCGCATCAAATGCTCTTTCCGCTGTTCCGTCAAGGGGAGATCTGTCTATTGCAGGATTAATATTGGTAGAATAATTAAATGATGGTAATTTGTTTTCATAACGAACAACAAAATACAGCAACATTCTGGCTACATCACCTTTAAATTCATCAATCGGCTCATATACCCTGTTCGTATAAGCATAATTAGGAATAGCGCTATTGGCTATTTTTGAGGTATTAGTAAATGTATAATGTAGCGTTGAATTGCCAATACCATAAGGATAATTATTTCTTAACTGATTGATTTTAGCATCTGTAGGAATTACAAAATGTAAATCAGAAAACATAGGATAACTACTCCCGAAGGTGCTTTGAGGCATAGCATGCTCTCTATTGTATCCTTCTCCTTCCCCACCTGTAGTACTGATAAGGTTGGCTGAAGTATATTCATAAGCATCAGGACCAGTAGGGTTTTCAGAATAAATATCTAATAAAATGGTACTATTGTTAGCTTGTGTATGTTCATCATAATACCAGTCAAGATCAGTCTGATTATAGAATGCGGGAAGATCGTCATAATGCCAGTTGATATTCTTTTTAGAGATAATATCATGGACTTTTGTTTTCAGGGCATAGCCTGTCAGTCCTGCTGTTCCGTCATAATATCCGGCAGGAGGCTGCGCGGAAATATAGGAGGATATTAAAATAATAGGAAGTAGAATTTTTTTCATGCCTTAAAAATTGGGAGGCTAAATTAGTGAAATAAAATACGTTAAAAACGGAATATTTTATTACGAATATATTAATTTATAAAAATATAAAAAACTGGAAATTAAAATATTGTGAATTACCACATTATGGTTTGAATAATTTTCTTTAGCATTCCGTCAATTTAATTATCTTTGGGAACTAACTATTATCAATATGAATACAGAGACAATTGACAACATCAAAATGATAGCGGAGACAGCTAGAGAATTTGCAGAAAAGAATATCCGACCAAATATTATGGAGTGGGATGAGAGCCAGACTTTTCCAAAAGATTTATTTCACCAGCTTGGAGAAATGGGTTTTATGGGAATCGTAGTGCCTGAGCAATATGGAGGTTCCGGATTGGGCTATCATGAATATGTTGCTATTCTGGATGAGATTTCCCAAGTGGACCCTTCTATCGGACTTTCTGTAGCAGCACACAATTCTCTTTGTACAAATCATATTTATGAGTTTGGAAATGAAGAACAAAGAAATAAATGGCTTCCTCAATTGGCATCCGGAAAAGTAATCGGAGCTTGGGGATTGACAGAGCACAATACAGGTTCCGATTCTGGTGGTATGTCTACAACTGCTGTGAAAGATGGAGATGAGTGGATCATCAACGGAGCTAAAAACTTTATTACTCACGCTATTTCAGGAGATATTGCCGTGGTAATGACAAGAACAGGAGAAAAAGGAGCTAAAAACAACTCTACGGCTTTTGTTTTAGAAAAAGGAATGCCAGGTTTCACTTCCGGTAAAAAAGAAAACAAACTGGGAATGCGTGCTTCTGAAACAGCTGAACTAATTTTCGACAACGTACGTGTACCAGATTCTCACCGTTTAGGAGAAGTTGGAGAAGGTTTCAAACAAGCTATGAAAATATTAGATGGAGGTAGAATTTCTATCGCAGCTTTAAGTTTAGGAACAGCAAGAGGAGCTTACAAAGCTGCTTTAAAGTATGCTAAAGAAAGACACCAGTTTGGAAAATCAATCTCTGAATTCCAGGCAATAAACTTCATGCTGGCTGATATGGCTACAGAAATTGACGCTGCTGAGCTTTTGATCCAAAGAGCTTCTACATTGAAAAATGCTAAGCAAAAAATGACAAAAGAAGGTGCAATGGCAAAATTATATGCATCTGAAGCTTGTGTAAGAATTTCTAACAATGCAGTGCAGATCTTTGGAGGGTATGGATATACTAAGGACTTCCCTGCTGAAAAATTCTACAGAGATTCTAAGCTTTGTACTATTGGAGAAGGAACTTCTGAAATCCAGAGACTGGTGATCGGAAGAGATATTACAAAATAACTTTAATCCTCATACAAATGATCAAACAGGCACTTTTGGGTGAATTTTTGCATGAAGCAGAAAACACCAGAAAAATTTTAAAAGCAATCCCTGACAGCGCTTTAGATTGGAAACCGTCTGAGAAAAACTGGACAACAGGTCAGCTGGCTTCTCACATTGCTGAAGTTTACAACTGGTACGGTCCTACCTTCAATCAGGATGTTTTTGACATGGGAAAATATCAATATGACAAAGGTGATATTTCCAAAGCCGAAAATATTCTTGCCAAATTTGAAGAGAATGTAGCCCAGGCACAGAAAGTTCTTGAAAACTCAGATGAAAATACCTACTTCAATGAATGGAAAATGGAAATGAACGGAAATGTACTTTTCCCACCATCACCAAAAGTTCAGGTTGTAAGAGGTTTTCTGTTTAATCATTTGTACCACCACAGAGGTGAGCTGGTTGTCTATCTAAGATCTACCGGTAACAAGGTTCCCGGACTTTATGGTCCTACCGCTGATGATAAAAGGTAAATAAATTATTTTATTTGATATATCAATGCCATATGTTTTTATACATGTGGCATTTTTCTTTTCTGGAAGCCTCTTTTCAATTATATACAATGTATCACATAACAAATTAAACGCATAGTCTAAAATTTTCTTAAAAAATTTTGTTTTTCGTAATATATTTTTTATTAATTTCGATTTACCATAATAAAAACAAATATTTAATATGAAAAGACAATTAACCCTGATTGGAATGCTCCTGATCACTGGAGTTTCCTATGCGCAGACTGACCGTCTTTGGTCTCCTAACTCTAAAAGAACTTCTTCGGAGATCTTTGAAAACAAAACAAACATTAATAATCCAAAGGTTTTTAGCCTTGACATTAACGGATTAAAAAACGCTTTAGCAAAAGCACCCAAAAGACTGGCAGCCGGTGAAAAATCAGAGATCATTATCTCTTTCCCGAATTCTGAAGGGAAAATGGAAAACTTTAAGGTAAAAGAAAATTCCAACTTTGCTCCTGAGCTGGCAGCAAAATATCCAGACATCAAGTCATATGTAGGACAAGGGCTTGAAGATCCTAATTCTACAGTTTATTTCAGTGTATCTTCACTAGGATTATCTTCAATGGAGATATATGGTGACAAATCGGCAGTATTCATTGAACCTTATTCAAAAGACCTTTCAACGTATGTAGTATACAAAAAGTCTGATAAAAAAGATGATTTGAGCAAATTTGAGTGTACTGTAATAGATGTGGCTAAAAAAGGAGCAAGTAATCCAAATCTTGCGGCAAGACCAAATGCCGATGATGCAAAATTAAGAACATTCAGACTGGCATTGTCAACTACTGGAGAATATACTACTTATTTCGGGGGGACAAAAGCTCAGGCTTTAGCTGCAATCAATAATACAATGACCCGCGTAAACGGAGTTTTTGAAAAAGATTTTGCAGCAAGAATGGTTTTAATTGCCAACAATGACGCTGTTATTTACACGAATGCCTCTACAGATCCTTATTCTGCGGCATCAGGAATGAGCAGCTGGAATTCTCAGTTACAAAGCACTTTAACTTCTGTAATCGGGGAAGCCAATTATGATATCGGGCACTTGTTCGGAGCTTCCGGAGGCGGAGGAAACGCAGGATGTATCGGTTGTATCTGTACAAACGGTTCGAAGGGAAGCGGATATACTTCTCCTGCAGACGCAATTCCATCCGGAGATAACTTCGATATCGATTATGTTGCTCATGAAATGGGACATCAATTTGGCGGAAATCACACATTCTCTATGAACAACGAGGGTACGGGGGCTAATATGGAACCAGGATCAGGATCAACTATCATGGGGTATGCAGGAATTACCAGCCAGGACATCCAACCACATTCTGATGCATTTTTCCATGCAATAAGCATTCAGCAGATCACTAATAATATTAAAGCTAAAACCTGTTCAGTAAATACAAATACGGGGAATTCTATCCCGACAGCTAATGCAGGTCTTGATTATACCATTCCGAAAGGAACTCCATTTGTCCTTACCGGTACAGGAACGGATGCGGACGGAGATTCTTTAACTTATATCTGGGAACAGATGGATAATGCGTCTTCTTCTCAAACAGGTGCCAGCTCTGCTGCAAGTGCAACAAAAGCTTCGGGACCTAACTTCAGATCATGGGCTCCAACTACTGTTCCTACAAGATATTTCCCAAGAATGGCTTCCGTATTAGCAGGAGCAACAACTACTGCGGGTTCAGAAATTACTGTAGAAGCACTTTCTTCGGTAGCAAGAACTTTAAACTTCAGATTTACTGTTCGCGATAATAAGGCAGGAGGTTCAGGGAACAATTCTGATGATGCAGTAATCACTGTTAACAGCACTGCGGGACCTTTCTTAGTTACTTCACAGAATTCAGCCACTACATATACGGGTGGAAGTTCACAAACTGTAACATGGGATGTGGCAGGAACTACGGCAAACAATGTAAATACTGCCAATGTAGACATTCTTTGGTCTACAGACAACGGAAATACATGGACTACTCTATTATCAGGGACTCCAAATGATGGTTCGCAAGCCGTAACAATTCCTAATGCAACCACAACTACGGGAAGAATTATGGTAAAAGGGTCTAATCATATTTTCTTTGATGTAAATAATGCTAATATCTCGGTAAATGCAGGTTCAGGAACACCTGATACTGTTGCTCCTACGGCACCTACCCTTGCTGCTTCAGGTACAACATCTACAAGCACTAACTTATCCTGGTCCGGAGCTACAGACAATGTAGGAGTTACAGGATACGATGTATACCAAGGGGCTTCATTGATTGGTTCTACAGCTTCTACAACTCTTACCGTAACTGGATTGACTCCTTCTACAACATACAGTTTCTCTGTGAAAGCAAAAGATGCAGCAGGTAATGCTTCTTCTTCAAGCAATACCGTAAGTGTTACAACTCTTGCTGGAGGTGGTACAGTTACTTATTGTTCTGCTTCTGCTTCCAATACAGCGGATGAAAGAATCGGAAATGTAAGCTTCGGAACAATTAATAATACTTCAACGGGAACTGCGGGTTATGAGAACTTCACTTCTGTTTCTACAAATGTTACCAGAGGAAACACTTATACCATCTCTATTACTCCGGTTTGGACATCAACCAAATACAGTGAAGCATATGCTGTTTACATTGATTACAATGGTGACGGTGACTTTACAGACAGCGGAGAATTAGTTTGGTCAAAAGCAGGATCTACTACTTCACCGGTTACAGGATCTATTACAATTCCGGCAACGGCTGCAATTGGTTCTACAAGAATGAGAGTAATGATGAAATACAGCTCAATCCCTACATCTTCATGTGAAGCTTACACATACGGACAGGTTGAAGATTATACATTGAATATTGTTTCTTCAGGAAGAGGAGATCTTTCTAATACCAACAATTTGATCACTGGTATTAAGCTATATCCAAACCCTGCAAAAGATATCATGCATATTTCAAATACGTCATCTGAAGATTACAAAATCTTCGATATGGGTGGAAAACTAATTGACTCAGGAAAACTTCAAAGAGGTACAGTGAATGTAAGTAACCTTGTAAAAGGCGCTTATATGCTCCAAGTTGGAGAAAAGGCTCAAAGATTCATTAAGAACTAATAGTCTATTAAAATTTTAAACGATGTGAAGGCTGCTCTACTCAGAGCAGCCTTTTTATTTATATTCAATATGTTATGCATTTTGCTTATTCTTATTTTAAATTATTCTAAAGAAAAATTATTTTTTTACTATTATTTTTGTTAGTTTTGAACTGCAAAAATTCACGGCAACATGAAAAAACAATTATTAATGATGGGGATGCTGGTGTTATCTGGCGTTTCTTTTGCGCAAACAGACCGTCTATGGTCTAAAAGATCTGAGAAAAATTCCTCGCCCATTCTTGAAAACATGAAAAGTATTGATAATCCACGAGTTTTTCATCTGGATATTGATGGTTTAAAGAATTCTTTGGCAAAAACACCAAAAAGATTAACGGAAAAATCAGGAGTTACCATTTCTTTTCCAAACTCAAAGGGAAGAATGGAGGCTTTCAGGGTAACTGAAAACTCAAACTTTACTCCTGAGCTGGCAGCCAGATATCCTGATATCAAATCTTATGTAGGACAAGGCGTGGAAGATCCTTCTTCAACGATTTATTTCAGTATTTCTTCTTTAGGGCTTTCTTCCATGGAAATTTATGGGGATAAATCGGCAGTTTTTATTGAACCTTATACCAAAGATCAGTCAACATATATAGTCTATAAAAGATCTGACAGAAAAGATAATCTCAACAAACTTGAATGTAAAGTTCTTGAAACAGCTCAAAAAGATGCTTCCGGTGCTATCAGCGCAAGAAATGCTAATGATGCTACTTTAAGAACCTTCAGACTTGCTCTTGCCTGTACAGGAGAATATGCAGCGTTCTTCGGGGGTACCAAAGCCCAGGCTTTAGCAGCAATGAACAATACGCTTACCCGCGTAAATGGTATTTTTGAAAATGATTTTGCCGCAAGAATGGTTTTGATTCCCAATAATGATGTCATTGTTTATACTAATGCTTCAACAGATCCATTCTCACCATCCGTACAAATGAATAAATGGAACCTTGAGCTTATGAATGCACTGAGTTCTACTATTGGAAATGAAAACTTTGATATTGGTCATTTGCTTGGAGCTACAGGAGGTGGTGGTGATGCAGGGTGCATCGGCTGTATATGCAGTGACGATATGGGAACCTATCTTGACATGGGAACTTATCCTGATAATTATAAAGGAGCCGGATATACTTCTCCGTCTAATGGAATTCCTTCAGGGGATACTTTCGATATTGATTTTGTAGCTCATGAAATGGGACATCAGTTCGGTGGAAACCATACCTGGTCTTACAGCACGCAGACAGATTTACAGCCTGTAGAACCAGGTTCAGGATCTACTATTATGGGATATGCTGGGATTACGGGATATGATGTTCAGCCTCATTCAGATCCATTCTTTCATGCCCGCAGTATTGAACAAATTACCAATAATATTAAAACAAAAACATGTTCTGTAAACTCACCTACCGGAAATTCAATTCCTACAGCAGATGCGGGACAGGATTATACTATTCCTAAGGGTACTCCCTTTGTGCTTACGGGTTCCGGAACGGATGCTGACGGAGATTCACTTACTTATATCTGGGAACAGATGGACAGAGGAACTTCTTCTCAGACAGGAAGCAATTCTGCGGCTACTCCTACAAAAACTTTAGGACCAACTTTCAGATCATGGACACCTACAACATCTCCTGTAAGATATTTCCCACGAATGTCATCGGTGTTAGCCGGCTCAACCAAAACAATGGGAGCAGAAATAGACGTAGAAGCCTTATCTTTAGTATCAAGGAACTTAAATTTCAGATTTACCGTTAGAGATAACAGATTAGGAGGTGCAGGAAATAACTCGGATGATGCAAAAATCACTGTAAATGCAGCGGCAGGTCCTTTTATCGTTACTTCACAAAATGATGCAATCTCTTACACAGGAGGAAGTTCACAAACCGTGACGTGGAATGCTGCAGGTACCACCGCAAACAACATTAATGCTGACAATGTAGATATTCTCTGGTCTACAGATAATGGAAATACCTGGACTACCCTATTGGCAGAAACTCCAAATGACGGTTCAGAATCCGTAACAATTCCAGATACGGCAACTACTTCCGGAAGAATTATGGTAAAGGGAAGTAATCATATTTTCTTTAATGTAAATAAAGCCAATATATCTGTAACCGAATCAGGAAAACTATCCACTGTAGAAACTGAATTTACAAAAGCAACAGAAATAAAACTATATCCAAATCCTGTAAAAGACATTCTTACTTTATCCAATACAAAATCCGAAAATTATAAAATCTATGATATGTCCGGGAAACTGGTAATGTCAGGAAATCTTCAGCGAGGAACAATTGACGTAAGAATATTGGTAAAAGGAAATTACGTAATTCAGATTGGAAAATTCTCCAAGATCTTCATCAAGGAATAAACCATACTTACCATAAAAAACGAAAAAGCTGCTCTTTAAAGGGCAGCTTTTTAGCTTTAAATAAGTTGTATGATTTAAAATCAAGCATGTATAACATTAAATATTTTAATACAAATAACTAATATTCATGCAATTAATTCTTAAATAACGTTTTATTGTAAATAATTTCACCAGAGATTGACTTTTTAATTAAATTTACCATTCAATACACTGCTTTTAGTTGTACCGCACTCTAATTTGTATTTAAGGGAATTTCACCTGTGCTTTTTAGGCAATATATAGGTTTATTTCGTTGACAGAAGTTGATTGGTTATACTTTAAAAGTTATTCTAATTTTCAAGGTGCAATTTTTACTCCTCCTTATATTTAAACCATTATTACAAACCTGCAATGGTAAAGTACCCCAGCATTCCCCGATAATACTTAATTAATTTTTTACATAATTTAAAATTTATTATATGAAACATTTATTTAAGTACTTTTTTGTTTTAACGATTGCCTCTTTTTCTATCGCCTGTAGCTCAGATAGAGATGAAGAAGTTGACAACAATCCTGTAAAAATTGTATTCTACAAAAACGCTGATGAACTGGCTACCACCTATGATACAGACGGAACGGTAAACGCAACCATCAGAAATCAGGCATACGATTTATATAAACAGGGAAAATGGAGCGAACTTGAAGCCCTTTTCAAAGCAAACAACCTAAACGGAGGTTGGCCGCCAGCAAACGGAGGATATAATATTGTAGATGATGTACCTTTCGTAGCCGGACAAAAATTCGACAGATATAGCGGTGCTATCGGAAACTATGACGGAACGGGTGTTCCTACCTTGGGAGGAAGTTTTACAAGCCCTATTATTAACGGATATGTTTACACCTTTACTCAAAGAGCATTAAATCAGCCGGAAAACAAATATGATTTCTATTATGAAATAGATGTCGTAAACAATGCACTTCCTTTCAAATCACAAACTGCGGATATCATCCCTTGGTTTAATATGGAAGGCAAAGGCAAGCAAACTATGTGGAAAATACCGGTTGATATCGCAACAGGTTATCAAAAAACATGGAATAAATTAGCAGAAGAAGGTTATGTAAAAATTACCATCAAAAAAAGTCCAAGCGGCAAATACCCTAATAGTGTAGGAACCGTTATACAGTAAAAATAAATTCAGATGTATTCAATATCAAAAAAAATAAACATAGGTAAAAAAGCGGTGCTTGCAAAAGACAGATTTGTTAACGATGAAGCAATTCCGGCTGCGACTACTCAATTTACATGCTGCAACTGTCATCATGAAAATACTGTTAAAATTTCTCCCTATCAATCAGGATTTCCAATCATTCAGGTGTATCACGAAGATAATATTGTACCTAAATCCGAATTATTAAAAAACGGAATGGTCGCAGAAACCTCACAGAGAATGATACATTTGGGAGAGCTTACAGTAAATGATCTACCCACCCTTTATTTTGGAACCGATTGCTCATCATGCCAGTCAAAATACATTTGCGTATTCAGCTATGGGGAAAGACAACCGGGATTAGAAATCTTACAAATCTCAGGGATCCGGGAGTATCAGGAACTGGAATAACTGAAATTGAACACATTACAAAGACAAAACCACAACGTTAAAGTTGTGTTTTTTTTATCGTTTCAGATTTTCTCTTGCCAATCATTTTTTTACTACCGATTAATAAAGATAATCGATCACAAATTATCGTGCTTATTTACATCAGACATTTCACCATTAGCAAATCGTTTTCTATCTTTGTCATAAATAAAAAAATTCATGGATAAAATTGATAGTTTGAACCAAGTAGCAGAATTCCATACTACTTTCAAAGCCCCTATTCTAGACACCCCACAAATTCCTTCTCCTGAAAGATGTAACCTTAGAGTTGAACTTTTACAGGAAGAATTAAATGAACTTAAGCAGGCAATTGCAGACAACAATATCGTAGAAATTGCTGATGCTCTTTGTGATTTACAATATGTTTTGAGTGGTGCCGTTCTGGAATTCGGTCTTGGCAATAAATTTGTAGAACTATTCAACGAAGTTCAGCGTTCCAATATGTCTAAAGCATGTGACAATGAAGAGCAGGCTAATGAAACCGTTGAATTCTATAAAGAAAAGGAGGTAGAATCTTTTTATGAAAAGTCTGGTGAAAAGTTTAACGTTTACAGAAAGGCAGATCATAAAGTATTAAAAAACAAATACTACTCTCCTGCTGATCTAAAGTCAATTATTGAGAAATAAAATATGAAAAAATTTATTACAAACCTTGTTGCCGTTTCAGGTTTATTCTTAGCTACTCAGCAGCTTAGCGCTCAAAAAGTAGTGGTAAACCGCGAAGTAGATACAGAAAAAGACGGTAAAATGCTTTTGGGACATCAGCTGAAAGAGCAGTTCTTAAAGGCTCCCTATGCAGATTGGTATGTAAAAGAGCACGATGAATATGCTTTGGATCAAAAAGCAATCAGTGAGCTGAAAAAAGAAAGACTTGGGTCTTACGATATCATTGTTTTCATGGGAACCTGGTGTGAAGACAGCCACAGAGACATTCCAAGATTAATGAAAATATTGGAAGAAGTTGGATTTCCTGAAAGTAAGCTGACGATTATTGCAGTAAACCGTAAAAAAGAATCTCCAACAGGGGATGAATCTCTATACAATATTCAGAAAGTTCCTACTATTATCCTTAAAAGATATGGCAAGGAAGCCGGAAGAATTATAGAAATGCCAACTACCGGATATATTGAAAGAGATATGGTTGAAATCCTGAAAAAGAATGATTCATCTGTAATTAAAGATATTTTTAAATAGATTTTGAGAAATTATAAAACAATATTATCATTTGTAGCCGGTGCCGGCGTGATGGCGCTGCTCTTTTTTGGTCTAAAATCCTGTCTTAACCTTGGAAAGAAAACGGAAAAATCAGATTATTATATTCTGACCAACCAGATCTCCAAGATGAATAAGATGGTGGTGATAGAACAGAATAATTCTTCTATGCAGAAAACCAAAATGGGCTATGAATTTCTTGGAAAAGAAGTTTCAAGCAACAGTATCATTACCTACACCAAAACCAATGCTCAGGTTTCTTATGATCTTAATAAGATGAAGCTTGAAGTGGATTCCATTAATAAAAAACTGATCATTGCAGAACTTCCTGACGCAGACATCAGAATTACACCAAGTGTGGAAATTCAATCGCTGGATGATTCATTTTTTAATAGAATTTCTGAAAAAGACATTAAAAATGTAACCACAAAAGCGAAGGAAACGGCGATTAAATCTATTGATCAGAACCAACTGAGAACCGAAGGACGCAAGCAATTAATGGAAAACCTTGATAATATTTTCGTTTTGGCAAAAGCTTTGAATTATACTATAGAAGATAAAACCGGAAAGATCGGTGTTCTTGGACTCTAAAAATAATTCAGGCAATGGACTCAAAAGGAAACAGCAAAAAGAAAGAATCTGCTAATACCGCAGAGACTAAAAATCAGAATCAGGATTTCCAGAATATTCCTGCTTCATCGAAAAAGGTTAATCCCCCTGACATTGATAAGGAAGACATTCAGAAATCTTCTAAAAACAAATCAGGAAAAACGGATAATACAAAGGATTAAGAAAACCCATCAAGTTTGATTTTAATTTCAGTTTAGAATAAAAAGGTTCTGTCTCGCATGAGTCAGAACCTTTTTTAGGCTCAAGCACAAAAGTTGTGGGGCTTAGAATATTTAGATCTGTTTAATTTTAAAATTTAACGCAAAGGATTTCTATTATCTGGTGTTGTATTTTAAGAAGCAAAGCTTGAATCAATTGTACTGATTCAATCCACAATTTTCGAGACTGATCACCATTTTATTACTGCTATTTCAAAATTATCGTAAAAATATTTTCATTTAAAAAGTCGAAAGGCTCTGTATCATACGAAACAGAACTTTTCTTCTAACTATCTATCTAAGTGAACTTTTTTATTTATACAATGGTAGATTTACCGATTTTTACATTTTCAAAATTGTAATATGATTTTTCAGAATATTTGATATGATCCGCAATGAAGCTTCCCACTTCGCTGGTAGAATAATATTGTTTGCTGTTAAGATCTACCGTAACATATTTATTTTCAATGGCATGCTCTACGGATTGTCTCAGTTTATGAGCTGCGGCATGCAGGTTAAGATGATCCAGCATCATTGCTACACTTAAAATAGAAGCAATAGGATTGGCAATTCCTTTTCCTTTCGCCTGTGGATAAGAACCGTGAATAGGCTCAAATAAAGCATTATTCTCTCCTACTGATGCTGACGGAAGCAAACCGATAGAACCACCGATTACGCTTGCTTCATCAGAAATAATATCACCGAACATATTTTCTGTCAAAATAACATCAAACTGTTTCGGGTTAAGGATCAACTGCATTGCTGCATTATCGACAAACATATAATCCAATTGTACATCAGGGTATTCAGACGCGATTTCCTGACAGATTTTTCTCCATAATCTTGAAGTATCCAGCACATTCGCTTTGTCAATTAAAGTCAGCTTTTTATTTCTTTTCTGCGCTTCCTGAAATGCCATATGAGCAATCGGTAGAATATCTTCTCTGCTGTACTTACAGATATCATAAGCATAAGCACCATCCGGATCTGTAAATTTTTCACCAAAATAAATACCGCTTACTAATTCCCTGAAAATCTGAATATCAGCACCTTCAATAATTTCTCTCTTCAATGGACTCTTGTCAATCAGAGAAGCATACGTTTTCAAAGGGCGGATATTGGCAAATAATCCTAACTCTTTACGAAGTTTTAATAACCCTTGTTCAGGTCTTACTTTGGCTTCAGGATTGTTATCAAATGCAGGATCTCCTATTGCCCCAAAAAGTACAGCATCAGATTCCTTGCAAATAGTTAACGTTTCATCAGGTAAAGGATTTCCTGTTTTAAAAATAGCTTCCGCACCGATCAGTCCGTAATCAAAATGAAATTTGTATTGAAAAACGTCTGCAATTACATCTAATATTTTGATGCTTTCACCGATAATTTCAGGACCTATTCCGTCTCCGGGAAGAACTGCGATTTTAAAATAATTGTTGCTCATTTTTTTTCTGTGTTTTTAGTTCAAAATTAGTGATCGCCTGTTTCTTGCTGATTAAGAAATCAATATCGTCATAGCCATTCAATAGGCATATTTTTTTATAGGAATCC
Organism: Chryseobacterium sp. CS2K3; assembly: GCF_059515185.1. Classification (NCBI taxonomy): domain Bacteria; kingdom Pseudomonadati; phylum Bacteroidota; class Flavobacteriia; order Flavobacteriales; family Weeksellaceae; genus Chryseobacterium; species Chryseobacterium sp. CS2K3. Next base: position 395,723 of record NZ_JCAKRW010000004.1, on the reverse strand, counting down.
AGTTCAAAAGTTTCAGTGGTATCTTTAAAGCTGATGGATTGTAATTCTACATCAATGGCAATTTCATTATTTGGATTTTCATTAATTCCTTCTAAAATTTCCTTTAAAAATTCTTCAGAGACTTTTACCGGAAGAAGTCCGTTATTGAGAGCATTTCCTTTAAAAATATCTGCAAAATAACTGGATATAATTACTTTAAAACCATAATCTGTCAATGCCCAGGCTGCATGTTCACGGCTGCTGCCACATCCAAAATTGTTACCTGCCACGAGGATTTCACCATTGAATTTTGGATTATTTAAAACAAAATCAGAATTAGGTTCATTGGTGTGAATATTAAACCTCCAATCTCTGAAAAGATTTTCACCAAAACCTTTTCTGTCTATACTTTTAAGGAATCTTGCCGGAATAATCTGGTCTGTATCTATATTTTCTGCAGGCAACGGTACTGCGCTGGATTTTATTATAACTAATTTTTGCATGTATTCTTTTTAATTTAAACTTTCAAAAGCAGAAATTCTACCTTCTATTGCGGCTTTTGCAGCTGTAAGCGGACTTGCTAGAATGGTTCTCGCTCCTTGCCCCTGTCTTCCTTCAAAATTTCTGTTGGAGGTAGAAACACAGTATTCTCCTTCGGGAATTTTATCGTCATTCATTGCAAGACAGGCTGAACATCCTGGCTGCCTGATCTGGAATCCTGCATCATTGAAAATTTTATCCAATCCTTCTTCGTAGATTTGCTTTACAACCTGTTGAGAACCGGGAACAATTAATGCTTTTACAGCTTCTGACTTATTTTTTCCTTTAATATACTGTGCTGCAGAACGGAAATCTTCAATTCTTGCGTTGGTACAGCTTCCAATAAATACATAATTAACTTTTATACTGGAAGGCGCCTGCCCTGCTTCCAGTCCCATATATTGCAGCGCTTTCGCTTCTGATTCATTTTGTGGAGCAGGAATGGTTTCATGAATTGATATTCCCATACCAGGATTCGTTCCATAAGTAATCATCGGATAGATATCTGATGCATTAAAGCTTAATTCCTTATCAAAAACAGCTCCTTCATCAGTTTTCAAAGTGTTCCAGTAGGCTACTTTTTCATCCCAATCCTCACCTTTTGGAGCAAATTTTCTTCCTTGTACATAATTGAAAGTGGTTTCATCAGGAGCAATCATTCCACCGCGAGCACCCATTTCGATGCTCATATTACAAACCGTCATCCTTCCTTCCATCGACATTTCTTCGAAGACGTTTCCGGCATATTCACAGAAATAACCTGTTCCGCCATCTGTTCCGATCTTTGAAATGATATAAAGAATCACATCTTTAGGCTGAACATTTTCATTAAGTTTCCCATTCACGGTAATTCTCATAGATTTTGGCTTATTCAGCAGCAAACACTGGCTGGCAAATACCTGAGCAACCTGACTGGTTCCGATTCCAAAAGCTATAGCTCCAAAAGCTCCATGTGTGGAAGTATGGCTATCACCACAAACAATGCTCATTCCCGGCTGTGTAATACCCAATTCAGGTGCAATAATGTGAACAATACCCTGGTACTGATGTCCCAATCCGAATAATTCAATATTATTTTTCTGGCAGTTCTCTGTTAACTGCTGAATCTGATTTCTTGATAACTCATCACGGATCGGTTGTTCCTGATGCAATGTAGGAACATTGTGATCTGCTGTTGCGACAATTTGTTCAGGTCTGAAAACTTCCAGATTCCTAGATTCAAGCTCTGCAAAAGCCTGCGGGCTGGTCACTTCGTGAATCAGATGTTTGTCTATATATACGATTTGTGGTCCGTCCGGAACAGTATCTACAACATGAGCGTCCCAAACTTTATCAAAAAGTGTCTTTTTATCGTTGTTCATTTTTACTTTTACTTGAATTATATCAAACTCTATCCTATTTTTCTGCTGCAAACTTCCATGATCAGAGCTAAGTCATCATTACATACCTCTTTTTTCAGATCGGCTATTTTTAGAAATTCCTGATACAGATAATCCAGTTCATTCTTCGTAACATCAAAACCAATATGCTTAAATCTGTAGGCAAGTGCAGAACGTCCGCTTCTTGCAGTAAGAATAATAGATGATTCATTCACTCCCACTTCAGCCGGATCAATGATTTCGTAAGTTTCTCTGTTTTTGATCACTCCATCCTGATGAATTCCCGAGCTGTGTGCAAATGCATTTGCTCCTACAATAGCCTTATTGGGCTGTACAGACATGCCCATCAGATCAGAAACCATAGCACTCATTTCATTCAGCATCCTTGAATTCACATCGGTATACAGATGTAAGTCTTTATGTTGTTTTAAGATCATTACAACTTCTTCCAACGCCGTATTTCCAGCTCTTTCTCCCAATCCGTTGATTGTACATTCAATCTGGCGGGCTCCGTTAATAGCTCCGGAAATTGAATTAGCGGTTGCGAGTCCCAAATCGTTATGGCAATGGCATGATAAAACCGCTTTTTCAATGCCTTTTACATTCTCTCTCAGATATTTTATTTTCTGTCCGTATTCTTCCGGCAGGCAATATCCTGTAGTATCAGGAATATTTAAAACGGTGGCTCCGGCTTTGATTACAGCTTCACAAACCCTTGCCAGGTATTCATTATCTGTTCTTCCGGCATCTTCTGCGTAGAATTCCACGTCTTCCACATAGCTTTTGGCATATCTTACAGCTTCAGCAGCACGTTCAATGATGTTTTCCCTTGTTGAGTTGAATTTATACTTAATATGAGAATCAGACGTTCCGATTCCTGTATGTATTCTTGGTTTCTTTGCAAATCTTAAAGCTTCACCTGCGGCATCAATGTCTTTTTTATTCGCTCTTGTAAGCCCGCAGACCTTTGCATTTCTTACGAGTTTTGAAATTTCAGAAACAGATTCAAAATCTCCGGGGCTGGAAATCGGAAAACCTGCTTCAATGATATCAACGCCCAGTTCATCAAGCTTTTCAGCTATAATCAGTTTTTGTTCCGTGTTTAGTTTACATCCGGGAACCTGTTCTCCATCTCGCAGTGTGGTATCAAAAATTTCAATTTTTTCGGAATTCATAAATGAAGTTTTTTACTTAATTTTGATCCAAAACTACAGCTTGCAATATTTTTTGATTTTTATTTTTCCTGAAAATTACAATATTCAATTGTTGAAGAATTAGTTTTATCATATTGATATTTAATCATTTAAATCCTAAAAATTTACAATGGCAGAATTGCAGAAAGATTTTTTGTTTGTACTGGTAAAGTCATTGACCACTTCCGAAAAAAGACAGTTTAAGTTGTACGTTAACCGTCTGGGAATTAATGTAGACGCCAAATTTTTACTTCTTTTTTCCGAAATGGATAAGATGAAAGAATATGATGAAGCCGTTATTATTGATAAAAAAATATCTACGAAACAACAGCTTTCCAATCTTAAGGCACACCTTTACAAACAGATTCTTGTGAGTCTCCGCATGAACCCGAGCCATCAGAATTATCGTATACAGCTGCGTGAACAATTGGATTTTGCCAATATTCTATACCAAAAAGGACTTTATAAACAGGCTTTAAAAATTTTAGACAAGACGAAACAGACCGCTTTGGAACTGGATGAGAAAAGTATTGCTTCCGAAGTTATAGATCTCGAAAAAGTCATTGAATCTCAATTTATTACAAGAAGTATTGAAGGACGTGCGGAAGAACTGATCAGGCAATCTCAGGAATTAAGTAAGCAGAATCGATATACTACAAAACTTTCCAATCTTTCATTGAAATTATACAGTGAAATGTTGACACATGGCTACGTAAAAAATAATACAGATCGTGAGGAAGTTATGGAATTTTTTAATGATCAGATTAAAAATATCAGGTTTGATAAATTGAATTTCACCGAAAAGCTTTGGTATTTTAAAGCACATGTCTGGAAAAATCAGTTGTTACAGGATTATAAGTATACTTTAAAATATGCCTATCAATGGGTTGATCTCTTTCATAAGAGTCCGGAAATGATTTACAGTCATCCGGTTTGGTATATCAAAGGAAATACCTATTTATTGAAAATCCTGTTCCTGTACGGAAATATTGATATTCTGGAAGAACATTTTGCGGATTTTAATAAGATGGTACATGCTGAAAACTTCGCTCAGAATGAGAACCTGCAATCTCTTATTTTTCTCACTCATTACAATACTCTGATGAACATTCATTTTGTAAAAGGTGAATTTTTTACCGGAACAAAGCTTATTCCTGAGATTGAATTAAAAATGGAGAAACTTCGGGAAAGGATTGATGAACATCATTTTATGATTCTTTACTTAAAAATGGCAGCCATGTTCTTTGGGAGTAAGATGTATAAAAAGTCTATCGAATACTCTATGAGAGTGATAGAATCCAAAGGAAATGTTCAGGAAGATCTTTTATTTCATACTCGTATTTTAATTCTAATGTCTAAATATGAGTCCGGAAACGATGAAGATTATGATGAATTTATAGCTTCTACGCTGAAATTTGCTAAAAAAATGAAAAAGCCGGAAGAGTTTCACTTCGAAAGTATTCAGTTTTTTAAGAATGTGAATAATCAGGTTTTGGATCAGAGACAAAAGGCATTTGAAGCGTTTGATAAAAAATTGGAAGAGTTTTCTCACAATGAGTATTACAGAAGATCTTTATTTTATATAGACATTCATGGATGGATCAAATCTAAGGTTCAGAATGTAGATGTAATTGAAATCATCAAACAAAAAGTGAAATATAAAAGAAAAAATTAATCTGAAACGCTTTCCTCTTATGGGTCAATTATGAATTTTTCATTGTGAATTACACACATAAATTTTAGAATAACATACGGAAACACCACACAAAAACAAACTTCAATTAAATCCTGTAAATATTTAAAATAAAGATACTTAAATCGTATTAATTTAAGCAAAATTAAACAAACTGTTTTAATATAAAAATTTTCGGCTGGCTCTTTGAGCCAGCCGAAATTATAATCAACTTTTGATAAGCTTTAAACTTTTCGCCAATTTTGTAGAAGTATCTTTTAAGGTATCAACCTATTTAAAAATACTTTCTATAAAATGCAAAGTATTTCTATGACTGATTTTTTCCATCAATTCAGTAGAAAACCTTTCTTCCATTTCTTTATTGATTGCAGGATAAACCGATGCGTTAGAATGCTCCTCGAAGAAAAACGGATGGCGGGATGTATCCGGATGATCTTTCCAATAGAAATAATCTGCTCCATAAGCGAGACTATTTTCACCTCCAAGGTCCAAGCCGTACTGAATATGTTCGTATAATCTTTCCGGGTTCTCAAGATCTACATAATCTTTAATAAAATTCAGTCCGATTAAACCTTTTCTGTTGATAACTTCTTTTGCCAGTTCATCAGGAAGATTTCTGTTATTTTTATAAATTGATCTGAAGTTAGAATGGCTTGCCAGAATAGGAATTGAATAGTTTTTCTGATCAATATAATTGAAAATATCATGTGCCAGCTGATCACTCGTGTGCGCCAGATCAATTGCAATTTTTTTATCTGAAATATAATCAATCAATACTTTACCATCTTCTTTTAATCCCGCTGTGGCATTATTTCCTCCTCCGAAACGGTTTTCCAGATGATGGGTAATCCCGATATAAAAAACTTTTTGAGTATTTTCGATAATGGTTTCCAGCTTTTTAAAACCTGATTCCAGACTTTCATGCTCGTCACAGAAAGAAGATGCGTTTTCGATGGAAGCAATCACTCCGACACGGTTTTTATTTTCAGGAGCTTTATAATTTTTAGAATCAAAAAGGAAAAAATTTTCATTTTGAATTAAATCTGAGAATAATTTGCTTTGTTCTATTCCATAAACAGTGCTGTTGGCACCTGTTCCTGAATAAATTGCCATTACCTGCAGCTTTACATTCCCATCTTTTAGATAAGGTAAGGAACAGCCAATTTCTTTATCGTCTATAGTTGAATTTGATCTCAATAAATAGTAGAGCAAATCACAGTGTAAATCAATGTTTATAGTATTCATAACCGATGACAATTTATAATTTTATTATTTGTTTTGAGCCAGCATATTATTGATAGATTCAATATCTGTATTTTCAAAAATTTCTAATAATTGAGGTACAAAATCTCCAAAAGTTTTATATTTTTTCCTGTTGGCATTGTATTCTTTAATTTTTTCTTCCAGCTGTGGAAGAAATATAAAGTTTTCTTTCAGGTGATAAGCTTTCAGTTTTTTTGCTCTTTCAAGATCTTTTTGAAGTATTGCTGTCTGAATTTCTCCTAATCTCACCAAATGCTCAGCAACGCAGGTCTGGTAGTCTCCATATCCTCCGGTTTTGATCATCGCCTCTTTTAATTTTGAATTTTCAAACAGCTCTTTGAATTTTTCAAGTTGATCCTTATGCTTGTAAACATCTTTATTCACAAAAGAATGTCCGAACTCATGAACGCTTAAAAATCTAGCCTGAAATTGGTTGTCATAGCCAAACTCACCCTGTTTTTCAACTCTTACAAAAGGGCTTGCAACCTCATAAATATTCTTTTTTCCTGATTTTAAAACTACATCTGTTGCAATTCCGCGTCCTTCATTATTGTTAATAGGCCACATCATTATTGGAGAGACAAGAATGGTATAGGTATTAAAACTTTCACCATAAAACTGTTCCATCGCATCAATAAAACCAACCGGGATCTGTTTGTTGTATTCATTTATTCCACCAGCATAAAAGTTTTTATTTTCTTTAAAAAACTGTTCAAGATTCTCCTGATTATAGAATTTTGAGAGTTCCGAAAGGTAATTTCTAATTAAATCAGTAGCTTCTTTATTCTGTTCTTTGGTTAGATTATTGTTGTTAAATTGATAGTTACTGATCCATCCCGTTGACGGAAATTCTTTATGATACATGAGTGGTTTCAGAAGAATATCGTTCCCAGAACCGAATTTTTCGATCAAAGCATCATTCAATTTGGCTGTTAAAATGGCAATATCGGAATTTTTCAAATGGCTGTATTTCTCCAAAGCATTTTTTACAATAGGCTGATATTCTGAGCATTCTTTTATTTTATACAATTCAAAGTCTTTATTGGTTCTTCGATGCTCCGCTGAAAGAATCTCAGCAAGAAAATAGGTTTCTACATTTTTATTGTAAGTTACTGAAAACTTAGAGGTATTTTTCTGTGCAAAGGTGAATGTGGAAGCCAGTGAAACAAAAACTACGAATATCTTTTTCATCTATAATATTAATTCTTATTCTAAATAGGTGCTAATATAGTATTTTATCTAAAAAATGCGTATTTTTGCATCTTAAAATTTCTTAGTAAACAATGATAAAAATTACACTTCCAGACAATAGTGTCAAAGAATTCGAGGGAGCAGTGACTCCCCTAGATGTGGCAAAATCTATAAGCGAGGGATTGGCTAGAAATACCATTTCCGCAATTGTTAATGACAAACAAGTAGAAACGACCACACCTATAACCACGGATTCTACGGTACAGCTTTTGACCTGGAATGATGATATGGGTAAGAAGGCTTTCTGGCATTCTTCTGCTCACCTTTTGGCGCAGGCAATCCTTGAGTTTTATCCGAATGCTAAGTTGACCATTGGTCCGGCAATTGAAAGCGGATTCTACTATGATGTAGATTTCGGTGATGAAAGCTTATCTGAAAAGGATTTTGAGAAAATTGAGAAGAAAATTCTTGAGAACGCTAAAAAAGGTTCTACTTTCTCTTTATACCCTGTATCTAAAGAAGATGCTTTAAAAACATATGCAGATAACCCTTACAAAGTAGAATTGATCTCTAATCTTAATGATGGAGAAATCACTTTTGTAACTCATGATAACTTCACAGATTTATGTCGTGGAGGACATATTCCAAACACAGGAATTGTAAAAGCGGTTAAGATTTTAAATGCTGCAGGAGCTTACTGGAGAGGAAATGAAAAAAATCCTCAGCTAACAAGAGTATATGGTATTTCTTTCCCTAAGCAGAAAGAACTTACTGAATATCTTGAAAGATTGGAAGAAGCTAAAAGAAGAGACCACAGAAAGCTTGGTAAAGAGCTTGGAATTTTTGCATTCTCTGAAAAAGTAGGAGCTGGTTTACCTTTATGGTTACCAAAAGGAACTGCTTTAAGAAGAAAATTGGAAAACTTCCTTTCTGATGCTCAGAAAAAAGGAGGGTATGAATTTGTAATGTCTCCGCACATTGGGGCAAAAGAATTGTATGTAACTTCAGGACACTGGGATAAATACGGGGAAGACAGCTTCCAGCCGATTAAAACTCCAAATGAAGGAGAAGAATTCTTACTGAAGCCAATGAACTGTCCGCACCACTGTGAGATCTACAAAACTTCACAATGGAGCTACAGAGACCTTCCGAAAAGATATGCAGAATTCGGTACGGTATACAGATATGAACAAAGTGGAGAACTTCACGGATTAACAAGGGTTCGTGGGTTTACTCAGGATGATGCTCACCTTTTCTGTACTCCGGATCAACTTTCTGAAGAATTCGAAAAAGTAATTGATCTTACACTTTATGTTTTCAAGTCTTTAGGGTTTGAAGATTTTGTAACTCAGGTATCATTAAGAGATCCTGAAAACAAGCAAAAGTATATCGGTACTGATGAAAACTGGGAGAAAGCGGAAAGCGCGATCATCAATGCAGCTCAGAAGAAAGGTTTAAAAACAGTAGTAGAATACGGAGAAGCGGCATTCTATGGTCCTAAGCTTGACTTCATGGTGAAAGATGCTTTAGGAAGAAAATGGCAGCTTGGAACCATTCAGGTAGATTACAACTTACCAGAAAGGTTTGACCTTCATTATATCGGAAATGATAATGAAAAACACAGACCGGTAATGATCCACAGAGCACCATTCGGTTCTATGGAGCGTTTCATCGCTATTTTATTAGAGAATACAGCAGGTGATTTCCCACTATGGTTAAGCCCGGATCAGTTTATTATTCTGCCGATCAGTGAAAAGTACGTAGATTATTCAAAAAAAGTTTCACAATTTTTGGAAAATCACGATATTAGCGGTCTGATTGATGACAGAAACGAGAAGACTGGTAAAAAGATCCGTGATGCTGAATTGAAGAAAATTCCTTTCATGCTTGTAGTAGGAGAAAATGAAGAGAAAGAAGGCACAATTTCTGTAAGAAGACGTGGTGAAGGAGATCTGGGAGCAATGAAGCTTGAAGATTTTGTAGCTTACTTTAAAAAAGCAGCTGCGATCTAATTAAGAATAAAAAAAAAGAAGGTATTGAGAGATTAATATCTATAAGCTCTCAATCCTTTTATAAATAAGTAGTTAACCAATAAAATTATAATACAATAGCACAAAGATTTAACAACAGGGGCCCACAAAGACGTCCGGTACAAGAGGACGCTCACTTGATCAACGATAAAATTCGTGTGAGAGAGCTTCGTTTGGTGGGCGATAACGTAGAGCCAGGAATTTATCCAATTGACAAAGCAAGACAGATTGCTGCGGAACAAGAATTGGATCTAGTAGTAATTTCTGACAAGGCAGAACCTTTCATTGCAAGAATATTAGAATATAAGAAATTCTTATATGAGCAAAAGAAAAAGCAGAAGGAACTTAAAGCTAAGCAGGTAAAAGTGGTAGTAAAAGAGATTCGTTTCGGACCTCAGACTGACGACCATGATTATGAATTCAAAAAGAAGCATGCTGAGAAATTCCTTGAAGAAGGTTCTAAATTAAAAACCTACGTATTTTTTAAAGGACGTTCGATTATCTTTAAAGACCAGGGAGAGATTTTGCTTTTAAAGCTTGCTCAGGAACTAGAGCACGTAGGAAAAGTAGACCAGCTTCCTAAACTTGAAGGGAAGAGAATGATTATGATGATGAGTCCTAAAAAACCAGCAAAATAATTCAATTATTATTTACAATATAAAACCTCAAAGTATTTTGAGGTTTTTTTGTTTCAAGTTTTCATGGAAAAAGTTAAGCTGTGAATTTAGCATAAAAGCCGGGGAGACTGAAATATGGTGAATACCCTATTTTTCTTGGCTTACTACAAACAAAATGGCTATATATTATTTTGTGTTTTTTATACAAGCTAACCATTTAAATGTACAAGATACTCCCCTAACTTTTAAGACTACTCTGTTGTTATAATTAGTTTTTCATGGTGTCTGCCTTAGGATTTATAAGATGATATTATCCTTCAAAATCCCCGCAGTCGTGTTCTGTAAAAAGAGGTAAAGCTTTTTGTGTTGTAAAATATTTCGATACTCTTTTATTCTTTAATTCCAGTTTCTGTCCTTCTATGACAAGTTCATAAACGGGAGCTTTATCTATTTGCGTTAAAATATAAGTTCTTTCTGAAGTTTTTATAATCGTTTTGTCTCCTTCGTTAGTGAATGAGAAATCATTAATGGTAAAGGTGTCCTTTTCATCACAAACATTCGTCCATATCATGGTATTATTGGTGATGGACAAGCTTGCTAAATCGCATGAATAACAGTTTCCGGAGAATTCTATTCCGTATTTTTCATGCACATTTGTACTTTTGGGGTTCAGCACATCAATAGGAACCAATGTCGAAAAATCATTTGCCATTTCAGGTTTTATGGTCTGTTTTTTTGCAGAAGTAGGAGTAGCCACAGTATCTGCTTTTTTTGTTGCTGCAACATCTGACGTATTTGTCTTTTTATCTGTAGCAGGTGAACAGGAAGCGAGTATAGCTATTAGAAATGAGCAATTGATTATTATGTTTTTCATCTATATAAAACGGTTTACAATACCTTTAATTTATCTTTTGTAAAATTCCCTAAAATAGATCATTTATTATATCCCTGTTTTCAGCCATTTTCTACAGTTTTATTTGTCGGCTGTAGGATTACCGATATTTTTGCAGAAAAAATGAAAATCATATATCCTTTATTGATATCCTCAATGGTAACCATAACAGGTTGTCATTCGAAAAATGGTTCAGCAGAAACAAGTAAAGCTGAAACCGGAGCTTCACAACAAATTATAACATTTGCTGATTTCAAAAAAATAAAAGGTGTAGATAATGTGCAGGATGTGCCTTTTGAATTATTTTCTAAGCTTGATTCTGTACAATTTTTTGTATCTCCACATCAGGATGCTCATCGTCTTAAAGTAGCTTATAATAAGTTTGATAATTATTACGGCTTTGAAGAGTTTGACGACTTCTACTCTATTCATTACAGCATCAATAACAATATTTCGAACAGCATCGAAGCTTTTGTTTTGAAATCAGAATTTACTCCGGCATCTCAGCTTACTCTGCAAGGGATAGATCTTTATGAAATCAGAAGCAGCAGACTGAAAGGAAGTGAGGATTTAAAGAATAAATCATTCAATAAATACGGAACAATAACCGAGGTTTCTGAACAGGAATTTAAGACAGCTTCAAAAGGCAGAATGGATGAAGCTTTAGTAAAAAATCCATTGATAAAACTGAAGGACGGGAATTGGATCTACACTGGAAATGCTAAGGAAACAGTGATTGCTCAACATGAAAATGTATCTACTGAAGACGGACAGTTATCAAATGAATATATAGGGAGGTCTCCTTCCCTGAATTTAGAGATCTTCAAAGAAAACTCGGTAGAGGTTTCTGATACGTATTATACTTTTTATAATGTTAAATCAACGGAAGATTTTGTTCTTTTTACAGGTGGCTTTCCTCATATACTTCCCGATAAAAACCGGATTTCCTACATTGGGTCAAATGATGATGTAGGAAGTAATTTTGAGATCAGTAAATATCCGGGGCAAGGCTCTGGTCAGGAAAGTCTTTTTTATGTAAATTTTACTACTTTCAAAATTGCAGATGAAACAAAAGCTTTTTGGGCAAATGATGAAACTTTCTATGCAGAAGTATATCCGGCAAATTCAGCTCCGTCAAAAGGTAAGAAACAGAAGACAGCTTATATAAAGATTATATTGAAGCCCAATTTACTTTAGACAAAACGGGATCATACTTTCTAAGAGATATTACTTCTGATAAGTTCGGAAAAATAAAAAACCCCTGAAATCAGCCAGTGTTTATGGGGATAAAGTCTAATATCTTTGCAGCAGTTATTTAATGATCAACCATGAAAAAAATAAGTTTAGCCGTTCTTTTTTCTTTGATTGGCATTATCACTTTTGCACAATCGTTAAAAGTGGTAATCAAGCAGGATGGAAAAGTAATTGAGCCTGTAAATGATGTTTATGTATTGAAAAAAATACCTTTCCAATTTGAATTTACGTCGAATAATCTGGAAGGTTTTTTAATCGGAGCTACTACGGATAAAGATATTTATGCAGCAGCATTGGGCGTTTACAACGCTGAAGTTCCGTGGTTTCAGAATACAGGTATGGCTGAGGAATTATATAACAAGGATAAAGAAATGTTTCTAATGGATCAGGCACCTTCATATTGGTATTATACGGATGCAAAAGATCATAGATTTGATAAGAATCCTAAAGGAAACTTAAAGCAATGGACTGCTAGCCGTACAGTTACAAGATTTTATGATGTGATGGCATCACAACCTGTCAATTTGAAAGATTTTAACGGGAATGTTTTTGTTTTGATGTATGCGCCTGTATATAATGATGATTATGATTTAACAGGAAAGAAAGACCTGTTTAAGGCGGCACTGAGATTCAGAGATTAATAATTGAACACCTAATTTTAAATTATATAGAAAAGGTCTGCTATTACGATGTAAGCAGACCTTTTTGCTTGTTGATGTAGGAATTTATGGTCTGAAATTTTTATAAACGAAAAGTTTTATTTTTATTGATGCTTTATTTTAAGTGGGCTAAGAAGTGAATCTATTGAGATCGATTCTGATGAAGTGAAACTTAGTCTCTGTTGCTTTATGTTTTAATCAGATAGGTTTATAGATTGTAATGATGCTAAAAATAAAAATTCACAGTATCAACTGTGAATTTTGTGTAATGTTTTATAATCAAATATTATTCGATAATCAACCCATATTCAATTGCCAGTTTAATTGCTGAACTAAGATTAGTGGTTTGAAATTTTTCAATAAGATTTTTTCTGTGACTTTCTACAGTATGGGGGCTGATAAAAAGCTTTTCTGCCATTTGATTGGTTGTAAGCCCTTTTGCAGCTTCTGCTAAAATCTCTTTTTCTCTTCTCGTCAGCTTCGGAACCTGATGTAATCCTTCCGGTGATTTTTTCTCTAAAACAGAAGTGGTTTGTGAACATAAGAACCTATTACCTGTATATACGGTATTAATTCCTTCCAGAATCTCAGAAACCGAAGCATTTTTCTGAATGTATCCCAATGCTCCTTCTGCAAGAGTACTATTGATTACGGGCAGTTCATTGTGAACGCTAAGCATAATAATCTGGAGATTTTCATACTTTTTCTTTAGAGGTTTTATCAATTCGATGCTATTAATATCTGCCAGGTTAATGTCCAGCAATAAGATATCGACATTGTTTTTTGCCAAGCCTTCATTCATTTCTGAAACGCTTTTGAAACAGTTTACCACATCGATGGTATCGCTGCTTCCTAAGATATTTTTCAGTCCTTCCAGCAAAAGTGGATGGTCATCTGTTATGGCTACTTTTATCATGTTTAATTAATAGGGATTTGAAGTTCTATACTGGTACCAATATTCAATTCGGATCTGATATTCATCGTACCTTTTAAAAATTGGACTCTTGATTCTATATTATGAAAACCTGCTGTTTTTCGTTTGTCTAATTGGGTGGGATCAAAGCCTTTTCCATTGTCTTCCACGGTAAGATTCAATACGTTGTCCTCTTCACTGATCTGAATAATGATTTCGGAAGTATTGGCATGCTTTATAGCGTTATTGACCAATTCCTGAATGATTCTGTACATGATCAACTGCTTTTCTTCCGACATGGAATTACTGTAATTGATAAATTCGGGATGAATGTCTAATGAGCTGCTGGACATTCGGGATGCAAATTCCTGGATGGCTGCTTCTAAACCGTATTTAAGCAATAAATCAGGCATTAAATTATGCGCTACACGTCTTAGCTCTTCCACCGCACCATCAATCTGGTTAATAGATTTTGAAATTCCTTCTTCTATATTTCCGGATTGCTGAGAATTTAAAGATGATAACTGAAGTTTCGTGCCTGAAAGTAAACCTCCCAACCCATCATGGAGATCACGGGCTAAACGACCACGTTCCTGCTCCTGCCCTTCAAGCAAGGCGGTAAGCGTAGAGATTTTGGAGTTCTGTTTTTCTTTTTCCAGCGCCAAATTATGCAGCTCATCTCTTTGTTTCATCGATTTTACACGCTGTTTATAAGCATACAGCAATAAGATGATCAAAACAATGAAAATGAAAATAAAAGTAATATAGTAAGTATTGATCTTTTCCTTGAAGGTCAATAACTTTTTATAACTGTTAATATCATTATTTTTCTGTTGGGTTTCCAGTTTTGCCAAACGAAGCTGCTGTTCTTTTTTCTCGGATTCAAGCTCTGAAAACTTGAGTCTTTCCCGTTGGTTTTCTTCAACCAATTTTAGGTTATTGTAGACTTGTTCACGCTGTGCTCTAAGGATATTGATCAGCTTAATCTGTTGTGCTTTTTTATCACTTTCCAGCTGTAGTTTTATATATTTTTGTTCCTGTCTTTCTTTCTCAAACTGGGATTCCAGTCTTTTGGTTATATCCAGCTTTTCCTGATCATAAATGCTTTTGTATTTTTCTACATAACTTTTATAATAAGTTAATGCTTCTTTGTAATTTCCTTGTTCTTCACTGATATCGGATAAAGATTCAAGAATAGACAATTCAATATTATGATCTCTCACCGGCCCCCGCCCGATTTCCATGGAGGCTTTTAAAAAGTAAGATTTTGCCAGATCATAGTTTTTATCCTGTGTTGCCAGTTCCGCGAGGATTCCAAAAGAAGAAGCAATATGAATGGGTTCTCCGGTTTCCAGACTTACTTTGTTGGCTATCTGGGCATATTTCATCGCTTTTTCACGATCAAAACCAATATATAAATTGGCAAGGTTGATGGCTGCATAAGAAAGGTTACTCTTATTAAGCATTGCATCCTTACTTTTATTGAAAGTAGTGATCGCCAGCACATAATACTGTTCTGCCTTATTTCTCAAGGTAATATCTGAAGGATTTTGAATGTACTTTTGTTCGTACACATACCCCATTCGCATATAGGCATCAAAGGTAAGGTTGGGATCATTCTGTTTGGAAGCCAATAGCATAAACTGTTTGCTATATTTCTCTTCCAGCTGATACTCATTCAGGTTAGAATAGATGGTGGATAACTCTTTAGCTACATTCCCAAATCTTCCGTAAAGTGTAGAAGTTGTGGGTGAATTTTCGTAATAATCTATCGCTTTAAGGTAGGCTGCAACGGCATCGGTAGTTTTGTTATTTCTTACCAGAATCCATCCTTTTGCGTATTCAAAATAGCCTTTAGCTTCATTACTGTTTGTTTTTAAGCTATATATCTTTGCTTTTTCCAGGCTTTTTGAAGATTCGGATTCTTTATTATCCAATCGATAATTCATTGCCTGAACAGCATACAAAATGGTAGCATATTTCCCGTCAGCCTGCTTTGTGGCAATAGGAATATTAGCTTCCAAAACCTGATAAGATTTTGCTTTTAAATTTTGCAGGAATAATGCTTTCGCATATTTTGGAGCCAGATTTAGCTGCTCTATTGTTTTGTCTGAAGCATTGTTATATTCCTTTTCTAATCTGCTTAAAGCATCTTGCGCCTGAGCAAAAAACGGACAAACACATAAAATGAATATAAATAATAATCTGTATATCAAACCTTTATATCTATTGGATTTTATTACCTTAAAGAACGTAAATATAGGAAAAATACCTCTGATGCGTTGAAGCTGGAAGTTGGAAGAAAGAGGCTGGAAGTTGTTTTAATTAACAATTACACGTTGAGCCTTAATCTTATATCTTCTATTACATCTATTTACTTCTTATCAGCCTCAGTTGCTTTCCATCTTTTGCAATATTAAATGACATTTCTTTTACAGGTTTAAAAATTTGTTTAGGCTCATCACAAGTTCCCCAATGGGTAATGCTATCAACCTCCATATCTATCCTATTGCTTTCTGTAAAATAATATCTTCCATGTACTTCTGTAAAGCAGTCATTTCCACATTCCCAGCTATCATAACTTTTGAATTTCTCAGCATCCAGAAAATCTATGGCATGAAAATTTAAAATAAGTGCAGTATCTATCCTCTTAGAAAGGTAATAGTCTTTTGCTCCATCCGGCTTTACCAATCCGCCAGCCTCAATAATCCAATGGGTATTTTTCAGGGTATTCGGGAAATTTGTTTTTTTTCTTTCAGGATCTTTACAACTGAGAACCGTTACTAAAACGGCACTTAAAAACGAGAAAGCAAGCTTACTTTTCATAGTGTTATTTTATTAAAGATGCTGTATTATTTAGACAGGTTCTCTGAATATTTCAGGTAATGTAATTCTTCGGAAGTCTTTAATTCTTTAAATTTTGACTCATTCAACTCTCCCTCCGTAATGTTTTCCTGGAAATGAGCATTCATAAAACTTTGTTGTTCTGAAGTAAGACTCATATTTGGTAAATAATTGATTAATAGGGTTTTTATATTCAGAAATCAGATATATTAATTTAATGATTTACAATTTCATTACTCCCAAAATCGTTTTCAATCCATCCATGAAATCCCATGCACATTCCATCGCCATCAAGAGTATTGAGTTCTTCAATCACTTCCTCATCTTTATATAAAACAATATTGGTTTGTAATGCTAAGCGATAGTTTTCATTTTCCAGAGGATCAAAAATCCCGTCCATTTGCATCATCATTCCGTAAATAGTATTGTCAATGGTTTTTAAATGAGCTTCACGGAGGTTTTCGTCAATCTCAGCAGACAGTCTATCAATGGCATACTTCCTAATGTTTTCGAAAATAATATATCCTGCCCCATGCTGCATCCACAATTCGCGGTCACGTTCATTTGATGGCGGGTTTGCTAATTCTTTCTTCATATATTCTAATTTAACTGAGCATCATTTTCCGCAGTATATATATCAAAAGCCAAGGCAGCATCGCCAATCTCAACCACTCGATCTTTATGGATCATAAAACCCAGATCATGTTCATTATCCCATGAACAATTAAAGCTAAAACCGATGTATGGATAATCATCTTTCACCACTGATGTCACATAGAAAACCGTTGGTGATAATAAACCAGAAAAGCCTTTAATCGTTTTTAGATCAGGCATGAAATCTTTTTTGTAATCTTCCGAATAGCCATAAGCCTTCTGTAATTCAGGATAAATCTTTAAAAGTTCTCCCAGCATATTTTGTAATATCCGCTCCTGATTCTCTTGCAGGTATTCAATACCATTTTCCTGTAAAGTGGTTGCTTTTTCCGTGATTTCACTATCTTTATCTAAAAAGCTATAGCAAAGCTCTCCTTCTTCTCCAAAGAATTTTTCCCAGTACTCTAATTGAATATAGAAATCTATTTCCGGTTCGTCATCTTCTGTTGGAGATTTTAGCTCTCTTGGATTTTCAAGATGCTTATTAAAGAATTCATAGCAAAAAGGAGCTCTATCAAAAATATAATCCGGATTTTCGGCATACGAAAGATTGAAAAACTCCAGAGCTTTTTCTTCATTTCCACACTCTAAACAACATTGTCCTTTATAGTAATTGATGATATAAGGCTCATGTTTTTGAGAAGAGGTATGTTTTTCGTCTTCTGCCAGCCAGCGCATCATATTATCAAAATCTTTTGCCCAAATATATTCATTGGTCATCCTTCCGATATAAATACTTGCCTGATGAATATTGTATTTTTCATCATCTGCTTCCGCCCATTTTTCTTCAATGAAAGCGATTAATTCTTCTTTGGTAATTGTTGATTTTTTGAGACTTGATTTTTCTAAATACAGCCCTATTTCTTCTATTATTTTATCAGCATTTGACATTGATTACTAATTTAATTTTTTAAATGACTCTCCTTTAAACACTAAGAAGGAGTTCCAAACAGTTAGATTTTCACAAAGAAATTAAAGGTTTGCTGAGCAATAAGCTTAGGTTTTGTCTCAAATGTATTGATGTGGTGTTCATACAGTTCAACGTTTATGATCTTAACATCTTTCGGTATTTGGTAATTTTCATCTTTTACATAATTATACCCCTTTACTTTTGCACTTTCTTTGCCTGGTTTTTTCTTGATTTCAACAAAATATCTTAATGTTATACTATTCCCAACTTGTGCTCCTTTTTCAAAACGAATTTTTCTTATCTGATTAATGGAATGCCCACCGGAACTTATGTTCCCCTGAATCCGAAATTGTAAGCTTTCCGCATTTTTAAACAGCATAGAGATCTTGGGGTCAAGACGTTCTACGATTTCTTTCTGTGTAGCAAAAGTATGTGTGGAATCTGTTCCCGGAACTTCTCTTATAACCCGAGCCGGTTCCGTGTAAATGGTAGATATCTGTAATTTCTGAGCATCAGTTTTACAACCAAAAAGAGTTAAGAATGAAGTTAAAATCATGAAATCTTTCACTACCATATTTTTAATTTAAAGATAATGAAAGGTTTCTCATGAAAATATCCCTGATAATAATGGTTTTTAATGTATTATACCTCACAAGTTCTAGTTTAATCCTTTTTTAGCAGCCTTTAAGATCTTTTCAGCTTTCATTCTTATTGCATTGGGCAACAATTTGAAATTTTCATCTTTTTCTTCCCGGTATTGATTTTCTTCCTGAAACGGAATCCAGCCTGTAATTTTAGATTTCGAAAATTCTTTTTTACTTATACTTGTGTATACAATTACTTTCAAAGGCTTAGCATCCAGCCCGTCTGATTCTTCAAAATAAGTAAGATAAAACTCAGGAAAGCCATCGTTATTGGCGTCACCAATTTCACAGAAATTAATGAGGTACCTGGGTTGTGACAAACCTTTTGCAAAGTCCTTAAAAGTGATTTGCTGAATTAATCCACCATGATCTTCCAGAAAAATACCTGCATGTAAATCTTTTGGATTGTTGTCTAAATATCCTTCGTTTTTAGCTTTGCTTTCGTTCAGGTACCAGACATAGCTTCCATGATTAGGAACAAACGTCTGGGCGATCATCACAGACTTTCCCGGTAGTGGATTTCCAATATCTTCAATAATTTCTTTGTATTTTTTATCTGTAGAAAAATATACTCCCGTTCTCATTTGTGCAAAAGATGAAAGGCTTACGGTACAGGCAAGAACAGGTAATAACTTTCTTAAAATCATAATTTATTGTATTTTGAAGTTGTTTTAATTCTCTTTATATTCTTTTCCGGAGTAAATATCGATATAATAGTACATATTTTCATCAGAATTAAGCTTAACATTGACCCAACCATCGGAATTGACAGAGGTATAGGCTTTTGAACCAATACTTTTTTTATTTTTATTGTCATACAATGTGTACAAACCGTCTTTCTCTTTTTGAAGCGCGTAAATCTGTTTTTCTGTATCCAACACTGAAATAGCATAATAGTCAGGTTTGATTTCCCAGAGATTCTTATCACTATTCCATAATCCTACCGTTCTCAGCTTATTTTTATCTTCAATCGGAATAAGATACAGATCATTCATCCCCGTATAAGAAGTGATCTTTCCGAATTTCCAGCTTTTATCGACAAATTGAGTAGGTATAATCATTTTTCTGTCGGGCCAGACGATATTTCCAAGCTGATCCAGCACCTTAAAATTATACTTTTCAATAGAATCTGTAACATTTCCCTTCGTATCAATATAAAGCCAGTCGAACGCCCATATATCATGATCATAATTAAAGACACCCAGCAAAAAGTAAGGTGAATGGGTTATAGAATATACAAGGGAAGTCTTTTTAATGAAATCAATCTGAGCTGTAGTAGCCTTTGCGATTTCTTTTGGAAATGCCTTTTCATATTGCGGAAAAGGGTAAATATCATTATTATCTGTTAAAAGCTTGGGAACTTCCGGTTCATAACGTTCTTTATTAATTTCTTTCAAAACAATATCTTCCTTCCCAAACTTGATTGAAAGAGTTTCTGTGCCTTTTAAACCCTTGTGAATAACTTTCTTTTGATCCAAACCATAGATAGAAAAAGAGTTCCCGGAACCTTTGATATAACGCTTGTCTTCCAGCAGTTCGGCAATGTTGTTTTCAATTTTACTTAAATGTCCTTTTTTGATTTGATAAAGAGTTCCGTTCCAGAAAATATGGTTTTCATCTACGGAAACAAAATTCAGAGAATAGCTGTCCTCCAGATACGGCACATCTTTTTGAAGTAAGACCTGTTTGGTTTCTAAAACGCCGATCTCAAATTGATGATAAGTCTGTTCTTTTTTGATATCACCTCCTAAGATATTCCAATCCCATTTCCAGACTGGCATTTTCTTTTCGTATTCAATATCCTTTTTATAAAATGTAAGCCCGTTGATGACATCCAGACTGATTGGGCTTGCTGAAAAATCTAATATTATTTTTCCTGTTTCGTTAATGACGGCATATTGGTTTTTGTCACTTTCAACTACTGCAAAACCTGTGGGAGTAAATACGGAAGCGTTTCTGAATTTTTGATTGGTAACGGGCTTCAGATTTGTTTTATCCACATACACAAAATTATGCTGATTCGTTAAAAATGGAACTGTATTGATTGTTTTTGTTTTTGAAGGATTCCAGGGAAGATTATCTTTTTTTTCCTGTGTACATGCCGTAACGGAGGTCAACACACAAAAATACTGAATGCTGTTATTTTCATACTTCAAAATTCTTTTCGTCTTATTAAGCAATATTAGAGAGATACAACACTTGAAACAATCCCCACTATCAGCCATATTTTATCTTGTTACTATTTCACAAAATATTGTTTTATAAATTATTACATTTCCAATTCTGCTGTTAAATTATCGTTAATGTACCGCCCGCCTCTTTTATAATTTGATCAATTATATTATCTTAGATCAGCGTACAGGAAAGATTTTCCATCTACGTTTGTGAATATAAAATAACAACCAAACTATTTGTATTAATCATAAAAAAATGAACCTATGAGCAAACTTACATTGAAAGACGGAACAGAGATTTACTATAAAGACTGGGGAAAGGGTCAAACTATATTCTTCCATCACGGATGGCCACTATCAAGTGAC
The DNA here is from genome assembly GCF_059515185.1 of Chryseobacterium sp. CS2K3. Lineage (NCBI taxonomy): Bacteria > Pseudomonadati > Bacteroidota > Flavobacteriia > Flavobacteriales > Weeksellaceae > Chryseobacterium > Chryseobacterium sp. CS2K3. The sequence continues at coordinate 374,528 of NZ_JCAKRW010000004.1, read as the reverse complement.
GATTGGGATGCTCAGATGTTTTTCTTTCTGGAAAAAGGATTTAGAGTGATTGCCCACGACAGAAGAGGTCACGGAAGGTCTGAACAAACTCCTTACGGACATGATATGGATACTTATGCTTCCGATGTTGCTGAAATTGTAGCAGCTTTGGATTTAAAAGACGTTATTCATGTTGGACATTCCACAGGGGGCGGTGAAGTGATAAGATATGTTGCAAAACATGGTAAAGGAAGAGTTGCGAAAGCCGTATTGGTAAGCGCGGTAACTCCAATCATGGTCCAAAATGAAAATAACCCGAATGGGGTTCCTATTTCTGTTTTTGATGATATCAGAAATAATACGGCTAACAACAGAGCCCAGTTTTTTATAGATATTACCTTCCCTTTTTATGGATATAACAGAGAAGGGGCAAAAGTGTCTGAAGGAATTCAGAGAAACTGGTGGCGACAGGGAATGAACGGTTCCATCAAGGCGCATTATGATTGTGTAAAAGCATTCTCCGAAACAGATTTTACTGAAGATCTTAAAAGTGTAGACGTTCCGGTATTGGTGATGCATGGTGAAGATGACCAGATTGTACCTTTTGAAACAACAGGTAAAGTAGCTGCTACTCTGCTTAAAAACGGAAAATTAATTTCTTATCCAGGTTTTCCACACGGGATGCCTACTACGGAAGCTGAAACAATAAACAAAGATCTTCTTGAGTTTATTAAGTCATAAATTCTTTACAGATCTCAGAAAAGCTACAGATAAAATGATCTGTAGCTTTTTTTATTTTCGTTATTTTGCATCTGCTATTCCTAAAAAGTTTAGGAAACCTTTATAAATACATATTAACCATGAGATTAGGATATTTATCCTTTTTTTTCCTTGCTGCTATCGTTTTTTTTCTTGGATGTTATTATTACTTTCCCTTTTTCTCTGATGACAGCCTGATATCACTCCGTTACGCTCAGCGTTTTATAGATGGAAAAGGTCTTACCTGGAACGATGGTCATCCTGTGGAAGGTTACTCGAATTTACTTTGGGTTCTGGGCGTTTCAGCATTGGGAAAATTAGGAATGGATCTTATTCTTGCTGCAAGAGTTCTGGGTATTCTATGCTCTCTGGGAACTTTAGGAAGTATTCTTTATTATTTTAAAGATAAAAACATAAAGAAGGAATATGTTTTCCTGGGAGTATCTTTACTTGTGACTACTCCATGTTTTCCTATTTGGGCAATCGGAGGTCTTGAGCAGCCTTTGTATGCTTTTCTATTAACTTTAATCGTTATTGAAGTATCTAAAATTATTAACGATAAAAGCTTTAAAACAGTCTATCTTTTATCCTTATGTCTTGGTCTTTTAGCACTTACCAGACCTGACGGATTTCTGTTTACGATTTTAACTTCCGGATTTTTACTCTTGAGTTTTAGAAAAAACAGAAAAGAATTGATTACTATTGGTTTAGCAACAGCGATCATTCCTACCTTATTTTTACTAGGGCAGCTCGCATTCCGCTATAATTTTTATGGAGAATTAGTTCCTAATACCGCTTTGGTAAAGGTAAAGGTGACTTTTCATCATATTCTGAGAGGTGGTTTTTATAATTTTAAGGCTTTCTTTGGAACTTTATTCCTATCAGGATTGGGGTTAGCTTCTCTCTATTTCCTTGTGAAGCACAAACATCTTTTCGGGTATTATTTATTATTGATTACCGCAGCATGGGTTGGCTATGTAACAATGGTGGGTGGTGATATCTTTCCTGCGTTCAGACATTATTATGTCGTTCTTATTATATGGGTATTTTCTATTATTTTCGGACTTTCTTATCTCAAAAAGATCAACTTAGAATCAAGAAAAGTAAGGAGTACTTTCATTATATTATTACTTATTAATGCTTTAATACAATGTAAAATACCTGACAATGACCGCGCCATTGACGAAAGATGGGAGTTCAGAGGAATGAATCTGGGAGAAACATTAAAGAAAACATTTCCTAATCAAACTTTGGTTGCAGTAACAGCTGCCGGATGTATTCCTTATGCTTCCGAGCTTCCTACTCTGGATATGCTTGGGCTGAACGATTACTATATCCCAAGACATCCGCCTAAAAACTTTGGAAACGGAGCTTTAGCCCATGAATTGGGTGATGCCAGCTATGTCATGAAACAAAATCCGGATATTATCATTTTCCATATTGGTGGTGAACTTAATTTTAATATAGGAGATCAATTGAAGGCTAATAAAACTTTTAACAATGATTATGTTAAAGTAAAAACTAGGGAAAAAGATCAGGAATATACTTTGTTCTTTAATAAATACGGAAAGAATACGGGAATCCAACAAAACGGACCCACCCTGTCCATTCCAGCATACCTTTTCGGTTCTTCTTCGAATGAAATAAGTCTGTTTTCAAACAATAAACTTTTAAAAGTGATGGATCAAGATAAAAAATATACTTTATCTCTTCATCAGATCCCTCCAGGCATCTGGAATGTAAAAAAATCAACAGGAAAAAATACAGATTTTGAGACTGATATTGCCTATAAAAACGGTGAATTAACTGTTGTAATCTCCCCAAAAAGTAAGATATTTTTAGAAACTCTTGTTTTAGAAAGGAAAGATTGATATTTTTTTCGTACTTTTGCACACTATTATTCCTGGTGTCTTCAGGGATAGCCAAAACAGATATTGATAACAAAAACAATAAAAAAGCAGAACAATGCCAAAATTAAAAACGAAATCAGGTGCTAAGAAACGTTTTGCTCTTACCGGATCTGGTAAGATCAAAAGAAAAAACGCTTACAAAAGCCACATCTTAACTAAGAAAGAAACTAAGCAGAAGAGAAATCTTACTACTACTTCTTACGTAGCTAAAGTGGACGAAAAAAGCGTTCAACGTCAATTAGCAATTAAGTAGTTTTTATAAATCTATATTCGGTTTATAAGAATTCAAAAACAAATTCAAAATTTCAACCCTGAAACGGTGCCAATAAGAGTAACATCAGTTACCGCCCTTTTCAAAAAAACAATTTAAATTATGCCAAGATCAGTAAATGCAGTAGCTTCAAGAGCTCGCAGAAAGAAAATTTTTAAGCAAGCTAAAGGTTTCTTCGGAAGAAGAAAGAACGTTTGGACTGTAGCTAAAAACGCGGTAGAAAAAGCAATGCAATATGCTTACCGTGGTAGAAAAGAGAAAAAGAGAAATTTCAGAGCACTTTGGATCACTCGTATCAACGCGGGAACTAGAGAGCACGGAATGTCTTACTCTCAATTTATGGGAGCTCTTAAAAAGAACAACATCGAGCTTAACAGAAAAGTTTTAGCAGATTTAGCAATGAATCACCCTGAAGCTTTCAAAGCAGTTGTAGATCAAGTAAAATAATGTAGAATACTATTTTTGTTATCAATATAAGTCCCGGATTTTTTCCGGGATTTTTTGTTTTATACAGTCCTTTTAATCACAAAGAAAGATGATTCAAATGTTTCTTTCAGGAAGCTAAGAAGTATGGCTTTGTCTTTGAAAAAGCGTCATGGATGGGCATTCGTTTAAAATGAATCAATGAAATTAATTCAATCCTTTACTTTCTTAAAAATATGAGATAAGGTTATAAAATTTTGCATTAAATTAAATCCCATAAATCCTAAAAATATGATCCCCGGTTTTTTAGACTGATTCAAAGTGCTCTACTAAAAAAATCAGGAAGTAAGAGTTTTACTATTCATCAGGAATATACATCCTCCAAATTTACAATCTTAGCACTACATCCAAAACTTTTGAGACTGATCCATTAAAAGTGATTCACTGGTAATAAGTATTTTTAAAACAATAAAATTATTAATTCACAAATCAAATAAAATAATACACATCAAATATCTACGGAAAACAGTGATTAATTACTATATTAGCACCCGAAAAACAGATAAAGTATAAAATGAAAAAAATCGCTGTATTTTTATTCACATCAATAGCAATGCAAAGTATTGGGGCTCAAAGTTTTATTCAGGCATATAAAGACAGGGCTGAAGCAGTTTCCCAATCGGATATCATCACGAATTTACAGCAGTTTGCTGCCCTTGGAGTAAAGACTACCGGTTCTCCGGCAAATACAGCTGCCTTAAACTGGCTTAAAGAAAAATATTTATCCTATGGATATACCGCTGATCAGATCGTAGAAGATCCTTTCAGCTTTTCAGGGATTAATTCAAAAAACCTTATCATCACTAAAAAAGGAACATTATATCCCAATAAATATGTGATCATTTGCGGACATTTTGATTCCATTAACGGACCTGGTGTAAACGATAATGGCAGCGGAACTTCCATTATTCTTGAAGCAGCAAGAATTTTGAGAACGGTTTCTACAGAGTATTCAATAAAATTCATCCATTTCTCCGGAGAAGAACAAGGATTAAAAGGCAGTTATCATTATGCCAATAATGTAGCCTATCAGGGAAATACCCGAGTAATGGATATTAAACTGGTCTTCAATCTGGATCAGGTAGGAGGAAAAATGAGCAACAGTGCCAGCAATAATGTGGTATACTGTGATCAAGATCAGGCTGGACTTTCCAGTAATAATGCGGCTTCTGCGGCTGTAACTCAGCAATTAAGAAACTGTACAGCATTATACTCTCCTTTGCAGACAGAAGTAGATCCTGCGGAAGACACGGATTATATTCCTTTTGAACAGAAAGGTGAAGTCATTACAGGCTTTTTTGAAAGGATAAGAAGTGATTTGCCTCATTCGCCTAATGATACTTTTGCCAATACTGATCCGGTATATATTTATAAAATTGGAAAGGCTTCTGTAGGAGCATTACAACATTTCGCTGTAGCTTTGGAAACTTTAGGAACCCATGAAACCATTTCCAAAAAAACTTTGGAAGGTTTACAAATCTACCCTAACCCGGTAAAAAATACAGTTAATATCGAACTTCCAGATGCTAAAATAAAGAACTTCAGTTTTGAAATTACAGATTTTCAGGGACGATCATTGCTTACAAGTGAGAATCAGACAACAGTTGATGTTTCAAATCTGGAAAACGGTGCCTATGTAGGAATTTTAAGATCAGGAGATCAAACTGTAGTAAGAAAAGTTCTTGTAGCCAGATAATTTATAAGACATTTCACGTAAATAGCTAACCTTTGAATTCGTTCAGAGGTTTTTTTTGTAGTAATATATTGTCTATCAAATCATTAAATAGTATTCTTTTATTTTTTTCACAAAATAATTATGGAATCCATAAAATTTTAAACACTTCATTGTGATTTATTTACTACATTCGCTTTACCAAACAAAATAAATTATATGAAAAGAATTACCACATTGGCATGCGCTGTATTGATGATACAGGGTGTTGCTGCTCAAAATTTTATTCAGGCTTATAAAGACAGGGCTGATATGGTGACCCAAGCTAACATTACGGCAAACCTTCAGGATTTTGGAAATCTGGGAATCAAAAAAACAGGAACTGTAGCTAATACAAACGCTTTAAACTGGATCAAAAACAAATATCTTTCTTACGGATACGCGGCAAGTCAAATAGTAGAAAGTCCTTTTACCTACGGATCGGCAACTTCCAAAAACCTGATTATCACTAAAACCGGAACTCTTTATCCTAACAAATACGTGATTATTTGTGGACATTTTGATACCATTTATGGTCCGGGAGTAAATGATAATGGAAGCGGAACCTCCATTATTCTGGAAGCGGCAAGAATATTAAAAGATGTCCCTACAGATTATTCTATTAAATTCATTCATTTCTCCGGAGAGGAACAGGGATTAATAGGGAGTTCTCACTATGTAAATAATGTTGTTTATCAGGGCGGAGTGCGTAAACTGGATATAAAACTGGTATTTAATCTGGATCAGGTAGGCGGTGTAAAGGGAAATAATAACAATACGGTATATTGTGATGAAGACCAAGGCGGGCTTTCAAGCAATAATGCGGCATCTGCTGCTGTGACGCAACAGCTTAGAAACTGTACGGCACTTTATTCTCCTCTTCAGACAGCTGTAGATCCTGCGGAAGATACAGATTATATTCCTTTTGAACAGAAAGGTGAAGTGATTACAGGTTTTTTTGAAAGAATACGAAGCAGCTATCCACATACTACCAAAGATACTTTTGCCAACGTAGACCCTGTTTATGTTTATAATATAGGAAAAGCAACTGTAGGAGCATTACAGCATTTTGCCACCGCTTCCACTACGCTAACGAATAAAACTGCTTCTGCTAACTCATTAGAAGCAGCAAAAATATATCCCAATCCGGCAAACAGTGTTTTAAATATTGAACTTCCGGAAAAAAACGATAAGTTCAGCTTTGAACTGACCAATTTAGCAGGAAGGTCTTTGCTTAAAGTCAATAATCAAACCAACATCAATGTTTCAACATTCGAAAAAGGTTTGTATATCGGTATTTTAAAAGTAGGTGACCAAACGCTTGTGAAAAATATCCTGATTGACAGATAAGTATCTTAACTTTATAAAAAAACAGAACAGGATTGATTTCTGTTCTGCTTTTCATTTATTTAAATCAGATTAAAGTTGTTCAATAATCTGTTCTTCTGTTTTATTATTTAAATCAATGATTTTTTTAGGAATAAGCTTATTCGGAGTAATATTTCCTGCCGGTCTTATCCATTCTTTAACGCCAAAACGGAAATCAAGTTTTGTATTGGGTGTCTGGAATTCAATAAGTTCACCAAAATGATTAGGATGACCACTTTCCGGTACCTCTCCTACTACTTCTGCCAGTTTATTATCCAAAACGATTGTTCCGAACATCATTGCACTTGAAAACGTATTTTTTCCAACGATCACATAGGTCTTTCCGTTAAATTTCAATGGATTTTTTGATGGTTTTATGGAATATGATTTCATTGGATAATAGTCTCCGTTCTTAAGTTTTTCATAATCCGGTACGCTTTCATTATCTTTTTTCAGATAGTCTACATATTCCTGGCTTTTTTTCCATCTTCCCTGATAAGTATTATAGGATTTCCCTGAAAAATAACTAATCAAGAGATCTCCAATCGCGGAATTCCCTCCTGAATTGTTGTGTACATCAACGACTATTTTTTTTACATTATCTTTTCTAATTTGGGTAAAAATGCTGTCGAATTTTGTTTTCCACTCTTCAATAGGATATGTTTGTCTGTCATTGAAGGTATTCACAGCCAGATAACCAACATCTTTAATTTTCTTATAATCAATAGGCTTAAACTTTTCCTGTTTTTTCTGTTGTGCATTTGAAGCATTTTTTCTCAACTGTTCCAAAGAAATACTCTTGACAACCGTTTGATTTCCGCTTTTGAATTTCAGATCATAATTATCTTTGATGAAGTAGCAGAATTTATTGATCATAATCCAGAACTTGTCAACAGCCGTTGAAATTCTTTCGTCTTTATCTCCGGGAATAGTCTGAGCGCAGGTTTTCAAAACTTCATTGATGGGAATATTATTTAAAGAAGTTAATTCATCTCCAATATTCAATTTATTATCAGAATAGTTTTCCGTCAAAATCATTTTACCGCTATCATACTTAAATTTCAGGGGTAAAACCTTCATATTGTTTTTAATGCTGTCTGTTACGTAATAATCAGATATACTGCTATGTTCATCGTTTAATGTAACAATCAACGGCTTGGCAAGGTAATAGAAGTCCTTTTGGGTCATTCCATCTTTCATGGACTTTCGGATATCTGCATATTTTTTATCAAACTCTTCTTTTGAAATTTCCGTAAAAGGGTTTACGTGAGCATTTACAATCTTTTCTTTTATAAAATCCACATCCTGTTCCAATTGCTTCTGAGTAAATTTTTGATAATACAATTCATTAAATACTTTTTGAGCAAAAACGGAATTGGCAAGAAGTAGTAATAATAACACGCATTTTTTTCTCATTTGAGTCAGTTTTTTGATAATATTAGTAGGATGTTGAGTTGGGTTGTTACATTTTGAGTTGGTTTAAATTTGGTAATGTATTTCTCGGGTGATTTTAATGGAGTTTAGAATAATAAACCTACTGCATTTTGCAATGGTTTTATTTCATTTAAAATATTGAGCGACTTAAAATCATATATTTGATTTCATCACAAAGCAAAATAACGTCACTCCATTTTTCATTAGTTTTTATTAAATCTATTTTCCATAAATCCAATTCCTGTAATTCAAATACTTGCTTTCTTAATAATAAACATTTATTATATACCTCAGAAGTAATTAATTTTGAATCTAACAACTGTTTCAGTGAGTTTTCATGTAAAAAAGAAATAATTCCAATATCGAATTCTTCAAAAATCTGATATTCAATATCCTCTTTACTGGAATCAAAAATAAATGAACCACAATGAGATAAGGTATTTAAAAAATAAACATATAATTTTTTTGTCTCCATGATATTGATTTATCTGGGAATAATAATTCCTTCAACAAAATAATCTGCAAAGCATTTTATAAAATACAAAATCACTCGTTTTGAGTGTTTTTGTTATTTTATCAATGAAACTTAAATACATCAATTTGTTTCAGATCTTTAAGTTTCTTATTAGATTTAACTTTTAAAATAGCTTCTATTATATCTGGTGATAGATCTTTTAGTTTTAAAGGGATTGTAGGAATGGCTACCAAATGATAATTGGAATTTAAAAAATTATTTAAAACAGTTTTATCAAAAGCATAAATTCCTTTTTTAGCCATATTTATAAAATCTGATAAATACGTGTCGTTTACATCGGGCAATATATTCTTTAGTTCCGGACTAATAATAACATCGGATATTTCAGGTAGATTTCTAAAAAAAGAAGACAATATTTCATTTTCCTCTTCTAATTTCGCAATTGCTTCAGGGAGTTTACCTCCTGCTGATGCAACAAAAGCAATTTCATTATTATCTGTAAAAAACCAGTCTATATCTAAGCTTTGTTGTTCTATTTCTGTATATATATAGTTTCAAAAGTTCTTTCCAATTTTGATCCCAAAACATCAAACATTTTTGCATCCTTATATTAGAATTGATTTTTCATCTTCAAAATCTTCTTCTATAAGTTTTTCTTTTATTTGTTAATTCTTTATTCACATTTTATAAAAGAAAAAAACCAGTGCTCCAAAGTCTCCAGACTTTGGAGCACTTTGGAAAAGAATTAACTTTATTAATAGCTCAAAGTCAGGAGACTTTGCGCAGCGGTAAATATAATTAAAATAAACTCAATTTATAAGACTCGTAACTGTAGGTTTTAGTTGTGTTTTCTAATACAAAACAGAATAAGAAAACCACCACAGTTGCAGTGGTTATTTATTAAAAATCGTTACAAACATTCATAATGAGCTGTCCATGTTTTAGCTTCTTTAATACTATCTTGTTTATCAAAAATCAATAAATATTTATTAACACTACCACAATACTTTAAGCCATTATGTGAGTTGGATATGACATCAACTCTTAAAGAATCATTTCTCAATTTAGTAAAAACTGCTATATGAGATGGCCCTTTAAATTTATCTTTTGTAAATACATTTTGGCTTTTATAGTAGTCTTGTGACTTCCAAAATTTTCCCCAATTTTTTTTATTTACTTTAGATAGACACTTACTTTTTCTATATGGATTAGTTTTTTCAATATTTAACCAGTTAAAATAACTATCAGAGTTATATAGCGGAAAAAAACTTTCATAAATAGAGATTCCATAAGCTCCAGGATTTAAAAGATCTTTATAATACTTTTCTGTACCCTTATTTATAAAATCCTGTTTTATGTATTCGAGCCCTTTTTCATATCTTTCACATGCACATTGTCCATATACTGAAAAACTAATACATACAGATAAAATAATTAAATATTTCATTATTTGGTTTTTGGAGCTAGCATAAAAAGGTTTTTCTTCACATCGATTTTTTTAAAATAGGGCTTAGCATTACGTAGAATATCTGTCGGGCTAAATGATTCTCTTTTGACAAAATGGTTGAGTAAATTGTCCAGAAGCATCTAATTCCCCAGCTCTCCAAAGTCTCCCGACTTTAGAGCACTTTGGAAAAGAATTATTTTATTAATGGCTCAAAGTCATGAGACTTTGCGCAGCTGGGGCTTACCCTAGCATTCCCAAGGTGATCTCTGTACTGGTAAATATAGTAGTTTCTCTAGAAAAGAGAGTAAAAACCACTGAACAAACAGTGGTTTTTTATTTTATCTGTGGATACGAACGACATGTTCACACCAGTATGGGGAAGAAGCATAGTTGACAACTCTTGTTAAATTATTATCTTTTATACGAACCAATGCATCATCTAGTGTATCTTTTAATAATGTAATATCCTCCATAGTCATTTAGATTAACTACATAACCATTTATAAACATTTTATAGAGTATTGTTTTAGTAATACTTAAATTAAATTTACTTGTTGGTAGGATAAAAAAATCCTTTTCAAGTTTCAAATATCTGTTCTTTATATCATCAATTTCTAATTTTTCAACACTTTCATCTAATTTACTTATGTTCAAAATATACCGTTGATTATTATACTTTTTTATATCTATTATTTTTATTATTTCTTTCTGATTTAATAAATTTTCTAAATACTTATTAAAATTTTCATCGTCTAAAACTATTCTATCTTGATAAAATTGGTAAATAAAATCAATATTTGTTTCTAATAAACTTCCATCATTCAATTTAAAATACAAGCAATAGTTAAAGTAAGGAGATGGAAGCCCATTCTTTACTGATGATAACTTCTCTATGAATTTAGGATTAATTTTTTCATTATTACATGAAAAAAGAGAAATTCCTATTAAGAAACATAAAATTACACGCTTAAAAACATTCATAATATTTTCTATTTTATTGCTTTTTTTCATCTGTAGGTACAATATAATTTGGAGGGTTAGGATTTACTTTTTCGCCTCCATATGTTGTTCTCAAAGGTAGCTTCTCTAATTTCCTTGCTTCATTCTCTGCTTTTACAGCCCTTTGTTCCATAGGATTTTGTGCATTAGGCGACCCAGTAGAATCCTTATTATTCTCAATATCTCTATCATATTGGTGCCTCATCTCATGTACAACTGAAGTCAACTCAGATGTTGGAACCCCTTCTGTATTCTCAAACCTATCATCTTCAGATTTACTCGTAAAATTATATATTGTTTTTGAGCCACCTTGAGGTGTGCCTCCAACCCCAGAACCATCATCTTTTTCCTTTGGATCAAAAATATAGTGTTTTTTATCACTTTCTTCCAAATGATGAAGCATACCTTTTAAAACTTTGTTACCAGAATGTTCAATTTTTCGATATGATCGCGCAAGCCTAAACAAATTTTCACTTACTTTATCTGTTCTTCCATTATATTTCTCTCCTTTTTTCTCACCATTTAAATAATAGAAGTTTCCTTTGCTATATTTTAGATGTACTTGTGTATTCTCATTTATTACTTGTACAAATATTATTTCATTTCCATCTGGATCAATAAAAATTATAGGGTTATTTGCAGCATAATTATAAGGAGATGTAAAACTATATTTTTCTGCCTTATTATCAATTACACCCCATCTACCAATATCCGGCATATAGAATCTCGCTCCATAATCATACATACCCGTCTCTTGAAGCTCCTTACCATTATACTTATAGTTTTTATAATTCCCTTGTCCAAAGAAAGCATTTCCGGTTTTCAGGTGGTTCATTCCAAATGGATAATAATCATTGGCATCCGTAATTTCAAGAGCACCTGCGCTGGTTCTGCCAAAGCTTATTCTTACATTTCCAAGGTGATCCTTGTATTGGTAAATGTACTGATTTTTCGTGTAATCATAAAATCCTTCTGCAGTTGGAAAAAATTGCAAATCAGGAGTTTTGTATTCAAAACTTCCACCACCGCCTCCAAAAGGCGGATCAATACCAGGTTCTGTTGGATTGATAGGACCCTGCAGCGTAAAAGCCTGCCTTTCCATTGCCACAGAAGTTTCAGAAAGAGACTCCGTACTTCCCCCACCACCCGGGCTTGTAGTTTCAGCCTTCAGATACTGAAACCCATCCAGATAGTCAGTGGTCTTTTTTGTAGTGGAAACCCCTGTAATGCCTACAATGGAAGATGTAAACTCTTTTTTAAGTTTTACGCCTGTAGCGGTGTATTTTGTCTTGACAGTGGTGGTTTCGATATCACTTTTTTCAATAAGGACATCATTGGGCAAATTAAGATAATTATAGCCGATTCTTGATATGTTTTTATCCAGCATATCGGTCATATTTCCATTCACATCATAGGCTATTGGTTTTCCGCCTCCTTCATAACCTGCCTTATTCATGGAGTTATCCCTGACATCCAAGAGGCGGTTTCCTATATTGCCGGGCGTTCCGTAATTATAGACCAGATTATCAATAACCATGGCTGTAGTTCCGTTCATCACAGATGTCCTGTACAGATTAGTTATATTTCCATTCAGATCATAACTTAAAGATTCCGTGTGTTCCTTACTGTTCGGATTCTGAGGGTTCTGATAATAGCCTGCGGTCAGCCTGTTCAGATTATCATAAGCATAACCATATCTTTTGGGTTCCAACGGTGGATTGGCTCCCAAAGATTCTACAGCTCGCCAATCTACTTCGGCGATATTACCATTGTATTTAGGCTTTACATCTTTTCCGGGAAACAGAGCTTGATCCGGATTGGTGATTCCAGTTTTCTGATTGTATTTAATTTTATAAGAAAACAGTTTTCCTCCAAGATCCGGAACTCCCATTTGATCCTTATTGATATCAGTCAGCCAACCTCTTATATTATAAGCGTAATCGATACTTTGGAGATTGTTGCCTACTTTTTTGTTCTTAAGCTGCGAAAGTTCATTATATGTGTTCTCTGCCAGCAACTGCTCCGGTTTACTATCCACCGTATGCCAATGCTGCAACAACCTGTTCTGGGAATCATACACAAAACGTTCTGCTATGGTGATCCCGACGTCACTTTTCAATCTTCTATGAGTCGTAGTTGTATTTAAAGGAACTCCTACAAAATTAAGTTTAGATTCTGTTCGGGTATATCCTCCCAAATGATTGATAGAATGAGTTCCAATGACTCTACCTTTCAGATCATAATAAGTATAATTCTTGGTCCAGTTATCATCTTCAATATTCTTAACAAAGCTCATGACAGGAAGTCCTTTGGTACTTCTTCCCTCGGGTGATGGAGAACCTGTAAGAGTAGGCTCCGCTGGTAAGGGAGGATTAAAATCATAATGAGGATAGGTGTCATAATAATTAACACTTAAAATAGTTTCAATATCAACAAAATATCCATTGCTATATTGAATCTGCATCCCGTTTTTAGTAAATCCAGAACCATTTCTTCCCTCTACGATGATAAGGTTTTCTGCCTGAGACTGCATACTTGTTCTGCTTCCTCCACCAATGATCCCGGTATAAGCAACTCTTCCCAATGATTCATATTTAGTAATCAGCCATTTATTCTGCTCCCGCATATTAGCATCCTGGGTCATGATGAGTCTATCGGTCTTATCATATACCATAAATTCCCATCCTTTGCCCGGAAGTTTCTTTTCTACAAGTCTGCCTCTTCCATCATAGCGGTATTGGTACCAAAGCTTCTCTTTTGTAGAATTATCTATAGTGGGTGCTGATGCTAAAGGAGGAATGACAAAAGCAAGTTGGTCGTATTCGTTATAAACATAGTAGGTATCTGCATTTTCAGAGGTACTTACAACTTTTCTTACTAAAATAACCTGCCCTTTTCCGTTTTTAAACTCTATAGTTTTGTTGCCATCTTCATCGGTTATGGTGTTTTTATATAACTGTGCTGGCAGAAAATATTGATTGAGTTCAATCGCAGTTTCTGTCCTTCCTTCAATCCATGTGGTGGTGGTTTTATATTGTCTCACATAATCTTCATGGATATTGGCATCATAGTCAAATTTAACAGGTTTTTCCGTCCAGTCATTTCCTACCTGAATCTGTTGCTGGATTCTGTCCAAAGGAGAATTCTCCAATTTTTTTTCGGAATAGATTTTCTCCCCACCATAGATGGAAGAAGCATTTCCTAGAGGAGAGGTGTAAATTCCGCCGGACTGGGTTCCTGATTGTGGAATGGGAAGAAAATCTTTTGCCTGTCTTCCAAACTGATCGTATTCAATATGAGTTACTACATCTTTTCCTTGTGGAGAGGCTTTTACACCAATCACCTGCTTAGATCTGCCAAGTCCGTCAAAATATTGAATTGTTTCAGAGGTTTTTGTAGCCTCGCTTCCATTATAATCGAGGTAGATTTTTGTTTGAACATAATTTTCTGTATTGGATACCTGTGCTTTTACAGTGCCCAACATCAGAAACCCTATAGGAATTATGAGTTTTTTCATCGGTGATTAGTTTTTATAGTTGTATTTCATTTCCTTCAGCACTTTTCCATCCACATCCACTACTTTCTCAAGCCTGTTTGCAGAATCATAAAAATATAATTCTCTGATTCCTGATGGCGGAGTGATACTTCTTACTCCAATCAACGGATCATAAGTGTAGGTCGTTATCTGATAACGGGACAATCCATTTCTGAAAGTATTAAAGGAATTTAATAGATCCGTTTCATCATTATTTTTACCCGCCGAAGCATCAATATTAGAAGCGTTTACAAGATCCGTTATAAGCGATTGGGAAACATCTGCATATCTGACATTCTCTATTTTAGCAATTGGATACGTATTATTATATCCCCAGATAATCACTGTAGAGATACCATCTTTGGTAGTATACTGTTGAAGATTGCCTTTATCATCATATTTGTCATAGGTGATTTCTGTTTTTGCAATGTTTTGTAAATCAGTAGATACTACAGAAGTAGGTAATAATAGGGTTGGATTATCATACTTTGTCTCAACTTTTGAAGTTATTTTCCCAGACGTATCATTAACATTTCTTCTTTCTGTTGTAGACGTTTCTAATGGAACTCCAACCATATTGGCATTGATTAACCTTTGATTCCCTTTTTCATGGGCATACTGATAACCGTTTTCTGTAATACTATTATCCAAATGAGTTACCTTTTTAGAAGTCTGCTGATAGTGAAAATTACTGTCATAGGCATTTTCAGTAATCGTAGATTTCATTGGTTGATTATTTACATAATCTGTAGTAGTAACACTTTTTAAGTATTTTTGGTATGAAATATTATTGTACTCGACAATGTCTAAATTTTCTAAAGCTAAAGAATGTACAATCTGTTTTCCTAAAGGCTGCTGATAGCAATTATTAGCAAAAGGTACTTTTTCATTATCTGCACCCAATGCTACACATTTCCAATTAGAAACGTTCATGAAATGTCGATGATCTGATTTACATTTCCAATAGAAACCATTATCTGGTCTTACAATATCTTCGCTGGTACAAGTATATACAGGATTTTTCGGATGATTGGGACTGTAATTTTTTCGTACATAATATGATTTATTATTGGTTACATTCTTCTTTTCCCATAAATAGTCACTTATCTTAAGTGTATTACCTTGATTATCAAAAATTTTCTCAGTCTTCAGATATCCATTATTCCATCCAAAGTTTGTCCATGGAGCAGAGCCAACATTTTCGGAACCAAAAATCTGATTTCCCCAATAATCTCTTTTAACCGTAAATTCTTTTTCCACTCCTCCTTTTTCAAAGTTATCACCTCCAAAACTGATTGTTACATATTGATAATAAACATTACTTCTTCCACTATTGAATAAAGGATAAATACTGGAAGACGTAATGACAGCTTCACGTAATGGAGGCATTAACCCTGTAGTACAAGGAGGCTCCCATTTTCTAAAATCTCTATAGAATGGTGTTAATCCTTTATCTCCTGAAGATTGATTTAGATTATTTTTAGGTCCATAATAATATCTTCTGATAGACTGTTGATTCCCATCAAAATCAATCATTCTAGCAACACGGTTTCCACCGACCACAATATTTTTTTGTACTTGTGTAGGAGTCTGATTAAAATATTTTAAAGATACACTACCATTGGTACATTGCCAGTTTGCAGACATCTTAAATTGATATGTATGTCCAGCTTCTGCAAAAAAACTATAATAATTAGGATTTCCTCTTGAAAAATAAACACCAGTAAAGCTTCCAATGCCTGTTGTATTTCCATTAGAATCTGCAGAAACCATACTAACAAGCCTATTGGCAGTAAGATCTCTAATACTTAAATCTATACGATGACGGGTTCCTAAATCTGGTTCTCGACGACAATCAATAGAGTTAAATGTTCCATACCCTTGTATAACTATACTCTGATTAACTGCAGGCTGAATTGCAAATGTTTTAGAAAGTTCAAAATCATCACTTGTAAGAACAAGTCCTTCACGAACATCTATAGGATTTGGATATATCATCTCACTTCCATAATAAGTGTTAGGTTCATATTCTATAGCTGTCCATCCTTTTGTAGGATAAATTACTTTCTTTAAAACCCCATATACAGATGTAGACGGATCAGGATTTTTATCTGCTCCAGCATAATCATTACTAGGGGCATAATCTATGTTCTTAGGAATAATGTTTGAATTTGATTTACCGTTAAAATATCCCCAATGATCCTGAGAAAAAGATAATCTTGGAGGAAAAGAATTCGGTTGTATATATTCAAAGCTATAATCTTTTCCTTTACTAAATGAACTTATAGATTTTAAAAATAGCCTGTCATTAGCTGTTTTGTCAAACTTAAAAGTAAGCTGCTCTATAATATTTGAGTTATAATAATGGGTTATTATTGATTCACCCATATTAGCACTAAATTCTATCTTTTCACTAGTTCTATTACTTATTATTCTTTTGAGTCTTTTCCCATCAATATTTATATTGTTATTTATAATAGGTCCTAATGTTGGTGGGCTAGAATAGTATCTTACACGAGTCATTCCATTTTCTGCATTCTCACAATAAGCTTGTGATGGGGGATCGGAATAAGATAATAATTGTGATTTTGACATCGTATAACTTGGTCCATCATCTTCATATTCAAATATGATCTGCTCTCCATTGATATCTTCTGTTTTTGTTAAAAACCATGCTGTTATTGCTAATGTGGTTGCACCATGTAAGCCTCCACCCACTGAGCTCGTAGAGGTTTGTTCAATTGCAGTAAAATAATAAGTAGTACCTTTAGAATCCTTCATTATAAAATAAGGGTTATGCTCTACATCATATTGTATAGTAATTTTTACATCATCCTTAGTTAATAATTCAATTTCACCTTCCCTATTAATTACAAACTGTCCACTAACATTTCCTGCACTAAAAGAAAAAAGATCTGCCTCAGTATCCTTTCCTGAGTTACCTGCGTCATAGAAAAATTGTGCTACTCTAGGATCAGAAGGTCCTCCATTCAGATTTTCGGGAGCTAATAATTGACGATCCATAAAATCGTCCTTATTACGCACGATCCTGTTAATAACTCCACCTGCAACCAATGTCCAGCCTAAACCAAATTGCCCTTCTTTTTCATCTACTTTTATTCCGCTTGAAGTATAAGATAATGATAAATCTGTACTTAATCCTTTGCCTTTAAATTGTAATAAAGGGATGTTGATATTAGGAGTTCCTGTGAATTCTCCCACCTCCAAGTTTCCAAACTTCCCCAAAGAATAAGCACTTGGAGATGGTGGAGTCATATTAGGAAGATATTTATCATCACTTAGTTTACTTCCCAATTGGGCATAAAAAATCTGAGTAGCTAATAACGAGGCTACAAATATTATATTTTTTCTCATGGTTACTTCTTAATCAGCTTCGCATTCGCTGTTTTGTTATCATTAGTTTTTATAGTAATCACATAAGCTCCTTGAACCAAAGCCTGGGTATTAATTTTAGTGACTCTATTCTTTGTTTTCAGGTTTTGTAACTGTCTTCCGCCCATATCATACAGCATAATATCAGCCTCTTTAAAATCAAAGCCGATTTCTACATAAGCATAGTCTGTGACAGGATTCGGGTAGATCTTGATGTCATATTTTTCAATCAAATCATTTACCTGTTTGTCACCCAGTTTTACAATTTTCCAGTTCTCTTTGCCTAATTCCTCGGCACTGGTTCCGGCTAGGATAATGGAGCCGTCTCGGTTTAATTTTAAATCGGAAAGCCTTTCTTCTCTTTTTCTGGATTCTCCCTTCACATGTTTTCGCCACTGTTCATTGCCGTTTCCATCAAGATATAGCATCCAAAAGGTCTCATCATCAGTTTCTATTCTTCCTTCGGCTTGAGTATAACCTCCTAATAAAATTCCTTTTGAAGATTTATCATCAGCGGAATGGATCACGCTTATTCCCATTAAAACATCACGGTTTTTAAAGCTGTAGGATTTTTGCCACTGCTCATCGCCTTTTTCGTTCAAAGCAATCAGCCAAAGATCTGTTCCTTCCTGGATTCCTACTGTTTTATTTCCTGATCTATCGGATCTTGATTCTCCTCCAATGACATAACCGTTTGAGGTTAAAGCAAGCGTTCTAAGATGATCATCTTCTTTTCCTCCATAGTTTTTCTCCCATTCTACTTTTCCGTTTTTGTCGAGTTTTACGATCCAATAATCACCTTCCCCGAAATTGCTGCTGGCTTTTGGCATCTGGCTGATTTTGGAGGTGCCAGAATTACCAGTTTTAGGTCCCGAATCACGAACCTCGGAACTTCTTGAATAGACTCCCAGCAAAGCTCCACCGTCTTTGGTAGGAATCATTTTCTCTACTTCATCCAGCCCTTTTCCACCAAGGATAATTTGGGATAATTCTTTACCATCTTTATCAAGTTTAATGATCAAAACATCTTTAGAACCATAACCTTTCGCAGAGTTTTGTACATTACCTGCTACGATAAAGCCCTGATCTGTGGTTTGAATAACCGATCTTGCTTCTTCATCAGAAGAGCTTCCCAAAGTTTTCTGCCATAATTCATCCCCAAATTCATTAATTCTGATCAGCCAGATATCCGAACCGCCTTTTGCTTCCTCCTTTTTATCCAGCCCTTTTCCTGAATATGAAGTTCCTGCAAGTAAGAATCCTCCATCCTGCGTTGTTACTGTTGCTGATAAATAATCGTGATTTTGTCCTGAGAAATACTTTTCCCATACCTGTTCTCCCTGCTGGTTTAATTTAACCAAATGGAAATCGTAGCCATTGTTCTGCTTACTTCCAGTCTCCAGCTTTCCGCTTCCTGACTGAATAGCACTTCCCGTGATAAGATATTGCTGATCGATAGTTGTGGTCACCTGGCTTAAGAAATCCTGAGTAGAGGATTTGATGTCTTTTTGCCAGAGGACCTCTTGTGCAGACACACTTAAGACCGTACATAATGTATATGCACCAAGATAGATTCTTCTCATATCATGTTTTTTTGAGTTTTAATGATTAGTTTTTTATGTTTGCACAAATTTAATTTTTTTTACTACATTGACTATATAAATACCACATTTAGTCAAAATTTTAACTAAAACATAATATCTATTAAATAATTAATACTACAAAAACAAAAATATTATAACAAAACGTCAGAACCTGTCGTATCTTTTTATCACACAAAAAAAACCTTTGAAAATTCAAAGGTTTACTTATTTCTGTTTAGAAGAATCTTTTCAATGTCTTTCAGGGAAAATCCTTTTGTCTTAAGTAGAATCAAAAAGTGATATAATAGGTCTGCTGCTTCATTTTTAAAGAGTTCATCATTATTGTCTTTAGCCTCAATGACGAGTTCTACAGCTTCCTCTCCTACTTTTTGAGCCACTTTATTAATTCCTCGCTGATAAAGTGAGTAGGTATAGGATTCCTCTGTTTTATCATCTATCCTTTGAGAAATTTTCTCTTCCAATTCATATAAAAATCCCTGATCACTTTTTTCGCCGAAGCAGCTGAAACTTCCTGTATGACAAACAACATTTTTGGGTATTACCTTGATTAAAATCGTATCCTGATCACAATCTATATCTATACTTTTAACGGACAGAAAATTACCTGACTCTTCACCTTTTGTCCACAATCTGTTTTTGGAACGACTGAAAAAAGTTACGACTCCTTCTTGCTTTGTTTTCTCAAAAGCTTCATCATTCATATACCCCAGCATGAGAACCTGCAGTGTACGGTTGTCCTGAATTATTACAGGAACCAATCCGTTATCTTTATTAAAATTTATATTCATCGTACTTCTATTTTTTGATTTTTTAATTGCTTTTTTAATTCTTGAATTTCAATTTCATTAAAATGAAAAATACTGGCTGCCAAAGCACCTGTAGCTTTAGTTTCATTAAATACTTTAATAAAATCATCTACATTTCCCGCACCACCTGATGCAATGACTGGAATTCTAATATTCTCTGAAACCAGTTTTGTAATCCTAAGATCAAACCCCTTTTTAGTTCCGTCACCATCCATTGAGGTTAAAAGAATTTCACCGGCACCCAGTGCCTCTGCTTCTCTTGCCCATTCCACCGTAGTAAGTTCTGTAGCTTCTCTTCCTCCCTTGATGTGAACAAGATCAGCTTGCCCTATTTGTTTCGTATCAATCGCAACAACTACACACTGGCTGCCAAATTCATTGGCGAGATCGGAAATTAACTGCGGTTTTTTTACTGCCGAGGAATTGATACTGATCTTGTCTGCTCCAGCTTCCAGAAGCTTCCTGACATCTTCAATAGAGCTTATTCCGCCGCCTACAGTGAATGGAATACTCAGTTCTTTGGCAATATCTCTCACCAATTCTACAAAAGTCTTCCTATTTTCCAGCGTTGCAGTAATATCAAGAAATACCAGTTCATCAGCCCCTTCCCGTTCATATTTCTTAGCCAGTTCTATAGGATCTCCTGCATTTTTAAGGTCTTCAAAGTTGATTCCCTTTACTGTACTTCCTTCTTTAATATCCAAACATGGAATAATTCTTTTTTTAAGCATTTTCAATAAAATTTTGAAGTTGTTGGAGGCTTATTTTTCCCTCATAAATTGCTTTCCCGATAATGGTCCCTGAACATCCGATATCCTTCATTTTATAGACGTCTTTGATGCCTGAAATCCCACCACTGGCAATCAGCTGAACTGAAGTTTTAAACAAAATCTCAATATATAAACCCGTTGAAGGTCCTTCCAGCATTCCGTCTTTGGCAATATCCGTACAGATTGTTGTTTGAATACCATTTTTTTGATATTCCAGAATAAAATCAATTACATCCTGATTGCTTTCTTCCAGCCATCCTGAAGTTTTAATCTTTCTATGATCACAATCCGATCCCAGAATAATCTTTTGCGGACCATATTTTTTAATCACCTCATAACAAAACTGAGGGTCCTGAACAGCAATGCTTCCCAACGTAATCTGCTTTGCACCAGCACTGAAAGCTGTTTCTATATCTTCCTGAGTCTTCAGACCTCCTCCAAAATCAATATTCAACGAAGTAGATTGGGCAATGTTTTCCAATACCTTCTGATTTACAATATGTTTTGATTTTGCCCCATCAAGATCTACCAAATGAAGAAACTGAATTCCGTAATCCTCAAATTCTTTTGCAACTTCTACAGGATCTTCATTATATATTTTCTTTGTACTGTAATCTCCTTTCGATAAACGCACGCATTTACCATCAATAATATCAATAGCCGGAATAATCTTCATTATGATAAGTTTATAAAGTTATTTAATATCTGCCTTCCTATACTTCCCGACTTTTCCGGGTGAAACTGCATGGCATAAAAATTATCCTTCTGCAATGAGGCACTGAACGGCAAAATATAATCACATACCGAAGTTGTAAATTCCGATAACTCGCAGTAATAACTATGTACAAAATACACATCATCATCTGGTTCAATGCCTACAAACATGATATTATTCTTCGCTGAAACGGTATTCCATCCCATATGAGGAACAAGGTCCAAAGGAGGAAATTTTTTAACGTTAATATCAAAAATTCCCAATCCTTCTGTATTTCCTTCTTCATTCCCTTTACACATCAGCTGCATCCCCAGACATATTCCCAGTACAGGCTGTTTTAATGTGGGAATAAGTACATCGAGTCCTTTTTCCTTTAAAAGTTTCATGGTGGAAGAAGCCTCACCTACGCCTGGAAAGATCACTTTTTCAGCGTTTAGAATCTGTTCCGGATTATCGGTAACTACAGATTTTATACTAAGCCTGTTAAGCGCATTCTGTACGGAGCTTACATTGCCGCCGTTATATTTTATTATGGCTATCATAAATTTTAAGTTGTTTAATAAATAGACAAAAATCTTTACAGGCTTCCTTTTGTTGAAGGTAAATTATAATTCGCATCTGATTGATTTACTGCCATTTTAACAGCTTTTGCAAATGCTTTGAAAACAGATTCTATTTTGTGGTGCTCATTATCGCCTTCTGCTTTAATATTTAAATTAGACTTTGAAGAATCTGTAAAAGATTTGAAGAAGTGAAAGAACATTTCCGTTGGCATATCTCCTATTTTCTCTCTTTTAAACTCAGCATCCCAAACCAGCCATGACCTTCCCCCAAAATCAATCGCTACCTGCGACAGACAATCATCCATAGGAAGCAAGAAACCGTACCTTTCAATACCTTTTTTCTTTCCTAATGCTTTTACAATAGCTTCACCCAATACAATTCCCGTATCTTCAATCGTGTGGTGTTCATCTACATTAAGGTCTCCCTTTACGTTGATTCTAAGATCCATGTTTCCGTGTCTGGCAATCTGATCCAGCATGTGATCAAAAAAGTGAAGCCCTGTTGAGATCTCAGCTTTGCCTTTTCCATCAAGGTTTACTTCGACTTCTATTTCTGTTTCATTGGTCTTTCTGCAGACTCTAGCCTTTCTCATTCCGGTCTTTAGAAACTGATAAATTTCATTCCAGCTGGTTGTTACAAAATCCGCCTCTTCATTAAAGCTTTTGTTTAGAAAAACAGATTTAGTTCCCAAATTTTTAGCAAGTTGAACATCTGTATCTCTATCTCCGATTACATATGAATTTTCCAGGTCATAACTTCCATATATATATTTCGACATCATTCCTGTTCCTGGTTTTCTGGTGGGTAGATTTTCATGTTCAAAGCTTTTATCAATCAAAATATCATTAAAAATGATGCCTTCGTTTTCAAATGCTTTCATCATTTTTTCATGAGGCTTTATAAAATCTTCAAAAGGAAAACTGTCTGTCCCCAAACCATCCTGATTGGTCACCATAACCAATTCATAATCTAGCTCATTTGCTATTTTTGAAAGATTACTGAATACCCCGGGATAAAATTCGAGCTTTTCCAACGAGTCTACCTGAAAATCTGTAGGTGGTTCGATAATCAAAGTTCCGTCTCTGTCGATAAACAATACTTTTTTCATAGAGTTACATTTTGTAAAAGATTAACTAATTTTTCATTTTCCACACGGTTTCCAATATTGATCCTGATACAACCTGAAATAGCCGGATCTCTTCTGCTTGTCAAAATTTCCTGTTCCAACATCTGTTCATATACTTTGCTTACATTTTTCATTTTGATTAAAAAGAAATTAGCATCTGTTGGAAATACCTTCTCAATGCAATCAATCGTTTTAAACTGATCCTGAAGCCATGCTCTTTCTGTTAAGATTTTGTTTACATTTTCTTCAAGCTTGTTCTTATTCAAACTGTTAAGGATCAATTCCTGACTTAACACGTTTACATTATAAGGAGCTTTCACTGTATTAATGAGCTTAATAATTTCCTCAGAAGCATACGCTATTCCTACTCTTGCTCCTGCAATTCCCCAAGCTTTTGAAAAGGTTTGAAGAACAATCAGATTAGGGTACTGATCAAGAAGCTCTAAGCTTGATTTTTTCCCTGAAAATTCAATATAAGCTTCATCTACCACTACAATTCCATTAAAATTCTGTAAATAAAACTCAATATCTTCCGTACTGTTTCCCGTAGGGTTATTGGGTGAACATAAAAAGAAGATCTTAGGTGAATTTTCGCTTGTTATCTTAAGGAAGTCTTCCTTTACCAACTCAAAGTTCTCATCAAGATTTACCTGTAAAACTTTGTTTTCGTTGATTGTAGCATAAAATCCATACATCGCAAAAGAAGGATTCATCATCAGGATAGAATCTTTTTTAGGCTCACAAAATATTTTAATGATCAGATCAATAAGCTCATCACTTCCATTTCCTACTGCAATTTGCTTGGGCGAGACATTTTTAAGATCTGCCAATT
Source organism: Chryseobacterium sp. CS2K3 (assembly GCF_059515185.1). NCBI lineage: Bacteria > Pseudomonadati > Bacteroidota > Flavobacteriia > Flavobacteriales > Weeksellaceae > Chryseobacterium > Chryseobacterium sp. CS2K3. The sequence goes on along the minus strand of NZ_JCAKRW010000004.1, from coordinate 350,347 downwards.
TACTTTTAAGTGTTTTCTGCGTAGAATCCGGGTAACGGTTACATTCACCAAACGGGCTTTCATTAGCATCCAGAAATGTAGGTGCATTGAATTCATTGTGGTCTCTGAAACTGATATAAGGCTGTAGTTTCAGAATATTTTCTCTTACTAAACTATTGATATTGATTGTTGTATTGTTCATTGTACTGATGTTTATTTAAATAATGTTTTCTTTTTAAGTGCTTATGCTTTCCAACAAATTAAAATTTAAGATTTTAACCGTATTGACACTGCATTTTTGTGAGCAAGCAATCCTTCTGCTTCTGCCATTACTTCTATTGTTTTTCCCAAATTCATCAATCCTTCTTTTGATAAATGCTGAAATGTAATTTTCTTCACAAAACTATCGAGAGAAACACCGCTATAATTCCTGGCATAAGCATTAGTAGGAAGGGTGTGATTGGTCCCGCTTGCATAGTCTCCGGCACTTTCGCAGGAATAATTTCCAAGGAAAACTGAACCGGCATTCTGAACCATTGGAATATATTCTTCGAAATCTGCAATGGCTAAAATAAGGTGCTCCGGAGCATACAGATTACTGAATTCCAACGCTTCTTCAAGGCTGTTCAATAATATAAAATTACTGTTTCCTAATGCTTTTCCTGCCATTTCATTCCTAGGTAAGTCTTTGATTTGTTGTTCAACAGCATCGATTGTCTGATTAAGCACTTTAAGGTCTGTGGTAAGAAAAACAACCTGGCTGTCACTTCCGTGTTCTGCTTGTGAAAGAAGATCTGCCGCACAAAATTCCGGGATGGCATGCTCATCAGCTATAACAAGAACTTCACTTGGTCCTGCAGGCATATCGATAGCAACTCCATAACGCTGGGCATATTCTTTTGCGGCAACTACAAACTGATTTCCGGGACCGAATATTTTATAAACTTTGGGAATACTTTCCGTTCCTAAAGTCATGGCTGCGATAGCTTGAGCTCCACCTGTTTTAAATATTTTCGTAATTCCGCAAAGTTTTGCTGCATACAAAATAGCTGGATTAATATTGCCATTCTTATCCGGTGGCGTACAAAGAACAATTTCTTTACATCCCGCCAGATTGGCAGGTACAGCAAGCATTAATACCGTTGAAAATAAAGGAGCTGTTCCTCCGGGAATATAAATTCCCACACTTTCTACCGCACGGTTTTCTCTCCAGCAAACCACGCCTTTTGTTGTTTCAATTTTAGATATATCCGGAATCTGAGCACTGTGAAACCTTGAAATATTCTCTTTCGCTTCCTGAATTGCTTTTTTCAAATCATCACTAATCTGATTTTCAGCAATCTGAACTTCTTGTTCGGTAACGGTAATGCTTTGAGTATCTGCTTTATCAAACTTTTTATTGAATTCTATTAAAGCCTGATCACCATTAGATTTAACTTCTTTAAAAATCCCGGCAATCAACGCTGAAATTTCCTGTTGTTCTAACACCGGACGCTTTATAAGATCGAACCAGGTGTCTTTTGTGGGATATGTGTATATTTTCATTCTATTATTTTTAAACTTTTTGAACAGTTGATTGTTACGTTATATTTTTGATAAATGCTAAGGCGCAAAGGGATTTACAGCAAGTGGAATGTTTTAATAGGTGTTATTAAAGCTTATCTGAGAAAATCTTTGTGCTTTAAAACAATATTGATTTTATTTTCACTTTTACCTTTTCGTTAATCAATATTCACTCTTATTGTTTTTCTAAATAACCATTTTATCGATTGGAATGATGAGAATATCCTGCGCACCATTTTCTTTCAGTTCATCAATAACTTCCCAGAATCGTTCCTGATCAATCACAGAATGAATACTGCTCCAGCCTTCTTCTGCTAATGGGATAACGGTAGGACTTTTAAGTACCGGAAGTACATTAGCTATTTTTTGAATCTTGTCATTGGGGACATTCATCAGGATATATTTTGAGTTCTTTGCCTTTAAAACAGCTTTAATTCTAAAAAGAAATTTATCAAGAACAGCTGCTTTTTCAAATGATAATTGTGGAGTTTGGGCAAGCACAGCTTCTGACTTTAGGATGGTAACTGTTTCTCTTAATCCATTTTTAAATAAGGTGCTTCCTGAACTTACAATATCACAAATTCCGTCTGCTAATCCTATGTTTGGGGCAATTTCCACAGAGCCTGAAATAACGTGAATATCAGCTTCAATACCTTTTTGATTTAAGAAGTTTCTAAGAGTATTTGGATAGGAAGTGGCAATCTTTTTTCCTTGAAAATAAGCCAGATCATCGGTCTCAATCTCTTTTGGAACAGCAATGGATACTCGACATTTTGAAAAGCCAAGCTTCTCAACAGTCTGAATATTTTTCTGTTTTTCTATTAAAAGATTTTCTCCTACAATGGCAATATCTACTACCCCATCTTCCAGATACTGAGGAATATCCGAATTTCTGAGATACATAATCTCCATCGGAAAATTGTCTACGGAAACCTTCAGCTGGTCTTTTCCATTATTGACCAATATTCCGCAATCTTTGAGAAGTTGTAGAGATTCTTCGTAAAGTCGTCCGCTTTTTTGAATTGCAATTTTTAATTTACTCATTTCGTCTTTTTTGAGCCCGAGTAAATAAAAACTGATCTATTGAAAATTCTGAGGTGAATTCAGGAAACAAAAAAACCGCCTATTTACTCAGACGGTTTTTAATTATTTTTGATTTAGCACAAACTTATATCAATCAATTCCGCCTAACAGAGATGATGATAATAATGATGTAATGCTAAAAAAATTGGTTTCATTGTATTGAATTATGATGCAAATGTAGGATTTATTTTTAAAATGCAAAGTTTTTTCAGATAATTTTTTGATAAAGATGCATCAGTTCTTTGGCGATAGGTTCATCATTAAACTTCTGAACAAACTCGAAACCCTTTTCCTCACGGCGTTTTCTCTCAGATTCATTTTCCCAAAGAAATTTTATTTTAGCTCTGATGTCAAGTTCGTTTTTCGGATCAATATAAACAGAGTCTTTTCCGCCTGCTTCCGGTAGACAGCTTGTATTGCTCGTCACGACGACAGTTTTCGAGAAAAGTGCCTCTATAATAGGAATTCCGAAGCCTTCAAAGAAGCTTGGATACACAAAAATATCAGCCAGTTTATAGATCGCAGCCAGTTCATCCATAGAAACACCTTCCAGAAACAGCACTTGCTTTTCCATCTTATTTTTTTTCAGGAAACTTTCTATTTTTTGGTAGTATTTTGTTTTTCTTCCTACTACAACTAAAGGAATGTTTGTTCCATGGATTGCCTTTACAACATTCAGAAGATTTTTACGGTCTTCAATGGTTCCAACATTCAGAATAAATCTTTCCGGAAGATTGAATTTATCTTTCGATGCCTGAATCAATTCCTTAGACTGTTCTTCTTTGAAAGCTTTATGGCAACCCTGATAAATAACTTCAATTTTATTTTCAGGAACTTTTAAGTAGTCAATAATATCTCTTTTGGTCTGTTCTGAAATAGCAATGATCTTATCAGCCATATCAGCGGCTTTTTTAAACTTCCAAAAGTGTATTTTTCTGTCAAAAAAGGAATAATACTGCGGATATCTTACAAAGATCAGATCATGGATGGTAACGATCTTTTTAATAGGTTGTTTGTCCCATTTTAAAGGTAATTCACCGGATAAACCGTGGAAAATATCTGCATTTTGCTTTTGAGCGTCTTTTCCCATCCTAAGCTGACGGGAAAACTTTCCTTTTGAAGTTGGAATAAATTTCACATTGGAATGCTCCAGAATATCCTTTCCGCGCTCAGATTTATTCTTATTGAGCAGTAGGTATTCATTATCCGGTTCATATTCGGAAAGTATTCTTACAAGATCTCTTGAATAATTACCTAATCCGGATGTATTATGGAAAAAACGTTTGGCATCAAAAGCTATCTTCATCGTTGTACGTATTTTTGAAATTCCTGGAATGTCCCGAAAGTATGCCCTTTGCTTTTCAGCCAGCCTACAAATGAGTCAAACCTTTCCACCATATCTTTTCCTGAGTTTTTTACGGTAAAACCAGGTAATTTGAATGCTTCGTCCTTGATCTCTGCAAATTCCCAGGGGTGGAAATAAATATTGAGATATTTATCCTTTTTCAGGACATCTGAAGCGAGTTTCTTATAGATTGACAAAGGGAAATTATGAAAACTTAACCAGAACAAAGGAACCCTGAAATTCGGAGATACAGACGCTGGAATCTGTGTTACATTTCCTTCTTTAAAGTACGTTCTTGATACTTTTAAATTATTATATCTTCCTGGTAAAAAGGTAGGGTTTATAGACGAATTGTAAGAATAACCAGCTTTTTCCACTTCTTTTTCGTTTACGGGCATCATTCGCGGCATTCTTAATCCGGTCACTTTGGTGGAAAACAACTCTTCCAGTTTTTCTCTTGATTCTTTAAGATGTTTTTCTTCAAATTCTGAATGGAACCAGGTGTGAGAAGCCAGTTCATGTCCATCATTTAACAGCCTTTCGATAAGGTGTTTGCTATTTTCTGCAAAAACTACGGTTGAAAAAAAGGTAGCTTTTGCGTTATGTTTTTTAAGGATATCCAGAATTCGTTCTAATCCTGTCTGTGAAATTGAAATTTGCTTTTCAAAGGGAATTTCACCCTTATATTCTAATGGCATATCAAATTCTTCAATGTCAAAACTCAATAAAACCATTTTAAAAATTTTTGTTTTTAATAATATAATTAGGTCTGTCTTTCACTTGTTTAAATATTTTACCTAAATAGATTCCCATGATCCCTAAAATGATCAGTTGCAGCCCTCCAAAGAACACAATGGTCATAATTAACGATGCCCAACCTGAGATCTCTGTTTTTGCAATAAACGAATGGATAACGTATGCTCCATATCCGATTACTGAAAGTGCTGAGAATAAAAAGCCCAGATAAGCCGCTAAATACAGAGGCTTCACACTGAATGCTGTAATTCCTGTAAAGGCAAAGGTAAACATCTTTTTAAGGTTATAACTGCTTTTTCCTGAAAGTCTTTCTGCGGCAGTAAAATCAATGCCTATTTGTTTGAATCCCATCCAGCTCGTTAAGCCTCGAAGGAATAAGTCGTCTTCATTAAAGCTTCTCATGACTTCAACAGCTTTTGCATCCATCAGTCTGAAATCTGAGCCTCCCCCTTTCGTTAAATTAACGTCGGACAGACTTGATAAAAGCTTGTAAAATAAGTCAGATGTTTTTCTTTTAAAAAAGGAAATTTCCTTAGGATACGTTCTGAAGGTAAAGACTACATCATACCCTTCTTCCCATTTTTTGATGAGTTGCGGAATCAGTTGTGGCGGATGCTGAAGGTCTCCATCCATAGATATTATGGCGTTTCCGTGTGCATTATCCATTCCTGCCTTTACGGCGGGTTGATGCCCAAAATTTCTGGAAAATTCTATAAATTTCACTTCATCATACTGATTGGAAAGTTCTTCCAGTTTTTGTTGGGTATTATCCCGGCTGCCATCATTTACAAATATGATTTCAAAGTCATAATTGCTTAATCCGTCAAAAACCTCTTTGATTTTCTGATGAATCATTGCAACGTTTCCTTCTTCGTTATAGGCGGGAATTACGATTGAAATTTTCTTCATATTTATTATTTCAGGCTGTAATTTTTTTCAAAATCTTTTGTTAGAAGCTCATACGTTACCCTAAACCAAATTACAATACAAGGGACCGCTTTTAAAGAGTATTTGATAATATAATTTTCTTTTACAAATTTCGGGAATAGATCTGAAGTTGAAAAACATGTGAAGATTATCACAAAAACCAACAATCCGATAATAAAAGGTGTTCTTTCCTTTTGCAGGAAAAACCAGATCAGAACGCCTACTACTGCAATGATATACGTTGGAGATTCTGAACTTGAACTGAACAGTACTAAAAATAGCAGTGTGGATGCCAGAATCATCAGTTGGAAAGCATAATGTTTGTACTGCTTAATTCTTATATAAGGTAACGCAAACAACGGCAATCCAAACGCTAAAAATACCAGATTTGAAATGGAAGCATCTCCTAAAATTCTTCTTACAAAACCCATTAACGAAATATCCTGCATATTCCCAAGTACTTGATTTTCATTATTTTTCTCTACGATAGACTGAAACCAATCTGTGTAGCACTGAATAACAAATTTTGGACTTGAATACGCCATGGGAAGGGCAAAAAACAGGGCAGCAATGACGATTCCTGAAATAATGAATTTCGTTTTGTTTTTAATAAAGAAAAACTGTGTAAGACCTACAATTCCGTAGATTTTTACAAATACACCTATTAAAATTGCTGTAACTGACTTTACTTCTTTTCTTTCATAAATGTATACTGCCGATAGCAGCAAAAGCCCTGTAAGTGCTACGTTAAACTGCAGACTCAATGCAGCTGTAATGTATTCCTGAAGGCAAAGCAATCCGAAAATAGCTTTCTTGGAATCTGAAAAAGGGAGTTTGTAAATTCCGTAAATAAAAATAAAGGTATTGGCAATGTTCCAAAGGGAAATCCCCAGCCAATCAGGCATCATAGCAAATGGAGCAATCAATGCACTGAAAAATACGCCGTAATGATTTAAATCAAAATAGAGATCCGGATAATGGATAAACAGGTTTTTCTGATCAACCGTATTAAAGAATACGTTTTTAAAGATCAGATAATTATTGATTGCATAATCCCCTCTCAGGTATTTGGAAATGGCAGTAACAACCGATATAATAAGATAAACCCCAAATATATATTTAGGGTTTAATAGTATTTTAAGAAATTTTTCTTTCAAGATTGTGGTATTAGATTAAAAATTTAATCTTAAACAGCTACATTATTATCTCTCAGAGCATCATTCAGAGAAGTTTTCTTATCTGTAGATTCTTTTCTCTGTCCAATAATCAATGCACATGGAACCTGATATTCTCCAGCCGGATACTGTTTTGTATAACTTCCCGGAATTACTACAGAACGTGCAGGAACTCTTCCTTTAATTTCGATAGGTTCAGAACCTGTAACATCGATAATTTTTGTAGAAGCCGTTAAAACAACATTCGCTCCTAATACAGCTTCTCTTTCTACGTGAACACCTTCTACAACGATACATCTTGAACCAATGAAACAATCATCTTCAATGATTACCGGAGCTGCCTGTAATGGCTCTAATACACCACCGATACCAACACCACCACTCAGGTGAACGTTTTTACCGATCTGTGCACAACTTCCTACTGTAGCCCAAGTATCTACCATTGTTCCTGAATCTACATAAGCACCAATATTTACATAAGAAGGCATCATAATAACACCTGGAGCAATGTACGCTCCTTCTCTTGCTACTGCATGTGGTACAACTCTCACTCCTTTTTCAGCATAGTTTCTCTTCAAAGGCATTTTATCATGAAATTCAAATGGACCTACTTCAATAGTTTCCATCTTCTGGATTGGGAAATACATTACTACGGCTTTCTTCACCCACTCATTTACCTGCCATCCGTTTTCTGTAGGCTCTGCAGTACGAAGTTCCCCTTTATCAACTAAAGAAATAACTTCTCTGATCGCCTTTTGGCTGTCTTCATTCTGCAATAATTCTCTGTTGTCCCAGATATTTTCAATAGTTTGTTGTAACGACATGTTTCTTATTTAAATTAGTTTGAAAAATTATACCTGCCAAAGATACAAAAAAGTTCAGCAAAACGACTTTTAAGTTTATGCTTTTAATAAAGGCTCAGCATACATGCAAACCTCTTTTATTTCCCTTTCAAATTGGATCGTATACTTGGCAAATAAAACATGCTCTTACTTTGAAATTCAGAGAATTTTGAATGAGTGATTTTACACCGTCAACTATTTCTTAAATTCCGGCTAAAGCCAATGATATGTATTTAAATTATTAAACAGGCTAAAGTCTATTTCTATTAAACTAAAATTTAATAAAATATTATAACCTGTTAATTATATATATTATACATCATTCATTTAAACTATTGATTTCAGCTTCCCTTTTGCTTTTTTAAATTCTGTCAGACTCATTTTATGTTGTTTTTTAAAGAACTTATTGAGGTGACTTTCATCTGAAAATCCAAATTCTGTGACAATCTCATTCACTCTCATATCACTGAAGAGCAGCCGATGTTCGATCAGTCTCATTTTATAATTTAAGATATAATGGGTGATTGTTTCGCCAGACTGATTTTTAAAATAGCTTCCAAGATAAGTTTCGGAAAGCCCGAATTTTTGGGAAATTACAGAAACTTTTAACAGAGCCGGATCATGGATATTTCCCTGAATATAATTGATAATATCCAGTATTCTTTTATCGGCATTGGATGCTATATTTTCTGTCCGCATCTTAGAAATGTTTCGGGCAGCAATTACAATCAGTGCGTTCACGTAATGAAGGGTCAGTTCCTGTTGGTAAAGATCAGGATAATTGATGCCATGCAAAAGTGATTTCACAATGGATTCTACCAAAACAATATCGGGCTTATTCTGTAGTATACAGCCGGAAAGGTAAGATGCTCCATACAGTAAACATCCTATGGAATCAATGCTGTTCCATTTATAATCTTTAACATAGAGCTCACTGAACTTAACAAGAAGAAGTTCGGTTTTTTCTTCTATCTCCAGAGAGTGCTGATCATTGGGTGTTAATAGAATAAGACTGCCTTTACCATAAGAAGCCAGATTATCATTTATCGTAAAAAAGCCTTTTCCGGAAATGACATATACAATCTGAAAAAATGAAAACTGATTGCTTTTTAAAGGACATCTATCGGTCTGATGGTACTCTACTTTTACCAATTGATCTATATTCTCTCTTTTCATAGAGCAAAAATACTTATTTATCATTAAAATATACTGATTATTTACATTTTTTCTGTTCAAATTTGCTACATCAAAATTTTAAGAATTAATGAAAAGATCAATTTATGTACTGGCGTTAGGAGCATTTGGAATTATTACCACTGAATTTGGAGTAGTGGGAATTCTTCCTACGATCAGTCGTCAATTCGGAGTATCTATTGATGCTGCAGGATGGCTTCTGAGTGCTTTTGCAATAACAGTGGCTGTTTCTTCACCCTTTATTACGTCATTTACCTCCAAAATAAACCGTAAGTTTCTTTTATGCCTTGTGATGAGCATATTTGTACTTTCGAATCTTATATCTGCTTTTTCTACGAACTTTACCATGCTGATGATAGCGCGTATATTGCCGGCAATATTACATCCGCTGTTCTGGAATATTTCCATTGCCATTGCATTTAAAGAAAAGGGAGCAAAAGGAGTATCTACTGTAATGCTCGGGCTAAGTCTTGCTACCGTTCTCGGTATTCCAATGACCACTTATGCGGCTGATCTTTTTCACGATTGGAAAGCTTCCTTTTTTCTAAGCAGTGCAATCAGTTTAATTGCATTTATGGGATTATTGCTTTTCATCCCCTCTATCCCAGCAGAAAAAGAAAAATCTGAACAAAACCAATTAACCATATTGAAAAATCCTCTTTTGTGGATTAACCTGATTTCTACCATTGGGACATTGGCAGCTATGTTCTCCAGCTATACCTATCTCACTGCTTATCTTGAAGAAATTACCAGAATGGACGGTGCTCAAATCAGTATTATGCTGCTTCTTTTCGGAGGGATGGGAACTCTTGGGAACTGGCTTATGGGAATTGCTTTAAACCGAAATGTAAAACTAACAACACGACTGTTTTTACTATTATTAATTACAGTACAAATTCTGGCTTACCTACTAGGAGGAACTTTTATTGCTATGGTCATTATTGTATCTTTTTGGGGAATGATTCATACAGGTGGTTTTTTGGTGTCAAATATCAGAACTACACAAAATATTCCTCATCACGCACTGGAATTTGTAAACAGCTTGCTTACGTCTTCTTTTAATATCGGAATTTCATTAGGGGCATTTCTGGGCGGAATTGTAAGTTCGTATTATGGAGTACAACATATTCTTTCTGTGAGTATTTTGCTTCTTGTAGCAACTTTTTTTCTAAGTTTTTTTTCGTTTCCCAAAAAGATTGCAGAGCAGGAAAAAATCAGTCAGGAAGAATTTACAACATCAGCGTGTGAAAATATCTAACCGATTAATTGTATAAAAAATTATATTTTAAATGAAAACAATCCATCTCATAAAGATGGATTGTTTTGTTATTATTAAATAGGTTTTGTCTAAAACCAATGGAATGTTTAATATATTTTGTCATGGGCTAAAGCCCGTTGCTATTGAGCAGCATGTTTTCTTTTTAAGAATTTTACAGTTATAATATTCTTTTAAAAGGTCAATAATAAGATTTTACGTATTTGTAATTATTAATGAAAAATATTGGGGTCATTTGTCTTTACATCAATAATGAATTCCATTGTTTTCCCGATATGATCTCCTTTAGTAATACCTATTGCATATTTACTGTTATCTTCAAAATTATACTTTTCTATATATGCATTGTTAATTTCATCAGTAATTTGATCCAGATCATCAGGAATCAAAGCTTGTATATTATAAACAGTATTTCCACATTGAATTTGCCCTTCTGAACTCTTTAAAAAGGTATTATACCAACTTTTTTCTGCAAGCCCCCATGATCTGGCAAAAATTCTGTCTTCTACAACAACCATCCAGATCTCCAGAAAGGTCAGTCTATGAAGTCCGGCTTTTATACCGATAAGATTATTTTCTTTGATACAGCTTAATGCTTTGTTTTTGTTCATCCTGATAAGTTTTTAGTAAAACTAGAACAAGAAAAACCAGATAAAAACTTTTTTATACAGATGATCAGAAATAATATGCAGATGGATATTTTGTAAATGTGAATGATCTAAAGCATCATTTTACCAAGGCTTTCAAGAAGACAATCTTTATAGCTTTTAGCAACCGTTATTTTTAACTCTCCGCATAAAAGCTGATTATTTTCGAAAGATTGAATATTGGACAGATTAACAATATAAGAGTTGTGAACCCTCATAAATTCTTTAGGAAGAGTTTCAATCAAATCTTTGAGTGTTTTGTAATAAATATATCTTTTCTGATCTGTAATATGTATTTCCACATAATTTCCCAACCCTTTGATGAAATTAATGTCTTTAAAGAAAATCTTCACTAATTTTTTATCTGTCTTAATAAAAGCAAATGTTCTGTTTTCCATCAGACTTTAAATCATTGGTTGGTTATTGTTTATTTATAACACTCTTTGAGCGTGAAGATAGGCTTTATTCCAGTATTTTTCGTTTAGTGAGGAAATAATAACACCTTTGGATGTAGAAGCATGAATAAATTTCACTTCGCCGTCCGGACCGATATCATGTACAATTCCTACATGGGAAACTCTGCTTCCTCCTGCTGTTGCAAAAAATAATAAGTCTCCGGGTTTTACCTCTGCAATATCAATATTTTTGCCTGTTCCAGCCTGATCGGAGGATCTTCTTGGAAGGTCAAGGGAGTTTTCTTCAAATACTTTCACCGTAAATCCGGAACAATCGAAACCTGCTGAGGTATTTCCTCCGAATTTGTAAGGTGTGCCCAGATACTTTTCTGCATCCTTTAAAATATCATTGATCGATCTTGGGACATTTCCATCAAATCTTGAATCAAGCTTTCTGAGGTTTTCAGATTTTGTCACCGTCTTATTTCCTGTTTTTTTGCCGGATGAAACCTTCTTGGATGTTCCGCAAGACACTACAAAAGCAGACGCAATCAGTAAAACAGACAGCTGCTTTATACTTATTTTATTTTTCAATAATCCCGATCTCATATTCCTCTGATTTTTACCCTATTAACGATTGATGCACAAATATACATTTTATATTTTAATTATAATAAAACTATACTACAACTATATGATAAATATATGTTAAAATTTTGGTTTACATTATTTATTGCTATATTTGACTTCAATTTTGCAATATGGCAACATATGAAAGTATAATTAAGATCAAAGGGGCTGTAGGTGACCTTGTTTTTTATAATCTGAATGGTAAAAATGTTGTTCGGAAGAAAAGCGGGTTCAATAAAACGGCTTTCAAAAAAGATCCTTCTTATGAAAAGGTAAGGCAGAATAGTTCTGAGTTCGGGCACTGTTCTAAAGTGGGAAAAATTATACGAGCCAGTCTTTCCGCATCTATTAAAGAAGTCGGTGATCCTCTACTCTATCAGAAATTTGCGAAGCTTATGACTGAAATAAAGGATTTGGATGCTGTTTCTGAACGGGGAAAGCGAACGGTTGGAAACGGATTACAAACTGAAACCGGGAAAAAGCTACTCAGAGAATTTCAATTCGGGGAAATAGAAAATCTGGTAGACGATATTGAAATTCGGGATCAGAATCTTTGGATAAAAAATACTGAGATTGCAGACAAAGCTGTCCTTTCTACAATAAAATTGGATGTGAAAGGCTATAATACTGAATATATTGAAGAGAAAATTATTGTGGATCAACAACGAATTCCTTTTAAATCACACTTCGAAAAGGAGGATTTGATCTTGTATTTTGTTACATTAAAGAATCATAAAAATGAAATTATCCACATGGGGTTTTTATAAATAAAAAAGTCTGCAAATCTGCAGACTTTTTATTTTTTATTTCTTTGTTCCTTTCCAGGTACCATATTGTGCAGGGGTTGGAAGTGAATTGGACCAGCTTCCGTTTCCATTTTTATCTGGATTCAATTTTCCTTTAAACTCTCCTTTTGACGGTAATCCTACTGTTCCGGTAAGATCTCCTGTATTATTTAAGCTCCCGGAAATATTATAATTGTCATTACTAACTTCGGAATGCATTGTTCCCGACACTTTACCTGTATTGTCTACCACAAAGTTCCAGACTCCTTTATCAGCACCTTCATATGTTCCTGACCATGTTCCTATATAATCATAAATAGTTTCATCATCAGAGCTGCAACCGATAAATAAAAATCCTGTTAATAAAAGTAAAAAAAGTTTCTTCATAGTTTCAGTAGTTTTATAACCAAAAATCCTGTTATCTCCTCTTACAGAGAATGAGTTTAATAATGTATTTATTTTTTGTTCCGTGCAAATCTACTAATTTTTTAATTCAAATTATCTGAATTTTAATTAGACGTCAATATATTTATTAAAAACAAACATATTCTGTCTAAAATACAAATATTTCCCAAACAAATTCATGAATTTAAAAACTCGGAATAGGCATTAAAACATTTAGTGTAAAATTTTCGCTATTTAATCAAATTCATAATATTAATTAATAACATTAAGCATATTTAATACTCATATTTTCTATGCTCAATAATATTTCTTACCTTAGTGAAAAATTAATCGTATTTCAAAATATTACCATGAAAACAAAGCCTTTTTTGTTATCAGCGCTTATTTTTTGCAGTTGCGTAAGCGCACAAGTGGGGATTAATACCTCCACTCCTACTAAAACCTTAGATGTGAATGGCTCTTTAAGAGTAAGAGATTTATCCAATCCTGATAAAATGATTGTTACAGCAGACACACAGGGGGAACTGACATTAATCTCACCATCAGAAATTTTATCTCCAAAAGCTATATTAAATAATTCTTCATCTGCTGCTGAACAAAGGGCTGTAATCTATGAAGGAAAATGTTTTCAGCCTGCTGATAATTCTTCTTCATGTACTGTTTCCATCAATCATTACACGTCATGTACTAATTTTGAAACTCCTATCCATACTCAAATTATAGTAGGACAGGAAATTCTTTCGGGAAATGGTAATTTCTCAGGAATATGGAGAGCCAATTATATAGATAATAAGGGATACATCAATACAACACCTATTCTTAATCAGGTTCCTCCAAGTTATCCGATCATTCATCATCCAAGTCCTAATTTGGCACGATATCAAGGGAGTGGAGATTTTGCAGGACAATGTACCGCTGATCTGGTGACCACCATCACTCCATCCACGGGTAATGTAAAAATAGAGTCTGTAAAGCGTAGTATGTACTCTCATTTAGTGTATTTACTTTCAGTTGCCCGTTCGAGAAGTTTATAATAAAAAATAGCCATGCAATCATATACATGGCTATTTTTATTTTCTTGTCTGTTTACAGCATCTATTCTTCGTGTATAATCTAAAGTCAGATTTCTACATCATAACGATTTTTTCAAATATTTCCTTTAATGCCTCGTCCATTACCGAAGCTGTATCATTACCACTTTGATTTGTAATAATAAATACCCCTAGCTCGTATTTAGGAATGATGTAGACATAGCATTGTGAACGTGGTACCCCACCATGATGGAAGTAATATGTTCCCAGTTTTTTATCGTCCGTGATGATGTTCCAAAAGTATCCGATACTGTATTCTGGATCAAATTTTACTATCGTCCGATGGGATTCCACAACTACTTTATCATTTTTAAGCTGAAATTCCATATACTTCAACATATCTGGCGTAGTAGACTTTACATTACCAGACGCACCCCAAGGCAATAGGGGCATGACTGATGTCGGTACGGGATTATCACTATGATAGCCCACTGCAAGTCTTTTCAGCTCTTGGGTCGTTAAGCGGATTTTGGTATTTTTCATCCCTAAATTTTGAGATACATAATCTGTGAGCTGTTTTTCAAAATCTGTTTTGTAAACGTTCTCCAAAACTGAAGCAATAAGTTGGGTTCCGGCACTTGAATAAGCATATTTATAACCTGACAACGTATCTATTTTCACCTGATGAAGATCACGCAAAAAATCTTTTTTCCCGTAACTTGTATATAATGCATTGAGTTTCTTTGGTGTATCATGTGCTGGAAAATCCTGAAGAATCACATTTGCCGCAGAAGGAAGCATATTGGGAAGACCACTGGTGTGGGAAAGAAGATCTTTTATTCTTATTGGAGATCCCTTAAATTGTAAATTGGGATAATGACCTTCTAAGTATTTTTGTAAATCATCAAGCTTCAATTTCTTTTCACTTACTGCTTTTGCAACCAGCATTCCTGTAAGAGTCTTACTGAGGGAACCAATTTCATAGATGGTCTCATTATCCGGGGGATTATTCTTTCCTGTTTCTAGCTCACCATAATGTCCAATACTTTTATTTCCTTTATAAACAATCCCTATAGAAGCTGAATGGATAAGTGGCTTTTTGATCATTTTATTCAGGGTACTATCGATCATACTTTTTATTTTGTCAGCAGAATCATTAGTACTTATCTGGTTTATTTGCTGCGAAGAACATAATTGCGATATTATCAAGAAAATAAAAAGGAATTTGGTTTTCATAGTTTTTGGTTCAATTAGGAATACAAATATAATCCCTTTCTGCTGTCAAAATTCTATATTATCCTTTTATACTAACATTTAGCCATTTCTATTATATCGAAATTCTCAGCGATTGTATTTTATCATCAACAATTTTAACATGATAATCCAATACAATGGGACTTCCTGGAAATGTGCCTGAAATCTCTGCCTTCAAAACACTTTCCTTCTCTCCTATTTTCATACTGACGGGTTTCATTACTGTTCTGTATTGCTCATTTGAAGACGATATCCATTGTTCAATTTCTTTTCGTCCATTGTATGTTTTACCTTCATCAAACACAATTGCTTTTTCTGAAAAACAATGAGCATAAGCAACTGCATCAAAGTTATCTTGTGCTTTTACTAAGTCTTCTATTATTTTTGGTAAGTTCATTCTTCTATTTTTTTGATTGTTACTATACTACGCGATCCCTTCTACTAGAATTCCGTTATAAACAGCACCTATTTTTCGATAATTGGTGGCTTTCTGATAAGGCTCACTTAAATACCACTTTCTGGCGGTTTCCATATCCGGAAATTTGGCAACTACTATTCCCTCAATTTGTTCTCCTTCGAGAATTTCAAACTTTCCATAAGGTACCAATACTTCTATTGGATGCCCTTTCATTGTTTCCTGAACCAGACTCCAATATTTTTCTAGCTCACTTTGTTCTATTGTTTTGATTCTGGTAAATATGATATATGCTGACATAATTTTATATTATATGGTTGGTATTGTTCCTCCGTCTATAATGAACTCCGTTCCTGTAAGATAATTTGCTCGTGGTGAAACCAAAAAGCCAATCAATTCGGCAACTTCTTCAGGTTTTGCAGGTCTTCCAAAAGGAATACCACCCAAACTTTGCATGACCTGCAGTATGGCATCTTCAATGGTAACTCCTGTTCGCTCTGCAATTTCCTGCATCATACCCGCTGAGCCTTCTGTCTGTATCCAACCCGGAGAAACGGTTAAGACCCTTACCCCTTTTGGAGAAACTTCATTTGACAAATTTTTACTGTAATTGATCAATCCGGCTTTGGCGGCTGCATAAGGTAATGTAGCATCATATAAAGGTAATCTTGCCTGAATAGACGCAATATGGATAATAACACCATTTCCTCGCTCCAACATCTGTGGCAAAAAGCCTCTGTCTAAACGAACTGGTGCAAGAAGATTGGTATGAATAGTTTTTTCCCAATCTTCATCACTCAATACGGAAAAGCCTCCGCCTTTGGTATCTGAACCCCCAAGATTATTGACAAGAATATCCAGTCTTCCAAATTTCTGAAGAACTTCTGAAAGCACTTTTTGTGTTCCGATAGACTGACTGAGATCGGCAGCAATAAAATGCAAGTTATCGTTGGTTTGTTTAGGCGTATTTCTTGCTGTAATAATCACAGTTGCTCCTGCATTTAGCAACCGCTCAGCGATTGCTTTTCCTGTACCTTTTGTACCCCCTGTTACCAGAGCAATTTTGCCTGATAATTCATTATTGAAATCAAATATCTGTTCCATTTATTGAAATATTTTAGGGCAAAGTTCAGAAGTATCAACAGTTTATACAAGTACGGAAAAACGAATTGCATAGGGATAAATTTATCACCTATTGTGCATTTTAGAACATTGAGTTAATTTTGAGGTATGTACGAAAAGAAAATTCCTTTAAACCTGAATTGTGGTTTAGACTTAATTGGTGAAGTTCTCTATGGTAAATGGAAAATGCGTTTACTATGGTTTATCAATGAGGGACATAAACGTCCGAGTGAATTGCAGCGCAAAATACCAGATGCTTCACGTAGAGTTTTGAATGTACAATTGAAAGAATTGGAGGAACATGAATTGGTTACAAAAATCATTTATCCTGTTGTACCGCCTAAAGTGGAATATAATCTTACTGAATTTGGAAAGACCTTAATTCCTGTCATTTCTACATTAGGAAACTGGGGAGATGAGCATCAGGAACGCTTAAGGAAAGTAATTTTGAAATAAAATATTCATCTATCTGTTTTCTCCAAGGTATTATTTCTTTTTCTCCATATCCTCCAAACCCCATTTTTGAATGGAAACAATCAAAGGTAACATTGTTTTACCATATGGAGAAATAGTATATTCAACTCTAGGCGGAATTTCTGCAAAGACAGTTCGCTCAATAATATTATCCTCTTCCAATTCCCGAAGCTGATTAAAGTATTTGATAGGTTTTCCGTCAATCACAATATCAAGCTTCACCACACGGTTAATGCCTGCAATATGATTATCCGAAATTTTCTCGGCATTAGAGTTATTTTTTTTCATGACGATTTGTGTGTTTTATATCACTAAATTTAGATAAAAAACAATATCAAAAAAGATTTTTGAAACTAAATTTTAAAAATTGTAGCAGAACTACGATTAACCTCTTTTATTATATGAGTGATTTAAGAATGAATGAAGTAGGAATTATTATTTGTAATATGCATTGGTATTATGTTCCAGATTTTATATTTCTATCTATTAACAAGTTGTATAGATGTTTTTCAAATAAAATAAAGCCTACTAATTATGCTTAAGGAATCGTACAACCATTGTATAAAAAAGGATCAGGAGCAAAAGTTGGGGGCTACGCAAAAAGTTTCGTTAATCTGAAGAAGAAAATAAATTATCTTTTTACTCCTCTAAGCTTTATACTTAAATTTTATTTAAACGCAAAGACATGATGGGGAGCTAAGAAAGCGACAAAAGTCGCTGATGAAGCTATGTAGATACGCGTACGCTTAGAAAGAATCAATATAATTGATTCAAGCTTTGCTTCCTAAAATAAAACACCAGATAATAGAAATCCTTTGCGTTAAATTTTAAAATTAAACTGATCTAAATATTCTAAGCCCCACAACTTTTGGGCTTGATCCATAAAAAAGCTTTTTTCAAAGATTCAGGTAGTTTAGGATAGAAAAAACAAAAAAAGAGAAAATGTAATTATTTATTTTTCAATAATTTACAAATTCTCTTTTGTTTAAAAAGTGGAGGATACGGGAGTCGAACCCGTGACCTTTTGACTGCCAGTCAAACGCGCTAGCCAACTGCGCCAATCCCCCGTATGAAGCGATACAAAAGTAAGTATTTATAAGATATATGCAAGTATTTTTGTGTAAAAATTTATTTTCAAGACTTTATAAAAGATTGATCATTGGATAATATCAGTTTTCCTTATATTTGATATCAACTTTTAAACTAAAACACATGGAATTAAAAATAGGCGACACAGTTTACTTAAAATCAGATGCGAGAACGATCATGACAATCAATGACATAGGCATGAGAAGTCCTGAGTATTTTGAATGTATCTGGTTTTCTCAGGAAATTTTACAAGTTGGTGAATTTCATAGAGATAGTTTAGTAAAATACGATAGAGAGTAATATCGTACCAGTCTCCTTAAGAACTGTCTTATTTATAAGCATTCTTCAAACAAACAAAATCTCCGGCAGGACCGGAGATAAAAACACAAATGGTGAAAAAAATTATTTCGAATTGCAAAAATAGGTTCAACAGTTCATTTATAATGATAGAAAAACGAAAAAAAATGATAATAAATTACAACCACAATCTATTTTCTTAAGAATTATTTTAGATTATCTGTTTTGCTTGGTATTGAAAATCTGGCAAAATTAAAATCTTCGCAGATTGCAGGAAATGATTTATTATATTTCTGTGCTTTAACTTTAGCAATATCTGGAATTATTAAATTGAATTTATTGTATGAATGACTAGATTTTCAGCGATTTCCTGAATTGTGTTGGAGTCATCCCTGTTTTTGCCTTAAAAAATTTTGTAAAATTAGTAAGTTCCTTAAATCCTAACGAATACGCAATCTCACTAACACTCAATTCATTATAGGTCAAATTCCTTTTGATCTCTAATATCATTCTATTAATTAGCCACTGTTTGGGTGTCTCCTTTTCTACTTTAAGAAAAGTCCTCTGTAATGTTCGAAGATTTATATTTAATACCTTGCTATAGTAATCAAGGCTTAGATGTTGGTTAAGCTTTTTATTAACCAAAGATTTAAACCTGGAAACTAAAAGTTTATCCCCACAAAAATCCAGTTTAATTTTAGAATTTGTCGATACATCCTCCGCAATCAGCAGGATATTAAACAAATAGTTATTTAATATAGTATTCTGTATCTCTCTATATGGTCTAATCAATTCTTTCTGTATACAGTTGAATAAAAACAATACTTCTTCAAATCGATCTTCCAAATTGAAATATGCGATATTCAGGGGATCATTAAATAAATTAGTTTCACCGTAAAACTGAGTTTGGGAACTGCTCTGACACAGAAAATCTTCAGTAAAGATCATTACTCTACTTTTATAATCAACAGGGGTATTGAACTGGCAGATTTGATTCGGGGATGCAAATAAAATGTGTTTCTCTTTAATATTGATCTTTTTAAAATCAATATTGATTGATCCTTCCCCTTCACAAAAAAGATGTATGCAGTTAAATAATATTTTATGTGGCTGAAAAAGCTGGTTAGGTCTACTTAGGAGAAGATCCGATATTCCTTTTGTTGTGATAAAATGAAGACTGTTCTCACTATGCAGAAAAGGTTCGATCTTAAAATCATTCATAAAGTTTTATTTACCTACAATTAGACAACTAATAAACAAAAAAATATTTTAACTTAAAAAAACAGGAGCATATAAAGTGAAACTCAATATTTACTAATGTACTTTTTTCATTAAATTTTCAAATTTTCATATAATGGATCAATGTTCCTTTCAGTTATTTACCATGAAGAACAAATTTTATAGAGCCTGAATGTAATTCTTTAATCAGTTCTTTTTCATCCGAAATTTTACTGTTTTGTTCCAGAGGTTCATAAGTTCCGCTATCCCAGACCTCCACCTGCCCAGCTCCGTAATTTCCAATAAAGCTCTTTAATTGTATCTTCTTTTTGAACATTTTTTCTTACCGAAAATCCATTCTCATTAATAATTTCTAGATAAAAACCGGACAAGCCTGAATTTCTGTTTCCAATTCATGCAACACATTGATAAAATCTTTAATAAATATATAATTAATTCACTTTATAATAGTCTACAAATATACCAATATTATAAAGGAAAATTTGCATATGCATTCAAATGAATTAACGTC
The DNA here is from genome assembly GCF_059515185.1 of Chryseobacterium sp. CS2K3. Taxonomy (NCBI): domain Bacteria; kingdom Pseudomonadati; phylum Bacteroidota; class Flavobacteriia; order Flavobacteriales; family Weeksellaceae; genus Chryseobacterium; species Chryseobacterium sp. CS2K3. The sequence continues at coordinate 329,913 of NZ_JCAKRW010000004.1, read as the reverse complement.
ACAACATAAAAACTCAAAACTTTTACTTAAATCTTAGCAAAATGACTATATTATTTAAGTGAAATCAAATATTATTACGGCATAAAAATTGTTTAGAAATAAACAATTAAAATATTTGTCATGGACCGAATAAAAGCCGAACCATTACATTTAAACAACGATAAAAAATTAATTGATGAATACTTCAGTTGTATTATTAAAAAGGAGCTGAATACTGATATCAATGTTAAAAATGAATATGTGGTTGTACAGAATGTTGTTTCAAAAAAATTAATACTTGTAAAAACATTTTCAGACACTATCATGATAAATCCCTCATTATACCTTCTGTTATCTTCTTTAATTCAGGGAATTAATACGCGTTCAGTAACGAAAAAACAGATTATAACATGCCTTAAAGAAAAATAAAAAATCTCTCAGATTTTGAGAGATTTTATCGCTAAAATATTTGATATTAATCAGACCTGTTCTTTGATGTGTTTTTCTACCATTCTTTCAAGGTCATCTAAATTAAATGGTTTTGAAACATAATCATCTGCCTGTGCTTCTGATGCTAAGGCAACAATATCATTATTTGCGGTGACATAAATTACCGGAATATGCTTGAATTCTTCCGTGCTCTTAAGAAGTTTTGTAGCTTCTACACCTCCTATTTTTGGGATCCAGTTGTCCATCAGAATAACATCCGGCTGATAATCGGCTACTTTCTCAATAATATCATGTGATGTTTCTGAGATTTTGACATCATATCCGTTTTCTTCAAATATGATGGTAATCACTTCTAAGATCGCTGTATCATCATCAAAAATTAAAATTTTCTTTTTACTCATATTGTTTATGATTATTTATATTCTTAAATATTATAATTGCTTTATATAATTCGCTAAAGTACCGGGTGTTATAATCAGTTCATAGTCAATTTCTTCAATAGCATGCCTGGGCATGTATTCCACTTCTGCGGTTTCAGGATCCTGAATCCATACTTTTCCATGATGTTTTTTGATATACTTTAATCCTTCCACTCCATCAGCATTAGCTCCCGACAGCAGAACACCAATTACATATTCCCCGTAAATCTCTGCTGCAGATCTGAAGGTAACATCTATGGAAGGGCGCGAATAATTCATTTTCTCAGAACTGTCTAAGGACATATTTTTATTATCTTCAAACAGTAAGTGATAATCGGCAGGAACAATATATATCGTATTCTCTTCAAGCTGAGTTTTATCCTCAACCTCCACAACAGATATTTTTGTAAACTGCTGCAGTAAGGTCCTAAGAATATCCCCGGATTGCGCTTTACGATGAATGACCAGTAAAATAGGAATATCAATTGTATCATCCAGGTTTTTAATCATTTCAATAATAACCTGAAGACTTCCCGCTGATCCTCCAATAACAATTAATTTCGTATTGCTTTGTGACTTCATAGCATCAGACATTAATGATGATCAATTTTTTTCCAGATCTTCTGATCTTCGATCTGATGATAATTTTTATCAATGGCAGAAAATCGCAAGGTTTCTTTTGCTCCCAGTGCAAGAAAGCCTAAATTCTCTAAACTGTTATCAAAAAGCCTGAAAACCCTTTCCTGAAGATCTCTGTCAAAATAAATCAGTACATTTCTGCATATAATCAGTTGAAAACTATTAAAGGAACTGTCTGATACAAGGTTGTGAGTGGATAAAATCAGTTTTTCCTGCAAGCTTTTATCAAACCGCACACTGTCATAATTGGCGGTATAATAATCAGAAAAATCTTTTATTCCACCGGAAAGCATATAATTTTCTGAATAAAGCTTCATCTGCTGCAAGGGAAATACACCTGCTCTTGCTTTTTCAAGAACAGCAGGATTTAAATCGGTACCATAGATCAGTGACTTATTATAAAGTCCGGCTTCTTTCAGTAGAATCGCAACAGAATAAGCTTCTTCTCCCGTTGAACAGCCTGCAACCCATATCCTGATCAGCGGATAGGTGCCTAACTGTGGTAATATTTTTTCCCTTAATGTTTTAAAAAAAGAGGGATCTCTGAACATTTCTGTAACATTCACCGTAACTTCCTCTACAAAACGTTTTAGATATTCAATATCATTGATAATGGTATATCTAAGCTCTGCAAAGCTTGTAAACCTGTCCAACAGACAGATGCGGTTTACTCTTCTTTTAAAGGAAGCTCTGCTATATCCAGAAAAGTCATAGCCATAAAGATCATAAACATCTCTGATCAGATATTCTATTTCTTCATCTTTTACGATACTTGGTTCCAGCATCTATGAAATTTTTTCTATTGCTACTATTAAAAGATCAACATCAATCGGTTTTGATACGTAATCATCTGCTCCTGCTTCTACACATTTCTGACGGTCTTCAGGCATTGCCTGTGCAGTTACGGCAACTACAGGAACATGCTTTATTTCGGGAGTAGTTCTTATCATCCTGACTGCTTCATACCCATCTATTCCCGGCATCATCATATCCATCAGTACAATATACGACTGGGCATCAGATTTCAGTATCTCTAAAGCTTCCTGAGCCATTGTACAGGATTCAACTGTATATCCACGCGCTTTAAGTGTTAATTTCAGTGCAAATATATTGCGTGGGTCATCATCTACAATTAAGATTTTCTTATTCATCAGAATTTATCTTTTTAACTTTCATACATCCAAACACGAAGGAGCGATAATAACTGATCAATATCTACTGGTTTTGAGATATAATCAGAAGCTCCTGCTGTTATACATTTCTCACGCTCACCAATCATCGATTTGGCAGTAATCGCTATGATAGGCAGCTTTTTAAATGCCGGCATTTTCCTTATTACCTTAATGGTTTCATACCCATCCATTTCCGGCATCATCATATCCATTAAAACAATATCTACATCAGGATTTTGGTTAATTTGCTCAAGGGCATGTTTACCGTCCATCGCTACAATGACTTCAACTTTATATTTTTCAAGTGCTTTTGTTAAAGAAAAAATATTACGTACGTCATCATCAGTAATAAGTATTTTTTTCCCACTAAGAACTTCTGTTAAAGACCCCAGCATCCTGCCTCTGTTATTTTCCGTTGATCCGTTTTTTTCTTCTACCAGATGTAGGAATAAACCAACCTCATCCAAAACTCTTTGATAGGAATGTGCTGTTTTTACAACAATAGAATCTGCATATTGTTTAATTTTAAGTTCTTCCTCTTTAGATAAATGATGTTCAGTAAAAATAATAATTGGAAGATTCTCCAGCCCCTGATAGCTTTTGATGGATTCAATAATATGGTAATCATTGCCTTTTGCAGCCCCAACATCCAGGATTACACAATCAACAAGATTTGAAGTAAGTGCTTTTACACTATCTTCAACATTATGTTCCACCGATAAGGAAATATTAAAATTACTCAGAAAATAAGACAATGCATTGGCATGTTTGGCATTTTCTTCAACAATCAAAACTTTTTGAGGTCCTTTTTGTAATGCTTCTTCAATTTTCCTGAATACATCAGTCATTTTATCAAGAGCTACCGGCTTATTAATAAAATCAACAGCACCTTTCATAAGGCTTTCTTTTTTCACATGAAGAGCAGACATCATGTGTACAGGAATATGCTTCACATCAGGGTTCGATTTCAGTTCATCCATCACTTCCCATCCGTCTTTTACAGGAAGCTGAACGTCCAGTAAAATGGCATGAGGATGATACTGTTGAGCTGCAGAAAGAGCGTAATCACCTCTCACCACGACTATCCCTTTATAGTCCTGTAAATGGGCGTATTTCAGTAATGCTTTTGCAAAATTAGTATCATCTTCGATAATAAGGATGATTTTATCACCTTCTTGGATATTATCCCTGTCATCCTCCACATCTTCAGGAATTTGTAAGGTATTAACCTGATTAGAATTTCCTTCATCAAGAATATTTTGAATTTCTTCAACATCTTCCCGGATAATCTCTACCAGATCCTGGTCAGTTTCGGAATGAGCAATGTCAGTAACGGGATGTACAGGAATCACAAAACTGAATTCACTGCCTTTATTTATTTCACTTTCAAGGGCTAATTCCCCCCCTAAAAGTTTTGCAATTTCACGGCTTATTGAAAGTCCCAGACCGGTACCTCCAAATTTCCTTTTTGTAGATCCATCAGCCTGCTGGAAGGCTTCAAAGATAATTTTCTGTTTATCTGCTGCAATGCCGATACCGGTATCTTTTACTGAGAATACAATAAACTCAGGTTTTTCAGAATGTTTTTTTATGTGTAAATCAATGCTTCCTTTTGTTGTAAATTTTAAAGCATTAGACAACAGGTTCCTTAGGACCTGATCAATTTTAAGACGGTCACTTTCAATAACTTTCTGTACATCCGAATCTATCTGAATATTGAATGGAAGTGCTTTCTCCTGAAATACCGGATTGAAAAGACTTTTTAAATCTTTTACAATATCCTCAATAACAACCTCCTGATATTCAAGCGTCATTTTGCCGGATTCTATTTTTGCCAGGTCAAGAATTTCATCTATTAATGTCAATAAACTTGTTCCTGAGCTTTGAATAACCCTGGCAGATTCCATCTGGTCTTCATTAAGGTTTTCATCCGGATTTTCAGCCATTAATCTTGATAAAAGAAGGATTGAATTAAGAGGAGTTCTCAATTCGTGGGACATATTGGCTAAGAATTCAGACTTATATTTTGTGCTAAGTGCCAGTTCCTCTACTTTTTTCTGGATCTCATTATTACGTTCTGCAATTAAATGATTTTTTTCTTCCAGTAATCGTGAGCGTTCTTCCAGCTCTGCATTGGCCTGCATTAATTCTTCCTGCTGTACTTTTAACTCTTCTTCCGAGGCTTGCAGCTTTTGTGTCTGGGCTTCCAATTCAGTATTGAGATTCTCAAGCTCGGAGTGCTGTACCTGTAATTCTTCAGACTGAGCCTGCGTCTCTTCCAGAAGCTGCTGTTCTTTTTCTCTTCCTTTGGCAGCATTCAGTGCTATTCCTATATTCACGGAACACTCTTCAAAATAACTGATCCGGTCTTCTTCAAAATTGGAGGTAGACCCCAATTCAAGAACTCCTATTGCATGTCCATCTGCGAAAATGGGTATCAGAATTATGCCATAGATTTTAATGGTACTGCTGGCAAAGGTTACAACAAAATCTTCTTCATGAAGATTATTATATACCTGGGTTTTAGCATTCAGGAAAGCCTGTCCTACCATTCCTTCTCCGGGATCAAAAGTTCTCTTCATATTGGTTTCTAATCCAAATGCTTTATTAAGCTTCAGAATACCCTCATCAAAAAGATATAATGAACCGTTGATACAATTTCCATATTCAATCAGCTGGTGTAAAGCCCTGTTAGAGACTTCCTGTACTGATTTATTTCCAACCAGGGATTCATTCAGTAATGCAAGGCCTTTCTGACGCCAGTCGCTTTTATTAATTTTATCAAAAGATGTTTTCAGGGATTCAGTCATATGATTCAGTGATTCTACAAGGCCACCAAGATCATCCTCTGCGTTATCCACTGCTTTCTCACTGTAATCACCGTTGGCTACTCTGTTTGCAATTTTCTGAATGGCACTTACACGGCGTGTCATTTCCTGATCTTTATCTCTCAGCATCTTCTCAAGTTCATCTCTTCTGATAAGATCTGCGCGCATTTTAAAATAGAAAAATGCGGTTACCACTACGGCGGCCAGCGCAGAGAAAACAATAAATATGACCGTTGTTTCTGAGGAACGTGTTAAATCTTTATTTTTAATTTCAACCTGATTCTCTTCGTATTGTACAAAATCTTTTACAATTTTGCGGCATTCGTCCATATAAGCTTTACTGGCAACAATCTGTCCCTGGGTCATCACAACTCCTTTCCGTCTGTTCTCAACCAGATTTTTCAGATTAACCATTACATGGCTTACTGCTGTTTTTAATTCATTTAATCTTTCCTGCTGGTTTTTATCCTGTACTCCTAATGACTCTGCCAGAACTAACGCTTTAGAATATTCTCTTACTCCTCGTTTATAGGGTTCAAGAAAGTCTTCTCTGCCAGTCAGCTGATACCCTCTGTTTCCTGTTTCGGCATCCAGCAGGGCTACCAACACATCTTTCACAGCTGTCACAGAACGTCTGCTTTGGGAAAGACTTTCACGGTGGTTCATCTGATTCTGAATACTCCAGTATGACGCTACTGAACTCGCTATTAAAATCAGAAGGGAAAGGCCTATCCCAACCTGAAGATTTCGTATAATTTTTCTCGGCATGAAAATTAATTTAAAGGTAGAGTGAAATAAAAGGTAGAGCCTTCGTTTACGATGCTGGAAACCCCAACACTTCCATGGTGCTGCTTGATAATCTCAGCGCATATAAACAGCCCAATTCCCATTCCCTGGAATTGCAGTGACGATTCTTCTACGCGATAGAATTTTTTAAATACGGCATCCTGTTTAAAATCAGGGATTCCAATACCAAAGTCGGTGACATTTACTCTGACTTCCTGAGCTTCCTTATCTACAAATGTTGTCACAATGACCTGGTTATTGTCAGGAGAATATTTAATAGCATTTGTCAGAAAATTAATGAGTACCTGCTCAATACGGATCTCATCCAGCGGAATTAAAATATCGGGTTTTGTTCCGTGGCGTTCTATCCTCACCTGTTGCTCGTCGTGGGTCTGTAATATCGTTTCAACGGCATTACTGATAACGTTTTCCAGGTTAACAGGCTTTTTATTGATTTTAAGTTTACCATTTTCAATTTTTGAAACATCCAGAAGATCTGTGATAAGGGTATTCAGTTTTTCAATCTGACCCTGAACTTTAGTAACAAATCCTGCTTCGGGGCTTTCTTTATCTAATTTCAGCTTTCTTTCCAATAGCTGAACGTATGCTTTAATACTGGTAAGAGGAGTTTTTAATTCGTGGCTTGCAATACTTAAAAATTCATCTTTTTCCTTTTCTACTTTTTTCTGATCGTCAATATCTGTAAATGTTCCTACCCAGTTTTTAATACGATTTTCATCGTATACAGGAGTGATTCTCAGTAAATGGTAGCGGTACTTCCCTGAGACAAGATTTTTAATTCTGATTTCTAATTCCAGCGCTTTTCCTTTCTTTCTACACCTCTCTAATTCCTCTTTTATATTACGATCATCAGGATGTGTTTCAGGAAAACTTTGTTCTGAGTCGGAATATTGATACCATTTACCGTTCACAAAATCGACAATTCCTTCTTCATTAAGCGTAAATGCGATCTGAGGAAGAGACTCTAACATCAGGTGAAAATGATCCAGCTGAGATTTCATGGTAACTTGAGATTCACGTCGACCCTTCACTTCAAGTTCGAGATTCTGCTGTGTTTTTTTCATGGCAAGATTCTGCTCCTGAAGATTATAAAATGTTTTTACTTTAAGTAAAAGTATTTCAGGGTCTACCGGTTTGGTAACGTAATCTTTAGCACCGGAAGCGTACCCTTGTGTTATAAATTTTTTATCTGTATTGACTGCTGATAAAAATATAATAGGTACATCTTTCGTTTTGCTGTAATCTGAAAGGGTTTCTGCAACTTCAAAGCCGTCCATATCCGGCATCTGAACATCTAAAATGATTAAGGCATATTCATTCTTCAGCGCTTTACCCAGAGCCTCTTCACCAGAGCTGGCCGTTTCGACCTGAAAATTCTTAGATTCAAGTAATTTTTGAAGTGAATAAAGGTTACTTTGGTTGTCATCAACAATTAAAATCATAGAGGTTAAAATCAATAATTAGTTACGGATACTTTAGCATCAAAAATACTCACAATATTTCGAAAAACAGTAATTTTTAAAGGATAATCCATAATAATTCCATACCACATTTTACATGAAAAAAATCAATGGCACAGGGATTGAAAGTGTTTATAATATCATAAGAAAAAAGTTCTAATTTCAAAAAAATAAACTATGAAAAAAACAATCAGCTGCATGAATATTGATGTGGAAATTCTTTATTCATTTGGAGGTGAAGCTGTCATATACAAGCCCAAGGAATTGATTTTCAAAGAAGGCGAACATTCTCAATATTATTTCCAGATTATAGATGGTAAAGTCAAGCTAAACACGTTTACTGAAAACGGGAGAGAATTTATCCATAACATCCTTGGCAAAAATCAAAGTTTTGGAGACCCATTACTGTTTATCGAAAAAATTTATCCAACCAATGCCATAAGTTTACAAGCCACAGAAGTGGTCAGGATGCCTAAAAATAATTTCATAGAAATGATTAAAGCCTACCCAGATCTTTCACTGGAAATGAATATGTGTTTATCACAAAGATTATATTATAACAGTCTAATGGTACGTGATATGGCATCAGCAGATCCTATTCAACGCCTTAAAGGATTATTGGACTATCTGAAAAGTTATCATGACGGAGACTGCCAGCAGTGTTTTCCTGTGGAACTTACCCGCCAGCAAATTGCTGATCTAACCGGATTGAGGGTTGAAACTGTGATCAGAACCGTAAAAAAGATGGTTAAACAGGAAATAATAAAAATGGAAGGCCGTAGAATTCTGTACTAAATTTTGATTTACTACTCATCTCATATTCAAGACCGTATCATAATTCCTGTATTATCAATCTTGTTTTTAGTGTTAACAACAGTCTATTTCGGCTTGGCAATTGCTTAAATTAAATGAATTCCTATTAACATCAAAGATATCCACATCATTCTCCTCAAACAATGTTTCTAAAGCATCCGAACCTTTGTCGTTTAGAAAATTTAATTCTGCATCAGAAATTGGAATAGCTAGCAGAAAGAATATTTCTTCATTTTGCACTTCAAAACCTTCTAACTTATCCTCCCATAAATAAGGACTTGTAAAATAAATATGCTTCATTTCTGAATCATTATAATACATTTCAACTAATTTCTCGAAAACCGTACCATCAGCAACTTTCCAATTATCTTTAATACAGAAGAAAGCGCTTGTACTTAAAATGTTCCCAACTTTATCGTCAGAAGAATAACCGGTAATCATCAGTTCAAACTTTTTATCTCCAACAGAATAATCCGATAACCCAATAGTTGAGTAAAATATTACTTCTTTGTCGGTTGGATCAGGACATTCCATTATAAAAATTGCGTTATCACCTGTATCATCACCATATTTAATTACTTTTGGCTGAATTCCTACAATTTGTGATAATTTTTTATAAAGCTCCTTTTGTCTTTCCGTTGGTTTCATTTGCTCCGAAAGAATGTCAAACTTTAATCAATTATTCTTGACCTATTTTACCCAAAGCTTGAGCAATCAAAGAAATATGTACTATTAAATTTACTTTTTCCAAGTTTTCCGATTTTTCGGGTCCACCCAAACCTAATAAAGGGACATAACCAAACGATTCATCAAAGCTTAGATTTCCCAATCGCTTTTTAGCTGGCAGATAGTTCTTGCCCAATAAATCTGAATCAATATAGGATGAATCTGCTAAATCTTCAAAAAAATATTTAAGACCTGATTCTAATACCTTTGATGTGCCATGTCGGTAATCAAGCAGAATTGTATAATTGTTTTCCCATATAATCAAGTCTGACAATCCAGTTGCAAACATTACAATAGGATTTTGATAAACAGGACTGTAAGATTCATTTAGAATTGTAGCAAATTCATCTGGATTTACAACTTTTAAATAGCCATCTCCAAAAGATCCAAAACCATACTCTTTCCAGAAAGCGATTAGTCCTTCAGGTAATTGGTCCTGATATTTTTCAATAATTTCATTCGTAGGTTTTTCCTGAATGGTATAATCAGGATATCGTTTAAAAAATGCCTCAAACATATTTAACATTTCGCTTTTACAAATTTTTTTTTAATAAATTATGGGCATAAATGCACATTTAAATAGGTGCTTTTCCTTTCAGCCTAGACATTTTTTCATCAGAAATATTATTGATAAGAATTTGATGAGTAACCAAAAGTTTCCTGCAATATCTTCAAGCTCATTTTGAAGATACTTTTTTAATCTTACAGTAATTTTGATAGATTTTCTTTAAGATTAAATTTACTACTAATGTTTATTGCATCTAGCTTGTAAAAAGCAGTCGCTTATACAAGGGATTTCCTATTAATATCAAAGATATCAACGTCATTTTCCTCAAGCAATGTCTCTAAAGCATCTGAACCTTTGTCTTTTAGAAAATTTAATTCGGCCTCAGAAATCGGAATGGACAGTAAAAAATATATATTTTCATTTTCAACTTTAAAATCCTCTAATTTATCCTCCCAAATATACGGGCTAGTAAAATACAAGTGTTTCATTTCAGAATCCTTGTAATACATTTCCACTAACTTTTCAAAAACCGCACCGTGTGAGAGCTTCCAATTATCCTTAATACAAAAAAAAGCACTGGTACTTAAAATATTTCCAAATTTATCCTCAGAAGAATAACCAGTAATCATCAGTTCATACTTTTGATTTCTTACAGGATAATCCGATAAACCAATAGTTGAATAAAATACTACCTCCTTATCAGTTGGATCGGGACATTCCATTATGAAAATTGCATTATCACCTGTGTCATCGCCATATTTTATTACTCTAGGCTCAATACCTATAATAGGGGCTAGTTTTTTATAAAGTTCTTTTTGTCTTTCAGTTGGTTTCATAAATTTCCAAATAATGCTTGAAAATCCTCAATTAATCTAACTGATTAATAAGCTCTGGATTATTGAGAAAAGACTTAATAAATTCTTCCAAAGAATCCGATATTTTTGAATCTGTATAATAAATTTTATTTTTCCCATTTTCAGCAATCTTGTCAATTGCTAAATAAACACCTTCGTTTACTTCGAAAAACAATAGTTTTTCACCATTATACAAATCATCATAAACTTCTAAATCTGGATCAAATTCGAATTCATCCTGTTTCAAATTTATTTGAAATAATGAAGTTGTATCAATAAGCCTATTAATATCACCTTGAGCTTTATGAAAGAAACCATAACCAATCTGTAAATAAAACTCTTTTAATTCAGTGGGTAATTCATATCCAAATTCTATCTCTGCTTTTTTGATGTCATCTTGTGAAAGTGGATAAAATATATTATCCAAATCATTACTTTGGGTTTCATTCTGAACCCTATACTCATTTAAAAATAAGAAGTTACTCATATTGCTAATTTACTATTTTTATTTAAACAAATCTCTAGAAGGAGCACCTTTTCCATGGATACCTCCTTGATGTTCATCAGGAAACTTAGCTGGATGCATATTCCACCATTCATCATTACCATCATAATTATTTTCAATGATATGATGAGCATCATACTTATCTCCTTTTTTTCTAATAATTTTCCCATCCTTATTTACCAGGTCTTCAGTATAAGTAGGCCATTCCTGTCCAGTTTTTTCTTCCCATTCTTTTATTAGTTTATCTTTTAATTTATTAAATTCTTTACGTTTTTTTATTGTTTCTGCTGGAGAGAGCTTTTCATACTTTTTACCTCTAAGGGCTTTCTTTAATTCTTCTATTTGTTTAGGGTGAAGCTTTCTATTGGTAATTTCTTGTAAATGCTTTATATACTTTTTTATTAACCCCCAATCTATAACGTCAGTTGTTACTACAGCGGCAATATCATCTCCTTCCTTCTTGGCCAACTGCTCTAAAGTTTCCTTTATTCCTTTCTTTGTACCAGCTTCCAAAGCTTCCTTACCAGCTTTTTCAGCACCAGCCTCGGCAACCTCCTTCACAGTCTTTTCAACAACAACTTCAGCACCTTCTTTTAGGGCTGTTTTTCCTGCTGTAACAGCTAAAGAACCTCCTGCCGTATACGCTGCGGCAACTGCATCAGGAATAAATTCTCCAACGGTAGTCCCTATTTTACGAGGATTTTTGCCAATCCAGTCTCCAGTTTTCTTTACTCCCTGAACAGCATCATTCCCTAATTTCTGCCAGTTTTCCTCTTTACTTGCCCAATCCCAAGAAGCATTGGCTGCCTTTTCCAGATTACCAGGTGTAGTCGTCCACTTATAGGCATCTTTGGCCCCTTTGTAACCATCCTTAACCATTCCACCGATTGCTTCAGCAGTACCTACAGGATCCTGCCCTACTTGATAGATAACCTCTCCAAGACCTACCACTCCATTTACAGCGCCTTCTACAAGCCCGGTTCCCAAATCATCAAACCAATCTTTAGCCCCTGTAATTGGCTTCATCCAATCGGGAATGAACTTATCACGCTCTGCTCTACTTTCTTTAGTCTTTTGTTCAAACCAATCAAATCCTTCCTTGATATAATCGGTGGGCATTTTTCCTTCGCCAACACCATATGCTACCGCTGAGGCACGGTCAAAGAATATGCTTATTTTGCCCCCGAATATACAGTTACAGGTAGAATCTTCCAACAACATTCGATTTCCGTTGATCTTGATACCGTCTTTGGGATTATCCCATTGTAATGTCGTTGGGACACATGTTACACCTGTTGCCCATTTTGCCGGACAAGTACAAAGTCCCATAGGCTTTAAATGAAAAAACGGAAATTTATCAGCTTCCGTAGCCATGGGAACAGCGTAAATCGTGGTATTCTTGTTATAGCTAACACGTAAGGTTGATGGACTTGTCCCTTTATTGCAGGCTAAAAATGCTCCTTCCGGCACATATTTTTTTGCCATATTCCAGTTATTTGTAATTAACGTTTTTAACGCAGGTGCAGATTTCGACAAGTCTAATCTTTCTAAAAATCCGCTCCACTTCACTTAGGTTTTCCTTCGATTCCAAAACGGTAAAATCCGGAATCCTTAAAATCTCCGATACTTCACAGTGTGATAATCGTTTGATTTTAATATTGTCAGCATAAATGTCCAGACATTGTAATTCTGCTAGAATTTCAGCATCTTTATTATGGAACAGCATGAAATATCGGTCATTCTGAAATACAATATCCTCTATCTTAAATATCATAATGCTTTAAGGATGTTTTTCTCTTCACGGTATAGGGTGCCTGGTATCTCCGCTATACTCATACACATGCTCTGCTCAGACCAAGGCCATTCTTCCAACCTATATCGTTCTATATATCCGAGTTCCAATTGCGTTGGAACTCGTGGTCTATTCTTAAGTATACGTATCATACCCGTTACTTTATCCTGTTCGAAATGATCTTCATCTATTTTACCAGTAACATCAATCTGAAATTTACCATCCGGCAATTCAGTTAATTTCTCATCGGTTATAATCGGGATCATTTTTGCAGCTAAAAAATTTGGCAGTTCACGATATCCGCTCGAAGCTTCGTCCCTTTTATAACGACTTTTATGTATTCCTGGAAACAGGAGTAGATAAGGATGTGCAAATCGCAGGGAATCGACGAATCCTCTGGGATTTTCAAGAAGTTCCGAAATGCCTGAAATAAAAATGTTCTTATATGATTCTTCCTTATACCTTTTCTGCAATTCAGGCTTAATTTTCTCCCATTTTTGTCTGATCTCCTCAATGTTTAAAATAGAACCCAGCTGTCCTTTGTCATTGAGGGTGCAAATCAATTCATTTCTTATTTCATGAACATCGCCAACCCAAGAGTAGGCTCCCTGAGCATTGCTCTGCTTATAATTGAATAAGTTTATTTTAAAAACAGGTTGTGCATCTTTAATTGATAGAAGATCAACTTCGAGATCCATCTCTATATAGTTTTCATTTGCTATTCCCTGAAACCTATAATGTTCTTCACGTAAAAAAGTAAATTTCCTCTTTTTCCCAATATCCTCAGTAGTAAACTCCATATTTAACCTTTATTAATTTCCACATCCGCACCGGTGATGTTTGTTGTACCAGCTGAGTTAATCTTAGATGTTTTACTATCCACGGATAACGTAGCATCAGTTTTTATTTCCATAGCTGCTTGGCTATGCATCGTAAAAGTCCCAGCCTTCGCGTCAAAATTTATATTCCCATTGGTAACAGTACCGGTTATTCCCTTTCCATCAATAACGATCTTGTTGCCCCCAACCTGAAATGTAATACTTGTTTTCCCATCTAATATAATATTACCGCCAGCATCCATTTTCAAAAGTGACTGCGGTGGTGCATTCTTCTTTCCCCCTACATTGATGATGTTCGTGCTTCCAGCATTCACGGTATGATTTGTATTAGCTGTGGTTGTAGCATTTCCTGAGCCATCAAAGTGCATATTAGCTCCTCCCTGATCCTTAAGGTTCATTGATCCGGTACCATTATCATATTTTAATTCAGCACCACTACGACCGCTAAAACTCATAATATTATTCCCTGCTCCACCTCCTGCACCAATCCCTCCATGATACATGCCGCCCATCACAAATGGTCTATCAGGATGTAAATGGACAAAGTTTACGATCACTTGATCCCCAACTTCAGGAATAGACATAAAACCGCGATTCTTGCCAACTTTATCACTGCTTCCAGCATCTGGTGACATCACACGAATAAATTCCGTCGTATCCTGACCGCCTTGCCAATCAAGCTGCACCTGTACACGTCCCTGGTTCTCAGGATCTGCATTGGAGATTACCTTTCCAAATTGCGGTTCAGCTACTGGAACGGTAAATTCTGGTCTTGGGATAAAACCCGTATCGGAGGCAATTGCTTGAAATGAACCATCATAATAACCACGGGCATCTACCTCATGCGTTACCTCGATCAACATAAGTTTTGTAAAATATGCAGTATCGTTGGTATCACTTTTACGCATTTCTATATCTGCAATACAGCCGGGATATAGAAATGGTACAGTCGTATTTCCAGAAGTAACAAAAACCTCTGCAGCTTTGCTTCCTGCAGTACCTTTCTGTGATGCATCGATATCCAGAAAAGAAGATGCCTTTATTGGAGCTACTCGAAGTGACGGGGTTTGGAAAGTCTTCTCCGAAATTTCATAAGCACGCTTAGCTATATCAGAAGTATGATTTATTTTTACTGTAGCACCTTTGAATTTTTCGTTCTTGCTACTATTATAACCGTAAAAAGAAGGACGAACATGCTGTGCTTTCATTTTGATGCTCACATCACTCAGGTTACTTCCGTAAGTCAAAATAATAGGTTTTTCCTGAGGTGGCAATTGTCCAAAATGCAATACCTCACCATCATAAAAGAATTGTTCACCATATGCCTCTGCAAGCCTGGCTAAAAAATTGTAATGGGTCTCTTCATACTGAGAACTGTAACTTACGTTTCCGTGTTTTGCATCAACCCGAAAATCGTATTTACCCTGTCCCAAACCTTCAGTTATCACCTGTTGAGCAATACTATTTAAACTTATTGGTTTGGCACCACCAAAGCTCTGGATGTGCGGAGCCGCATCCAATAATATAGTTGGGCTAAAACCCTTCAGTACTAGATTTCCTAAGCTGCCTTTTTCCTGACTGAACCCTACTTCCGTAATTACCCCCACAAAATTTCTTTCTGGTCCTTCCTCTATATCTTTATATTTGAAAACAACGGTTATTCTCTTACCTAAGAAGTTCTGCCCCTCCTCAAGATTATGATTTTCGGGTTTTCCAAGTGTATCATGTGCTAGTACCAGATCAAACTCATGATGTTTTGTAGCACTCTGAACCAATTTAAAATGCTTGAAATATTTGATTGATTTACCCTCTATATGGATATCTAGGCGTACAACACGGTTTATGCCCGTAATTGCATGCTCAGGGATAGCCTGTGCATTAAATATTTTAGAAGTTGGCTGTTTTCCCCAGACCTTATCGTGTGTAATCGCTGGTTCGTTCGGTAGTAATGGTTTATTGAAAAATTGTTTTCCGCTATCTGCCGCAGTCTTAACTTGAGAGGCAGCTTGCTGAACATCTGGAATGTTCACTTTTCCTTTTATTTTGTCAACAAAATCTGTTTTATTCGAATTTATTCCTGACGTGGGATGGTTCTTATCTTCTTGAAACATGACATAATTTTTTCAGTTGTGATTAATGGTCATAGATGAGACAGACTCATTCAAGAAGCAGGATTAGTTTGCTAGTCTCTTAACAATACTAATTATTTTCTGCTTTGAGATGGCACTTTAAAAATTTCTGGGAAGAAATTTATAACTTAAAGATTGAGGTACAATCCTTTACAAAATTGGTTTTGGTTTTTTTTCATAAGTTTTTTTAGTGATTGAGTATTTGCAATATATACTCTTTCGAATTCACTACAAAATGATATAGCTATTATTTTAAAAAGTGTCGTAGTTCTACGACTTTACATTTCAGTGTATTTTTAATATATTTTTATGATGATGTTGATTTTTTCTTGTTGTTGGGGCATTTTGTTGGATAGTTCAAAGGTAATTTCACTCTTAAAAAAGATACTGTTTAATTTTTACCACTAAATCAACATTGGAAACCATCATCAAAACCTCTATATTTCCTAAAATCAATTAATGTTCGAACCGGAAATAACCAGAAATTTTAACAAATCCAAAATCTCAGCCTTTTTGATATTATAAATTTAGAGTAATAAGATATAGTATTGTGCTACTCTTTGCGGGATGAAAGGATATACTTTTTGATAAATTCAAGGTTTGAAGCGGCTTTTGAAATCGTGTTCACCAAACTAGCCTTGGAGTATAGCAAAATTCCTTTGGAACATCCCTTATGAATATACCCTTCAAACTGACAGATTTCTCCTTTTCTTGATAAAACGGTTTTCTTAGGATATGTTTTGCAAACAATTCCTCTGTGAAAATTTTTTATTCATCCGGAGTAATGGTAATAATCATGTAATGTTCTTAATGATATTTTCAAGCATAAAAGTAAAGAGGTCAGAAATACCAATCCAAAAGCCAATAAACTGATGGGACGTTTCCATTTCCAGAAGTCATTCCATGAGGTATACCATGCCGCTTCATACAATAATGGTGGTAAGGAAATAAGAAATATAATATCCGAATCCAGCTTTAATATGGAAACTCCCGGAATCATACTGATTCCCAACCTGGCAAGAACCAGAAAAATAGGAAAGGCAATTTTGATTCTTTGTGCCAACATGACAAGCAGCATAACGATGAGCAGTAATCTCAGTATTAAAAGTAGTTTTCATGCATGATATTCTCTGTATATAATGAGGTTTAATTGTTCTTGTTTTTCATTTTTATGCTAAAGTACAATTCATAACGATCTGTACATTTAACTAGTTTAATAATGTAAAAACATCGCAAGTTTCAGATTTACCTCTATTTACTTCTATAAAATACCATCAAATCAATAAGCCTCATTAATAAGGAAAACAAATCGCTAAAATCCATGATCTTTTGACTGCCAGTCAAACGCTAAACCTATTATTGTAACTACTTTTTTCAAAATAATTTATTTATGTTTTTAACGTTTCATATTTAGTTAGCACCAGAATATTTTCAAAATTCCCATAGTTACATGATTATTCTCTGATCTGAAGCACTATAATATGATCTACTCCATCTTCTTTAATATTTTCTCAAATGTGTTAACATTCCTGCTGGTAAACTGATCTTTCAATCTTTTTTTTCCTAAAACCTTTCCAAAAGTAGAATCCAACGTATTTCCTTTTGGAACCTGCCAATAAAATATATCATTCACAATCTCAGCCTTTTCATTTTCTGTTTGAGTCGCTTTTGCAAACTCTCTCATTAAAATATGTTCTATTCCTGCCATTCCAACAAAACCATAAATATGAAGGGTTTCATCCTTTTTATAAGGAATACTGTTCCAGAAAACCTTTGTTTCTTCATGCGATTTTACGAATAGAAAGGCTTCATAAGAAAAGTGGTCTGACATGGCTTTTTCCAAAATTACTTTTAACTCACCAGCATCTTTATCAGATGAAAATACAATATTTCCCGAAGCAAGTACAGAACTTACATCCTTCATTCCAGCGTCTGTAAAAACCTGACAGACCTCTGCCATTTTCATATTGGTTCCTTTTACATTAACACCGCGGAGAAAAGCACAATATTTCATTTTTTAGGCATTAGGTTTAAAAATAGTACAGGAATTTAAAAATTTTAATCTTTTTCTTCAGTTTTTAATCAACTCTTATGTATAAATTATAGTCTGTTCCGGAAGGCTTCAGGTTATAGATTTTTTCAAGCAATTTATTATCGCTTTTTAAGTGATCTTTTATTCTGAATTCCTTCAATAATTTATAATGAGCCTGATAATATTCTCCATTCTTTCCTTCGTACAAATTCTGGTAAGAAAGAAGATATTTTGGTTTCCTGTTTTTTACAGTATTGATCCAGTAATTGGGTTTATCTTTCTTAATTTCTTCCTGAATTTGCTTATCTACCAATCCAACTTCATCAATAGTTTTTAATCCTGAAAAATAAGGGATATATCCTGCAGGTTCCAGTAAAATCCATTGTTTTTTATCTTTTTCGTAGGTATTTAAAAATAGCCCGATATTTCTTCTGTAGTTCCACTCACCATTTCCGGTAGCAAATGCATGAATGGTCTGGAAAGCCAGCATTGGCACAATATAAAACATCACAAGTAATGAAAGCCAAAGTTTTCTTTTCTCTTTCTGCTCCAACACAAAAATAAGAACAGGAACGAAAAGCAGTAATTGAGGCACCCAATAATACCAGTCGAATAAGCTTTTTTGAGAAATAAAAATAATCTGTTTTGTCCATCCGAAAATGAAAATCATCCACAAGAAATAATTTCTTTTTTCTCTTTGTCTGATAAGATAAATAAAGCAAAGCAGTTCAAAAATAAGGACAATGATTGTAAACGGATTGAAGTTTCCGGGAACTTTTAACATCCCCCAGAAATTACCAAAGCTTACCAGAAAATACTCTACATTTTGAGCAAACGTGAATTGCTGTTCATAAAGTAATTTTTTGGCAGTAATGGTATTATTTACAATTTCTCCGAAATAAAACCAATTGAAAGCAACAGTTGAAAACAATCCTAATATTCCCCCAAAAATATAATTCCATCTGATTTTTTTATTCCAGAACAGGTCAACAAGAAATACAATTCCCAGGAATATAACAGTATCAATTCTTGTAAACATAATCAGAATCGGAAGAAGAGTAAGCACCCATTTTTTTCCTTTATTGAATCCGTAATATAGCAGAGACATTTCCAGGAAAAACAGAATGCCATATTCCATCCCAAGAATTGAAATTTTAATTGCGGGTGGTAAAATTCCGATCAGAAATATAAAAATAGCTTTATGCCAAGGGTTTTTAAGAAGTAAATGAGATAAGAATAATGTTCCTATTGTAAAAAGGATAGAATTAAAGGTCAAAAGAGGTTCAATAAAGTGTCCTTTACCAAAAATCAAATTGAAAATATAAGATACAAAAACATATAAATGGGTGGTAGACGCTGAAATTTTAGTATCTCCATTGAAACCGATTACGCCATAATCCAATAGATTCTGAGCCACTCTCCAGGTGATGAAAGCATCTTCCTGAATATAATGAGTCAGTAAAAAAAGAAGTTTAAAAGCTACCGTAATTATTACGGCATAAATTGGGAGTTTGCTATTTTGTGTTTCAGCCATTATGCATTTTTAGATTCACAAATATAATCTTAAAATTCAGGATTCCCAATAACAAAAAAACGGAACCGAAGTTCCGTTTTTAAAAGTATTTTATTGTGTCGCCTTCATCATTGCTGAAGTAATCTGATTTTCCTTTTCTTTCGAGTAAGTAGAATCATAAGGCTGCATTACGTCAAATAAATATTGATAGAATGGCGTGATCTTTTGTACATCGTCAGACTCTTTTATTGCTTTCTCTCTTCCCATAAGCTGAAGCTCTTTTATAAAAGCATTGAATTTTTTATCAATCGGCTCGATGGATTTTACAAGATAAGCATATCCTTTTTCTTTTTGTCCGATCTTATTATAAGCGTCGGTAACTGCTGCTACAACTAAAGAATATTCCATTGGTTTTGTTCTCATCTGTCTTCTCAGATAGCTTTGATCAGATTTTGAAAGACTCATGTAATAGTCATATTCTTCAAATATTCCTTTCTTCAGAACTTCTGCCAACTGTAATCCTTTCTGCTCCTGTCCTGCGATAATATATCCTGTTACAATTGAGCTTAATGAACGTGGATCATTATATTTCTCAGCCGGAATTTCTTTTGCTGCAAGGTCAAGAATTTCTAATGCCTTTGCTTTCTGTCCGCTTAATGCCAATGCTGATGCTGCTCTGCTTGCTGACATTCTGTAGCTGATGATATTAGAAGTCGCCGTTTCATCAAAGTGAGCATTCAGGTTCTTGAAGTTACCCCATCTGAAGTTTTTCACTACGTTGTAAAGCGCATTTGGATCTACTCTTCCCATATCTCCGTCTTCTGAAGGTGGCGTTTGAATTGGAACTAATCTGTAACTGAACCCGTCAAACTGAAGATAATCATTAAGGTAGAAAATATTTTCGCTGTCATAAATTCCACCTGATGAGAAGTTGATGGGACGCTTCCAGTCGAAGTTTGCCAGTAAATCTAACAGGATTAGGTTATTTTTGTAAAGCGTGTTTCCTTTGTAAGTAATCATAATCTGGTTGGCTACGTTTGGAAGATCTGCCTGATTGATGATTCCCGCCTTCAATGCATTTTCCTTGTTTACCGGAAGAATGAATTTGTTTACCGGAAGAATGTTATACTTTTCATATTTCTCTTCTCCGAAGTACATTTTCAAAAGCTGATCTTTTTCAGGAGATTTGAACTTAATAAATTCGATTGCCTGCTTCAATGTTAAAGAATCCTGTGTAAGGTACTTTCTGAACGCCTGGAATTCTGTATCAGGAACTCCCTGCTCTTTTAACATAGAGAAAACTCCTTCCCAATCTTCTTTCTTCATCATATAGATCTGATCATTTACACCATCTCTATAATCTTCATGAGTCAGCTGGCTTGGAATTCCTTCTGCGTTGTATGTTTTTCTTTTGATTTGATCAAGATTCCAAGGAGTAGAAGCAAGCGTAAAGTTCACTACTTTTACATCATCTCTGAACCTTTCTGTTTCCTGAATAGCCCAAACCGGATAAGTATCATTATCACCATATACGAATAAGATATCATTTTTCGGTAATGACTTTAATACTGAATAAGCATAATCGTATGCAGTATATCTTTCACTTCTGTCATGAACATTATAGTTCTGGAAGCCCATCATAAAAGGAACTCCTAATAAAACCACTCCTAATGCAATATTAGCACCGTTAGATTTAATTTTAGATTGGAAGAACCATAAAATAGCTCCAGCTCCTAATCCGATCCAGATTGCAAAAGCATAGAAAGAACCTACCATTGCATAATCTCTTTCTCTTGGCTCAAAAGGTTTTACTCCGGTATAAAAAATAATTCCGACACTTGTTAAAATAAATAACGATAATAGTGCATAGAATCTTCCGAAGTCTCTGTTTAACTGGAAAAAGAATCCGATTAAACCTAAAATTAATGGAAGGAAGAAGAAAGCAACCGTACTTTCATTTTTAAATTTCGCAGGCATTTTATCCTGGTTCCCTACATTAACGCTATCAATAAAAGGAATTCCGGAAATCCAGTTTCCTTTAGTAATTTCCATGTTTCCTTCAAGATCATTCTGTCTTCCCACGAAGTTCCACATCAGATATCTTACAAAGTAATAACCATTCTGGAAAGTAATAAAATAATCCATATTCTGAAGCAGTGAAGGCTTCTGAACATTGATAAGGTTATAAGGTCTTACCTTTAAATAATCTGCTGCCGTAATCGATTTATCTTCGTATTTTGTTCTTAACTCATCGAAAATCTGCTTAGCCTGAGGATTGTCTGCCACGTCTTCATTTGCATAGTTAAATGTAAAATCAGGAGCTCCGTACATGGAAATATAGTTTGCCATTACATCTTTATCCTCATTAAACATTCTAGGCATAAGACTTACCTGAGACTTATTGAATACATAGTTGAAACGATCTCCAGTTTTTCTGTAAGTTCCGGTTCTTTCATCTTTTTCGTAGATTTCTCCGGTCTTTTTTGTTTTAAAACTTCCGTCTTCATTCTTTTCAATCCCGTTAGCATCAAGGAATGCCGTATAGTTTTGTCCATACATTGTTGGCCAGTCACCATATTGTTCTCTGTTATAATAATCCAACATTCCGATTGCAGTATCCGGATCGTTAAGGTTCATCGGTGGATTAGCATTGGCTCTGATTGGAATAACCATCCAACAAGAAAACCCGATCATCATGAAAACTACCGATAAAGCTACTGTCTGATAAATGTTTCTTTTTGCTTTTCTCGCATATTTGATCAGGAAATAACAAATTACTACCATTAAAATAAATGCTGCAATAGTTCCTGAATGGAATGGAAGAGCAAGACCGTTCACAAAGAAAATTTCCAGTCTTCCGAACATGGTCATGATAAGAGGGAAGATAATTTTGAAAACAATAATCAAAATCCCAAGGGTAATAAGGTTTGCCCAGATAAAGTTTTTCCAGGTAAATGTATAATTTCTGGCATAATATACCAGACATACAGCAGGAATCGCCAGCATACACATCATGTGTACCCCAACAGAAAGTCCCAAGATAAAGAAAATAAGAATAATCCATCTCTCACTGTCTGCCGCTTTATACTCATTTTCCCACTTTGTGATCAACCAGACCAAAAGCGCGATAAACATAGAAGCCATAGAATAAACCTCTCCTTCTACAGCCGAGAACCAGAATGTATCTGAGAAAGTGAAGCAAAGTGCTCCTACCGCTCCGGCAAATAAAATAGAAATTTCCTGATGTTTCGTAATTTCATCAAAATCTTTGTTTAGCAGTCTTCTCACAAAATGCGTGATTGTCCAAAACAAAAATAAAATAGTCAGCGCACTGAACAATGCAGACATCGCGTTGATTACGATGGAATAATTTTCGCCTTTCCCTAATGCAAAAATGGCTGCCACGGCACCCACGATCTGGAATAATGCAGCTCCGGGAGCGTGCGTTACTTCAAGTTTTACTGCAGAAGAAATGTACTCACCACAATCCCAAAAACTGAAATTGGGTTCTATTGTGGACAAGTACGTGAAAAACGCAATGACGAAAATCACCCATCCTAAAACGGTGTTCCATTGCCTAAAAGTCCAATTTTTCATAGTATTAAATCAATTATGCGAAAATAAGGCTTTTATATTATTTTATATTGTTTTTAACAAAATTTAAAAATTTGGCTTAGAATTTGTGATTACACTCGTGCTAAAAGTATAAACAGGAAAATATTTTTTTACGAAACTGTGCCCTAGAAATCAAACAAAAGTTTAGTAATTATTTATTTTTTTGTATTTTTGCAGTCAGATTTTTATTGAAAATAACAAATAATGAGTAATGTTTACGATAATATTCTTGGCCTAATAGGACACACTCCTATGGTGAAGCTAAATACTGTTACAAAAGATATTCCAGCAACCGTTTATGCCAAGTTAGAATCATATAATCCTGGACATTCCACCAAAGACCGAATCGCACTTCATATTATAGAGAACGCAGAGAAAAAAGGCTT
Source organism: Chryseobacterium sp. CS2K3 (assembly GCF_059515185.1). NCBI lineage: Bacteria > Pseudomonadati > Bacteroidota > Flavobacteriia > Flavobacteriales > Weeksellaceae > Chryseobacterium > Chryseobacterium sp. CS2K3. Next base: position 306,447 of record NZ_JCAKRW010000004.1, on the reverse strand, counting down.
ATTGAAAGAAGATTCCGTGGTTGTAGAAACTACTTCCGGAAACACAGGGTTCTCTATTGCAATGGTATGTATCATTAAGGGATATAAATGTATTCTCGCAGTAAGCGACAAAACAAAACCTGAGAAAATTGCTTATCTTAAAGCATTAGGAGCTACTGTTTATATATGTCCTGCCAATGTACCTGCGGATGATCCAAGATCTTATTATGAAGTAGCGAAGAGAATCGCTTTGGAAACGCCCAATTCTATTTACATCAATCAGTACTTTAATGAACTGAATATTGATGCCCACTATCAGACTACGGGTCCTGAGATCTGGGAACAGACAGAAGGTAAGATCACTCACCTTTTTGCCTGCACCGGAACAGGAGGAACATTGTCTGGTTCAGCAAAGTTTTTGAAGGAGAAAAACCCGGATATTAAAATTATCGGGGTGGATGCAGACGGATCTATATTAAAGAGCTATCACGAGACAGGTGAAATTCACAAGGAAGATGTACATCCTTATCAGATTGAGGGAATGGGAAAAAATTTAATCCCTTCTGCCCTGCTTTTCGATAAGGTGGATGAATTTGTAAGGGTAAATGATGAAATGGCAGCCTACAGAACCCGTGAGATCGCTTTAAAAGAAGCTATTATGGGAGGTTATACAACAGGAGCTGTAACTCAGGGACTGATGCAGTACGCACAATCTCATGAATTAACAGAAAATGATGTAATTGTTTTAATATACCCTGACCACGGTTCAAGATACATCACAAAAGTGTACAGCGACAAGTGGATGGCTGAACAAGGGTTTGTCAACAACTGTGTTCACAACTATGACGAAGTTTTCAAAACAGAGTTTATTAAATAGGAATAAATAAAATCACGATATAAATAAAGCCTTTTGCGTGTTCTACAAAAAAGGCTTTTTTACTTAAAAATTACGATACAATGTTGGATATTTTTGAAAGAATAAAAGAAAATCCAGGACCTCTTGGACAATTTGCAGATTACGGAGAAGGATATTTTATTTTCCCGAGACTTGAAGGACCTATCGGTCCTAGGATGCAATTTCAGGGTAGAGAAGTAATTTTCTGGAGTGCCAATGATTATTTAGGATTGTGTAATCATCCTGAAGTAATAGAAGCAGATGCAAAGGCGGCTGCAGAATACGGAATGTTCTATCCAATGGGAGCAAGAGCGATGTCTGGAGAAACAGACCAGCACCTTCAGTTGGAAAGAGAATTGGCAGACTTCGTACAAAAAGAATCAGCATATTTATTGAACTTCGGTTACCAGGGGATGGTTTCTACCATTGATGCTTTGGTAAGCAGAAATGATGTAATTGTTTATGATATGGATTCTCATGCCTGCATCGTGGATGGAGTAAGACTTCATTCAGGTAAAAGATTTACCTATAAGCACAACGATATGGCGAGTCTTGAGAAAAATCTTCAAAGAGCAACGAAAGTAGCTGAAGAAACAGGAGGAGGTATTCTTGTGATTACTGAAGGAGTTTTCGGAATGAGAGGACAACAAGGAAAGATCAAGGAAATCTGCGAACTTAAATCAAAATACCAGTTCAGACTTTTAGTGGATGACGCTCATGGCTTCGGAACATTAGGTAAAACAGGAGCTGGTGTAGGTGAAGAACAAGACTGTACGGATCAGATTGATGTATATTTCTCTACTTTTGCTAAATCAATGGCTGGTTTCGGAGCATTCCTTGCGGGTGACAAAGAAATCATCAGATACCTGAAATTTAACCTTAGATCACAGATCTTTGCAAAATCTCTTACCATGCCAATGGTAATCGGAGGTTTAAAAAGATTAGAGCTATTGAGATCAAGACCTGAAATCAAAGCTAAACTTTGGGAAAATGTAGGAAAACTACAAAACGGATTAAGAGAAAGAGGATTCAATATTGGTGATACCAATACTTGTGTAACGCCGGTAATGATGCAGGGAACTCCTGTAGAAGCGACTCTACTGGTAAAAGACTTGAGAGAGAATTACGGAATCTTTACCTCTGTGGTAGTATATCCGGTAATTCCTAAGGGGATGATTCTTTTAAGATTAATTCCTACCGCTTCACATACGGATTCAGAGATTAATGAAACTCTTGCCGCATTTGAAGCAATTCACGATAAATTAGTAAGTGGTTACTATAAGGAGCAGGAACAAATATTACTGCAGGAACAAGGATTAAGTTTTAAACCGATCTAATCTTTAAACAACATAAAAAAACCACTGATTAATTCAGTGGTTTTTTATTTTAAAAACTACAAACTATAGCAAATGAAACTTAAGGGTTATTTATTGGGCGTTTTATCGGCAGTTTCATATGGGTTGATCCCCATTTTTATTTTGCCGATCAAGCAGGCTCATTTTTCAATGGACATTACACTTTTTTACAGATTTTTCTTTTCTGCGTTAATGGTGGGTGCTTATCTTATCTATTCCAAACAAAAATTTAGAATTAATAAAAAGGAAGCTTTGATCCTTGCTATTCTCGGAATATGTTATGCCCTTTCCTCAGAGTTTCTGTTTATAGGTTATGATTTTCTTACACCGGGAATTGCTTCTACAGTTCTTTTTATCTATCCGGTAATTGTAGCTCTGATTATGTTTTTCTTTTATAAGGAGAGGCTTACAAAATTATCTATCGTTTCACTTCTTCTTGCCTTTGCAGGGGTAATTGTTTTATGTCTTAAAGGAAATGGATTTGAAATTAACTTTGCAGGGTTAGGAATTGTGATGTTTAGTTCATTATTTTATGCTCTTTATATGGTGATTGTTAACAAATCAAAATTGAAAGTTTCAGGGTTCAAGCTTACCTTCTACTCTATGCTTTTTACCTCTTTATTTTTTATGACCAAATCTGTTATAGGACATCAATCATTTGCTATTCCTTCAACAACACTTTTTATTAACTTCCTTATTTTTGCATTCCTTACAACGGTAATTTCCAGTTTGTGTCTTGTATATGCAATTAAATATATCGGTTCTACTCCCGTTGCCATTTTAGGAGCACTTGAACCTGTAGTTGCTGTCATGGTAAGTGTATTCATGTTTCACGAACAATTCACAACCAATTTATTAATCGGGATTACACTTATTTTACTAGGCGTTATTTTGAATGTGATCTCTGACCGGAAAAATATAGCCCATGCTTAAATACATTCAAATACATTATAAAATATCCCCGAAAAATTGAAGCTCTTCGGGGTTTATATTTTCTTATATTGCACTTTCCTATTTGAAAGTAAAGAGATAAAATAGTACAAAGCTCAATGAAAGAACTGCAACAACTTACAAAAGATCAATTATATACTTATCTTAATAAGCAATCAGAAAATTTTCACACAACAGTTTCATCAACTTTAGATTTTTCTTTATTTGGAGATCAGACCTTAGATGAAGAAGATCTTTCAGAATTTCTAGAAATATTGGATATAGAAACTGTACAAAAGATAAAAGAAACATCAACGGATGAAGATAAACTTCCTAAAATTATACTTGCTGAAAATAAAAACTCAGAGTCTCTTGATTTAACAACCGGGGATGAAGAAGGATTTAAAGTAATTTTGTTTGATCAGGATATTGTTCTTTCCGGAGATCTTTTTGTTGAAGAATATATTTTCCTTATTGTTACCGGAAATATACAAGCAAAAAATATCATTGTTAATGGTTCATTATACTGTTCAGGAAATATTACTTGTGAAGTCCTCTTTGGCGCATCCGGCAATGATCATGAAACTTATATTGATGGAAATATTACCACATCATTGATTGCTGAAAACGGACAGTACACCGTTGCTCAAGGCAGCATTCATTCAAAATATTTAATAAGTCTTCATAATGTAATAGAAGGAAAAGCAGGAAGATATATTGAAAAGATAACTTTAGACGGATCCAATGAAGCCGAATTTTTGAATCCTGCAATTCTAGAGGAGAATGGTTATTTTGATGAAAAGTCTTTTCTTAATTTTATCACTAATCATCCACCTGATTCAGTATTTAAATAATTTTAGACGCAAAGTTCTAATTATTCTAACGCCTTATTCTAGGAAGCAAAAGAAGTGCGACTTTGTCGCTGAAGAACCTCTATATTTATGCATTCGCTTAGAATGAATCAATGAAATTGATTCCTAACTTTGCTTCCTTAAAAATAGGTAGCACCCTTCATAAAACCTTTGCGTCAAAAAATCTCCAATATCATACTCCACTTTTCACATAATTCAATTCATTTTATCTACGGAACCTATTAGATCTGCGGGAGAATTTTTTCAACACCATTTAGACCTGTTTATAATCAGAGCAAAAAATTTTTTTCTAAAAAAACTTTAGAATAACTTTGCAAAAAATTTCTGTTGAAAGACCTACTTCTTATTACCCCGCCTTTTACCCAGCTTAACACTCCTTATCCGGCAACTGCTTATATTAAAGGGTTTTTAAATACTAAAAATATTTCCAGCTATCAGATTGATTTGGGAATAGATGTTATTTTGGAATTATTTTCAAAAAGTGGGCTACAAAAGGTTTTCAATAAAGAAATTGATATTCATAATACCTCTGAAAACTCTCAGAGAATTTATGCATTAAGAGAAGAATATTTAAAAACTATTGATCAGGTTATTCCTTTTTTACAAGGAAAAAGCCCGACACTCGCAAGGCAAATCTGTAGCATGAACTTTCTGCCTGAAGCTTCCCGTTTCAACCAATTGGATGATATGGAATTTGCTTTTGGTAATATGGGTTTACAGGATAAAGCAAAACATCTTGTCACTTTATATCTGGAGGATATTTCAGATTATATTGTTGAAAATATTGATCCTGATTTTGGTTTCAGCAGATACGCTGAACGTCTAGGGAAAAGTGCTAATTCCTTTGATGAATTATATTCAAAATTATCTGACCCGCAAACATTCATTGATGATTTTACCCTGACTATTCTTCGTGAAACAATAGAAAAGGTTCAGCCTAAATTAGTTTGCTTTTCGATACCATTTCCTGGAAATTTATACTCTGCTTTCAAATGCGCACAGCTTATAAAGAAAAATTTCCCACATATCAAAACTGCAATGGGCGGCGGCTTTCCCAATACAGAATTAAGAGAAGTAAAAGACCAAAGAGTATTTGAATTCTTTGATTTTATCACTCTTGACGATGGTGAATTGCCTATTGAACTTTTACATCAAAGTTTGGAAACACCAGTAGAAACAGCAGAATATAAAAGAACATTTCTATTGGAAAATGCAGAGGTTGTTTATAAAAATAACTCTAAGAGACATGATTATAAACAAGCCGACATCGGGACTCCGGATTATACAGATTTAAAGCTGGATCAATATATTTCTGTCATTGAAATTGCCAACCCCATGCACAGTTTATGGAGTGACGGAAGATGGAATAAACTGACAATGGCTCATGGATGCTATTGGGGAAAATGTACTTTCTGTGATATTTCTTTGGACTATATTAAAATATACGAACCCATTTCCGCCAAAATTTTGGTTGACAGAATGGAAGAACTTATTACAACAACAGGGGAAACTGGTTTTCACTTTGTAGATGAAGCCGCACCACCCGCTTTGATGAGAGAAGTTGCCCTTGAAATTCTCAGAAGAAAACTTGTGGTTACCTGGTGGACCAATATCCGTTTTGAAAAAAGCTTTACCCGCGATCTTTGCTATTTACTGAAACTTTCCGGCTGTGTTGCTGTCTCCGGAGGTCTTGAAGTAGCAAGTGACCGACTTTTAAAATTGATTGATAAGGGAGTATCCGTAAAACAGGTTGCCAATGTAACAAGAAATTTTACAGAAGCCGGAATTATGGTTCATGCTTATCTGATGTATGGCTACCCTACTCAAACCGTTCAGGAAACCGTTGACTCTTTGGAAATGGTAAGACAAATGTTTGAAATGGGAATTCTTCAAAGTGGCTTCTGGCATCAATTTGCAATGACTGCTCATTCACCTGTGGGAATGAATCCTGAAAATTTTGATGTTGTTCCCGTAAAGCAGGAAATTTTGTTTGCCAACAATGATGTTGACTTTAAAGATAAAACAGGAATTGATCATAATAAGTTTAGCTTTGGATTAAAAAAATCTTTGTTCAATTATATGCATGGAGTCAATTTCGAACTTCCGCTTCAGGAATGGTTTGATTTTAAAATTCCAAGAACTCAGATTCATCCGGATTATATTCATGATTGTCTTTTAGACGATGGGCAGTTTAATTTTAAAGGAAACTCAAAAGTTGTATTTTTAACGAAAAACGTAATCGCTGAGAATCGCGTAAAAAATAAAAAGAAATATTCTGGTACATACACGCTTCTTACATTCCACTTAAAAACCAATATTGTAAAGGTTGAAATGGAACTGGAGAAAGCAGAATGGCTGATGAATATATTGGAAGAGAATTCTATTGAAAACCAGAAAAAACCTACAGCTCAACAACTTAAGCATCAGTTTGAAGAAAATTTTGAAGATTTTGAATTGTTTTGGTTCTCAAAACCGATGCAACAATTAAAAGAAAACGGCGTTATTTTAAGTTTATAAAATCAGGTTAATTTTTCATCAGGATTTTTAAATTTCGAAAATTTTCATACATTTTACGTTTAATCTTGGGTTTGGGAAGCCAAATGAAATTTATCGTTTATTATTAAACGGACTAAAACCCATTCCTATTGAATGACCTTTAACCTCACATATCTTTTATGATAATAGAATAATCTTTATTCATTAGGAAATTTAATTAGCTTCGGTAATATCTCTATTTGAATTCTTACAGAATGACAAGACCCCAAAAATAAAAATATAAGAGTAAAATTATTATATATACTAAAAAAAATTCGTGCATTCGTGGCAAAAAATATCAGCCACGAATGCACGAATGAAGTGAGATTATATAAACTTAAATGAAACCTTAAAATTATTTTGAGGATTTATAGTAGATTCTTCTTACTCCTATTTTAAGTTTTTATCCATTATCATCAGCCATCTATTTTACAATGTTTAGGTTCTTACTTAATGACAAAATTCAAAAAACTTCCGCGGATTTTGCAGATGATTATGCACTATTTTATACTGTAAAAAAGAAAAATTCGTGTATTAGTTGAAAAAAATATGTGCCATCTGGATAAAAAGAAAAACCCTTCGAAAGATTTTCAAAGGGTTTATTTTATATGCTTTTGCGTGGAATACATTAATTAGGTGTATCTTTTGAGACAGGTCCTACCGATACTTTTTCCTGTATTTTAATAAAATTCGGATCCATAATGGCTATTCTTTCAGCAATTGCTTTGTAAGTAGGATACTTTAGAATAGATGCCCTTCCTGACATTTCTTTATACAGGGTAAATGATTTTCCGCCAGCGGTTTTTAACTGCTTTGTAGTGGTAATATATTTTCCGATATATTTACTTTTAGCATCATAAATTTCAATATCAATAAAGCTTTTCTCTATAATCTTATCATCGGAACCAAAGCTAACTGGCAAATTGGTAAAATATCCTACCGGAACACCATTACTAAGGATTTCGCCAACTTTATTCACCTCAAGGTTTAGCTTATCTATCTTTTTTCTGACGGTATAAGCATCTTTTGTTTTATTATCAAGCTTTCTTTTCGGTACATTGGAAAACAAATCATCAAGATTTTTTACATTGATTCCCATATTATCAATGATTTTGAATCCTTTTATTGATGTATAAACTGCTGACTTTTCTTCACCGGAAAATGCAGACGGCGAAATATAATCTACTTCGATGGTTTTATCCCTGTTATACACTCTATTGATCTGAATATAGCTGTCTCTCACAGAGTCTACTATACTTTTATCAATAAATTTAATTGTATATAGAGGTGTTTCTTTTAAGTCCATAAAAATATATTCATTGGACTTATTTGATATTTTAGCAACAGGAATTCCGTCTAAATTAATAATCCCTCTTTTGGTCTTAATATTCTGGGCATTGGAGAGGGCAATTCCCAGTATTGTAAAGAATATGATTATACTTTTCTTCATAGAATCAGATTTTTACACAAAATGAAATAAAAAAAGTGTAACCAAAGTTACACTTTTTTGAAAATATATTTAGCTTTTCATTTAATTATTCGCAAAGGATAATTCCTTTGTTGTGATTAAATTCTACAACACCGCTTTTGATAGCATAAGAAAAAACAGAGTCTTTATCATTTTCTTTAGTAAGGTTTTTAGCATAAGCTTCATCTACTGAATTAGTAAATAATTTTACCTTACCACCGATTAATGAAGAAACGATTCCTGCGTGGTTTTTCATGATGTGGAATTCACCATTTTTTCCAGGCAATAATACAGAGTTAACCTCTCCTTCAAAAACTACGTATTCTGGTGTTAAAATTTTTATATTCATTTTAATTTAGATTAAAAGATTAAAAGATTGAAAGATTAAAAGATTTTGACAAACATTATATGTCTCTCATCTCACGTCTAAGAATCTTATGTCTAATTTATTAAGCGTTTTCAGCTAACATTTTTTGTCCTGCTTCGATAGCTTCTTCGATTGTTCCTTTCAAGTTGAAAGCAGCTTCTGGTAAGTGATCTAATTCACCATCCATAATCATGTTGAATCCTTTGATAGTATCTTTGATATCTACTAATGATCCTGGGATACCTGTAAACTGTTCTGCTACGTGGAAAGGCTGAGATAAGAATCTCTGAACTTTTCTTGCACGGTAAACAACTGCTTTATCTTCTTCAGAAAGTTCTTCCATACCAAGGATCGCGATAATATCTTGAAGCGCTTTGTATCTTTGAAGAATTTCTTTTACTCTTTGAGCACAGTTATAGTGATCGTGACCGATAACTTCTGGAGCAAGGATTCTTGAAGTAGAAGCTAATGGATCTACCGCTGGGTAAATACCTAATGAAGCAATCTTTCTGTCAAGTACTGTTGTTGCATCTAAGTGAGCAAACGTTGTCGCAGGAGCCGGGTCAGTTAAGTCATCCGCAGGTACATATACTGCCTGTACTGAAGTAATTGAACCATTTTTAGTTGAAGTAATTCTTTCCTGCATCGCACCCATTTCAGAAGCAAGAGTTGGTTGGTAACCTACCGCTGATGGCATACGACCAAGAAGTGCAGACACCTCAGAACCAGCCTGTGTAAAACGGAAGATGTTATCTACGAAGAAAAGTACATCTCTACCTTGTCCGCTTTCTCCACCATCTCTATAGTACTCAGCTAATGTAAGACCAGAAAGTGCTACTCTAGCTCTTGCACCTGGCGGCTCGTTCATCTGTCCGAATACGAATGCTGCTTTTGAATCTTTCATAGCCTCTAGGTCTACTTTAGAAAGATCCCAACCTCCGTTTTCCATAGAGTGCATGAAATCATCACCATACTTGATAATTCCTGATTCAAGCATCTCTCTCAAAAGGTCATTTCCTTCTCTCGTTCTTTCACCTACTCCGGCGAATACAGAAAGACCTCCGTGTCCTTTTGCAATATTGTTAATCAACTCCTGGATCAATACTGTTTTACCTACACCTGCACCACCGAACAATCCAATTTTACCTCCTTTTGCATAAGGTTCAACTAGGTCGATTACTTTAATACCTGTAAATAAAACTTCTGCTGAAGTTGATAATTGATCAAATTTTGGAGCTGGTCTGTGAATTGGAAGACCACCATCCTTAGAAATATCTTGAAGTCCGTCGATAGCATCACCAACAACGTTGAATAGTCTTCCGTTTACAGCCTCTCCGATTGGCATAGTAATAGGATTTCCGTATCCGATTACATCTTGACCTCTCTTAAGACCGTCAGTAGCGTCCATTGCAATACATCTTACTGTATCCTCGCCAATATGTTGTTCTACCTCTAAAACTACTTTTTCACCGTTTTCTTTTGTAATTTCTAACGCGTCATAGATTGCAGGAACTGCTTCCACATCTGTGAAGACAACGTCGATTACCGGACCAATAATTTGAGAAATTTTACCTTTAATTTGGTTTGCCATTGCTAAATTTTTTCTTGGTGCAAATATAGTGATTCTTCATAAACCCGCAATTGGTAAAAAAAAGATTTTTATCATACTTTTTACAAATTTGCCAAAGTAGCCATTTACCAATCTCACAACCCTATTTAACAGTAAAAAATATTGATTCATTGTTATATTGATAGATTGTTACATTATATCTATATTTGCAGTCAAAATTTTTCCGTTTTGAAAGTTTTTAAAAATTTTAAAGATTATTCCTCTCAAAAGCCTCTAGCATTATCTTTAGGTATGTTTGACGGAGTACATCTGGGACATAAAAGTATTATCGACGAACTTATTAATGTAGGAGCAGCTAACAATCTGGAAACTGCCATACTTACTTTTTGGCCACATCCAAGGTTTGTTTTTAATCCTAATGAGGATTTAAAGCTTTTGAATACCATAGAAGAAAAGCAGCAATTGATTGATAAATATGGTATTGATAATTTATTCCTGAAAGAATTTGATGAAGAGTTCAGGAATTTAACCGGTGAAGAATTTGTGCGCCAGATTTTAATTGATAAGCTTAATGTGAAATATCTTATTATAGGATATGATCATTCTTTCGGAAAAAATAAAAGCGGAAACTTTGAACTTCTTCAAAAGCTGTCCAAAGAGCTTGATTTTGAGGTAGAACAAATGGAGGCTATCAATATTCATGAAAACAATATCAGCTCTACGAAGGTTCGTAATGCTCTTTTAACAGGGAATATTAAAGAAGCCAATGAAATGCTGGGATACTCCTACCCTGTTTCCGGAACGGTAGTTCATGGTAAGAAAATCGGAAGAACAATTGGGTATCCAACCGCTAATATTGATACGCAATCTATTAAGCTTTTACCTAAAAAAGGTGCTTATATTGTAGAAGTTGACGTAAAAGGTCAACACTATAAAGGAATGCTGAGCATTGGAACTAATCCTACGGTAAATGGAGAAAAATTAACAGTGGAAGTGTATATTCTTGATTTTAATGATGATATCTACGATGAAAGAATAACGGTAAAGTTCAGGGATTTCCTTCATGATGAAATCAAGTTTGAGGGATTGGAAAAGCTTATCGAAAGACTTGATGAAGATAAACGGTTAACTGCAGAATTTAAATTCTAAAATATAAAAACGGCTATTCAGTACTAAATAGCCGTTTATTTTTTTATTTATTTCAATGTTTTCACATAAATTTTTTGTGGTGTTTCACTATTTATTTTCACATTGGGAAATTCCTTATCATGGTCTATGAAGATATCTCCTTTTTCATTAGCTTTTCCGTTTCCATCAGAATCCCATTCTGTAGCGATATAATATTTGGCACCGTTTGTAGGTTTAGGATTGATTTTACTTTCTGCATCAGCAGGTACCGGAAGTTCAATAGTAAAAGGGATGGCTTTTCCTTCTACTTCTTTCTCGGTAATCAATGTTGCAGGAGCATCCTGTAAGCCTTCACTTATACCATATAAGCTCACTTTAAGCTTAGGGTTTTTAATTGTAAAAGTCTCTGATCCTGTAAATTCTATCTTCAGAGTTTCAGATTTTACATTTTCAGTAGTTTCGGGCGCAGTTGTAGCGGACGGGTCTTTCTTCTCAGATTTATTACAGCTTGATAACGTTAATGCGCCAGCTACCATGAATAATAAAAGGTGATTTCTCATTTGTTTCTATTTTAAATTAATAAAGGTTTATTTAATTCACCTCTATTGGACAACAAAATCTGTACCTGAATCACAATTCTCAATATATAATAGAATTTTTAACAGGATTTTTATCAATCTAAATTTAAAAAAATAACCGAATCATTGCTGATCCGGTTAATAAGTTTATTATTTGTATCCTAAAATCTGATTTTCTGCATTAATAGCATCTTCTACAAATTTTTTAAACTCAGGATATTGCTCTTTTTTAATATTATCCCAAGGTGTTTGAGAACTTCTTGTAATTTTTAATCTATTATTTTTTTCCAGCTGATAATTAATGGAATAATTAAAATTATTGTATGCAAGGGTTTTATTCTCTGGAATTTCTATGAATTTCATCCCTTCAGGAATATTGAGATATATTTCCTCAAAATATTCATTCTGCCTTTCATATTGCGTGTACTGAATATCGGTATTCCTTTTTTCTGTTGCAACAATATCTTTGGTAAAAGGTTTGGTTAAGAACGGAATCTTCATAATTTTTAAACTTCCTACAGATTGGGGTTTATCATTGATATTAAACTGAACCTCATAGGATAAAGGTTTGGATGTAAGGTCTCTTCCATCTAGTAATTTCACAGATTTTACACTGATCATCTTGTCTAGAGTGCCTACATATTCTTTTTCCATATTTTTTTTACGGTTTTCTTCAGTCTGTGAGCTCTGGAACAAATTATTGTAGTAACTTTTCGTTTCTCCCATTGTATATTGTCTGAGTACAAAATTCTGATCATCTCCGTTAATCTGCACTTCACTCACTGATTTGAAAAGATTTTTTGTATTATTATCAGCAGGTATATCAATCAGTTGAGCAGGAGTTTTATTATTTTTATCGGTAGAGATTACCAGTGCTTTTGCTTTATAATTTCCTTTTACAATGGCATTGAAAGGAAGATATTTATCTGTCATTTCAAGAAAGGTTTCTTTACCGTCCAGCTGTACTTTTACAATACAGTGATTAAAACTCAGGTTCGGTAAAAGAAGGCGTTGTGGCGAGTTGTTATTGGTCTGTACCAGTACAAGATTTGATTTTAATCCAGCCTGATTCCCCAGAATAACGAATAAAGTGGATAAATCTTTGCAGTCTCCCAGCTTTGTTACCAATGTTTTTGAGGGTTTTTGTGGGATAAATCCGCTTTGACGGAAATCTACAGAGCTATAGGTCACATTTTTTTCAATATAATTATAAATTTTCTCTGCTTTTTCCGTGTCTTTCATGCCTAAAACACCATTAGGGAATATTTCTGCGAAAGCTTTTTCTACCACTCTGTCAGAAACCAGGCTTTTTCTTGTGAGGTCCGAATACCAATTAGCTATTTCCTGCCATGTTTTTATTGAGTTTGCTGTAACTGAAATTGTTGCATCATAGTAAGTCGGAGTATAATTTTCATCAAAACTTACTTCTGGGAGGTTATTAAGTTTCCACGTCTGGAAAAGTTTATTTCCTATTTTCTTCTGAGTTGAAGCTACTTCTGCATTGTTAGTTTTTACCTGATAAGGCATATTTTCGGGTGTTATTACCGTAAAAACAGATTCCACCACAGGATATTCTGAATTAAAATAAGAACTCAGATTAAAATCTTTATAAAAACGTCCACCACGTCTTTCAATACTTTCTCTTTGTATCAGCACCACATCTCCTACTTCAAGATTGGTAAATACAATCTGATCATCTGATTTTTCTCCAGGAACAATGTTTCCGTTGGGTTTAATGATTTCAGATTTTATTACATCATCATAATAATTGATGTAATATTCTTTAAGTTCTTCAATTCCATTTTCTGAAGTAATCTCATAAGCATAAGTAACTCTTTTCTTAAAACCACCTTCGGGATATACGTTCACAATATATTCATCAAGTAATGTAGTAACTCCTTTTTTTCCTTTTACGCCTTTATTTCTTCTTTCCTGGGCTAATTTTTTCAAGTCTTTAACAGCCACCTGATCTATTTCATCCTCTGTCTGTCCCAAATCTCTAATCAGCTTATACATACGCTCATTTTCCGCATTGTGTGCAAGTGATTCTTTGGCATATTTCACAGCTTCGTCTTTATTTTTCTGTAATGCCATGATCTCCGCTTTTAAAGCAAGCAGTGAATATGAATAAGGAAAGTTAGCAAGCCCTTCATCAATCTGCTTCATAATCTCAGGATTTTTAGGATCTTCCTGTAAAAGAGAAACATATTTGGTTCTTAATATATTTAGGGACGGATAAGTATCTATAAATCTTTTAAGAAGTTTTTTTTCATCTTCTATTCTGTTGGATTTTTCGTAATAATCCAATAGTGAATACATGATCTCAATATTGTTTCTTGTGGCAAGAAAGTCTTCAAGCTTTTTAATGATACTGCTTTGATCTTTTTTCTCAGCTTCCTCCAGCGATGTAAATAAAACGAAATATTTTTCATTATTGGCAAATGCTGTTTTAATGCTTGCCACATGCTGCTTCATCTTCTCAAGATCATGATTTCTTGCAGCTATGATCATATCAAAAAGATCTACCATAGCTTTAGCTTTCGTCTTAGTAAGAATAGCTTTATATTTTTCCAGATCCTGAAGACTCATGGTGCTTGAACTGCTTTCATCTGCTATTTTCATGACCGGAACCTGATAATATTCAGGATCATTTGCTTCTATATTTTTTAAAATTTCCGTGGTTTTTACTTTATCATCCAAATTAGCATAATATCGGGAAAGAACATTCTGAATGAGGGATGATTTAGGATATTTCTGAATAAAAGCATCTATTTTCTCTTTTGCCTTATCATTCTGCTGATTATTAATATAGCCTAAGGTGAGAATAAATTCATAAATGAAATCATCCGGATTCTGTATTATTTTTTCTTTCAGTCTTTGTTCAAATTTTAATTCTAATTCTTTTGGCTGAAGCTGTGCGAATGTACTCTTGTTGTACTCCTGATAAGTATCAAAATACATCAGATCCCTGATTTTCTGATAATTTGTATCAAAAGGAACCACCAGTAATCCTGCTATTTTATTAGTTTGTGAATCATTTTTAACAAGAAGACGATTCATTCCTTTTGGCAATACAACTTCTACGAGATGTGATCCTGCGGAAGTATAGCCGTCTTTGGTACTGGATAATATTTCGACATCATTAAGAAAAACTTTGAGTTCATTGGTTGCATTCACTTCCAACAGGACTTTTCTTTCCTCCGGATTATTAATGAAAGTTTGTGCATATATGATTCCTCTTCCGTATTCTAGCTCATTAAAGAAAAAGTTGAACCCATCATTATCAGGATATTTCCTGTTATACCAACCTACATTTCCAAAATTTCCGGTATTGAAAAGTTTATCATTTTTGGCATAGGTTTCGGGTTCATACTCGTTATCCATTCCACTGCCATTTAGGTTTTCGAAAACTCCGGCATACTGCCATTTATCAATTCTTCCCAACTTTGCAAGTGCTTCTGCAGATCCTTTAATGTTATTTCTCAGGAAATCAAAATAGGTTTTATATTCTATAGCTCCGTTCAGATGCTGGAAATTCTTACTTTCATAAAGAATATCTGCCTTCTTATAGGTATAATCATCATATCCGCTCTCTTCCACATTACCAATCATAAATTTCTCCCTGACGATAGGATACAGATAAGCTTCTTCATCAGTAATACTGACAAAATTTTTGATAAAGGTTTCATCAAAAATAAATTTCCCCATTTCCTGATCTATCAAAGCATCCAGAAAAAGAGTTTCAAAGTTTTTAAGTTTTTGGGATTGAAGGGTTTTATCGTAATAGTTTCTTGCTTCATTTCTCTTATTATTCAGTAAAAGTTCCCACGTTTTAGAGTGGTCCTTTGACTGGGCAAATGCTCCGACTGCCAGGAAATAGACAGCCGAGATCAAAATTTTTCTCATGTTTATTAGTTTAGTTTTTTTAAGAATTATGGATTGTGTTTTGAATTTTCTTGGTTAAAGATTTAAATACCAAATCATAAGAATGATCAATAAGTTTAAAAATAAGCTCCCTTTTCAGCCCATCTACAGATACAGAATTCCAATGGGTTTTATTCATGTGATAAGCTCCTGTAATCTGCGGATATTGTTCCCGAAGCTCTGCGCTCCATTCCGGATCTGTTTTCACGTTAATAGACAATGGCTGCCTTTCCAGCCCCATCAACAGAAACATTTTAGTATCTACTTTTAATACGAGTGTCTCATTATCAAAAGGAAAGCTTTCCGTAACTGCTTTTTTAGCAAGGCAATATTCTAAAATTTCGTTGGCATCCATGAGTTTTATTAGTAATAAGTAACAGGCAATTAATGATCAATAAGTTTAGAGAATAAAATTAAGGATTTAAATTATTCTTTCATCTTTTATTCAAATTTAGTAAATTTAAGAAAGAAATATCATCACATCAAACTATATTGTTATGAAAGCTTTAGTAATCGGTGCTACAGGCGCTACAGGAAAGGATTTAGTCAATCAGTTACTCAATGATAAAGATTTTGAGGAAGTAAATATTTTTGTAAGAAAACCTGTGGATATTGATAATGAAAAGCTTAAGGTTCATGTCATCGATTTTGAAAAACCTGACGAGTGGAAGCAAATGGTAAAAGGTGATGTTGCTTTTTCCTGTCTGGGAACTACTTTAAAGGATGCAGGGAGTAAAGAAGCTCAAAAAAAAGTAGATTTTGATTATCAGTATGATTTTGCCAAAGCCGCAAGGGAAAATGATGTGGAAGATTATGTTTTGGTTTCCGCCTACGGAGCAAATCCTGCCTCTAAGATTTTCTATTCTAAAATGAAAGGTGAATTGGAAGAAGCTGTAAAACAGTTACATTTCAATAAAATTACGATTTTCAAACCCGGAATGCTGGAGCGGAAAGATTCTGAAAGAACGGGTGAAGTTTTAGGCAGCAGAATTATAAAATTTGCCAATAAGCTTGGATTATTGGAAAGCCAAAAACCTTTACCTACTGATATTTTAGCAAAAGCAATGATTAATTCTTCTAAAATTAAAAGCAATGGCTATTCAAGTATCAAACTGGGAAATATTTTCTGTTTTGCGGACAAAGTCATTGATGCTTAATTTTATGCCTATTTATTTACTATTAACGTAAAGCGTTACATCAAATTCGATATTTTTAATCAATCTTATCCAAAATAAAAACGCGAATGAATTATCATTCGCGTTCTATTTTATAAATCTATCTATTTATTTTAAATGCTTTGTAATGGACTCACTGGTTGGTTTTGTAGTACTTACATAAGAATCAATAAGCTTTCCGTTTTCATCGATCAGAAATTTCGTAAAGTTCCAAAGAATGGTTGAATTTTTCACTCCATTCAGATCTTTTTCTGTAAGATATTTAAAGATCGGTGCTGTATCATCACCTTTTACAGAAACTTTTGCAGCCATCGGGAATGTTACTCCATAATTTTTCTGGCAGAAAGTTCCGATTTCAGCATTGGTTCCCGGTTCCTGTCCTCCGAAATTATTCGCTGGAAAACCTACGATTACCAATTTGTCTTTATATTCTTCATACAATTTTTCCAAATCTGCATACTGCGGGGTAAATCCGCATTCTGATGCTGTATTTACAATAAGGATTTTCTTTCCTTTAAAATCTGCAAAGTTGATTTCCTTACCGTCAAGGCTTTCTACTTTGAAGTCGTATATTGTTTTTCCCATAAGTTCTGTGGTTTTAGCTTTAGAAATTTCACTTTTTTGATTGGTGCAGCTTTGCAGTAAAGCAACGAATGCAAACAGCATTAAAAAAATATTTTTCATTTCTTATAAATTTATGCAGTCAGACTGCTATTGATTTAAAACTTAAAAATATTGGAAGGGAAAACTTTGTTAACGTCAATCTTATTGAACAGCATTACATAATCTCCATCTTTCTTAGAGCTTGAAGATTCTATTCTAAATGGCATGATAAGATTCCCAACTTTCTTATAATCAGAATATATTACGGTTTCGTCTTTTTTTACTTCTTTTAAAAGCATGTAAGATTTTGTATCAAAATAATACATATTCTTATTTACGTTTTTGGTAAGCTCTACCTTATGGCAGTAGATCTCTCCTACTTTTTCTTTTCCAAGATATTTGGCATCAAACCCTTTATTTTCCCAATCAATGAAGTCATTATCAAAACTTTCCGGTACATATTCAGGATATTCCTGAAGTTTATTGGCAGCATAGTTCATGGCATACCCTTTATTTCCGTCAAAGCCTTCTATCGCTGTTTCTTTTCCTCCGATTGTAATGATTGTTTTGGTAAGGTTTGGACGCTGCTGATAAATTTTTATAGGGTATTCATCTTTGATCCCCAACACTACTTTTCCCTGAAGCAACACTGAGTTTAAAAGCTTCCAGTTCGTTAAACCTCCGGATAATTCAATGTTTTTATCTATGATTTCCTTTGCGGTCTGGGCAAATGTTAAGTGTGAAAATACCAGTCCAAATACTAACAGTAACTTCTTCATTAATTTTATTTATAATTTCAAATATAAGGGGAATTGAGCAAAATTGCAAAAAGGCTGAAAAAGTGAGCTAAGTGCAAATTCGCATGATTTCAATTAAATTAACTTCTTTGCTTTTTCAAGATCTTCCGGAGTATCTATTCCTACTCCTACGAAATTGGTTTCTATCATTTTGATCTTCATTCCATATTCAAGATAGCGGATACATTCTATTTTTTCAGAGATTTCAAGGGGTTTCATTTCCAGTTTTGAGAACTGTAGTAACGCCTCTTTCCTGAAGGCATATACTCCGATATGTTTAAAATAGTCTACATCGTAAGAAATTTCTCTGTGAAAAGGAATTACAGAACGGCTGAAATATAATGCAAAACCGTTATTATCTGTGATTACTTTTACATTATTCGGGTTTTCTATTTCTTCTTTTTCAGATAGTTTTATTTTTAAAGATGCCAATGAAATCTCCTGCTGATCGTCATTCTTAAAGACTTCAATTAATTGTTGTAAAGGCTCCAGTTTAAGAAATGGTTCATCCCCCTGAACATTGATCACAATATCACAATCGATATTCTGTACTGCTTCGGCAATACGATCACTTCCTGTTTCATGCTGTCCTGTCATAACGGCTTTTCCACCGTGGTTTACAATTTCATCAAAGATAATTTCAGAGTCTGTAGCCACAAAAACCTCATCAAATAAATTGGTTTCCAATACATTCTGATAAGTAGTGGTAATAACTGTTTTGTCTCCTAAAATCTGCATAAGTTTCCCCGGAAAACGGCTTGCCTGATAGCGCGCAGGGATGACAGCGATTATTTTCATTTAATAGAAATATTAATTAAGTCTTTTTAATTTAAAGTCTGCTACTCTTTTATCGTAAAATAAGGGAATAACAGTCTATATTCAGATCAAAAGTAGTGAAAACTATTTTAGTTTGTTCCATAAATTGTGGTATTCTTTTTAAGTCTCTTGGCAAATACTGCAATTTCTAATTTTCAAAAATGAAAAATTCCCACATTTTCAATGAAAAAGTGAGAATTGGGTATAGATTTTTAAAAATAAATGAGTCAATTTAAAAAGATAGTTTTACGCCTATCATATTGTATTCCCATTGGCGGGATGCTGTAAGATCAAATTTATACTTTGTTTTTCCAATGGTACCTTCCGAAGAAGTATATCTGCTTTTTGAGATTGTTTTTCCAATGAAATATCCCATTAATAATGCTAAAGGATAGTCTGAAGCCCAGTGAACTTTACTTTGCATCATCTGAAAGCATAAAGCTCCGGCTAATGTGTACCCCACAGGTTTTATCCATACGGCATCGGGATAATTGTCTGCAATAACCGTGATCCCAGCCATAAAGGTTGTTAAATGCCCTGATGGCATTGCATCATAATTGGATGTATTCTTACCAAATGCCGAAAAACTTGGAAAGGGATTCCATACTCCTCCTTTGTGTCCGTATTCTTCTGCTATAAAAGGGCTTTCTCTACCTGTAATTCTCTTGATGGCTTGAGTAAAAACACCTGAAAGAATTAAACTTTCCATCAATCCGCTTGCTGTAGCCTGTGCTCTGTAATCATTTTTAATCAGACCATAAGTTCCGAAACCAATTCCAAGTAATACTAAAGTGGAACCGTTTCCGATCAGATATAAAGTAGATCCGATATCTTTTGGAATTTTAAATACACCTCCTACTTTGGTATAGTTGTTATCTTTATCCATTCCCCATCTTTCTCCGAGCTCTCTGGAGTTATCGATTAATTTCTGGTCAAAAGGCAGAAGAATGAGTGTGGAAGCTACAGCACCACCTAAATAGTAAGCATGATCTTTTGCTACGAAATCTTTATTGGTATTGATAAAATTCCTAGGTAATTTGGTAACGAAGTCTAAAAGTTTGGGCTTGGGATAAGTTCTGACAGATCCGTCTTTTAAGGTATAAGTTTGTACTTTTGGAGATTCTGATTCCTTTGGGAGTTTTTCCACCTTCAATGTATCAGCTTCTTGTGAATATACCAATACAGATATTGGCAGCAACAGAAATCTCAGTTTTTTCATTATTATATTTTCAGCCCTGTTTATTCTTCATTTATAAAGGCTCAAAGATAATCTCTAGATAACTTTTGTACAAAGTGTTTATCTGATTTTAATATTTATTTAATTTTTTTAATATCAAACTATGTTTAGCTTATATAATTAAAATAATATATCAATGTAATAATATAACAATATACCAGTGTAACAATATTAACCAACTTAAAACATTGGAGAATTTGGTACACTGGTATATTTATAAATTAATGAAGTGGATTACTTCAGATTGTTCAAAGCATTTTCCAGTTTTGGAAGCATTACTTTGATCTCATCAACAGCTAATCCTCCTACTGAAGCACGGAACCAAGGTTCAGACTTATCCTCTCCGAACGCTGAGAATGGAACTAAAGCCACCCCCGCTTCATTGATCAGATAGAATACTAAATCTGAAGAGTTTTCAATAACGGCTCCGTCAGGTTTTGTTTTTCCGATATAATCAAGCTTGATGGTAAGATAAAGTGCTCCCATCGGCTCAATACTGTCTACAGAAAGTCCTTTAGCTTTTAAATCCTGAACTCCGCCATGAAGTACTTTTAAGCTTTCTTCAAGCTTTCCTTTGAAGTCTTCTACGAATACGTTTACATTTTCAGGGTTTTCATAGAATTTTGCAGTTGCTTCCTGCTCTGGTTTTGGTGCCCAAGCTCCTACGTGGGTAAGAAGAGCTTTCATTTTATCAATGATATGAGCTGGACCGAATCCCCATCCTACACGTACTCCTGTAGCAGCAAGGCATTTTGAAATACCATCGATATATACGGTATATTCTTTCATTTCAGGGAAAAGAGAAACCGGATCTACGTGTTCTGCGCCAAAAGTAAGGTTAGAATAGATTTGGTCATACATTAAGTATAACGGTTTTTCGTCTGCACCTCTTTTCTTGTTTTCAGCGATGACCAATTCACAGATTTCTGAAAGCTGCTCTCTTGTAAACATTGTTCCTGTTGGGTTCAATGGTGAACAAAGTGCCAATAGAACTGCTCCGTCCAAGTGTGGTCTTAAATCGTCAGCTGTTGGAAGGAAGTTGGTTTCAGGCTTTGTTTTTACTTCTACTGCGTTGGCTGAAGTAAGGTAAGCATAGTGGTTGTTATTCCAAGAGGGTGTAGGGTATACAATTTTATCACCTTCATCCACAATTGTTTTGTATACTGCATAGATCAGAGGTCTTGAACCTGCAGTAATCAGGATATCGTTTGGTGAATAATCAAGGTTCCATCTTGTTTTTAAATCTTTGGAAACTTCTTTTCTTAAAGATAAAAGTCCGTTGGCAGGTGGATAGTTTGTCAGATTATTCTGATAGGCTTTCTGAATTTCTTCCTTCAGCAATGCTGGTATAGGATAGATATTAGAATTCAGGTCACCAATAGTAAGATTGGCAATTTCTGCTCCTTTTGCTTTTAGATCATTTACTTCGTTACCAATTTTTACAATTTCAGAACCGATCAGGTTCGCTGCTAATTTTGAAACTTTCACTTTATTCTTATTTAAAATTTACTAATATATTATCTTCTTAAGTTGATTTTCTCATCTATTTGATCCACGGGTACATGGGCATCATAAGCGGCTATTAGTTCTTTAGTTTTTTTTGCGGTCTGAGAATTCGGATATTTTTTGATGATTCGGTTGTACTCTTCTCTTATATCATCATATATTTTTCCTTCTTCACTGTCATAGATCCTGCTGCTATCCATTCCCAGGAGATAATCCAGCAGATAATTGTGATAATTTTCTTTTGCTGTTTTAATCAATGGACTTTTAGGATATTTA
The DNA here is from genome assembly GCF_059515185.1 of Chryseobacterium sp. CS2K3. Classification (NCBI taxonomy): domain Bacteria; kingdom Pseudomonadati; phylum Bacteroidota; class Flavobacteriia; order Flavobacteriales; family Weeksellaceae; genus Chryseobacterium; species Chryseobacterium sp. CS2K3. The sequence continues at coordinate 284,436 of NZ_JCAKRW010000004.1, read as the reverse complement.
TTTATAAAATTCTCCCATTCAATCAATCTGTCTCCCAATTCCTCCCAAGTGATCAAAAGCCCGCCATTTACGGCATAATTTTCCTTATTATCTTTTGCCATCTGTGAAATATAGGCGTCATAATCTGGAGTTACTTTATTTTTAAACACTGATTCATAATATCCGGGTAGCGAATGAATTTCAGTAAGCCCTTCTCCCATCACACGGAACTCAAGCCCTACTTTGCCCAGTTCGGCAGCCATTTTCTTTACATTATCCGGCAAATTATAAGTATCAGGTTCTCCTGTATGATACTCTACATATTGGTCTAAGATCTCAGTTTGTGAAACATTCAAACAAACCGTGTATTTTTCTCTGATTTTCACATAGTCTTCATACACTTTATTGTTTTGCTCCGGGCTGTTTTCCGAAATTTCTTTGTCTATTTTAGTACGATACCATTGAAGAGCAGCAATATAATCCGCAGGCTGATGATCTGGGGTACATGCTGTATCAATAGGTTTATACTGACTTTCCTGGTTTTCGTTTTTAGCAATTGAATCACTTACCGACTTTGTATCTGAAACTGAAGCTTCCTTTTTACAGGAAACTACAGCTACAGACAGTAGGCAAACTGCTACAATTTTTTTTATCATTTATAAGCTTTATCAAAGGTTAATCCAACTTCAGGTCTGTTTTAACAGCTCCGATCTTTGCTTCCAATGATTTCAATTTATCTTCAAAATCTGCTTCAGAATTGATTACTTCTTTTACTGAAACATAGAATTTAATTTTTGGTTCTGTTCCTGAAGGTCTTACACAAACCTTTGTTCCATCCTGTGTATAATAAATTAATACGTTAGACTTAGGAATATCGTTCATTACTTTTTTATCACCTGTAGAGACTGTAAGGCTTGTCTGCTCTTTAAAGTCTTTCACTTCTTCTACTAAAGAACCTGCCAGTTCTTTTGGAGGATTCTCACGGAAGTTTTTCATCATATTCTGAATTTCTTCAGCTCCTTCTTTTCCTTTTCTTACTACGTTTACCAATCCTTCATAGTACATTCCAAGGTCCTGATAGATCTCAATCATGTACTGATACATTGTTTTTCCGTTTGCCTTACACCATGCTGCAATTTCACAAGCTACAAGGATACTTCCACAAGAATCTTTATCACGAACGAAATCTCCGGTCATGAAACCGAAACTCTCTTCTCCACCACACACAAATTTCTGAGTTCCTTCAGCTTCACGGATCATTTTTCCGATCCATTTGAATCCTGTAAGACCTACTTTACATTCCACACCGAATTTCTGTGCAATGTCATAGAAAATATCAGAAGTCACAATTGTAGAACCGATGAATTCTTTTCCTGTAATTCTTCCTTGTTTTCTCCATTCATTCAGGATGTAATAAGTAAGAATCGTATTGGTTTGGTTTCCGTTTAATAATTGAATTTCTCCTTCAAGATTTCTTACAGCAATTCCTAATCTGTCACCATCCGGGTCTGTTCCGATAACGATGTCTGCATTAGTAATTTTAGCAAGATCCATTGCCATTTCCAGTGCAGCAGGCTCTTCCGGATTTGGAGATTCTACTGTAGGGAAGTTTCCGCTAGGGATCATTTGTTCTTTTACAAGATCTACTTTTTTAAATCCTGCTTTTGCTAAAGCTTTTGGAATGGTAGTATAAGTAGTTCCGTGAATGGATGTGAAAACAATATTTAAGTTTTCCTTTCCAACGTTCTGATACGTAGAGTTTTCAATGCATGCATCGATATATACATCATCCTGCTCTTCTCCGATCCATTCGATCAGATCATCATTTCCGTTGAATTTAATTTCGTCAAATTTTACAGAATAAACTTCTTTAATGATCGCTTCATCATTTGGAGGGACAATCTGTGCTCCGTCATTCCAGTATACTTTATAACCATTGTATTCCGGTGGGTTGTGAGAAGCTGTTAATACAATTCCTCCATTACATTTTTTATCACGAACTGTGAAAGAAAGTTCAGGTGTTGGTCTGTGATCTTTAAAAAGCAATACTTTAATTCCGTTGGCTGTTAAAACATCTGCTACCAGTTTTCCGAATTCTTTAGAGTTGTGACGAACATCATAAGCGATTGCCACTTTGATTTCCTCTCCTTTGAACTGCTCAAGCATATAGTTAGCCAATCCCTGAGTAGCCTGCCCTAAAGTATATTTATTTAAGCGGTTCGTTCCTACTCCCATAATCCCACGCATTCCTCCTGTTCCGAATTCCAGTTCTCTGTAGAAAGAATCCTCTAAATCAGGAGAATTACTGTCGATTAATGCCTGTACAGCATTTCTCGTTTCTGCATCGAATGTATCACTTAACCAAAGTTTCGCTTTTTCTAATGTATTCATATTTTAATTTAGTTTGGAAGCTGGAGGCTGGAAGAGGGAGGTTATTTTTATCCCAGTTTAGCCATTCAGCTTTTTATTTATTATTTGTTTTGTTATAAGGCTGGAAGAAGGAGGCTGGGAGATGGAAGATATTACATTCCCAATTTCAGACTCTGCCTTTTTATCTATTATTCTTTTTTATTTGATTAAAAAAATGTAAAATAGGAATTGGATAACTAAAATCACTTCCAGCTTCCATCTTCCAGCCTTTCAATTCATTATTCTTTTATCTGATTTCTAAAAGCAATAATTTGGTTCATTAAATTATAACTTTCAGTATAAAAATCATCAAATTCTACCTCTGCAATATATTTTCTATTTTTTGCTTTATATAAGCAGGTTACTGTCTCGGCTAAAGAGCGGATCGAGTATCCTAAAAATTTTTTAAATTCCAATTTTGATTGTAAAATACTTCCTTCCGAAATATTAAGAGCAATAGAATCCGATGCTCTTCTTATTTGTGAAGTAAGATTAAAAGCTTCATCTTTTGGAAAACTCTGAGACAATTTAAAAACTTGTTCAGCAAAATCCATAGATTTCTGCCAGATTACCAGTTTTTCAAATTTGAAGCTCATTTGTTTTGTTTTATAAGGCTGAAGTAGGAAGTTGAGAGATGAAGATATTGCATTCTCAAGTTCAGACTTCTGCGATTTATTTTATATTTAATTAGAATGAGAAAATGAAGTTGGTAAACTAAAATAACTTCCGGCTTACAACTCCCAACTTCCAGCCTCCTAATCTAATTTTTTATTCTCAACCTTCGTTGTTTTTTCTACTTTAAATGCTCTGATTGGATCATTATAATAGATGAATTTTGCAGTATTCTGAATATTTCCTTTTAAAGAGTCTTTCACATTTACTTCTGCATAATTCCCGTTTTTGGAATCAATATTCAGATTCGTAATTTTCCAGTAAGGAGCAATTAAGCTTGCGGTATCTGAAATCTTGATTAATGCATCTTTGGTTAACCCTAAGAAATTAGCACGGCTTCTGTTCTGCATTTCCACTTCTGCTCTTCTTGTATTGACAGATCCCATGAAGCTTGCATTATTTTTCATATTCAGCTTGAAATTATCTGTTTTAATTTCACTTGAAATATTAACTTCCACAGAATCCGAAACTGCTATTTTTTCAAGATTATATTTTGAATAAATCGTTATATTATAGAAGTCTACGCCTTTTGTACCTCTTTTTTCTTTGATGGAAAGTGTTTTATCCTTTACATCTACATCAAGGTTACCAGCTACATTGGGATACGTCTCTATTTCTACAAAATTCTTTGGTCCTCTGGCATAAAACACACGGAATTTACCTTCCAAATCCAGGTTTACAAATTCTGAAACATCCACATCTTTCTTTTCAATATTTCCTTTTGGAGAAATTTTCCCACAGGAAACTACTGCAACCAACATTAATGTGTATAGTACTTTTTTCATATTTAATTTTAAATATTCTATTGATGATCATTATGATCCGTACTACTGAAAGTTTTCAGGGCTTTCAATAATATCTTTTAACAAAAATAGGATTAAAATTTCTAAAAATCTTTGTCTTTTGACAATAAAATACCTGATACTTTTCAATTTTTCAGTTTTCAGCGAGAGCTCTATTTTTGATATTTCACTTTTTTATAAAACCATGCCGTAGGTTTCCCAGACAATGAAGACAGCAGCAAATGATTCTTACTGATATAGGAAATTTTCATTTGTGTTGTATCCTTATCATCAGCGTATTTTATTTTCAGCAGATTGTTTTGATGCAGATAACCGCCTGTGAGCTCTTTGGAACTAAAGGAATTATTTTTATGAAAACTCAAAATACCATTTCCATATCGGGACCGGTTTTGTTTGTTTTTCAAGGTATCAATTTTTGGTATTATTCCCTCATACAGTTATAAATTCCCATGATCCTACCAGCTTATTCGATGAACAGGAAAAAACAGAGAGCATGGCAAAAATGAGCATTACCTTTTGTACATTCAACATTTAATTCTATTTAATGGTTTGTTTCTGGTAAAAATAAATAAAAAACATCCGATTATGGATGTTTCTTTTTTATTGCTTGCTATCATTTTTTCAGCCATCAATTCTGCTTTTTGATCATTGATGTATAAGTCTTGCCTGGCAACAGATATAACATTCTTATTCTCTCTCTGAACATCAATAAGATAATGTATTTTAGTTTCCGATAAAGTATTTTTTATCAGCACACCATAGGTAGATTTTTCAGGGGAATCAGGAAGGACTATTTGTGAAATGGTGAGATTTTTTTCTTTCCATTTACTTTCCTTGCCGGCAGGGATATAAATATATTTAAGATATTTTGGTAAACTTCCGGGAATAATTTCGTGCAGTGCGCAATGCTGATTATGAAAGGCTACCAGTTCTTCTTTAGAAATATCATATTCTCTGGAAAGGGTATCCAGATCGAGAATATCTTTAATTTCAATTCTAATATTTTCCATTTATGTGTTTTTTATTTTACACTAAGATTAGAAAAAAATTAAAGAATCAAAAAAAATACCTCAGAAAGTTTATCACTTCCGAGGTATTCTATTCAGTATACTGATACAATTTAATTTTCAGTTGGTAGCGAATATATTGCTGCTGTAAGTAAAATTGCTACAATAATAACAGCTACCATTAATGGTTTCCAAATTGCTTTTCTGGGATATTGTTCTTCATTTGGAAAATACATTGGAACAAAGTAATATGAAAGAATTGATCCCCCTACCACACCGCACAAATAGGCAAGTGAACTTTTAGGGTTTTCAGGAATACTCACAATGACTCCCGAAAGTATAGTGATTATAACAGAGATACCCAATACGATATACGCTTCTTTCTTCTTATTAATACTCAATAGATTCTGAAACAACAAAACTCCTCCGAAGAGTGTTGAAAGAAAAATAGAGAATCCTAGGATTACTTTTTTAGAATAAATCTTGGGTAACTGTACTTCCATTATATCACTTCATCAATATTATAGTTCTTATGCTCACGGTTTGTTCTGATAATCATCTCTCCCAGGAATCCTGCTACAAACAATAATGTTCCCATGATCATCATCGTTAAAGCAATATAGAACCAAGGATTATTGGTGATCAGATGACCGTAGATTCCTCTTGCTACGTCAATCAGTTTTGAAATTCCTAACCAGAGTGCGGAAAGAAAACCAAAGATAAACATTAAGGTTCCCACCGCTCCAAAGAAATGCATTGGTCTTCCTCCAAAACGACTTACAAACCAAAGGGTTACCAAATCCAAGAAACCTCTTACAAATCTCTCTGTTCCGAATTTTGAAGTTCCGTAAGGTCTTGCCTGATGCTGTACTTCTTTCTCGGTAATTCTTCTGAACCCTGCATTGGCAGCCAATACCGGAATATATCTGTGCATGTCTCCGTATACATCTACAGATTTTACTACCTGCTTTTTGTATGCTTTAAGACCACAATTAAAGTCATGAAGATAAACACCTGAAACTTTTCTTGCCGCTGCATTGAAGAGTTTTGACGGAATATTTTTCGTCATTACATTATCAAAACGTTTCTTTTTCCACCCGGAAACGATATCATAATTGTCATGAATGACCATATTATACAGCTCAGGAATTTCTTCCGGAAAGTCCTGTAAATCGGCGTCCATGGTGATAACAACATCTCCGTTTGTTCTTGCAAAAGCAGCGTGAAGTGCTTGAGATTTCCCATAATTTCGGGAAAATTTAATAGCGTGGATCTGAGGATACTGCACTTTTAAGTTCTCAATAATACTCCACGACAAATCCGTACTTCCATCATCTACAAACCAAATTTCGTAAGATAAATTACTGGTTTGACAGACTTTATCAATTCTTGAAAAAAGCTCTTCCAGAGAGTCTTCTTCGTTCAGTAACGGAATAACTATAGATAAGTTCATTTAATTTTAATAAAATTAGGCTTCGTTTGTTTCTTCGGGCTGATAGATACTTCTTGTTCTGAAGAACGCTCCGAAAAACACCGACAAAACTACGTAAAATATAAGAATTGCTGCAAAATATCCTGAAAAATGACTTGCGGTAAGCATATCTTTTCCTTTTACAGCCTCCGGAGTAAAGCTCTGAATCCTTTCTTTATACTTCTGATCCAGCTCGTCAATGTCTTTCTGATGCTTTAAAATTTTTCTTGCCGAAGTATATTCTGTATCCAATTCTGACTTCTGTCTCTGAACATATTGGTAGTTTAAAAGCTTTTTGGCATCAGTATCTGCAAAGTTTAAAAATGCATAAATACTGAAAATCGAAAGAATTCCTCCGATGAACATTGGAACAAATGCTCTTTTGAAAGCTTCTTTAAAACTTACTACTCTATGGTTGTTCCAATATGATTTTACCGACCAGAATGCGGCACCTGCATATAAGATCGGCAGCACAAAAGCATTGGCTTTCAGTGAAATATCAAAATAATTGATTCCTGAAAAAAAAGTGTACACTACAAAGAAAACGATCATTGTAGCGATAAAAAGTATAATTCCTAGTGTTGATGGACTTTTCGTCATGTTAAATTTTTTAGAAAAAAGTTGAAAAATTATTCCCCTAAATGTCAGCTGTTTAGCTCTACGACTGCATTTTTTCGACAAATTTTCTGTAATAAAGTTTTGAAGTTTACAAATATTTCCTACCTTTGCAACGGCAAGTCCTAAACAACCAGCTCCTGAGAATCCTCCAGGGTGGGAACGCAGCAAAGGTAATCGGTCGTAGCGGTGTGATTTAGATAGCTTGCCATTTTTTTTTGGTTTAAAGTGAGAAGAGAGGTAATTTGATAATTATCTTTTTTTGTTTTTAATACCTTACGCATCATATTCTTTTTTTCTAATTTTTGATTACCTCAATCTTATTTTTGATTAAAATTCGAACGTCTCTCCCAATTTTGGTAAAACAAGTTCTACATTTTTATCTGCAAAATGCTTTAATGCACTTTCATGATTAATTTCAATGGCAGGGAACGTATCAAAGTGACATCCGATTACTTTTGGAGTTTTTAATAATTCTGCTGCCGCGAAAGATGCTTTTCTCGGGCACATTGTGTAGTGGCTTCCAATTGGAAGGATAGAAAGGTCAATATTCCCGTATAACCTTGGAAATAGCTCCATATCTGCCATTACTCCTGTATCTCCAGCTAAATACACGTTTTTACCTTCAGGAAGTCTGAAAATATATCCTACAGGAACGCCACCATAGCTTCCATCCGGGAAGGAACTTGTGTGATGAGCCGGAACCATTGAAATTTTAAGATCATCGATTTTTGCTGATCCTCCTAAGTTCACATCATCTGTATTTTTTGCTTGTGTAAAGTATCCGCATACTTCTGGCACTCCAATTACGGTAGCTTCCGGATAATGCTGTAATACTTCCGCTACATCTGCAATATGATCTCCATGAGCATGCGTCAACAGGATGTAATCGATTTTCTGAGCGGCAATATCAAAGCCTGATTCCGCTTTTTTGTAGTTGTAGAAAGGGTCACTTAAAATTGTCTTGTCCTTGTACGTGAACAGGAAGCAATTTTGCCCTAAGAATTGTATTTTCATTGTACGTTTAATTTTCAATTATTATTAAACACAAATGACTCAAATAATTTCACAAATAACACTCCATATTTTAGTGAACTTCGTGAAAGCATCCGTGCCATCTGTGTTTTTTATAACGCTAAGCGTTGTGTATTTACTTTATCTATTTCGATGGGAATTTGTCTTCGATTAATCTCAGATTGATCCCATGTTCCAGATACGCTTTACAACCGTCTAAAACCGTCGTAAAACCGCCAGTATTGTCATTAATCTGTTTGAGCAGATCTTCGCCTGTCTGGCTGAATCCATAGCTTTTAATCACAACAAGAGTTCCCTTTTCCATAGCTTTAAACTCGTAGTCTACGTGTACTGAAGGTTCTCCCCATTCTGTTTTTATCAGTTGATTAGGAATAATCTGATGAACATTCACCATGTTTTTCACACCATACATTTCCCATTCCCAGGTAATGGTTTTACCTTCTTCTAATTTTCCGGAAGATTTTGTAAACCAGAAATTAGTAGTGATTTCAGGATTGATGAATGCTTCAAAAACATCTTCAATCGGTTTTCTGATAAGCATCTGCGCTTCCACATAGACATTAGAACTCATGATATAGTATTTTAGATTTAGTTAAATAAATTAAGTCCGGCTGCCGTAAGAATTGCCATTACAAACGTCATAATCCCCACCTGCTTTAAATATTGGTCTAATTCCTTCGGTTCTTTTACCGACATGATACTTCTTCTCAGCTTTGTCAAAGGAAACATTAAGATCATCACAATAAAAACATAATAGTTTTGTTGTTCAAAGAATCCATTAATCCCCAGGAAAGCCAAGATCAATATCAATGGAAGATTTAACAGGATCATTTCATAGATCATCGCATTTTTAAATCCGATTCTTAATGCAAAGCTGTTTTTTCCTGATAGTTTATCACTTTCAATATCTCTCATATTGTTTAGGTTCAAAACTGCCATACTCATCATTCCTACTGCTGTTCCAGGCAATAAAATATCCCAGCTGAATGTTTTGGTAAACAGGAAGTAACTTCCACATACAGAAACCAATCCAAAGAAGATAAATACAAAGATATCTCCTAATCCCATATATCCGTAAGGCTTCTTCCCTACTGTATATCCGATTGCTGCTAAAATACTTGCCACTCCCAGTCCGATGAAGATATAAAACTCATTCATATATTCAGGAATGAAAGCAACATACAATAATGCAACGGTAGCAATAAAAGATAATGCTGAAAACAGGATGACAGCATTTTTCATTTGTTTTGCTGTAATTTTACCTGATGCCACAGCTCTTGCTTCTGCTTCATTGATTCTCTTTGCATCAGTTCCTTTTACTCCATCTCCGTAATCGTTGGCATAATTTGATAGAATCTGATATAAAAGCGTTACCAAAAGTGCCAGAGCAAAAATTTTCCAATCCCAGATTCCTCCTTCTCTGTAAAGTCTCCATTTTGCAATGAAAGCTCCCATAATAATTCCGCTTAAGGAAAGCGGTAAAGTTCTGAGCCTCGCGGCTTTTATCCAATCTGTCATAAATTTATTAGTAATAAGCAATGAGTAATAAGTAATGAAAAAAATGGCTCATTATTTATTACTCATCACCAATGTTATGATATCCATTTATCGTCTCCGAAGTTTGGCTTTCTCTTTTCAAGGAATGCATTTCTTCCTTCCTTAGCTTCCTCTGTCATATAAGCAAGACGGGTTGCTTCTCCTGCAAATACCTGCTGCCCAACCATTCCGTCGTCTGTAAGGTTCATTGCGAATTTCAGCATTCTGATAGACATTGGAGATTTCCCTAGGATTTCCTGTGCCCACTCATACGCAGTATCTTCTAATTCTGCATGAGGTACCACTTTATTTACCATTCCCATTTCGAAAGCTTCCTGAGCAGAATAGTTTCTTCCTAAAAAGAAGATTTCACGAGCTTTTTTCTGCCCAACCATTTTAGCAAGGTAAGCAGATCCATACCCCCCATCAAAGCTGGTAACATCTGCATCGGTTTGCTTAAAAATAGCATGTTCTTCACTTGCTAAAGTCAAATCACATACTACATGAAGTGAGTGTCCGCCACCAACTGCCCATCCAGGAACTACAGCAATTACCACTTTAGGCATAAAACGGATCAGACGCTGAACTTCCAGAATGTTTAAACGGTGTCTTCCGTCTTCTCCCACATATCCCTGATGCCCTCTTGCTTTTTGATCTCCTCCACTACAGAAAGCCCAGCCTCCGTCTTTAGGGCTTGGTCCTTCTCCTGAAAGTAAAACAACACCTATTGAAGGGTCTTCTGAAGCATCATAGAAAGCATCGTATAGTTCTGAAGTTGTTTTAGGTCTGAAAGCATTACGTACTTCCGGTCTGTTGAAAGCAATTCTTGCTACACCATTGCATTTTTTATAGGTAATATCTTCGTATTCCTTGACGGTTTTCCACTCAATCATTTTGTTAAAATTTTTCTCAAAGATACGGAATTACAGAGAATTTCTAAGGGTGAAATTTAGAGTTCATTTCTATAAATAAGAGATATTTTTCATGATGAGTTTTGAAAAGAAAATCTTTTAAGAATAAGTGGTGAAGAATAATATTTCTTTATTAAAAAACAAAAGCCGAAACATTTCTGTTTCAGCTTTTTTATGATTGAGTTATAAAATGATTATTTTGCTGGTGCCGCTGCACTTAGCTCAGCTTCTTTAGCTTTCATTTCTTTAACTTTATCCATGTTTTTAGTTACGATATAAATTTCTTTTAATGTAGTAACTGCATCGATATTTTTTGGAGCAACTTTATACCAGCTTTCTGCAAATGGCAAAGCTTTGTTAAATCTTTCTCTTCTTGCATCGATTAATTTAGAAGCATCATCCGGCTTATCTTTTCTTAAAGCATTGATTTCTGCTACGATTTTAGCATCATCACCGATAGTTGTGTAAACTAGGTTCTGATATGCATCAGCAAAATCCGGCTTAAGCTCTACTGCTTTCTTGAATGATTCTAAAGCATCTGCAACAGTAGCTGGTGTTTTAGCCTGCATTACTCCAAGATTGTACCAGTTTGTAGCATCATTAGGATTTTTTGCTAACTGCTCTTTTAAACCATTTACGAATTTATCCGTATTTCCTGATTGAAGGAAAGCATTAGTCTGAGCTTCTTTAAGCTTAGCATTATTCGGGAATTTAGCTAATCCTTTTTCAATGATAACAAGAGCTTCATTTCCTTTTTTCGCGTTAAGAAGTAGTGAAGATAATGTTTCATACAAATCTGGTTCTACACTTTTAGACTGCTCAGTTTTGAAATCTGAATAATCAGGATTTTTCTTCATCAATTCCCAAGTAGCTTTATCTAAGTTTACCACCTGACCGCTTTTTTTCTCTTTTGCAGTATAAGTAGTTTCTACTCCTGTAAATCCGGAATTAACAAGATCTGTATATATTTTGATAGATTCGTCACTGTTATTAGCTAACGCGTGGCTCAATCCTGCATAATACATGTATATTTTATTGTCCTGTCCAGCAGTTTTCAATAAGTCGTAAACTTCTACAAACTTAGGAGCTGCAACGGCATAATTTTTTGCGTTATATGCATCCATAGCAGCTTTGTTGGCAGCTTGAAGTTGAGCATTCAAAGCATTTGCATCTTTCTGTCCGAAAACAAAAGCAGATGCTACGATAGCTATACCTAAAATTAGTTTCTTCATAATAACTATTTTATATTAATTGTACAATTTATTCTTCAGAATCTGAATTCTCATTTTCCTCAGTTTGAGGTGTTGTATTATTATCTTCAAGGTTATCAAATAAAGACTCCATTCCTTCCTGGATTCCGTTTTCAGTTTCTTCTTCTCCTTCAGCTCCCTCAATCTCTTCAGAATCTTCTTCTACATCTTTATCCATTTCTACTTTTGCAATGGCTGCAATTTCGTCATTTTTCTTAAGATTGATCAGTTTTACACCCTGAGTATTTCTTCCCATTACTCTCATTTCATCCATTCCCATTCTGATGGCAACACCGGATTTATTGATAATCATCAATCCGTCTTCGTCTGTTACGTTTTGAATAGCAATCAGATTTCCTGTTTTTTCGGTAATGTTTAGGGTGATAACTCCTTTTCCTCCTCTGTTCGTAATTCTGTAGTCTTCTACTGCAGTTCTCTTACCATATCCTTTTTCGGATACAACAAGTACTGTTTCGTTCTCTACATCATTCACAACAATCATACCAATAACTTCATCATCGTCTTCCATCGCAATACCACGAACCCCGATAGATCCTCTACCTACTTCTCTTACTTTTTCTTCTGGGAAACGGATACACTTACCATTTTTAGTAGCGATCATGATCTGAGAAGTACCATTGGTAAGATAAGCTCCTAATAATTGGTCATTATCTCTAATTTCAATAGCATTTACCCCATTTACTCTTGGTCTTGAATAGGCTTCCAATGATGTTTTCTTGATGGTACCGTTTTTCGTTACCATTACTACGCTCATTTGGTTTACGTATTCAGAATCCTTAAGGTTATTGGTTCTGATATATGCTTTGATCTTATCATCCGGTTCGATATTGATAAGGTTTTGTACTGCTCTTCCTTTTGCTGTTTTTGAGCCTTCAGGAATTTCAAATACTCTTAACCAGTAACATCTTCCTTTTTCTGTAAAGAACAGCATATATTGGTGGTTCGTTGCAGAAACAATATATTCTAGGAAGTCGGCATCTCTTGTTGTAGCTGCTTTATTACCTACACCTCCTCTACTTTGAATTTTATATTCTGAAAGTGAAGTTCTCTTAATATATCCTGCGTGAGAAATGGTAAGAACTACAGATTCGTTCGGAATGATATCTTCAATAGACATTTCTCCTCCTGAGTAATCGATTTCAGTTCTTCTTTCGTCACCGTATTTTTCTTTGATTTCAATCAATTCATCCTTAATAATCTGGAATCTTCTTGGCTCATTGGCAAGGATATCTTCCAAATTAGCAATTTCTTTCATAATTGTATCGTACTCATCACGGATCTTATCAAGCTCCATTCCTGTCAAACGAGCCAATCTAAGATCAAGAATCGCCTGAGCCTGAATTTCTGAAAGTTCAAATGCTTCGATCAAGCCTTCTTTTGCAGCCTGAGGATTTGCACTGTGACGGATAATTGAAATTGCTCTGTCTAATGAATCCTGAGTTCCGATTACCTTCATGAACCCTTCAAGGATATGTGCTCTTTCTTTTGCTTTTTTAAGCTCAAACTGAGTTCTTCTTACGATTACTTCATGTCTGTGCTCTACAAAGTGATGAATGATATCTTTTAGGTTCAGCTGTTCAGGTCTTCCGTGTACCAACGCAATATTATTAACGCTGAAAGAAGTCTGAAGGGCTGTATATTTATATAAAAGGTTCAGAACAACGTTTGGAATGGCATCATTTTTCAATTCGTAAACAACACGAAGCCCTTTTCTATCAGATTCGTCTCTGATCTCGTGGATACCAGGGATTTTCTCGTCTTTAACAAGCTCTGCTGTTCTGGCAATCATTTCAGCTTTGTTAACCTGATAAGGAACTTCTGTTACAATAATTGCATTTCTGTTTCCAATTTCTTCGAAGTTTACTTTTGCTCTTAATACAACTCTTCCTCTTCCCGTATGGAAAGCGTCTCTCACTCCGTCATATCCGTAGATAATACCTCCTGTAGGGAAATCCGGAGCAATAATGTGCTGCATTAATTCATCAATTGTAACATCTTTATTATCAATATAAGCACAAATGGCATCTACTGATTCTGATAGGTTATGTGGCGCCATATTCGTTGCCATACCTACCGCAATACCTGACGCACCGTTCACCAAAAGGTTAGGGATTTTCGTTGGCATTACTGTTGGTTCCTGCAAACTGTCGTCGAAGTTATTCTGGAAATCAACCGTTTCTTTGTCAAGGTCAGAAAGAACCTCATCAGAGATTTTTTTCAGTCTTGCTTCGGTATAACGCATTGCTGCCGGCGGGTCTCCATCCATGGAACCGAAGTTACCCTGTCCGTCTACCTGAGGATAACGCAAGCTCCAGTCCTGAGCCATTCTCACCATCGCATCATATACAGAGGAGTCTCCGTGCGGGTGGTATTTACCCAAAACATCCCCAACAATTCTCGCAGATTTTAAATATTTTCTATTAGAAAAAACCCCTAATCCATACATACCATAAAGTACTCTTCTATGAACGGGTTTCAAGCCGTCTCTTACATCTGGTAACGCTCTTGAAACGATAACCGACATCGAATAATCGATATAAGACGACTTCATTTCATCAACAATGTTGATAGGAATCAGTCTTTCTCCTTCTTTTTGCATAAACAAATTTTATTATAATGATAGTCAGACCTTTAGCTGAAAGTCTGAAAATTATTTATTTTGAATTTTTATTAACGGGCTAATTTACGAAAAAAATGCCGATTTTTGCCTTAGAATTTATCCACAAAATCTTAAAAATTCTTAAAATATGAGCGTATTAAGTATAACTTTCCACTGCACGAAAAATAATCTGGAAGAATGGGAAAATTATATTGACGAAACATTGGTTTTAATGACCGAAAATCTAATGGATGTAAACCAGTATATCCTTTCGGAAGTTCACAGTGATTATATTGATGAAGGAAAGAATTATAACCTTTTGTTAATCTTTGATAATGATGATTTAAGGAATGACTTTCTTGAAAGCGAACTGAAAAATATTGCTGAGCATATTGAAAATAAATTCGGACAGGAGGTATTAATTTTCGATACTTTGCTAAATCCGAAAAAATCAAGGTTATAATAACAAAAATAAAAGCACTGAATATTCAGTGCTTTTTTATTATCTGTGGTGTCTATGACCACGTCCTTTGTGGTGATGACCACGATCTTCATAAATATAAACGGTCTTGGTATGACCAGGCGCGTAATATCTTGCGCTACCACCATATACTCTTTTTGCATGACCGGGAGGCATTCTTCTTCCGTGAGGTTCCTGTACTACACATGATGCCAGCATGAACACTACCGCCCCCGCTCCCATAATCTTAAACATACTTTTCATTATTTTCACTTTTTCAAACTTAGTAGCGAAATATATCAAGGTTAATACCAAAATAGCCTAAATGAAAAAAATTAATTATTGAATTTCTGTTTTTTATATTTTTCTTAATACCTGTTTCTTTTCTTTACCTGTCCCGGTGCATAATCTTTTGCGCTACCTCCATATATTTTCTTAGCCTGTCCGGGCGGAATTTTCTTTGTCTGATAATATCCACCATTATCATAGGCTACACAGGACGTAAACATAGACATGACTATCAAAGCTCCTGTAATCTTAAATATCGTTTTCATTCTTTCTTCTTTTTTCTAACTAATAGATGACTTATAGCAAGGTTCAGACCAAATTGCTTAAAGTTCAGTGCTTAGGAGGTAAGGTGGATTTTCTACAATGAAATATACTCACAGCATTATTTCTCATTAAACAATCTCACTTCTTTTTTCCATCATCACCAGATCTTTCCATTCTCCATTGAGTTTTCCTATTTTTTTGCGAACTCCAACCATTCTGAAGCCATTTTTCTGATGAGATTTTATTGCCATTTCATTTTCGGAAAAGATATTGGTCTGTAAGGTCCAGAATCCGTGGTCTTCGCTATCCAAAATTAGCTTTTTAAGCAATACTGAACCCAAACCCTTACCTTGATATTCATTATCAAAATAAATGCTTACTTCTGCAACTCCTTTAAAACATTCTCTTTTGCTCACAGGCTTTAAGGCGCACCATCCTACTACTTCGTTATTTTCGTTTTCCAAAACCCAACGGCAATCGTTGAAGTATTGCATATTCCAGGCTTCCACGGTGGGCACTTCTGTTTCTAACGTAGCAATTCCGCCGTCTACTCCCTGCTTAAAGATTTCCAAGACTCTTGCTTCGTCATTAGGAAGCATTTCTCTTAATTCGTAATTCATTATGATTAGTGATATTTTCTTTTATATTTTCTTTTAATTCTTGAATAATGGGTTTGTTTGCTTTTTTCATCTTCTGAAACCACGCTGATGTTGCCATCAACTTCGAGAACTGATAACTTAACATTTTTAATATTTTCTATACCATGTTCTCGGATCGCTTCTTCCAGCTCACTCTGTGTAATTTTCACCCTGTTCAGTGCTGCCTGATCTGCAATACCGTCTTTAATGAGAACTTCAGGATCATCCTCCATCAGCGTTTCAAATGAGCGGCTGGAAAACATAAATCTTTTCAGAATAAAATTAACAACAAACAAAACCAATGCCGCAACAACTCCTCCCTCAAGCGAGGTATTGGTGCCTACCATAGCATTTTGAACTGCATTAGAAATTAATAACAGTAACACTACATCTCCGGCATTCAGCTGGGAAAGTTGATTTTTACCAAATAATCGAATTGCAATTACCATAAAAAGATAAACACAAAGGGAACGGAAAACAACGTTAAGTATAGAATCCATCATTTTTTTATCTGATCAAATGTATTGATTTTTATGATTGCTTCAGCTTACCTGTTTTAATCTTCAGTAAATTCTCAGTTTTGAGCAACCTCATCCTTTATTGGTACAGGATTTGAGCTTTTTCTCAAAATATTTTTTATGAAGAAAGAATTATTTCTATACATAAGTATGCTGTTCTTTTTTATTGCATGTACAAAAAATACTGCTCCATCAGCCAGGTCCGCTAATACAGCCATTGAAAAAAAGATAAATGAGCTTTATAATAAATATGGTAAATCTAATGACGCCATCTATAACGAACCAATTTCTGAGGATTTATTTTCTAAAGATTTAAAGAAGGTTTTGGAAAGCGCAATAAATGCTTCAAAAGCAGATATTGAGAAAGTAAAGAGCAGTGATCATCCGGATGAAAAGCCTTTGATATTTGAAGGTGCAATTTTTTCGAGTTTATATGAAGGTTATAGCAGTTATAAGATAGAATCTATTACTGTTAAAGGAAAAACAGCTGAAGCACTTATTCAATTTGAATATGATATGGCAAGTCCCAAGGTAATCTGGAAGGATAAGGTACAACTTGTTAATATTGATCAAAAATGGAAAATTGACAATATCATTTTTGATTCTATCAAAAGTTCCAGCGATCTGAAAACTGAAATGAAAGGCTTTATACAGAGCACCCATCAATAGAAAGACCGCTTTTTATAAGCGGTCTTGTTTTTTTTATGGACACTGAACAATTGGAATTTCGCTGCAAAATACTTTGTCTGCCCATTCGCAATATGTACAATACTGTTTTGGCTGTCCTCCGTACACTGACTTTAAATCTACTTTAGTCAGTTTCTTTAAATTTTTCATATAGTTTTAATTTTATGGTTTGACAAAACTAACATGAATTCGTTATTAATTTATTACAGTTTTGTGCATAATTTTTACAGAATTTTCATTTATAAAATGAAATAAAAACACATTTAAAACCTATAACACAAACATTGTAAGCTACATAAGTCATTTTCATGTTTTTTGGAAGCTTATTTATCACAGAACAAGCAACATCAAAGGTTTACAGATATTACAGACAAGGTAAGCCAAGAAGATCCAATTCTGAACTCCACAACATCTTTACTTTCCCTTTAGAATCTAATTCAAAGATTGCTCTTTCAGGGAATTGGCAATTGGATCCGGATTTTTTATCATACCATTTAAAATCATCGTAATAGGTAAAGTAAAGGTTTTTATAGTTTCCATAAACCAGAGGATTGTAATTTCCAAATCCATAATTATTTTCTGTACTTTCTTTGGCAGCAGATTTTTTTATGGTTTTATTGATTTCTTTATAATCATTATCATATTTCAAGGGAATTTCTTTCTCTGAAGCTATTAGCGGATGCCCAATTTGGTTTTTATCAACATTGAGGATATAAGCAATATAGTCACTGCCACATTCTGTAGATTGGAAAACAACTCTTTTGATTTTACATTCCTGGAAGGATTGGGTTCCGTAAACGAAATAGCTGTCCTTCATTTCTTTTTTAAAGACTTCTTCAAACCTTTTATTATAAATTAATCGGTCTACAAATAATGTATCATAATATTTATAATCCTTCATTTCTTTATTATAGATCCACGGAAGGGAATCTTTGGCAAGAAAATTTTCATATTTTTTAGATAAGGGTAAATCGTCATTCCCAAATTGTACAGGAACACAGATGGCAATATCTTTATCCGTCAATTGATACACTCCAAATACTGTATTTTTATCTAATTGAAATTCTACTTCGCTGGTTTTAATACTATCTATTTTCTGTGTTTTTGCTTCAACAGGTGTAGTAGATACTGGTTTTTCTTCTTTACATGATAAAAGAAGCGGAAACAACGCCAGAATTGTATATTTTCTCATGATTAACGTTTGAATTTGATCGTGGTAAAAATAAAAAAAGAATCTGCTTTCGCAAATTCTTTTGTATGATTGGATGAATGTATTCTATTCCAGTTCTCTCTTCAAAAACTTCCCTGTTAAGCTCTTTTTAGATTTCACAATTTCCTCGGGAGTTCCCTGAGCCACAATTTGTCCACCATGTTTTCCTCCTTCCGGTCCTACATCAATAATGTGGTCTGCAAGTTTAATGACATCCATATTATGTTCTATAATGATGAATGAATTTCCAAGTTCTACTAATTTATTAATTGCATCCATCAGAATTTTAACATCTTCAAAGTGTAATCCCGTGGTAGGTTCGTCCAGAATATATAAGGTATTCCCGGTTTGTCTTTTTGCCAGTTCTGTTGCCAGTTTGATACGTTGTGCTTCACCTCCTGAAAGAGTTGTCGACTGCTGTCCCAACGTAATATATCCCAACCCTACGTCCTGCAATGTTTTTACTTTTGCAAAAATCTTAGGAATCGGCTGGAAAAATTCTACTGCTTCATCAATGGTCATATCCAATACATCGGAAATAGATTTTCCTTTATAACGAACTTCCAAAGTTTCTCTGTTGAAGCGTTTCCCGTTACAGGTTTCACAATGTACATATACATCCGGAAGGAAATTCATTTCAATCACTTTCAATCCTCCACCCTGGCAGGTTTCACATCTTCCACCTTTTACGTTGAAGGAGAATCTTCCCGGTTTGTAACCACGAATCTTACTTTCAGGTAATTCTGCAAAAAGGTTTCTGATATCTGTAAACATTCCTGTGTATGTTGCAGGATTTGAACGCGGTGTTCTTCCGATTGGAGTCTGGTCTACGTCTACAATTTTATCAATATTTTCAAGTCCTTCAATCTTTTTATAAGGTAAAGGTTCCTGAACAGCTCTGTAAAAATGCTTATTAAGGATTGGGTATAATGTTCCGTTAATCAATGATGATTTTCCGCTTCCTGAAATTCCGGTTACCACAACCAGTTTTCCTAATGGAATATCAAGCGTTACATTTTTAAGATTGTTTCCGGTAGCTCCTTTTAACAGAATATTTTTACCGCTTCCAGCTCTTCTCTCTGCCGGAATTTCAATTTTTCTTTTCCCGTTGATGTATTGTGCGGTAATGGTATCTGCTTTTAAAAGATCTTTCGGTTTTCCCTGCCAAAGAATTTCTCCTCCGAACTTTCCGGCTCTGGGACCAATATCCAGAACCTCATCAGCCTCCAGAATCATATCTTTATCATGTTCTACCACTAAAACCGAGTTTCCGATATCTCTAAGGTTTTTCAGAGAATTAATCAGTCTTTCATTATCTCTTTGGTGAAGTCCGATACTTGGTTCATCTAAAATGTATAATACATTCACAAGTTGAGATCCGATCTGTGTGGCAAGACGAATTCTTTGAGATTCTCCACCAGAAAGGGTTTTTGAACTTCTGCTCAAGCTTAAATAATCTAAACCTACATCTAATAAGAACTGAAGTCTGGTTTCGATTTCCTTTAAGATCTCGTGAGCAATTATTTTATTTTTTTCTGAGAATTTATCTTTAACATCTGCCAGCCATTCTTTTAAGTCTGATAAACTCAACGCATTAACTTCAGCAATATTTTTCCCATCAATTTTAAAGCTTAAGCTTGATGGCTGAAGGCGTGTTCCATGACATTCGGGACAGGTTTCTTCAGTGGTAAAGTGTCTTTCCAGTAAAACAGCTTCATAGGATTCTTTTTCTTCAATCATTTCTTCCATGAAAGCAATCAAACCATCGAAACTGATTTTTATTTTCTTAGTAATTCCTGCATACTTCAGATCTTTATTAAATTCCTTATGACACCCGTGATAAATATAGTCTAAAGCTTCTTCGGGAATATCCTGCAATGGTGTTGTCATTCCTAATCCGAAGATCTCAAGGATGTTTTTGATCTGTGAAAGAATCCATTTATTAGATTTAATGTCTTCCAATGGTAACAATCCGCCCTGGTTGATGGATAGCTTTGGGTTATCTACAAAATAATCTGTATTGATTTTTTTAATTGTTCCTAAGCCTTTACAGTCCGGGCAGCTTCCTTTTGGAGAGTTGAATGAAAATGTATTCGGTTCCGGCAACGCTAATGAATGTCCTGTTTCGGCATCCATCAGGTTTTTGGAGAAATATTCAATATCTGTACTTCCCAGTTTCTGAATTCCGATAATTCCTTCTCCCATTTCCATTGCGGTACGAAGAGATTTTTCCATTCTGCCTTCAGAAGCACTTTCGCCAATGATCCAACGATCTATAACAATATCAATATCGTGGGTTTTATAACGGTCAAGCTTTAAATCATATTCAATATCCTGCAATTCGCCATCAATCCTTGCCTGTCCATAACCTTTTTTCGCCATCTGTACGAAAAGTTCATGATAATGTCCTTTTCTGGAACGTACAACAGGAGCCAGTAGCATGATCTTCTCTCCTTTGTAGTTTTCTTTAATGGTATCCAGAATCTGATCTTCTGTATAGCTCACCAGCTTTTGTCCTGTAGACAAAGAGTAAGCATCTGAAACTCTTGCATATAAAAGACGTAAAAAGTCATAGAGCTCCGTAACGGTTCCTACAGTGGAACGAGGGTTTTTATTGGTTGTTTTCTGCTCAATGGCAATAACGGGTGAAAGTCCTTCAATTTTATCTACATCGGGACGTTCCAGCCCTCCTAAAAACTGACGGGCATAAGCAGAAAATGTTTCTATATAACGACGCTGACCTTCGGCAAAAATAGTATCAAAGGCAAGTGACGATTTTCCACTCCCTGAAAGCCCGGTAATCACTACCAGTTCATTGCGTGGAATTTTAACATTAATATTTTTCAGGTTGTGTTCACGTGCCCCGTAAACTTCTATATATTCTGTTGATTTGCTCATAATTTGGAGTGACTTTGCCTGAAAATCACAACGTGCAAAATTACGGAATTTTATGGAATTTTTTTTATTATCAGCATCATAAATTTCTTTATAATTTTGTTAATATGAGGCTTGATTTTTATATTTATGATAATAAATATCCAATAGGTTTTAGTTAGAGCCAATAGATAGATGGTATGATAAAAAACGGACTAAGTCTGTTTCTATTGAATGGGTTAATTATGACTATTTGCCTATAAACCTTTATTTTTTTATATAATATTCCCAAACCGCACTCCCAATATCAGCAATAATTTTTTCAGTATCGGTAAGTTCTTCATTAATGTCTTTAAGGTATACAGATAGTATAAAGTGTTTGCCATTAGGAAGTTTAACAATCCCGACGTCATTCATTGCTGCTCTTAAATTATTATCGTTTCTACTTGAGATTCCGGTTCGGTGAGCCAGTTCTGTACCCGGAGGAAATCCTGCTTTCATCCAGGACAATCCTCTTGAAGTTTCTACCATGATCTGGTAAAGATATTTAGTACTTTTAGGTCCCAAAACTTTTCCATTGTAAAACCTTTCCAAAAGATAAGTTGTTGCTAAAGGAGTTGTAACATTAACATAAAATTTATCAAAGGTATTCATTTCTGCTTCGTTCAATTTTATTGTAAAGTCTTTGACTCCTTGCTTGGTAATAAATTTTTGCACAGTATTTGTCCCTCCAATAATTTTCAACAGAATATCACAACCATTATTATCACTATGAGAAACGGTATATCTTAATAGCTGGTCTAATGTCAGGTACATATTTCCTTCAGGGTATTCATCTCTGATCGGGCTCCAGGTTTCAGGCATCAGATCTTCTTTTTTAATGAAAAATTTTTGATCCAATTTTAATTTTCCCTTATCTACCTGATGCAAAACCGTCAATCCGATGTGAAATTTAAATACGCTAAGCATCGGCATTTGTTTATTTCCATTAATACTTAAAGTATCTTTATCTTCCACTCCCTTCATGGATATTCCAACAGTTGCATTTTTTGCTGAAATAATATGATTGATTTTATTTCTTAAATCCTGAATGGTCTGACTTTTCAGTTGAAAATTAAAAAGACACAATAATATAATAATTGATAATTTTTTCATTAAAAAATATTTTCTGCTAGATTTAGTTACTTTCAATAATGAGCAGCGTACTAAAAATGCCGTATTTCTACGACATTTTTTATTATAATTTAAATTTTTACATATCCTGAAAATCAACGTCTTCGTTAGTAACTTTTACAAGATATTCGATGCCGTCTATAGCTTTAGCAATAATCTGATTTCTAAGAATATTTGCCATATTTTCCCAATATGCTCTTCCATAGAAGGAATAATTCTGCGGAACAATTTCTACTTCAACAGTTCTTACAAAACCTTCTTTAGGCTTATTGCTGATCATTGTTCCTCTCCTTACTCTTACTTCCCTTAATTCATCTTTCAGAATCATTCGGCAATAGTTTTTTACATCTTCAAGGGAAATGATCTTATCCCTTGTAGTTAATGCATATTTATAAGCCTGAATACTGTCTGTACCTTTTTGTTCTTCGGCACCGCCCAATGTTTCTGAAAGCAATACTATGGTCTGAGATTTCAACTGATTGGAAAGTTCTGTTCCCGGACGCATATGATTGGCGAAAGTACAATGGGTAACCCAAAATGAAGCATACGTATGATCTGTTTTTTCAACAGGTTCCATGATCACATAGTTCAGTTCCTGTCTTATATTTCTTTTGGCATTATTTACTTTCTGCACCATAGACTTCATCTTGTCAGACATTTCACTCAGGACTCCTTTTACGTTGTCTCTGTTGAGAAGTGAAAATGCAGCAATTTCATCCCTGGTAAGTTCGAGAACATTTGCGATCATATCTACTGCATTTCTGCTTGTGAAGCGCTCCATTCCTCCTTTTCTTACGGTGTACAATCCTTTTTTAAGATCATCAGCCGGAGTAAAAGGGATCTCGGTATATTTTCTTCCGTCTCCATCCTGAACCTCATCTACATACAGGAAATGTTCTCCTTCGTCTGTTACCAAAGGGATATTATTTCCCATGATATCAAGACTGTATTCTGTTTTCTTCCAACCTCTGTTGTAAATTGGAAAAGCATTTAATACAAATAAGAAGTTGTCCAGAATTTCTGCAGAAAATTGTGGCGGGAATTCAAAAGTAAGCCATAGATAACGCTTATTATCAATATATTTTACCACTTCTTCTTTTGAGGCAAGGAATTCAAGGTTTTGAGGAAGCTGCCCCGGTTCTGAGAAAAGACTATTGGAAATTCCGGTAATCTCAATGAACTTATGACGGTAGATACTTTTTATATCTTCAATTACCTTATTTTTAATGGATTGTTCTTTAAACATTTGTTCGTATCCATCAACCTGATTTTCTGTAAGGTAACTTAAACCTTCCCGTACAAATAACGGATTTCCGTTACTTGAAACAGTGATATAGGGCAATAGCTTATACACAAAGTCCAAATGCTCAAATGCAGGATTGGAGCAGAATATACTTAGATATTTAGGGAAGTTTTCACTTACGTATTTGCTTACATCAACTCCTATGGTAATTTTTCTGTAATCTTCGGGTTTTCCCTGAAATCTTGCAATAGGAATTTTATTGAAACGATCATCAATACTGTAACACGTGTTTCCTACAAACATTATAGAAGTGTGTACTTTGTTGATTCTTACATTTCCTACCGGTGTAAAAGGGATATTCAATTGCTTATCCGATTCCGATTTAATGGTAGAAGTCATCTGCTTACGGAAGAAAAATTCTGTGTGCTCAAGTAAAACCTCAGAAGATTCATAAGGTTGGGTAAAAGCAACAGAATGTGCCGGAATGGGATGTGTATAAATAGATGGGGTCAACAGTTTTGCCAGTTTTTCTAAAATGCGGGCATTTACTGTCTGTATTTCGTTATTTGCTTTAAATACTTCTGTACTGAATGCGTCTATCAATAGTTTTACAAACGGATCTAAAGACTGTGGGCTTTTCAATCCCCAAACTTTAGTTGCATTCTGAAGCATTCTTGCTTTTACTGATTCTTTAGAATAAATATTCTGATCTAAATTCATAATTTTTTTTCGCTGTTAAAAATATTAATCAATAGACATCGGGCTTAGGAACAGTTCCGTTGAAAAACTGAAACGTTCTCCTGTTTCCTCCATCTTTGCATTGATGGCAATTCTTACTTTCTTTTTGATTTCGGTGTGTTCTTTAGTATCGTAGCTGTGTTCTACAAATTGTATATTGGCATCTATCTGCGGCTGTACGATCCTCGGTTCATATTCCTGGATCTGTCTTCTAAGGCTTTTGATAAAAACGCTTTCCCAAATGGCGCTTGTTACTCCGTTATCAAATTCCAGGTTCCAAACGTCATTTCCATAGTTTTCATCGTATCTGTTCTCTCCTTTTTTAGTGGTGATCAGCAGCATAATATTATGGGCTATACTTTCTCCCATATCGCAGGTATCGATACTGCCACCTTCAGTCATTAGCGTAGAGGGTACGAAGGGCATTCTGTAATTTGGTGTATCCATAACTTATTGTTTTTACTTCATGGTTCCGCTTTCTTAAAAACGAAATACCAAAATACACATTTTCACTAAATAATTGCCATAATAAATTAAAATATTATTCAAAAAAAGGACCTTCAAAATGAATTGAAAGTCCTGAATCTATTATCTATATTATATTCATTATCTTACTTTAATGATCCGTGTTTTTTCGGTTAATAAAATAATACACCGGAAGCCCAAGAAGAACTAATAAAAATCCGGGCCATGTATATTGTTGTTTATATATTAAAAGAAGAATACAAAAACAGGTACCGATCACCAAATAAATAATTGGAGTTATCGGATATAACCACGTTTTATAAGGTCTTTCCAATGCCGGTTGTTTTACTCTCAGATAAATTACCCCGAAGACTGTAATCATATAGAACAGAACGATCACAAAGGAAATCATATCCAGTAAGTTTCCGTACTGTCCGCTCAGGCATAGTAAAGAAGCCCAGACACCCTGCATCCATAATGCATTTTCCGGAACTTCATTTTTATTATTCTTCACTGCCGACTGAAAGAACATTCCATCTTTTGCCATAGTCTGGAAAACTCTTGCTCCGGCTAAGATTAGTCCATTATCACATCCAAAAGTAGAAACCATCACTAAAAGAGCTATGATAATAGTTCCTGCGCTTCCAAAAATATTTTGTGATGCCGCTACTGCTACCCTGTCATTAGCTGCAAAGGCAATTGAATCCCTGTCTAATGCATTCAAATAAACAAAATTGACCGCAATATAAAGAATCATTACAGCCGAAGTGCCGTAGATCATTGACTTCACTACATTTTTTTTTGGATTTTCTATTTCCCCAGACACAAAAGTTACACTTTCCCACGCCACAGAACTGAAAACAGAGCCTACCATAGCTGCGGCGATACCTCCCAATAAAGTCATGCCACCAATGGGCTCCCAGCCATCTTTTAAGAAATTTCCACTTACATCTTTTTTAAGATTGCTAAAAGCATCTGTTCCCCAACTGAAATTTTCTGCTAAATGAGAAAAATCAACTAATATGAAACCTAATGCTATTAGACCAATCAATGCTATAATCTTAGATCCTGTGAATATATTCTGTAGAATCTTGCCACTTTGTACTCCTCTTGTATTGATATAAGTAAGCAGAAGAATAACTGCGATTGCTAAAATTTGTATCCATGTAATTTTAAACTCACCACTCTGAAAAATAGGAGCAGCATCATTAAGTGAAGGTATAAGATATGCTGTAAATTTACCAAAAGCCATTGCTACAGCAGCAATTGTTCCTGTTTGTATCACGGTAAACAGACCCCAACCGTACAAAAAGCCCATTCTTTTTCCAAAGATCTCTTTCAGATAAGTATATTGTCCTCCAGCTTTTGGAAATAACGCGGAAAGTTCACCGTAACTTATCGCAGCAGCTACTGTCATCACACCGGTTATAATCCATACAACGATCATCCAGAATCCAGACCCCATATTTCGCATCATATCGGCACTTACAATAAATATTCCGCTTCCGATCATAGATCCCATCACAAGCATAATGGCATCCCATAATTTCAGTTTTTTTTGCATAGTCAAGTATAGGCGTCAAATATAAACAAATCTCTCTTTCATTTTGAATTTTATTAAAATTTTACAGAACGACCTGTTTTTTATCAATATTTATCAGTTTATGATTCGATTTTAATTAGTATTTTTGAGGAAAATATTAACAATGAAATTCAAAGCGATATTATTTGCGGCAGCTGTAAGTGCTTCTACTTTTACTTTTGCACAGGAGACCTCTCAGAAAAAAGTAGGTCCTCCAGCAGGAAATGCTCTTGTAGGTGATGCTTACGGAGCAGGAGTTGCTTCCAACACTGAATCTAAAGCAATTTCAGTAGAAAAATTAGGAAAAAAGCTTAAAAAAGAAAATAAAAAGCTGGAAAATATAGCAATCAAAGGGAAAGTAACTGATGTTTGTGAGAAAAAAGGGTGCTGGTTAACAATCCAGACTGAAGATAATTCGCAGTTTTTCGTAAAAATGAAAGATTATGCTTTCTTCGTTCCAACTGCTTTAAAAGGTAAAAATGTAGTATTGGAAGGAAATGCGGAAAGAAAAGTGATTTCTGTAGATGAGCAGAAACATTATGCAGAAGATGCTAAGAAACCTCAAGCTGAAATTGATGCCATTACACAGCCGAAAGAAGAGATCAGATTCCTGGCAAGTGGTATTAAAGTGGTGAACTAAGATACGAACAGGATAAAAAATAAACAAACCTCCGGAGAAGGCTCTCCGGAGGTTTGTTTTAATAATTTGGATTTTGGCTAAAGCCGTTGAATAACCTATTCTGGATCAGGAGCAAAAGTTGGGGGCTACGCAAAAAGTTTCGTTAATCTGAAGAAAAAATAAATTATCTTTTTACTCCTCTAAGCTTTATACTTAAATTTTCTATAAACGCAAAGACATGATGGAATTGATTATTGATAAGGGAGCTAAAAAAGAGACAAAAGTCGCTGATGAAGCGATGTAGATACGCGTACGCTTAGAAAGAATCAATACAATTGATTCAACCTTTGCTTCCTAAAATACAACACCAGATAATAGAAATCCTTTGCGTTAAATTTTAAAATTAAACTGATCTAAATATTCTAAGCCCCACAACTTTTGCGCTTGATCCCCTATTCTGTTAAACAGGCTAAAGCCCGTTTCTATTGAAGATAAATCTCGCGAATTTTACAGATTCTTTCTCTACAATAAATGTGTTTGAATAATCAAATCTTAGAGAAAATTCCTAACACGCTTTATATCTTTATATATATTCCAACAAAAAGTTCGGCAATCCAAAGGATTGCCGAAACTCTTAATCTTCTATTTTAAAATCTACTACTGCATCCAGTTTTGGATATTTATTATCAGAAACAAATCTTTTTCCCGTACAATCTATTTCTATCCATCCTTTTCTTTTTTTCACATCCCCTGCTTCCATAACAAAAGGAATAAAGGAAATATCGTCCTGCCCCTCTTCTTTCATTTCTCTATATTGAACTGCAATATCTAAAATACATTCGTGGTCTGTATTCAGTTTTACATTCCTATATATAATATCATAATGCGTTTCTTTATTTTCCGGAATTTCAAGGTAAGTTTCCCAACCTTCGATATCAGAGTTCAGTTCACTGATTGCTTTTAATGCATAGTATAATGCAACAGTATAATATTTTCGAGTTCCCTTTCTTGTATAATCATCTATAAAGTGCCCGCCTTCAAATAATATAGTAGGCATTCCTGCTTTAATGAAATTATCTCCGGTAGAAGTCGGATAAAACTCATCAGAATATCTGCCGATCTGATTAGGGATCATATCTTTTAAATGAGTATAAACGCTACCGATCACAGCCATACATTTTTTTCTGTTTTCAGTAACTGTTCGTTCTACATTTTCAGATGGTGCTAAAAAGGAAAGAGTTGCCGGATGAATACCATCTGTTGTAAAAATAGTTCTTTGCTCATGAAGATTTAAAGCGTAATCATACTTCTTAGAAGCCGCTACATTTTTAAGGAATTTAATCTCCCTACTTGCTTCATTATGAAAATCACGGTTCAGGTCAATATCTGAAGCATTCAGTCTTGTCCATTTTTCGGATCCGTCAGGATTCAGCATAAAGATAAAATCAAGTCTTATTTTATTGAACAGATCATTCTTCAATTCCGGAGCCTTATCAAGAGTTGTCAAAAGGTCAAGCATTGCATGAGTTGCATTAGATTCATTCCCGTGCATTTGTGACCAAGCCAACACCTGGATATTTCCGGTTCCGATGCTTAACTGATAAATAGGTTTGTCTAAAAATGATTTTCCGATCTCTGTTATATAATCGTTGAGATTCGCCTGTAGGTAAGAAAATAATTTTTCAGGGGAAATATAGCGATTTGGGAAATCGGGGGTTGCAGAGTAAATATGTTCAAAGTTCATTATTCGATATATAGTTTACAAGAATCAAAATTAACCATTTTAAGGGATAAAAACTAGATTAACATTTGTAAACAATTGTAAAATTACAACTTTTCTTTAATTTTTCTGTTTATAAAATTAAATTTACAAAAGTTAAATAATCAAATTCCAGGTTGATTAGTCACTTAACAGTTGTAACATTGTTAAACAACCTATACAGACAATTTGTCTGTGGATAAAATTGTGGATTGTGAATAATTTAAAACAATATATTTAAATTAATATAAATCAATTGGTTATGAAGTTTATTTAAATAGTATTTTTAATATTACTTGAAGTAAGAAACTACCTGTTTTAAGACAGATAGGCATAACTTTTTTAAACAAATAAAATAGATAAAATACACGTTTGTATAGGCAAATACAATTGTAAATACCTCTACAATTGATAAAACTTTTATTTTTTGACTTAAAGTAGAATTTTATTTAAAGATCAAACTTATCAAAAAATGAATTTTAAGAGAATAAAGAAATTTAAGGGCTAACAATTGTAAATATGGTCTATATCATGTAATTCATGTAATCATTTTACATTTGTATATTATTATAAAGCCTTATTTAAACGTATTTAAGCAGTATTTTAAAGCATTCTAAGGCTTCTATGAAGAAATTACTATTGTAAACAAATTTAGTCGATAAAACAGAGCTTTAAAAAGAACATTATCCATTCAAAAATATATTTTTATAATGGCAAATCTACCCAACTCATACTTTTATATAATAATAGAATTTACGGATTACAATATTAAAACACAAATGTAATTAATATGCATTATTTTGAATATCAATCATTTAAAATTAATTTACATTTGTGTATTTATGAATTATCATTTCTTTTACATTTGTTATTTGCTTTTGTAAATTATATTATTTACATTTGTAACATAATTAAAGGCTTATTTTTATGAGTTTAAACGAAAGAATTTCAAAAGTTATCGAGTACTCCAATCTTACTCCATCTGAATTTGCAGATGAGATCGATGTACAGCGTTCTTCGATTTCGCATATTACGTCCGGAAGAAATAAACCTTCTCTGGAGTTTATCATAAAAATAAAATCTCGTTTCCCCGAACTTCTTTGGGATTGGTTAGTAACGGGTGAAGGCGAAATGATAAAATCAGAATTGCCTACCCCTGAAGTTTACAAAGAAGAAGCTGAAGAGGATACTGTAAAAACAACTCCTCTCCCCGACCTGTTCACAATGATGAATAACGATAATGAATTCGGGAGTGATGAAACGGAAACAAAGCTTCCCGAAACAAGTCCTGTAGAATCCTTTATTCCGTCGCAAAGTAAAGCTTCAGAAAAAATATCCGATTCTCAGCGATTAGAAATTTCTCCAGAAGAAATAATAAGTCAAGCTATTGGAAATCAAACCAATAAGATAAAACGTATTGTATTGTTCTATGAAAATGGAAAATTTGAAAGTTTTGAGCCATAAAAAACCTGACTAAGGAATTAGTCAGGCTAAAAAATATTTGAAGAAGAAAACTAAAGCTATTATGCTTTATTTGTTTTTTAACTGGAATGACATATAAACATCCAGAGATATTATTTTTCTTGTTTTAATGAGCATTTATTGCTTTATATCCGGAACTTTAATCTTTATATCAGATGGCGGTAATTTAAAATATAAAATGAATCATTTATATATTAACAATATGATCATAAAACATTATTTTATTAATTCTTATAGTCATATCAAATATAAAAAATTTAAATAAAATCAGCAATAAAAATTTAATTATTTTAACAAATAATTAATACTATATACAAATAGATTAATAATTAAAAATATAAGTTATTTATTTTCACTAAGCAATTTAATATTAAGCATGAAGTATATTGATAATCAATTACTTTTATTTTACAGAAACTTATTAGTCATTGAAAGCAAGTTTTAATAAGATTTCTGTTTAATTATCTCCAAATAAAAAGACCCGCGAAATTGCGGGTCTTTCCTTATCTTAAAAGCAAAGTCTATCTGCTGCTTTTTCTTCTTTCTAATTCTTTTTTGATCAGTCCAAGCTCTCTTCCCGTTTGTCCGGCTACAGAGGTGTTTTCCTGAGCTCTTCTCGTAAGATATGGTACAACATCCTTTACAGGACCATATGGAAGATATTTAGCCACGTTATAACCTTTATCAGAAAGATAGAATGTAATATTATCACTCATCCCGTAAAGCTGTCCAAAATAAACATGTGGATTTCCATTTTCCAAAGATTTGGATTTCATTTTATCCATGATCAATTCAGAAGAAATTTCATTGTGAGTTCCAAAGAAAGCAGATACTTTATCCAGGTGATTCATTACAAAATCAATTCCTGCATTGTAATTTTTATCTGAAGCTTCTTTATTTGGCTGAATTGGATCTGCATATCCTTTTTCTGCTGCTCTCGCTCTTTCTTTTTCCATATAAGCTCCACGTACGATCTTATATCCGATAAAGTAATTTTTTTCTCTTGCTCTTTGAAGATGTGCTTCCATATATTCCAATCTTCCGGTTCTGTACATCTGGATTGTATTCCAAACGATTGGTTTTTCCTGGTTATATTTCTCCATCATTTCTTCACAAAGCTGATCCGCCGAATCCTGCATCCAGGTTTCTTCAGCATCTACCATTACTTTTTTATCATTTTCATGACAAAGAGCACATACCTCATCAAATCTTTTTACCACTCTCTCCCATTCTTCTTTCTGACTTGTAGTAAGTTCAGCACCTTTTCCAACAGCTTCATAAAGATCAATTCTTCCAAATGCGGTAGGCTTAAATACAATAAAAGGAATTGCCGGATTTCCTACTGAGAACCTTACAATATCCTTAATTTCTTTACATACGGCATCGAAAGTTGCTTCATCTTCTTTCCCTTCAATGGAATAGTCGAAAATACTCCCAACTCCTCTTTTGAAAAGCTGTTTTACTACCTTCATACTTTCTTCACGGGTTTCACCACCACAAAACTGCTCAAACAAAGTGTTTTTTACAATTCCGGTAACGAATGGAAAGTTGTTGTGTACTGTAAAATTAAGAACAGATGTTCCAAGGCTGGTAAGTGCAGGTTGTTCAATCATTTTAAACATCCAGTAAGCCTTTCTCAATTGTGCATCTGACTTGTCTGCAAATGCAACTTTAGTATCATTAAAAATGGGCATTCCTATTTATTAAATTTAATTACGCAAAGGTAATAATAACCTTAGTTTATTTAAAGAATTTTTTTATAATTTATGTTCAATTCCGTTTAAAAGCATCGCTATAATTCCCACGAAAACCCAAAAACGTAATATGTTCAATGTGAGGAAGCTACTTCTCCTGCTGGAATTTAAAAAAAGATAGATACAAAGAATCATGATAAATAATCCGCCGGCAAAGTAGTAAGCCATAAATCCCGTCACACCCGTTTTGGTGATAATCTTCATAGAAACCGCCATGGTTACCAAAAGCAACGATATAAGAATGATTTTTGTATTTCTGCTTTTAAAATAATTAGGGATTGTAATATACCCAAAGGCTTTATCTACACTTCTTGTAAGTGTATCTTTTACGATATCAATGCATAAAAGAATCAGAAAAAGAAAAACAGCCATCAGGAAAACCTTCTTGGAAAAAGTTTCATAATATACCATCATCCCAAAAAACGGATATAAGGTAAGGCTTACAAATGTGAGATTATTCAGTATTAATATTCTGCTTAATTTGTGACTATAAAACCACATAAAAAACTGATATACTACAAAGAAAATAAACACATTATGGGAAATCATCCAAGCCACTCCTAAAGAAATGGCACTCAGCCCAAGATAAGCATATAAGAAATATTTCTGCTTAATGAAACTTTGAATTCTTGTTCTGAACGGTTTTACAATATGGTCTTTTTCCAGATCGTAGAACTGATTGATAATCCCACCGGCTAAAATAGTAAGAACAGTACAGAAAATAATCCCGTGTACTTTGAAGTCAAAAACGAAATTTCTAAAGGATTCTTCCTGATTAAACAGAAAAAAAGTGGAAACATAAAGGGCGAACGTTAAAAGAGCAGCCACAAAAAAACGTGCTCCAAGTAAAAAGCCCACAAATTGAGAAAATCTGTAAAGTAGAGATTTTGAAATATAGTTTTTAGATTGGAAAGTTTCTTTTTCAGAATTCATTCCAATCTATTTAAAATCTGTAAATAACTTCTTTTTGGAAGCCGTCAAGCATTTTTTCTGCTTTTTCATAGTCCTGGGTAAAGCCTAAAATATAGCCTCCACCACCGCTTCCACAGAGTTTTAGGTAATACGCATTGGAATCCAGACCTTTTTTCCAGATGTTAAAAATACTTTCAGGAATCATAGGACGGAAATGTTCATAAGCCCAGTGAGAAAGTTTTTTAAGATTTCTAAAGAAAGGATTCATATCTTTTTTAAGAAAAGCTTCTATACATGCATTGTTATAACGAATAAATTCTTCTTTCAATGTTTTACGGAAACCTTCTGTTTTCATTTTTTCAAAGAAGATCTGGATCATAGGTCCTGTTTCACCTGTAATTCCGGAATCAATCAGAAAGATGGCTCCTTTACCTTCTTGTCCGTCGGGAATGGATACTCTATCAAGATTTTCTTTATTTTCAATAAGAATCGGAAGGTTCATATAACAGATCAGAGGATCCATTCCTGAACTTTTCCCATGGAAATAACTTTCCATTTCACCGAAAACTGCCTTTAATTTTTTAAGATTTTCTTTGGAAATATTTTCAGGATTTAATTTACTTATTGAATATTTTTCAAAAATAGCAGCCACTAAAGCGCCTGAACTTCCCACTCCATATCCCTGAGGAATATTAGAATCGAAGAAAAGTCCGTTTGAAATATCATTCTTGAAGCTTTCAATATCTAATGTAAAATCATCAGAAAGATCAAGCGTGGTAAGAAAATCTGAATATTTCTGCAGATGCCTGTTGGAATTAAGTTCAAATTCAGAACTCAAATCTGAAAATTTTAAAGTTCCCTTATAGAAGCTGTAAGGTACTACAAGCCCCTGGGAATCTTCAATCATTCCATATTCTCCAAACAGAATTATTTTTGCATAAAATAAAGGGTTGGTCATCTTGACAATAAATCTTTTTGCAAAGTTAAAATTATTCCGTTGAATATAAGCAAAACCTGGACCGAATTATTAGTTTTTTGGTTTCACTTCACTCAATTACTATATAAAAATACGAAAAAAAGTATCGAGATCAAAAAAAATTCCCATCTTACTTTATATCAGCTCAGATTTTGAATAAGAATTAAGTTTAAGTTAAAAAATAAAAAAAGACGTTAAAAATAACGTCTTTTAATTTTTATAGTGTTTCTCTGTCTTTTCTCATTTTGACCTTCAGGAATCGGATTAAAATCAATCCTGCACCGAAGAATAATGTCATGGATAAAGCTGCAATACGCATATTATTAAAATGCTCAATCAATGTTGCAAAGATAAACGTACCGATAATAATGGCAATTTTCTCCAATACATCATAGAAACTGAAATAGGTTGTATTCTCCATTGAGTTTTCCGGAAGTAATTTTGAGTAAGTGGATCTGGACATTGCCTGAAGACCTCCCATTACCAATCCTACAACTGCTGCTACTCCATAGAACTGATATTCTACTGTAGGATTTTCTTTGTTTAAGAAATAAGCCCAGATACAAGCAACAATCCATAGGAAAATAGCGATTGAAATAACATTTCTGTTTCCGATTCTTTTGGAAAGTCTTGAGAAAATTACTGCTCCGATAATGGCTTCAATCTGGATTACCAAAAGGGTTCCAATCAGTTTATCCTGAGCTAGATTAATCTCACTTTTCCCAAATAAAGTAGCCATAAGGAAGATCGTTTGCATCCCAACGCTGTAAAAGAAGAAACTTGAAAGAAAGAATTTCAGATTTCGGTCTTTGAATAATTCTCCTCCTACTTTGAAAAGTTCATGAAAGCTTTCCTTCGCAATGTCTTTATAAAAGCTCATGTTATCTTTTAACACTTCAAAGAATCCTCCCTGTTCTTCATGTTTTTTAAAGATATTCTTGTAATTTAATAATACCAGATCTTTAGGAAGTTTATCTTTAACGTCTCCAAATTGTGGAAGATGTTTAAATGTATATTGTGAAAACCCGAACCACCATGCTCCTGTTAAAAGGAAACTGATTCTTGTAAATAATAATTGCTGTGCCGCTCCTTTTGCAAAAACCTGAATAAGGATTAAACAGATTACCACTAAAACTACAGAACCGATATATCCGTATACATATCCTCTTGCAGAAAGTGCATCCTGCCTGTCCGGCGTTGCAATATCCGGGAGAAAGGAATTATAGAAGACTAAGCTTCCCCAGAATCCGACACTTGCTGTAATACTGAAGAGGAGCCCCAAAAATACATTATGCATTCCTGTAAACATTGCAAGCCCCATACATGATGTTGCTCCAAGATAACAGAAAAACTGTAAGAATGACTTTTTGTTCCCAATAGTATCTGCCAGCGAAGACAAGAACGGAGATAATAATACTACGATAAAGAATGATATCGTTAATGAATATCCATATACCGCATCCGGCTGATATTCTTCTCCAAAAATTTTGATCATGTGCCTCACCGGGACATCAATCCATTGTTTTGTTTCCGTAACATATTCCTTCTTTTCATAAGCTGTGGTAAGAATGGAATAATAAATAGGGAAAATAGTGGAAGT
Source organism: Chryseobacterium sp. CS2K3 (assembly GCF_059515185.1). NCBI lineage: Bacteria > Pseudomonadati > Bacteroidota > Flavobacteriia > Flavobacteriales > Weeksellaceae > Chryseobacterium > Chryseobacterium sp. CS2K3. The sequence goes on along the minus strand of NZ_JCAKRW010000004.1, from coordinate 248,886 downwards.
AATAACCAGGGAATACACGGAGTTTGCCCAGTCATATACCGCCCAGGCTTTCATAATCTTCGGATTATTCTTTATGTTTTTAGGCTGTCGATTCTCAGTTTCAGACATTTCAAATAAATATTAGTAGCACAAAAATAAAAAAACCATTAAGAAATGGATAAGTTTTTAAAAAAATTATCGATTCCTTAATGGCAATATATTCTGAAACAGAATGTTATATATTTTCAATCACGATTGCAGAAGCTCCACCACCACCGTTGCAGATAGCTGCTGCACCGTATTTTGCGTTATTTTGCTTCAATACGTTGATCAAAGTAACTATGATTCTTGAGCCGGAGCTTCCAAGTGGATGCCCTAGTGCCACAGCACCTCCGTTTACGTTTACTTTAGAAGCATCTAAGCCTAAGATTTTGTTATTTGCCAATCCTACTACAGAGAAAGCTTCATTAAATTCGAAGAAATCAATATCTGAAATTTCTAACCCTGCTTTTTTAAGGGCGATAGGTAATGCTTTCGACGGAGCAGTTGTAAAGTTTTCAGGCTCTTGTGCTGCATCAGCGTAAGAAACGATCTTTGCTAATGGCTTTAATCCTAATTCTTCCATTTTTTCTTTTGAAACAAGGATTAACGCAGAAGCACCATCATTTAATGTAGAGGCATTAGCAGCTGTTACTGTTCCTTCTTCTTTTTTGAAAACTGTAGGAAGTGTTGAAATTCTGTCGAAGTTTACTGCTTTGTATTCTTCATCTTCAGCAAAGATTACAGGCTCACCTTTTCTTTGAGGAATAGAAACCGGTACGATTTCTTCATTAAATTTTCCTTCGCTCCAAGCTTTTGCTGATCTTTTATAAGATTCTATCGCGAAATTATCTTGATTTTCTCTTGTAATGCTATAATCTACCGCACATTTCTCTGCACATACGCCCATGTGTACTTTGTTGTAAACGTCAGTAAGCCCGTCCAACACCATACCATCCTGCATTTTGATATCTCCAAGTTTTGTTGCAACTCTTGCGTTATAATAATGAGGAACCAAAGACATGTTTTCCATACCTCCTGCAACAATTACTTCTGCATCACCTGCTTTAATTGCCTGTGCAGCCATTGTAACAGCTTTCATTCCTGAAGCACAAACTTTATTTACAGTAGTAGATGGTGTAGTAACAGAAAGACCTGCTCCTAAAGCTACCTGACGAGCCGGTGCCTGCCCTTCTCCTGCCTGTAATACATTCCCCATATAAATTTCCTGAACGTTTGCAGGATCTAAACCAATTTTATCTAATGCTCCTTTTACAGCAGTAGCTCCTAATTTAGTAGCCGGAACTGTTGACAAACTTCCCATAAAACTCCCCATAGGAGTTCTTACTGCGGAAACAATGAATACTTCTTTCATGTATATAATTTTTATTTTTTGCTCAGTGAAACCTTAGTTTCACTTTTTATAATTAAATTTATTTTACTTTTATGTAGACGATATCAAATTGGGATCCTTCAATCTTACTGTTAACCTTCAGCATATTATCCTGAGTGGCTATAATTTTATTATTGAAGACATCTCCTATCTGTGCCGGATCTTCCTTTGAAGATTTCTCTGTCACAATTGCTTTATAATTGCAGTCATCCAAAAAAACGAGGGTTGACTTTACAAAATCTTTTCCGTTGTTGAAATACTCCGTTTGAACATTATCTTTAATGATCATATGCCAAATGGCTTCCGGATAGTTGGCTCTAAGAAATTTACCTTCTTTTATATTTGAGCATTTAACAGGGTTGTCCAGTTTTTGTTGAGCAGACTCCTGAGCTTTAATCTGAGAAGCTGACAACAGTAAAAATCCAGCTGAAAGTACTTTAAAAAGATCCATAACTAAATTTGTGTACGTTGATTTACTTTTTTATTATTTCCTGGTAGAATCATCATAAAAGCGCCTAAGAACTCTACAATCCATCCCCATTTTAGTTTAACGACTCCTGCAAATGTTTCTCTCCAGGATTTGAATGGTAAGAAGCTGAAGTATTCTAAAGACTGCATTTTAACAGCAACCAGGGTAAATGTGAATAAAAGAATTAGCAGGATTCCAAAAAATCTTACAATTTTTGCGCTGCTATTTACAATTCCAAAGACTGCACACGCTGCAAAAATCCAACATGCTATAGCCAAGTAGTGGTCCAGCTTCCAATAATTCCAGTTGCCAATAATAGGAACATGCACCAAAGGCATAAAACTTCCTACAACCACTAATAACAATCCTAATAACTGAATATTTTTCATATTTACTAAAGTGCCAAAATACAAAAAAAAACACATTTTCAAATCATCTGCTTCCAAACATGTAATTCACTTGCCTAACAACCATTAGTCACAATGAAATATGCTAAAAATTAAATATTCAACAACGATATTAACAATATATTAATAAATTTAAAATACACAAATAATCATTATCATAATTCTAACCACACTTTTTATACTTATTAATAGATAAATCCTAATTATGAACTGGTTTAAAACAAAAAAATTGCACCTTCTTATAGAAAGTGCAATTATATGTTACTTATTTTAGCTGAATTAATGGTTCACAGAGGAAACATCTTCAGGTTTATGTTTATGCTTAAATAAAACAGCAAAGAATATAGCTAAAACCAATGAATAAATAGCAAATGACAGCCAAATCTGGTGCCAGTCTTTTACCATTACAACGGAAGAAAGTGTTCCGTCTGAATTTACTACTGCATTGAAACTGTTTTTTAAAATTTCTAAGAAAGTAGGATTATCCGGTGTTGTTTCCAGATAAGTTGATAATTCTGTTGCCGTATTAAATTTATGCGTAAAGAATTTATCAATAGCCCAACCTGCAATATAGCTGCCAAAAACAGCTCCGAAACCATTTGTCATCATCATAAATAACCCTTGTGCTGATGAACGGATCTTTTTATCTGTTGTAGTCTCTACGAAAAGAGATCCTGAGATATTAAAGAAGTCGAAAGCCATACCGTACACGATGCATGAAAGGATAATTAAAGATAATCCAAAGCCATCCGGTACTCCGTACGCAAAGAATCCAAATCTAAGTACCCATGCCAACATGGACATCAACATTACTTTTTTAATTCCGAATTTCTTAAGGAAGAAAGGGATTGCCAGAATAAATAATGTTTCTGATACCTGAGATATTGACATAATAATGGTAGATCTCTGTACTACAAATGAATCTGCATATTTTGGAAAATGGGCAAATTCACTCAAGAATACATCACCATACGCATTTGTCAACTGAAGTGCTGCTCCTAAAAGCATTGAGAACAGGAAAAATAACGCCATTTTATAGTTTCCAAAAAGCTTAAAGGCGTTCAGTCCCAGCTGTTCAGATAGTGGAGCGTCTTTATCAATAAGCTTTTGTGGTGGGCATTTTGGTAAAGTAAGAGCGTAAATTCCTAAAAAGATAGCTACTGCTCCTCCAATGTAAAACTGTCCTTCTGTAGCTTTATTTCCACTAAGGTTTGTAATCCACATTGCGACAATAAATCCAATAGTACCCCATACACGAATGGGTGGGAAGTCTTTTACTACATCCAGTCCGTTATTCTTTAGAATGGTATAGGAAATTGAATTGGTAAGGGCAATGGTAGGCATATAAAAGCACATTGCGACAAGCATTACCGAGAAAAATGAGTTCGGATCTGCAGAATGCGGCAATATGAAAAGCATAGCCCCATAAAGGATGTGTAATACTGAGAAGATTCGTTCTGCATTTATCCAACGATCAGCAATAATCCCAGTAATGGTAGGCATAAAAATGGAAGCAATTCCCATTGTTCCGAAAACAGCTCCAAACTGAGTTCCGTCCCAATGCTTTGTGCCAAACCAGAAGTTCGCCATCGTAATCAGCCATGCTCCCCAAACAAAAAATTGGAGAAAACTGAGGATGGTCAGTCGTAATTTTAAATTCATAGTTTATATAAAAAGTATCTCTTTAGTCAATTTTCTTTTTCCTTCTCTTGATTTCTTCCTGAATTTCAAGGGCGGTATCGTAATCTTCTTCTTTAACGGCATCGTCCAATAGCTTCTGAAGTTCCTCCATAGACAATGATTTTAGGCTATCTTCTGTCTGTACTGTTTCTGAAAAGCTTTCTTCTTCTCTTGAAACATCTTCTAATTCAAGTAAAATTCCAGCTTCGTTCAGAACCTGCTGCGTAGTAAAAATAGGGGCATCGAACCTTACCGCCATTGCAACGGCATCAGAAGTTCTTGCATCAAGAATCAATTCTTCTTCGGTCACTTTATTTTTGAAGTTGATATTTGAAAAGAAAACGCCATCTACAATTTGATAAATAATTACAGAAATCAGTTCATAATTGGCAGAAACGATAAATTTTGTGAAGAGGTCATGGGTAAGAGGACGCGGTGGATGGATATCTTTTTCTAGTCCAAGAGAGATCGACTGAGCTTCGAAATTTCCTATAACAACAGGTAATTTTATGTGTGTTTCTTCATGCTCCAGTAACAATGCATACGCACCAGATTGAGTCTGGCTGTACGATATTCCGCGAATAATTAGCTGTTTATAATCCATAGCTACAAATATAGATTAATTTTTTGTTGTGTTTTCACTTTTTTACACAAAAATAAAAGCCCGGAAAGCCGAGCTTTTATTGTATTGTTAATGATTGTCAAACGTCAATAGTGAATTTTGCTTCGCAGGTGAATTATTTAATTAAAAATTTACGAGCAAAGCGGATTTACTATTCACAATTCACTTTCTTATCCTTTGATTGCTTTAATTTTCTCTGTTAATGCAGGAATAATCTGGAAAGCATCTCCTACTACTCCGTAATCTGCTGACTTAAAGAATGGTGCTTCAGCGTCATTATTGATTACTACGATAGTTTTTGAAGAGTTTACTCCAGCTAAGTGCTGAATAGCTCCTGAAATACCTACCGCGATGTAAAGGTTAGGTGAAATAGCTTTACCTGTTTGCCCAACGTGCTCTGTGTGAGGTCTCCATCCGATGTCAGAAACTGGCTTAGAACAAGCTGTAGCTGCACCTAAAACGTTTGCTAAATCTTCAATCATTCCCCAATTCTCAGGACCTTTCATACCTCTACCTGCAGAAACTACAACTTCTGCTTCTTTAAGGTCTAATTTACCTGAGCTTTGTTCGTGAGAAATCACTTTAGTATCTTCATTGGCTACTGATAAGTTTTTCACTTCTTCAGAACCTGATACAGCATTTTCTTTAACACCGAAAGCGTTCTGAGAAACCGTAACAATTACTCCGTTTCCTTCAGCTTTTGCATGCATAAATCCTTTACCTGAGAATGCTCTTCTCTTTACCTGGAAAGGAGAAAGGCTTTCCGGAGCCTCTAAAGCGTTTGTAATTAAAGAATAATTCTTCATTACAGCTAACATTGGCGCAATAGATGAAGCGTCTGTAGTGTGAGGGAAAACGATGATATTTCCATCTACCACTTCATTTACAGCCTGAGCATATGCTTTAGCTGAGAAGTTTTTAAGACCTTCGTCCTTAATGTTGATTACGTTTGATGCTCCATATTTGTATAATAAATCTGAAGAATCAGTAGGGTTTACAGAGATTGCTGTAACTGTATCTCCAGCTTTATCAGCAATAGCTTTTGCGTAAGAAACTGCTTCAAAAGCTGCTTTTTTGTAAACTCCGTTTATATTTTCTGCGTATACGAATACTGCCATTGTTTTAAATTTAAAAATTAAAAGATTGAAAAATTTAAAGATTAGATTACTTTAGCTTCTTCGTGAAGTAATCTTACCAATTCATCTAAATTATCCGGAGATACCATTTTCACAGCTGCTCTTGGCGGAACACTATCGTAAGATACTCCCTGAACTTTTACTTCAGAAGAAGTAGGTTCTACCACTTGTAAAGGTTTTGTTCTAGCAGACATAATTCCTCTCATGTTTGGAATGATAAGGTCTTTTTCGTCTACTAATCCTTTCTGTCCTGCAATAATTGCTGGTAATTTAACAGAAATAGTTTCTTTTCCTCCTTCGATTTCTCTTACTGCAGTAGCTTCGCTTCCGTTTACATCTAATCCTACAGATGCATTTACGAAAGGCTGGTTTAGTAACTGAGCTACCATTCCCGGTACTGATCCACCGTTATAATCGATAGATTCTTTACCGCAAAGGATAAGATCATATCCTCCGTTTTGTGCTACAGCAGCAATTTCTTTTGCTGTTGAATAGCTATCTTTTGGATCAAGGTTTACTCTTACTGCATCATTAGCTCCGATAGCCAATGCTTTTCTGATTACGGGCTCTGTAGCAGCATCTCCTACGTTGATTACTGTTACTGTTGCTCCTTGAGATTCCTGAAGTTTAACTGCTTTTGTCAGCGCAAATTCGTCAAGAGGATTGATTACCCACTGAATTCCATTTTTGTCGAAAGCAGATTTGTCTGCTGTAAAGTTAATTTTGGAAGTAGTATCCGGCACACTACTAATACAAACTAATATTTTCATATGTTGTTCTTAATTTTTTTTATTTGATCATATGTAACCTTACGGTTTCATGTGTACTCTTTTATTTTTTCTCTTTTATGCATAAAATCGTGACGGCTTATGCATAGATTTTGTTTGAATTAATTTTTGCTAATATAAATAAAAAATATATTATGCATGCATAATACTTACTAAATTATTATTCAATACATTAGAAGTATTTACTTTGCTGGTTTTGTTGCTCTAAACTCAATTTTACTAGGCAAAACCCTTGAATTCATCTTCAGAATATCCAATATCAGATTTCCCATATCATCCGGCTGAATCTTCCAATTGTCTTTTTCGGACGGAATATTTCCGTTAAAGTGTGTAGCAACTGATCCTGGCATAATCACGGTAGATTTTATATTATATTTTCTCAAATCAATCATGGCGGCTTGTGTAAAGCCTACTACTCCGAACTTGGAAGCATTATAACCTGTTCCGTTTTCAAAGAAGTTTGCGCCTGCAAGACTTGAAATGGTAATATAGTAACCTTCTGTTTTCTTCAGTTCTTCTACGGAAGCTTTTAAGGTATAAAAAACACCTGTAAGATTGGTTTCTATCATATCATTCCATTCTTCAGCGGTAAGTTCATCTACAGGTTTAAATATTCCCAGCCCAGCATTGGCAATCACATAATCCAGTCTTCCGAATTTTTCCACTGCAAATTTTATGGCTTCCTGCTCGCTTTCTAAACTTCTTACATCTGATACAATTCCCAACACATGAGTTGAGTATTGTTTAAGATCTTCCTCTGCCTTCATGACATCTTCTTTTCTTCTCCCTGAAAATGCTACCGAAATACCATTTTCAAGCAAAATTTTAGCAATTCCAAAGCCTATCCCTTTTGTTCCGCCTGTTATATAAGCTGTTTTATTCTCTGTCATAATCTTTAAAATTTATTTCCCTAAAATAACAAAAACGCCCCAATTGGAGCGTTTTACTGATACTAAGATTTATCAGGTATTATTTTTTTATGAATTTCTCGGTAGTTTTACCCGCTTTAGTTTCAATATTGATAATGTAGCTTCCCGGATTCAGATGTCTAACATTTACTTTATCTCCATCTAAATCTGCATTTACTTTTCTTCCGCTGATGTCATAGATTTCAATGCTGTTTACTTTGTCTTTAGCTTTAATATTCAAAACATCAGTAACAGGATTAGGGAAAACAGACACTGAAGCAGCAGATGCTTTTGAAACTTCAGATGTTGCCAATGTTCCTGTTGTAGTAACTTTGAAATCGTCAACAGCAAATCCAAATTGGTCTTGTGATACACATTGAATAGCAATATAGATATTTTGCCCGCTGTAAGCATCCAGATTGTAAGTATACTCATGCCAAGTTGCATCAGACGGAGTTGTAACAGGATTAGGACTTATTACAGTAAAACTTGCCGTTGCTGTATTAGTTGTAGAAACTAGGACTTTAAATTTTTCTGCCCCAAAAGTAGCATCACATCCCTTTGCCCAGAAACTAAGATTGTTTCCTGATGATCCCAATTGCATTTGCGGAGTAATCATCCAGTCGTTATTCCATGGAGAGCTGCCTGCCGCAAAACATACCATCATTTTAGATCCTGTTTTTGCAGTCCAGTTGGATGCAGCTGTTGGCGTCATCACTGGTGTTGTAGCTGTAGAATTGAAAACTTGGAATGACTTTGCTACACCTGAGTTAGCAAAAGTAATACCTTGGAATCCGTAAGTTGATTTTAAATCAACATCCGTCAGTGTCCAGTTGCCCACATTACTAATTGCAAAATTAGTGTAAGTTTCAAAACTGTCTTCAAAGATTGTTGTTTGGGCATTTAAAGAGCATAATCCTAAAAATGCACCCAGTAGTAAAGTTTTCTTCATGATAATTTTTTTTAGTTTATGTAAAACTAATAATTTAAATGCAAATAAAAAAGCAAATTCATTAAAAAAATTAATTTAAAACAATTTAAAACATGAAAATACGCAAAAACTTAAAATTAAAAATATATCAAAAATAAGCAATAATAAATACATAATAAACAAAAAAACTACTTAAAAGGTTACAAGTGTTATATATTAAAAAACATAAGAATATAGGCGTTTTCTAAGAAAACGCCTATATTTAGACTATTACAATAAAATTATTTTTTTATAAATTTTTGATAATAAACTTCACCATCAATTACCGTTTTTATAACATACACATTGGGTTGAAGTTTTTTTACATTTATCATATTATCTGTATAAATTATATCAATTTTCTGTCCATGCAAATTAAAAATTTCAACTTCATCAAGCTTAGATTTCGATTTTACATGGAGATAATCTTCAACAGGATTGGGATACAAACTAAGCTTCTCACTTTTCGCTGCTGAATCTTTAACAGAGAGAATTATTTCATTATTAATCTTAACATTATCAATATACGCTGTTCCTATAGCATTGTCATGCACAAAACGTAATTGATCTATATTTAATGGATTAACAACAGTATCTGTATAAATTAAAACTTCATTTAAATAGTATTTGATTTCCATCGCTGATCCTACTATCTTTACTTTATACCAGGTATCTGGTGACCAGGTCTGCCCTGTTGAGATAAGTTGTGGTACACCGGAAACAGAACGTAATATTTTCATAACTCCGGTTTTATCAAAATCTACCCTTACAATAAACTGCTCAGTAATACTATCTACCCCCTGAAAACCAAAAACGGATCCGCCAATTTGTGACATATTAATATCAAATGACACTGAAAAATTATTATATGCAAGTGGTGTTGGCGGAAGATAAAAAGCTCCGATAATAGGCTCTGTTTGCGTACCAAAAACCGGTTCTTTTGTAATTTTCAGGGAACGTTCTCCATCTGTAGCACGATCAACACATATAATTTGATTGGTGATATTTTCAGGAATTCCTCCGGTAGGAGTACTAATCCAGTCTCCCTGTCCGTGGATATTTCCTTCTGTAAATCCTTCATTGCTTTCAAAGGATGCTGTTTGTTGCGAAAAACATAAGGTCATCAACAAAGAAAAAGCGATTGTGTAAATTTTTTTCATGGTAAATTCAAGTTTGTATTAAAAATATAAACTTTCCCTAAAAGATGAAATATTTTATTTCAAATAAAAAATAAAGCTTTTATTCTCAATGAATTTATTTTTAAAGTCCTATTAGAATACTCTCAATTCAAACTAATATCAGACACATTCAACACTTTCTTTCACATCATAATTAGCCAATAAAAAAGGCATCTCATAAAGAGACACCTTGATATGTAAAAATATTTTATAAATATTCAATAGTTATTTTGAATAATTTTCAAAAAACATTGGAATACTTTCAATTCCTTTATAGAAGTTAAATAATCCGTAGTGCTCATTTGGGGAATGAATCGCGTCAGAATCCAATCCGAATCCCATTAATACAGATTTAGCTCCTAAAATCTGCTCAAACATAGCTGTAATTGGAATACTTCCTCCTCCTCTGTATGGAAGGACTTCTTTTCCGAATGCAGATTCCATTGCCTGTTTTGCTGCAGCAAATTCTTTAGTATCCGTAGGCAAAACATAAGGCATACCTCCGTGGTGTGGTGTTACTTTAATTTTTACTGTATCCGGAGCAATTTTTTCAAAATATTTTGTGAATTTTTCAGTGATTTCCTGAGGAGTCTGGTAAGGAACCAAACGCATTGAAATTTTAGCAAAAGCCTTTGAAGGAATTACTGTTTTTGCGCCTTCACCTGTATAACCACCCCAAATTCCGTTGCAATCTAAAGTAGGACGAATAGATGTTCTTTCTAATGTTGTATATCCTTTTTCTCCTTCAATATTGCTTAAACCGATTGATTTTTTGAATTCTTCAGGATTGTCTTTCAATTTGTTCATTTCAGCTCTCTCAGCATCAGAAACCGTTTCTACGTTATCATAGAATCCATCAATAGTGATATGACCGTTTTCATCAATCAGATTAGCGATCATTCTTGAAAGAACGTGGATAGGGTTTGGAACTGCGCCACCGTAAAGTCCTGAGTGTAGATCTCTGTTTGGACCCTCTACCTCTACTTCTACATAGCTTAATCCTCTTAAGCCCGTTGTAACCGTCGGTTGTTCGTTACTGTAAATATGAGTATCTGAAATTAAAATACAGTCACAAGCTAATTTTTCTTTATTTTCATTTACCCAATCTCCTAAGCTTACAGATCCCACTTCTTCTTCACCTTCTAAGATAAATTTAACGTTGCAAGGAAGAGCATTGGTTTTCATCATTGCTTCGAAAGCTTTCAAATGCATAAAGAACTGTCCTTTGTCATCAGCAGCACCTCTTGCGAAGATTGCCCCATCCGGGTGAAGTTCAGTTTTTTCGATATAAGGTTCGAAAGGAGGTTTTGTCCATAATTCTAATGGATCAGCAGGCTGAACATCATAGTGTCCGTATACCAATACTGTAGGTAAGCTTTTATCTAAAATTTTCTCTCCGAAAACGATTGGATATCCCTTAGTCTGGCAAACTTCAACATTATCAGCTCCTGCATTTTTAAGGTGTGCTGCCACTACATCTGCACATTTTAATACGTCATCTTTATATGCCGGATCTGCAGAAATGGAAGGAATTCTCAATAACTCAAATAATTCATCTACGAAACGCTGCTTGTTTTCGTTGATGTAATTTAATGTCTCTTGCATTGTAAAAATTTATTTTGTTAAAATTAAAAAAAATGCACCGCTGGACCAAGCAAAAACCTATAGATTTTCTAAAGAAGAGGATTATTTCACCGGAATTAGCGGAACAGTCATTTTTAAAAATAAAAATTGCCCTGCTTGTACAGGGCAATTGTATATTGTATACTGATAATTAGTGTCCAGCTTTTGGAGCCTCTTCTTTGGTTTCAGTAGGCTTTGCAGCAGCAGTACTATCTGTTTTAGGAGCTACAGTTTCTGGTTTTGCAGCTTCTTCCTTGTGTTCAGCAGTAGCCTCATGTGTAGCATGAGCTTCTCCACCCTGAGCATCGTCAGAATATCTTTCTACTCCTTCTTCAAGTTTCAAAGTACCTTTGTTTCCTCCCTGCGGTACTTTTTTACAGCTTACAGCTACTGTTGCAATCGCTAAACATATAACTAATTTTTTCATATGTAAAATTTATTTTTTTAATGATCATATAAAATCGCACTATTCTATTTGTCTAAACAAGGTGCAATTTCATGCTTAAATTTTAGATTGCCCAAAATTAAGAAATCCTGTTTCTTTCGGCAACATTTTTAGACTGATTTTAAAATAATTTTCCCTTTTTTGGATTGTGTAAAAATAAGGTAATTATTTCCGCCATCTTTTAATGCATATTTCTTCTTAATTTCTTCAGGCTTTAAAGGATAGTTTTTTGAAATGATATTGAATTGCTCTTTCTTTTTAATGTTTTTAGAATCAACAACTTCCATTTCAAAAAATCTTCCGGGAAAGTCTTCTTTCTTATCAGCAGAAGTATAAATATGAGTATTGGGGTGTAATTTTTTTACCCTGAATTTCTCTGCAATTAAATTAAAGATTCCAGCTTTTAAAATAGAATTATTGGGAATATAAATAAATTTTTCAGGTTCGGAATACTCAGATTGAGCATTTTCTTCTTCTCCAAATGTAAAACTAAAGGCAGATTCTCCGCTCTCAAGGTTCACACAATTGCAAATAATCCCGTTTCTATTTGCTTTAGACAAAAAGACTACGACTTCTTTTACATCGTTTTTAAGGGCAATAATATCTATTCTGAAAATATTCGGGAGAACGGAAACAAGATACTTCAAATCAATCAAAGGAGAAAGCTTAATAATCACCTGATCTGATATTGATAATAAATTCTCGTGGATTTCAAGAATATTGGGAGAAAGATCTTCTAAAAGAAAGACCTTATTTTTATTTTGATCTCTTCGAGCCGGATCTAAATAAACAGTATCGAAATATTCTTGGTTTTCATTCAGAAAATCTTCTAATTTACGGTTAATAAATCTTGCTTTTCTTCCTAAAGCACCCCAATTATGCTCTACAATCTCCAAAAGCTCTGTGTTCTGCTCTATTAAAGTAACTTCCTCAAAGTTTTGAGACAGATAATAAGCATCAATTCCAAATCCGCTGGTAAGGTCAATAAACTTTTTTCCTTTTAAAATTTCTGATTTATAAAGGGCTGTTTTTTCAGATGAAGACTGCTCCATATTGAGTTGTGGCGGAAAGATAATTCCTTCTTTCAATAAAAAGGGAAATTTTCTTTCTGCTACTTGTTTTCCTTTGATTTGCTGCACAATTTCCTGTATGGAAACCTCAGGAAACGGAGATTTTTTTAACAATAGAGAGTGCAAATCTGCTTTTAGATTCGCATTGATATAGTCTTGGACTTTTTTATTTAATAGTTTAACCACAGATTTTCGCGGATTTACACAGATGATTATGTTTTGTTTTTTGTTAATTAAAAATATATAGCCAATACATTATACGCAATCATCTGTGAAAATTTGTGTAATCTGTGGTGAAATTAAAATATTTACAGTCTTCACCTATTTACGGATGATTATTCTTGGTTTAATCTATCATTCCATTTATTTTTCTAAAAATACTTTTATCAATATAGTCGGTATTAAAATTGACTAAAAGCCCTAATTTTAAATTTGTCAGTTTTAAGATATTTACATTATCAACCTTACTGAATTCAATTTTCAGTAGTTGTTTTATATTTTAAACCTATGGTATAAAAAAATTCACAGAATATTATGAATAATCATCTGTGAAAATATGTGTAATCCGTGGTTTAAAAAGGTTATTCAAACATTTCTGCCCAACGAACGGCTTGTATTTCTTTTTCGTTATAAAGATCATTAATAGCCTTTTTAACGTCTAATTTTGGATATAAATTAACTCCGATCAGCTTTATTTTCCCTTCTTCTATCCATTGTTGCTCAGCAATAGCCTGCTCGTAGATCTTTTTTTGAATGATTCCTTGTTTTAAGAGCTCCAAGTAACCTCCTGCTTCTTCTATTTCAACAAATAAAGCCCAAGATTTCTCTGCAATCTGCTGAGTAATATCTTCAACATAATAGCTCCCGTTAGCGGCATCCTCGAATACATTAATAATACTTTCGTAAGCCAGAACAATCTGTTGCTTGAAAGAAATTTCTTCAGAGTTATCTGTACTTCTTTCTACAAGATAATTGTTTGTAAAAACGGCATCTGCCCCTCCAATCATTGCTGAAGCCAGCTCCAATGTAGAACGGATCAGGTTATTTTCATTGTCGGAAATGGCTTTATTTCTAAGTGAGGTTTCTGCAAATATGTAAGGAATTTCATTCAACCCATATTCTTTTGAAAGTTGATTAAAAACCATTTTAAAGGCTCTTAATTTTGCCATTTCAAAGAAGTAATTTCCACCTACCGCAATTTTAAAGATCAGTTTATTAAGTATTTCCGATCCGTATGCTTCTACAAGCTCTTTTGTTTTTGCCAAAGCAATACCAAGCTGCTGATAAATAGCAGCGCCTGCATTCTGATGTAGTGAAATATCAACACAGATGCTTCTTTTGAATTCTTTTGACAATAATTCTTTTGCCAGCTGATCATCAATAGTTGCCTCTTTTTCATTAAACACATCAATTAAAGAAAAATACTGATCATTTTCCTGTGGGCTGATATGTCCTGCAAGCTCTTTATTGTTAATAAAAATGGTTTTTTCATCCAGATTTTCAACATTCTGATCAAGTAAAAAGGCAAATACTTCTTCTTCCAGACTTTCATGATATCTTGCCACCAAATGAGTACTTTCTTCAACTTTTGGCAGATTTACCAAAGGTTTTTTAACATCTGTATAAAAAGGCTTCACCTCTATCCCTTCAAGGTTCTCCTTTTCAAGAATAGGATAAATATCTTCTGTTTTAAGCTGTTTTTTTACTAAATTTTCCCAGTTTGGAAGTGTAGCTGTATCTGACATTAGTTTTGTTTAAATTGTGAATTGTTGATGGTGAATTTTGCCTCGCAAGTGAATAGCTTTCATCAATACCCCATTTACCATTCACTACTGCCCTTTACCACTCTTTTATTTCTTAGCGACTTTTGTACTGTCGACTACCAGAATAAAGATCTCTTCGTTAGGCTTTTTCATAAAATAATTCTCTCTTGCGTACTTTTCTTTCTCTGATTTGTTGTTCATCAATTTTTTGTAGAAGGCATCATTCTTTTCGTATTCTTTTTTGTAATACTCCAATTGATCTTCGTATTTATGAATCTCACCATTCAGTTCGTTAATTACAAGAAATGAGGTTTTGTCGAAGAAAATCATCCATACCAAAAACAGACAGATCGTAATGGTATACTTATTCAACACATATTTTTGGATAAGTTTGAATGTTTCAGATTTCGGCTGAATGTCTTTGATAAGGTTATTTTCTTCCATTTTTTTTAATGTTTTCTCAACGAGTTTTTAATAACAGTAGTTAAAAAATCAATCGCTACGGAATTCTGTCTCATATTCGGGATAATAAGATCAGCCTCATTCTTGGATGGCTCAATGAATTCCTGGTGCATTGGTTTTAAAGTAGTCTGATAACGGTGTAATACTTCGCTCAGATCTCTTCCTCTTTCCTGGGTATCTCTTCTGATCCTTCTGATTAATCTTTCATCAGAGTCTGCATGTACAAATACTTTCAGATCAAATTCTTTTAATAATTCTTTATTGGTAAGAACCAAAATTCCCTCTACTACCAATACATTTTTAGGTTCTACAGTAACGTGATCTCCCGTTCTGGAATGTGTTACAAAGCTGTAAATAGGCTGTTCAATAGGCTCATTATTCTTTAAAGCTTTTACGTGTTTTATCAATAATTCAAAATCTATTGATTTCGGATGGTCATAATTCAGAGCCTCTCTTTCTGTCAATGTAAGACCTTGGTTGTCATGATAATAATTATCCTGAGAAAGGATATTCATTCCTTCGATATCAAGCTGCTGAAGTATCTTATCAACAACTGTAGTTTTGCCGGATCCTGTCCCACCGGCAATTCCTATTACAAGCATTGTTTTTTTGTTTCTTTATAGTTGGTACAAATATACTATTTTAGATAAAATGTGGCAATGAAAGGAGCGAAATTGAGCAATTAGGTAATTCTTATATATTGAGTTTAAAGTAATTAATCTCAAAAATTATGACATTGCCTAAAATTGGATGGATTTGAAGAAAAAAAGTTTGTCTTTTTATTTTAAACGCAAGAGATACGCAAAGGATTTATAAAATTATATGGATATTTTTTGCTCGCAAAGGCATTTCATTCAGCAATGTTCTCTATAAAGCCTTGACTAAATATTAATGCCTCTGTGTAATTCTTTATTTTTTACTTAAGAAATTTTGCGAACGCCCGTATAAAAAAATTTATAGAAAAATGAAAACTGGGGCATAAATTTTAGAATATTTAAATCATGAAGCTCCTCCTACAGCGGAATGACAATGACTTATCATGGAATATTCCTAAAAGATTTTCACAAAAAAACCGACCCTTTGTTTGGTCGGTTTTCTTTTATACGATTTCACTTGTTAATTCGCGTGAAATTAATTTTTCGTGCATAGGCTTCAAAAGATCCAATGAGCCTGTTTTTACTGTACATTTGCCTTTGTAATGAACAAGAATTGTACATTGTTCTGCCTGTTCCAATGTATGTTTACAAATCTCGATCAGGCTATCAATTACATAATCGAAAGTGTGAATATCATCATTATGTAATACAAGTTTGTAGACGTCATCCGTATCATCCAGCACAAGAACTTCTTCTTCATACTGACGTTTTGGATTTTCGTAGTCTTTTATAGTATTATAAAAATTCATAGTAACTATTTTTAAACTTCTCCAATTTTGTCTGCTAAATTATCAAGAGCATTAGGTTCCAGATAAACCAATTCTACGAGTTCTACACTCTTATTGTTCATCTTCAGGATCTTGAAATGATAGTTATCTAAGTCAAATTCCTGGTTTTCTTCAGGAATATCTTCCAATTCGTAAAGGATAAATCCTGCTAATGAATTATACTCGCTTTCTTCAGAAAGTGGTAATTTTTTAGGTAAAAATTCATTAATTTCATCCAAAGGCTGTGTAGCCTGTACCCAATAGGTATTATCAGCAATTTTATCAACAATTTTTTCTTCTTCATCTTCTTCATCCTGAATTTCTCCTACAAGCTCCTCCAGAATATCCTCAAGGGTAATAATACCTTCAGTTCCGCCAAATTCATCAATAACGATGGCAAGGTGTTGTTTTTTCTGTTGGAAAATTTTTAATAAGTCTGAAACTTTCTTACTTTCCACCACGAAAAAGGCATCACGCATTAGGTCTTTAAGATCTTCATGATCTAAAGCTCCTTTCCTTTTTACATATTCTCTGATAATTTCTTTTGTATAGAAAATACCTATTACATTATCAATAGAATCAAGATAAACAGGAATACGGGAATATCCGCTGTCCATAATTTTGTTGATAATTTCGTTGATATCTTCTTCAAAGTCAATTGATGTTATGTTTTGTCTTGGAACCATGATCTGTTTCGCAGAGTGATCTGTAAAATCAAATGCGTTTTTGATAATTTCATAGTTCTCTTCCTCAATTTCACCACTGTCCGCACTTTGTTTTACCAAAAGCTGTAGTTCTTCTGTAGAGTGAATCTCCTGTTCAGATGCCGGATGGATTTTTACAAGTCTTAAAAAACCGTTAGACATTGAGTTCATCAACCAGATAAAAGGTTTAAAAATCGTGTAGAAAACTCTCAATGGAACCGCTGTTGCCATTGTTGTTGCTTCAGATTTTCTGATGGCAATTGATTTAGGGATAAGCTCTCCAAATACAATATGCATAATGGTAATTAATACAAAGCTTATTATCAATGCTACCGAAGTGATGGTAGCCTGACTCATATTTATATTAAGTGAATGAAAAATATTTTCAACGATATGATGAAGAGCGCTCTCTCCTACCCAACCCAGGGCAAGGGAAGCCAACGTAATACCTAATTGTGTAGCGGAAAGATATTCATCCAAATGCTTGATGATATGTTCTGCCTGCTTTGCCATAGAATCCCCTTCTGCAGCTTTAAGTTGAATTTGAGAATAACGAACTTTAACAATTGAAAATTCTGCGGCTACGAAGAAGCCATTTAGTAAAACAAGAAATAAGGCCAGCAAAAGCCTGACTATGTCCGAGTCCATTTAAAAGTTGTATAAATTATATTAGCTACAAAGATATGCAAAATATAAATAACCTGAATCGGGGATAGATTATTTCAATAAAGGATTTTTTTTGAAGAATTTTCACCTTCTAAAACCTACCTATTTTAGAATTAAAAAAATATTTGGATACGTAATATGTTTTTCTAATATAAAGAGATATTTTGAGTGTTAAATGAGTTTTTTGGACTTTACACAACAAAAAAGCATCGATAATATCGATGCTTTTGGATTGTATGTTAAAATAATTCTTTACGAATTTTTCAAAGCTTCTGCTCCTGAAACAATTTCCAAAATTTCATTGGTAATTGCAGCTTGTCTTGCTTTGTTGTAGAAGATCACTAGATCATTCTTTAAAGCTTGAGCATTATCTGTTGCTTTGTGCATTGCGGTCATTCTTGCTCCGTGCTCAGATGCTACTGAATCTAAGATTGCTTTGAAAACCTGAGTTTTGATAGACTTTGGAATCAAGTTATCCAAGATCTCTGCTCTGTTAGGTTCAAAGATATAATCTGTTTCCACCTGTGGTTCTGTAGTTTCAGGCATTGAGATTGGAAGAAGTTGTTCTGTAGTTACTTCTTGAGTAGCAGCATTAACGAATTTGTTATAGATAACATAAACTTCGTCAAATTTACCTTCTTTGAAGCTAGTCATTACTCCTTCAGTAATATGAGCAACAGAATCAAAGTTTAAATTATCATAAACAGAACTTCCATTAGTATATACTGAACGGTTTCTTCTTACAGCATCATATACTTTTTTACCTACAGGAAGAACTTCAATCTCATATTGAGAATTGTTCTGAAACTGCTGGTTAAGCTCTTTTACGATTGAAGAGTTAAAAGCTCCCGCAAGACCTCTGTTTGAAGTAACAGCGATGAAAAGTATTCTTTTAACCTCTCTTTTCTGAGCATATACAGAAATCTGATCAGGATCAGAGCTAGAATTTACATTCTGGATAAGCTCCTGTAGTTTTTCAGAATAAGGTCTTAACATTACGATTGCGTCCTGTGCTTTTTTAAGTTTCGCAGCGGAAACCATCTTCATAGCACGTGTAATCTGCATCGTAGATGAAATTGACGTAATTCTGCCTCGTATTTCTTTTAAGTTTGCCATTAATTTGGGTTCAAAGTTTAAGGTCTAAAGTTTAAGGCTTAAAACTTACATTTTAAACCTTAAACATTGAATTTTTTTAGTTGTATTTAGAAGCTAAATCGTTAGCTGCCTGCTTAAGAACACCTGTAATATCGTTATCGATTTTTCCAGCTTTGATAGCAGCCATAGTATCAGGGTGCTTAGATCTTAGGAACTCGATATATTCGTGTTGGAATTCTTTAATCTTGTTCAATGGAACGTTTCTCATTAAGTTTTCTGTTCCAGCGTATACAATTGCTACCTGACTTTCTACAGGAAGTGGTGCATTTACCGGCTGCTTAAGGATTTCTACGTTTCTTTCTCCTTTAGAGATTACTGCTAAAGTAGAAGCATCAAGGTCAGAACCAAATTTAGCAAACGCTTCTAGTTCTTTATATTGAGCCTGGTCTAATTTAAGAGTACCAGAAACTTTTTTCATTGATTTGATCTGAGCGTTACCTCCTACTCTCGATACAGAGATACCTACGTTGATCGCAGGACGAACCCCTGAGTTGAATAGATCAGACTCCAAGAAGATCTGTCCGTCTGTAATAGAGATTACGTTAGTTGGGATATACGCAGAAACGTCACCTGCCTGAGTTTCGATGATTGGAAGAGCAGTTAATGAACCACCACCTTTCACGATTGGCTTAAGAGACTCTGGTAAGTCATTCATTTGTCTAGCGATGTTATCGTCAGCAATTACTTTTGCAGCTCTTTCCAATAGTCTTGAGTGAAGATAGAAAACGTCTCCAGGGTAAGCTTCACGACCCGGTGGTCTTCTCAATAGTAGAGAAAGCTCACGGTAAGCAACAGCTTGTTTAGATAAATCATCATAAACGATAAGCGCTGGTCTACCAGTGTCTCTGAAGAACTCACCAATAGAAGCTCCTGCCATTGCAGAATATACCTGCATTGGAACTGGATCTGATGCGTTAGCCGCAACAATTACAGTATAAGCTAAAGCTCCTTTATCAGAAAGAGTTTTAACGATTTGTGCTACAGTAGAAGCTTTCTGACCGATAGCAACATATATACAATATACTGGCTGACCAGCATCAAAGAATTCTTTTTGGTTGATGATCGTATCGATTGCAACAGTAGTTTTACCTGTTTGTCTGTCACCAATGATAAGCTCTCTCTGTCCTCTTCCTACAGGGATCATCGCATCAATTGCAACGATACCAGACTGTAAAGGCTCAGTTACCGGTTGTCTGAAGATAACTCCGGGAGCTTTTCTTTCTAACGGCATTTCGTATAAATCTCCTGTGATAGGACCTTTACCATCGATAGGGTTACCAAGAGTATCTACTACTCTTCCTAACATACCTTCTCCTACTTTGATAGAAGAGATTCTGTTTGTTCTTCTTACTGTATCCCCTTCTTTTACTAATTTACTTTCACCTAATAAAGCAACACCTACGTTGTCTTCTTCAAGGTTAAGTACAATACCTTCTACATCACTAGAAAATTTCACCAACTCTCCGTATTGTACGTTTTCTAACCCGTATACACGAGCAATACCATCACCGATGGTTAAAACTGTACCTACTTCCTCAACGTTTGATTGAGTATCGAAGTTGGCCAATTGCTGTTTTAAGATCGCAGATACTTCTGCCGGATTTATTTCTGCCATTGTATGGTTGTTTTTCTTAATTTAATTGGAAATCTTTTTTAACTTGGTTCAATTTTGTCTTCACAGACGCGTCTACCTGCTGGTCTCCTACTCTTAGGATGTATCCACCTAAAATATCCTGGTTGATGTTTACTTTCAAATCGAAGTTTGAGTTTGCATTTACCAAGTTGGTAGATCTTAGGATTTGATCAATATTCTCTTTGGAAAGCTGAGTTGCTGTAGTTAAAGTAACTCTTTGTACTCCGTTGATATCTTCAACTTTGTTGATAAATTCCTGAGCGATATTTTTTAGTTGGTTTTCACGTCCGTGCTTAATTACCAATCTGATCAAATTCTGGGAAGATGCTGATAAACCTTTGAAAATTTCGTTTGCCACCTCTATTTTCTTTTTTGCATCAATGTAAGGGGTAAGGAAGAATTTGTTCAAATCCTTAGATTCAATCATAATCTTCACTACATCTTTCATTTCAGAAAATACGGCAGCTGTCTGACCTGATTCATTCGTGAAATCAAGTAAACCCTGTGCGTATCTTTTCGCTACTTTAGATGTAAGCATTCTTAGTTAAGGTTAGATTTGTTGATATAATTTTGAACTAATTCGTTTTGAGCTTCCGTGTTATCTAACTTTTGTTTCAAGATAGATTCTGCAATGTTTACAGATAAAGCACCGATTTGAGTTTTGATGTCTGCCATTGCAGCATTTTTCTCAGCGTTGATTGTTTGCTTAGCAGCTTCGATAAGTTTATCTCCTTCAGCTTTAGCAACATCTTTAGCTTCACCTACGATTCTGTCTTTAATTTCTCTAGCTTCTTTAAGGATAGCGTCTCTTTCGATTTTAGCTTCACGAATGATTCTTTCGTTGTCTGCTTTAAGATCTTCCATCTCTTTTTTAGCCAATTTAGCTTGGTTCAATGCATCAACGATAGAAGTTTCTCTTTCATTAACTGCATTTACGATTGGTTTCCAAGCGAATTTAGCTAGAAGAAATAATAGGATAACAAAAGTAAGGGTCATCCAAAACAAAAGTCCAATTCCAGGTTCAATAATTCCCATATCTGTAAATTCTTTTTTTAAATGTTATTTTATGGATTGTTTTTTAAAATTCTTAGCAGCAGCCAACCGCTTTACTGCTAAGAATGTTTTTTGAGGATAGATTACTTGATGAAAGCACCAAAGATGATCGCGATAAGACCAGCACCTTCAATAAGACCTGCAGCAATAAGCATTGCTCCTTGAATCTTACCAGCTTGTTCTGGCTGTCTAGCGATAGCGTCCATTGCATGACCACCGATTTTACCGATACCTAGACCTACACCTAGTACTGCTAAACCGATACCTACGTAAACTAAACCTGTTCCTGTTGATAAATCCATAATAAATAAATTATATTAGTTAAAAAATTATTTTTAAATTCTTTCTTTTAATTAGTGAGCGTGTTCTTCGTGACCGTGCTCATGTTCGTGTTCTGCAACTGCGATACCAATAAATAAGGCAGATAATACAGTAAAGATATACGCCTGAAGTGCAGCAACTAATAATTCCAATACTGAAACGAATAATGCTAATGGTACAGATGCAAATCCTAATAGTGGAGATTTGAAAATGAAGATCAATGAAATGATCGCCAAGATCATAATGTGTCCCGCAGTGATGTTAGCGAAAAGTCGCATCATTAAAGCGAAAGGCTTTGTAAAGATTCCGATAATCTCGATTGGAACCATGATTGGGTACAATAAGATTGGAACCGGCGGCATAAAGATGTGTTTCCAGTAATCTTTATTCGCACTGAATAATGTAATTAATAAGGTAATAATAGCTAATACTGCTGTGATAGCGATATTACCTGTAAGGTTAGCCCCAAAAGGGAAGAAAGGAATTAATCCAAAAAGGTTGTTAACCCAGATAAAGAAAAATGCAGTTAATAAATAAGGCATATATCTTTTATACTTAACAGACCCGATGTTTGGAATAGCCACCTCGTCTCTGATAAACACAATTACCGGTTCTAAAACTTTCCCAAGTCCTTTTGGAAGTTGTGAAGTTTTATAGTTTCTTGCCATTCCTATGAACACTACCGCCATAAAAATTACTGACAATAACATTGAAGCTGCGTTTTTTGTAATTGAAAGATCAAAAAACACTTCGTTTGATTTTTGTTTTCCACTGATGATTGAGAACAATGTAGCTTTTTCAACACCTTTAGTAGAAACTACCTGTCCTTCTTCTAAAGTATATCCATCGTGTTCATGTCCGTGAGCAATACTGCTTGAAAGGAAAGTGTGCCACCCTTGGTTATCCTTAATAATAACAGGCAAAGGGATAGAAACGTGATGCTCTTCACCACTGTCATCTTTTGAAGTCCATAAATGCCATTCATTAGAATCACCGATGTGCTCCATGATCACTTTAGTCGCATTGAAGCCATCTTTCGCTTCTTTATGCTCTACTTTTTCAGCTACTTTTTCCCCTTCAGTTTCGTGCTGTGCAGCAGCTAAACTGCTAATAAACACAAACAAAAACGCGAAAAATAACGAAGAAATTTTTCTGTTCATATCTCTTTTTTAATCGTGTGCAAATATATCGATTTTATTAAACTTTACCAATACTAAAAATTGATTTTTATCATCAAAAAAATCAAGATTTATTAATGAGTTTTATTATAGGTAAATATATAAGGAATGATGCTATAATAAAGCATGCAAGCAAAAACAGAAAATTTTCTTTCGTTTTATCTATAATAAGAAGTGAAATAAGCAGCCAGATAATATCTTTAGGGATATTCACAGTGAGAAACTTAAGGGCTGCATCCTGTCTTTTGTAAAGAAACTTTTTAAATATTATATACACTGCTGTATTAAAAACAACAGCCAATGCCACAATAATAAAACTGTCAAGAAAATTCATGCTGCAAAAATAGGATTATAATTTTTGAAACAAAAGGATTCTTCTATATTATAAGGATGGAAGCTGGGAGCTGGATGATGGAAGTTACTATTCTACAAAACCGCAATTCAACTTGTTTTTTATTTAAAATAGTCTGGAGTGCTTAATCTTAAACATATATTATTAATAAATAGTCTTACTCGTTGTACATTTTAAAATATACTTGATTTTAGATTGTTGATTTTTTTGTTTAGATAGTTTTTATTAATAAATTGAACAATTGTAAGAGCTGTAATCTCTGTAGTCTTTTTGGTTGATTCTTTTCGGAGTTCCAAAGGTAATATTAGCATAATTAAACAAATCTACCTGTGCCTCTGATGAGAGATGCTCTTTATTAACAAGCAAGATACAATCAGACAACTGCTCTTTAATGTCCTTCAAAAAGTGAATATTATGAATAGATGCCGGACTTAGCGTTCACAGAACAAACCGCATGAAGTTTGTAGCCATAAAAAGACATTTGCTGTGATGCGCAAAAACCTCTGTTTAGATAACAATACTGTTCATCTTACATATTTTATTCCGACACTTAAAAATAATTCCTATTTTTACGATTAATTTTTAACCAAAAATGGTCAATCTATTTCGAATATGACACAAAAATAGAAATGAAAATAAAAAAAATATTATTTAGCATATTAGCCGCTCTTGTTTTAATGATATCAATATTCCTTTATATGAATAAGGATAAATTTGTCTATGTAGGTTCAATAGATATTATTGAAGTCGATTGCAGCAAAAAACGTCAAATCTTGAGCGAAGTTTTAGAAAGTGACCAAAGGATTAGAAAATCAAATGAACTCATCAAATACGCTAAAGAAGACCATAGGAATAAAGAATTAGTGATTAGCATTATTGAAAAGTGTGGTATGCCAACATTAAAGGAGGTGGATCAAAAACAAATGGATGCAATCTGGTTGGGATTGCAACATAGTACTCAAGAAATCAGAAAAAAGTATTTTCCACAAATAGAGAAAGCGGTTAAAAATGGAGACTTATCTAAACAACAATACGCATTGATGAAAGATAGGATTCTAATGGACGAAGGAAAACCTCAAATATATGGTTCACAAATAGAAAATGGTAAATTGTATAAATTAGAAAATCCTGAAACTGTGAACGAAAGAAGAAAAGAAATGGGAATGGAACCAATAGAGGATTATTTAAAGAATTTCAATCTTCAGTTCAATCCGAATTAACAACACAACATATAATCACGTAAAATTCTTTCGTAATTTGCAATTAAATTGTTCATTGTAAAGTTTTGTAGCAAAAACAATTTACTGATTTTCAATTGAATGAACGACTTATTTCTTTGCACTAATAATACACAATGGGTAGATAGTCTTATTTATTTTTATCGAACTTAAAAAATTTTCTCTCCCCGCTTCCTGCTTCCAACGATTATAAAAATACTTTAGAAACTATATAATAGCAGTACTTAAAACAAACACATTTCATTTTATTGACTCATACAACCTCCCTTCTCCCCGCTTCCTGCTTCCAACTTTAATCAAATCCTTATAATATTAAGTCGATCATACTCAGGTTTCTTAAAAATTCCTTATTTTTGCAAACCTATAATTTACAATAAATATGTTTAATAGTTTACAGGATAAATTAGATAAGGCATTACATAATATTTCCGGACGTGGAAAAATTACCGAAATCAATGTAGCGGAAACCGTAAAGGAAATCCGTAGAGCATTGGTAGATGCCGACGTTAACTATAAAGTTGCAAAGGATCTTACTAAAAGAGTTCAGGATAAAGCGTTAGGCGAAAACGTTCTTACTTCCCTTACACCAGGGCAGTTGATGACAAAAATCGTTCATGATGAGCTTGTAGACCTAATGGGAGGTTCTCAGGAAGGCATCAATCTTTCCGGAAAACCATCTGTAATCCTTATTGCCGGTCTTCAGGGTTCTGGTAAGACTACTTTCTCAGGAAAACTTGCTAATTATTTACAAACAAAAAGAAATAAAAAACCTTTATTGGTAGCTTGTGACGTTTATCGTCCTGCGGCAATTGATCAGCTGAAAGTATTGGGAGGACAGATTAACGTTCCGGTTTATACTGAAGAAGGTGCTACCAATCCGTCTACGATTGCTGAAAACGCGATTAATTTTGCCAAAGCAAACAATCACGATGTAGTAATTGTGGATACAGCAGGTCGTCTAGCGATTGATGAGCAGATGATGAACGAGATCAAATCCGTACATTATTTCATCAAGCCACAGGAAACACTTTTTGTAGTGGATTCCATGACAGGTCAGGATGCCGTGAATACTGCTAAAGCATTCAACGATGCATTAAATTTTGACGGGGTTGTTCTTACTAAATTAGATGGTGATACAAGAGGGGGTGCTGCTTTAACGATCCGTTCTGTTGTTGAAAAACCAATCAAATTCATCTCTACAGGAGAAAAAATGGAAGCTTTAGACCTTTTCTACCCGGAAAGGATGGCGGACAGAATCTTAGGAATGGGAGACGTTGTTTCCTTAGTAGAAAGAGCTCAGGAGCAGTTTGATGAGGAAGAAGCTAAAAAACTTCATAAGAAAATCGCTAAAAACGAATTCGGTTTTGATGATTTCCTTAAGCAAATCAACCAGATCAAGAAGATGGGTAACATGAAGGACTTGATGGGGATGATTCCCGGGGTTGGAAAAGCAATTAAAGACGTGGAGATCAGCGACGATGCATTTAAGCACATTGAAGCAATTATCTACTCTATGACGCCTGAAGAAAGAAGAAAACCTTCTATTATCAATACTCAGAGAAAGAACAGGATTGCAAGAGGAGCAGGAAGAAAGATTGAAGATGTAAACCAATTGATGAAACAATTCGATCAAATGGGTAAAATGATGAAGATGATGCAGGGACCTCAAGGAAAGCAAATGATGCAGATGATGAGCAAAATGCCAAATATGCCTGGAATGGGCGGAATGTTTGGAAAATAATTCAAAAACATCAGCTATAAATATGAAATCCGACTCAGAATTGAGCCGGATTTTTTTTGTTTTTTATTTAAGTAATCTAACTATTTATCAGATTTCTGCCCATTACCTTTAATAAAATAAGAAAAACCAACGTTCACACCGAAAGTATTAATGTTTGTCTTAAATTCTTTATTCATAATAGTTTCTTTACTTGAAAACTGATCATAAGAAACGCCTAAATTAATTCCTAAAGACTGAGTTACCATATAAGTTACTCCTCCTCTTACTTTCCACGCTAAACCACCTTTAGTTATCTCTGTATCCTGTACAAGAAGTGGGTCAAAAGTTCCATTTCTCATCCCACTAAAAGAAGTCTTTTCTTTATTTGATGCGTAACCTATCCCTGCTCCCAAAAATGGCACCAGCTTACTGGAATTAGTAAAATAATAAGTTGCTGTAGGCATTACAGAAAATCTGGAATTTGTAAATTTAGCCCCATCGTATTTCGTAGTAGTATTTACATATCCCAAATCGATACCAACGGCTAATTTATCAATGACGAAATATCCTACAGAAGGCGTAATTGAAAATGTATTTACTTTTGGACTCTCAGTAGACTTACCTTCTACTTTTTCTGTGGTTGTACTGTTGTTAAAACCCATTCCTGTGTTTCCACTGATTACCCAGTCACCTTTAGTCATTTGAGCATTAGAAAGTCCGAAAAGTGCTATTGTGCCTGTCAATAATAGTTTTTTCATTATTATATGAATTTTATTAAAATTTATATCCTACTCCAATTTGAAGGAAATTCATCTTTAGTTTTTCTCCATCTACAGGATTTTTAATCATATTAGTAAGTCCAAAGCTGTAACGTGCGTCTACAAAAAAGCCTTTATAAACGTTATAATCAGCACCAAGGAACAAACCGAACTCCGTAGACTTAAGATTATCATCAAAAGTTTTTTCAAGGTACTTTTCTCCTTCATGTAGAGCTTCTGGGTTTGATGGCGCTCCACTCACCTCCATTTTCACTTTTGTATTCGTTCTAAAGCTTACATATGGACCTGCATAAAGTCCTAATTCCGGAGTAGCGTAGTATCTCGCAGACACAGGAATCACGATTCTGTTAAAGTTTAATTTTTCCGTTACTGTAACACCATAAGCTTTCACAACAGCTTTACCTCCAAGATTAGCGTACTCTAACTCTCCTTGTAATGCAAATTTATTATTGATTTTATGTTCAACCAATCCTCCAATATAGAAACCAGATTTTGATTCCATACTGGCTTTGATACCTCCGATTTCAAAATTATCGTCATTAGTATTCAATGTTGATAGAGAATATCCAGCCTTTACGCCGAATTTTGTTTGTGCATTAAGCCCTGCAAATAGAACAATAGCAGATGCTAGTAAGATTTTTTTCATGATTATTATTAAAAAAGTTTCCAAAAATACAAAAAAGCCCCGAGAGATCTCAGGGCTTTTTGCTATATGTTTTGTTTATTATTTTGCAAATACATATTTAACTCCGAAAGTTACTGAAGATAACTTTAATCCAAAGTTGTAGTTGTTTGTAGCATCACCATCTTTTGGCTTATAGTTGTTGTAACCAAACTCACCGATAGTAGCTTCGATAGACCAGTTTTTATTTAAGAAATAATCTAAACCTGGCTTAACAGTAACACCAATCTGAGTATATTTAGCTTCAGTAGAAGTAGAGTTAGTAATTGTAGAGTTTCCTGCAGTAGTTACATCATTATTTTCGATTTTAGTTTTACCAAATTCCATTGGTACAGCTAATTGACCGAAGATATATAATTTCTCAGATAAAGTCCAATATTTTCTTACAAATGGAGCAACAACAAAAGCTGGTTTTTTAGTGATATCTTCGCTAACAGTAGTTGAACCTGGCAATGTTAAAGTAGACGTTTCAGTCGATTTTGATGTCTTGTATCCAACTCCTAAACCAATTGCTAAGTTAGTGTTTACAAAGTATCCAACTGTAGGCAATACATTGAAATTCTCATCTTTAGAATTTCCGTTGTTAGTTTCTTCTTGAGAGTAACCAACTGATCCTGATAAATATGTAGTTCCTTTAGCAATTTGAGCGTTTGATAAACCAAAAAGTGCAACAGCACCCGCTAATAATACTTTTTTCATTTTAAAAATTTTTAATACTTTCTGAGGGCAAATTTACCATCGTCCGCAGTAATATTAAAATTTGTTAATGTGATTAATATCATTGTTAAAATTTAATCATTTACAATAATAATTCATATTAAAGAGAGTCTTTTAGTTTTTTCACAAAATTATGAATAAATAGATTTCAATTTATCAATCAGAGTTGAATATGTTTACTCTTTTATATTTGTTGATTTTATCAAAATTCTTCCCTTTTTGCTTATATTCATATAAAAAGTATTTTTAAAACATTAACATTTAATATATTAAGTCTTAAAATTTAAACAAATGTTTATAATTACAAGTTGTTTTTCCTATCTCAAAAGGAGATAATAATAGGAATATCAGTTATAAAAGTAAAAACTCCGGCATTTAAGCCAGAGTTTTATATATTTATAGTAAGCAGAATTCTTATTTAATATAGAAGTTATATCCTAAATTAACAGCTCCTACATTCCAGCTGTCTTTGTACCAACCATGATCACGTCTGTTGCTTATAGATTGATATCCGATATACAATTCTCCTTTAGACATTTGGTATCCGAATTTAGGCTGTGCATAGAAACCACCATCCACATTGTCTTTAGTAGAAATTCCGTATCCTAAATCTAATCCTACAAAGATAGGTGCACCCTTGAATTTATATTTACCTGAAACTGCTACAGGGATAAATCCAAAATCATCAAAATGATCTTTTCCAAAGAAATGAGAATATCCTGTTGCTACCCCAAGATCAAAACCTTTAGCAATATTCCACATATAAGCTCCATCTATTCCTAATGTAAATGATGATGCGTCACCTGCATCAGCTACAGGAACACCGATATGTCCACCTAGTTTTAAACCTTCCTGTGCCTGTGCAGCACCTCCTAGAAGTGCAAAAGCACCTACTAATAATAACTTTTTCATTTTTTAAGTT
Organism: Chryseobacterium sp. CS2K3; assembly: GCF_059515185.1. Taxonomy (NCBI): domain Bacteria; kingdom Pseudomonadati; phylum Bacteroidota; class Flavobacteriia; order Flavobacteriales; family Weeksellaceae; genus Chryseobacterium; species Chryseobacterium sp. CS2K3. The sequence continues at coordinate 219,411 of NZ_JCAKRW010000004.1, read as the reverse complement.
TAAATTTTACGCTCCAAAAATACTAATTATTTTCATGACAGAGTATAATTCTATGTATCACATTCTATAGCAATAAAAAAACAGGACATATCTGCCCTGTTTTCTTATGATAATTTTCTTTCTGAATTTCAGATTAGTTTCCTCCGAATTTGAAACCAACACCTACCTGGATGAAGCTATTTTTTAAAGTTCCATTCTCTCCGTCTTCTTTTTTAGCCAGATTGGAAATTCCTAAGTTATATCTTGCATCAAAGAATAATCCATTTTCAAGAGTATATTCAGCACCTACAAACGGAGCCAAATTCAATTTATTCATGTGATCTTTTACATCTGTAGTTTCAGTACTTGAATCAGAGAAAGGTTCTCCCATAGCTGTTCCTGATAATTCGGCTGTCATTTTTATCTTAGCTGAAGTAATAATTCCTACATTAAGACCTACTCCAAACGCTAAATTTTCTGTAGCATAATATTTAGCACTCACTGGAATCTGAACAGTTCCTAATTTCCAGTCTGATTTTTCAGTACCTGTAACATTAGCCCCCATCATATTATAAGAAACCGCTTCCTCTTGCTTTCCTCCAATTTGAGAATACAATACCTCTCCTTGTACAGCAAACTTATCATTGAATTTATATTCAGCCATTGCCCCGGCATAGAAAGTTGATTTTGCATCAAAATTATAATCATGACCTTCACCACTTGCTTTAAGCATTGATAAAGAGTAACCAGCTTTAGGACCAAATTTGAATTCTTGAGCATTTACAGAAATTCCCATTACAGCGATTGCTGCAGTAAGTAAAAGTTTTTTCATTGTTAATTAGTTTTACATTTTAAGGATTGCAAAACTAATTATTTTTTTCAATTTAACAAACTTTAATAAAAATTTCAGCTGCAAATTATTCGTTTCTCAGTCTTTTATCTTCGTCGTTATAAGCAAGGATGATCTTCTTCACAACCGGGTGTCTTACAACATCTTCTTCTGTAAGATGTACAAATCCAATTTCATTTACTCCTTTTAAAATCCTCATCGCTTCCTTCAATCCGGACTGCTGATTCTTAGGAAGGTCGATCTGACTCGGGTCACCGGTAATGATAAATTTAGCATTCATACCCATTCTCGTCAGGAACATTTTCATCTGAGCATGAGTGGTATTTTGTGCTTCATCAAGGATTACAAAAGCATCATCAAGGGTACGTCCTCTCATAAATGCTAACGGAGCAACTTCAATAACTTTCTTTTCCATAAAACCTTCAAGCTTTTCATGAGGAATCATATCACGAAGCGCATCATATAAAGGCTGTAAATACGGATCCAGCTTTTCCTTAAGGTCTCCCGGTAAGAATCCAAGGCTCTCCCCCGCTTCAACAGCCGGTCTTGTAAGAATAATTCTTTTCACCTCCTTATCTCTCAAGGCTCTTGCCGCCAAAGCAACACTTGTATATGTCTTTCCGGTTCCGGCAGGACCAATGGCAAAAACCATATCTTTTTTCTCCGTCTCCTTTACCAGTTTTTTAAGATTGGTTGTTTTTGCTTTGATAACTTTTCCGTTTACCCCTTTTACAATGATATCCTGGTCAAAGATCAGCTGCTTTTCGTTTTCGTCTTTAATATTCAGGATATTTTCAACGTCTTTAAGCCCAATTGAGTTGTTTTTCGAGATAAACTTAACAATATCATCCAGTTTTTGCTTCAGTATGTCTAAAGCTTCCTGGTTTCCCATCGCAAAAATATAATGATCTCTTCCGGTAATTTTAATAGTTGGGAAGCTTGATTTTAATAAGTTGAAATATTGGTTATTAACTCCATAGAAGATTTTCGCATCGATATCTTCCAAATCATATGTTAATTCAAACATGCAGTATTTTTATTTTTAGATTTTAAAATTAAAGCTTTTTTTCAAATTTATATCAAATTCTTTTCAACAATCTTTCGGGCTTTCTTTTTATTTTAAATAACTTTGCAAGACTACACTATTCTATAAATTGCTCATGTCAATTATTACCCTTACTTCGGATTTCGGAAATTTAGATTACAGAGTTGCCGCTGTGAAAGGTAAAATTCTGTCTCTAAATCCTGAGGTTAATATTATTGATATAACCCACGATATCCAGGCTTTCAATCTTATACAAACATCTTACATCGTAAGAAACGCTTATAAATATTTTCCAAAAGGCAGTATTCACATTCTTTCTGTGGATAGTTTTTACAATAAATCAAGAAAAAATATCATCTACAAAGCCGATGATTCCTACTTTATAGCTGCAGACAATGGTCTTTTGAGCTTAATATTTTTTGATATTAAACCTGAAGCGATTTATGAGCTTACTCTGAACAACCGTTTTGATGATATCATCAACTTCACTTCTACAGATATCTTTGTACCTGCCGCTGTACATCTTGCCAACGGAGGGCTTCCTGAAGTAATCGGAAGAAAAATAGAGTCTGTAAAACAACTGATGTTCCCAAGAGCCGTCTATAACGAATCTGAAGGAATGATCATTGGCGAAGTTACTTATATTGATAATTTCGGAAATATAATCTCAAATATCAATAAAGATTTCTTTGAAAATATTAGCAAAGGATATAAAGGTTTTACTATAAAATTCAGGAACCTGAGTCTTTCAAGAATATTTTCCAGCCATACAGAGCTTGTTTCGGATTGGGAAAGAGAGACAGAATTTCATGGACAGTCAGCAGCAATCTTCAATGATAGCCAGCTATTGGAGCTTACGATCTATAAAGGCAGCAAGAAAAACGGAGCTAAAAGCCTGTTTGGATTGAATGTAGGCGAAAATATTTACATTGAATTCACGTAAAATTATATATTTCATAAAAAAACCGATTTTTTTTATATATTTGTCAAAATCTAAAAATCAAAAATGGCAGAATACAAATTATTGCTTCCTTCCATGGGAGAAGGTGTTATGGAAGCGACAATTATCACTTGGTTATTCAATGAAGGTGATAACGTAAAAGAGGATGACTCTGTAGTAGAAATTGCAACAGATAAAGTAGATTCAGACGTTCCGACACCAGTTTCGGGGAAAATTGTGAAAATTTTAAAGCAAAAAGATGAAGTTGCAAAAGTAGGCGAGCCCATTGCTATTTTAGAAATTGAAGGAGAAGGCACTGCATCAGAAGAAACAACAACTGAAATGCCGGCTGCTACTCCGGATACTGAAACATTAAAAACAATTGAACAGCCATTACAAACTGCAGCTGCTTCAAATGTAGAATTCTCCGGAGATCTTTACTTATCTCCACTTGTAAAATCAATTGCACAACAGGAAAATATTTCTGAAGCTGAGCTGAAGTCTATCAAAGGAAGCGGTTTAGAAGGAAGAATTACTAAAGAAGATATATTAGGATTTGTTGCTAACAGAGGAAATCAACCTGCTCCACAGGCTGCTCCTGTACAGACAGCTGCTACTCCACAACCGGCAACGTCTGCTCCGGCAGCTACCATCCCGGTAAGTGCAGGTGATGAGATCATTCCAATGGACAGAATGAGAAAAATCATCGCTGAAAACATGGTGAAAGCAAAACAAATTGCGCCTCATGTAACTTCTTTCATTGAAACAGATGTTACCAATGTGGTAAAATGGAGAAATAAGAACAAAGCAATCTTCGAAAAACGTGAAGGTGAGAAACTAACGTTTATGCCAATCTTCGTGAAAGCTGTTGTAAAAGCGATTCAGGATTTCCCAATGATCAATGTTTCTGTAAATGGTGAAAACATCATCAAAAAGAAAAATATCAACATCGGTATGGCAACTGCTCTTCCAGACGGAAACCTTATCGTTCCTGTTATCAAAAATGCAGATCAATTATCACTTTCAGGTCTTGCAAAAGCAATCAACGACTTAGCTTACAGAGCAAGAAACAAAAAATTAAGACCTGAAGATACGCAGGGAGCAACTTATACCATATCTAACGTTGGAAGTTTTGGCAACCTTATGGGAACACCAATCATTCCTCAGCCTCAGGTTGCTATCTTAGCAATTGGAGCTATCGTTAAGAAACCAGCAGTTCTTGAAACGGCAGATGGTGATGTAATTGCAATCAGAAACTTAATGTTCATGTCTCATTCTTACGACCACAGAGTAGTAGACGGATCTTTAGGCGGAATGATGCTTAAACATGTTCACGACTACCTTGAAAGCTGGGATCTGAATACAGAAATATAAGTATAAATAATCAGTAATGAGTAATTGACTTATTGTTGATTACATGATAAATAAAAACCTTCGATCAGATCGAAGGTTTTTTTGTTGGATTGTTGTCTGAAAAATTTTATCTTTAAAACAAACAATTACAAATGGATCTTGACTTCAGAAAAATATATGTTACTAAACTGTTTAATTTCTCCAAAGAAGATGAAAAAATAATCTTTGAAATTCATGATCGGTTATCTGAAAAATTCACAGTATCTGTTGTAGAGATTGAGGATTCTCCCTATCCTCAGTTTAAATCCACTGACATCAATTTTTTACAAGAGCCAAAACTTTGTTATCATATTACAGACAATACGAATACCAATAGCTTTCATCTTTTCTTTGTAAATACAATAGGAACAACAGCTAAGGGAACTCGTAAGACTGATGAATCTGACACATTAGAAGTTTGGGGGCTGAAGAAAATGAATGAAGATTTCGGTTTTATTTCCATTAATAAGAAAAAACTGGCAGATAAAATTGCAGGTATATTCAGCCGCTTCAATATTAATTTTAAAGAAAGCAAAGATTTTAAAGATTTTTATGTGTTGGGAAGTGATCCCTATACGACCATGGCATTTTTAAATCCTCATCGAAAAGAGGCTATAAAGTCTATTACTGATAATGATTTTAAGCTTGAAATCAAAAATAATATTGTTGGTTTAGCTATTCCAAAAGCCATAAGTGTAGAGAACGCTTTAATGATCTCAACGTTTTTGCAGGAAATTTAAATCTCAGATTTTTGCCTTAATTTAAATTCCTCAAAACCCAACAAATGCTGAAAATTCTTGTTATCATCCGTAAGTCCATTAAAAACTCTTTCGACAACATCCGAAATGAGCAGCTGAAGTATAATCTTCTTCAGGCAATTCCTTTTTGGATCGGATCTGTGATTACTGGTTTTTTTGCTGTATTATATGCCCAAATATTTGCCTGGGGTGAAAACCTTATGAATTTCATTTTTGATTGGCATGCGTGGATGATTTTCATTATTGCTCCTATAGGTTTTGTCCTTTCATGGTGGCTGGTAAAAGAATTTGCACCCAATGCTAAAGGAAGTGGTATCCCTCAAGTGATGGCAGCTGTAGAGCTAGCTAATCCGAAGGAGCATAGGAAGATCAAAAACCTGTTAAGTCTTAAAATTATCATTTTTAAAATCATTTCTTCCGTTGTACTGGTTATTGGAGGCGGTGCCGTAGGTCGTGAGGGTCCTACCATTCAAATCGCAGGTTCTGTTTTCAGAAAAGTAAATGAATATCTTCCTGAATGGTGGCCCAAAATTTCCAAAAAGAACATGATTATGACAGGTGCTGCAGCAGGTCTTGCAGCTGCTTTTAACACACCTTTGGGAGGAATTGTATTTGCTGTAGAAGAATTATCCAAAACACATATTAATTACTTTAAAACAGCTTTATTTACAGCTGTTATTATTGCAGGTTTAACCGCTCAGACATTGGCTGGGTCTTATTTATACCTTGGTTATCCCAAAACGAATGATGTTTCTTTAATGGTAATGTTTCCTATCATCCTTGTAGCTGCAACAGCGGGCATTCTTGCCAGCCAACTCTCCGTTATTATGCTTAAAATTAACGGGTGGAAAAAGAAAACTTTAAAAACAGATAGAGCAAATGTAGTATTCCTTGTTATATCTGCGCTGATTATTGCATCCATCGCTTATTTTATTAACCGTGAAATTCTGGGTTCCGGAAAAGAGATTATGGAACGTGTTCTTTTCACAAAGGATAAACATGAAGACTGGTATGTTCCAATTTTAAGGATGCTGGGTCCTGCCCTATCTTTCACTTCTGGTGGTGCCGGTGGTATTTTTGCTCCAGCTTTAACCGCCGGAGCAAGTATTGGTTCTGTGATCTCGGGAATGATTCATTTAACTCCCAATGAGACCAACGTTGTTGTTTTAGGTGGAATGGTAGCTTTTCTTACCGGAATTACCCGTGCCCCCTTCACTTCAGCGATCATTGTATTGGAAATGACCGACAGGCATTCACTGATTTTTCATCTGATGCTTGCCGGCATGGTTTCTTCTATTGCCTCTATTTTAGTGAGCAGACACTCATTGTATGATGTATTGAAAGTGAATTTTTTAACGGAACTCCGAAAAGAATAACGATATAAACATCATAAAAAAGACCTGATTTACAGGTCTTTTTTCAGCATTATATTTAAATCTTTAAAAGCTTCCAAAACATTAGCGGCAACTTCATAATCGGTCAATTTAATCACTAATTTACTCAGCTCTCTTTTAGATTTTGTATTCTTATAGGTTACAATATTTAAATAAGCGATATTATCTTTTCTTTTTGATACTTCATGAAAAGCCACCACTTTACTTATATCCCACAGGTCACCTTCATGAACAATACGTCCTTTTGCATTCAGGGAATTGATTTTAATATTTTCTCCCTCAAAATCAGCATGCAATGACAGATCATTTCTATCACGATCAATTCCATATTCGTTGATTCTGGTTAGAATAAAATTTTTAGCGTCATCAGCAGTTTTATATTTTCCTAAGATCTCTGTCTTACCATTGCTGTAATTAATTTGATATATTTCAGATTTATTGAGAGAATGAGTAGGACCATCCAGATAATCCAGTTCTTTGTAAGTAATACCAGATGCGTTTACTTCTACAATTTTAGCGTCAAAAGAGTTTCCGTTTTTCTTTACAATTTTATCCTGAGAATAAGATAAAACACCCACTAGGAATAAGGGTAATGTATAAATTTTAGACTTCATGAAATAATAATTTTCATCCACAAAGCTACAAAAAACGACATCAACCCTCAAGCACCCGCCATAAATACGCGGCTATTTCACAAATACTCTTGCATATTAAAAATATAATCTCTAATTTTGCACCTCGAAATAATTAACAAATTCATTTAACATTATGAACAATTACGAAACTGTTTTCATTTTAACTCCCGTTCTATCTGAGTCACAGGTAGAGGAAGCAGTGAACAAGTATGTAGATCTTATCAAAGAAAAGAACTGCGAAATCGTTGCTAAAGAAAACTGGGGATTAAAAAAATTAGCTTACCCAATCCAATTGAAAAAGAACGGGTTCTATACTTTAATCGAATTTAAAGGAGAAGGTTCTGTAGTAGCTGACTTAGAATTAGCATTCAAGCGTGACGAGAGAGTAATCCGTTACCTTACTACTAAACTTGACAAGCACGCTGTTGAGTATGCTGTAACTAGAAGAGCTAAAGTAAAATCAGCTAAAGCTTAATTAATTAACCCTATTTTTTAAAAAAGACAAGACATGGCAATAGATGAAATGGCTAAACAAGCCTCAGCTGGAGGAGAATCAGAAGTAAAATTCCTTACTCCGCTTGATATCAATACAAAATCTGAAAAGAAATATTGTAGATTCAAAAAATACGGAATTAAGCACGTTGATTACAAAGATGCTGATTTCTTATTACAATTTGTAAACGAGCAAGGTAAAATCTTACCAAGAAGATACACTGGAACTTCTTTAAAATACCAAAGAAAAGTTTCTGCTGCTATCAAAAGAGCAAGACACCTTTCTTTACTACCTTACGTAGCTGACTTATTGAAATAAGACAAAAAATAAATAAAAGAAGAGGTCTCCCTCTTCTTTTGTTGCTGAATAAATCATTAATTCTAACTTGATTTTAGACTATAATCTAAGATCTAAAAAAGGACAACAACAATGGAAATTATCCTAAAAAAAGACGTAGAAAACTTAGGACTTGAGTTTGATACAGTAAACGTAAAGCCAGGTTATGCTAGAAACTTCTTAATTCCTCAAGGAATTGCTCTTTTAGCTACACCTAAAAACAAAGCTGCTTTAGAAGCTACATTAGAAGCTAGAAAAGAAGAAGAAGCTAAATTAATCGCTGCTGCTAACGCTGTAGTTGAGCAATTGAAGAAAACTTCTATCACTATTCCTGCAAAAGTAGGTGCTGGTGATAAATTATTCGGATCTATCAACAATGCTGATCTATCTGCTGCTTTAGAAAAAGCTGGAGTTTCTGTAGAGAAAAAATATATCAAAATTCCTGGTAACACTATCAAGAGAACTGGTAAATTTGCTGCTCTTATCAGACTTCACAGAAATGTTGAATACAACTACGAATTCGACATCGTTTCTGATGCTCCAGTTGTAGCTGCTCCTGCTGCTAAGAAGGAAGAAGCTAAATCTGAAGAAGCTTAATAAGCGACTGAGAATTTCTCACCATACAAGACCACTTCATTTATTTGAGGTGGTTTTTTTGTATCATTATACTTACTACCCCGTCTTTTTGCGTTGCAAAAATCCACCCCTTCAGAAAAGGGAAATATAGGACGTACTAATGAAATTTTATGCAAGTAGAAGATTGGATTTTGCTTTATATAATTAGAAACAGCTATCCCATAGCGTGTATCTTGTAAACACTTTACACAACGCTCCTGCTCTCAAACTCTCAAACTACCTATCTCCTCTTAATTTCTGCTGATATTCAGTAGGAGCTACTCCAATAACTTTTTTAAAGATATTACTGAAAGAAGACAGACTATTGTATCCTACCATCATTGCAATCTCATACATATTATATTTATCTTCCAACATAAGCTCCAAAGAACGGGTAATTCTTAAAGCCCTGAGAAAACGGACGTAATTCATCCCTAAAGTCTCTTTAAATTTTCTTGAAAGGGTTCTTGTACTCATTCCGAATTCTTTTGCCGTAGATTCGATGGTAAGAGGCTTCTCAAGATTAGCATGGATATATCTTGCAATCTTTAGTAAGGTTTCATCTTTCGGGAATGGGTGCTGAACGGGAAATGCAAGATTTTTATCTCTTTTTTCGGGTAAAACACCCTTTAAAGCTTTAAGAAAATAATATTTTGATCCATCATTTTTTGTGATTTTCCCATTCCAGTCTTTGGTGTATAAAATCATTTCCCGAAGAAGCTCATTCACTGAATAAATATTAATTTCATCAAAAAAGCCACTTTCATCATCTTCTTTTTTCATGTAGAAATTATATAAATCAACTTTTGGACTGGTAGAAAACAAATAATGAGGAGTTCCTGCGGGAATCCACATAAAACATCTTGCCGGAAGATACCAGTGTTTTAAATCAGTAAAAACATGCACAATACCTCCTTCTGCATAGACTAGCTGTGCAGAACTGTGATAATGAATCTCTGTTGTAATATTTCCTGTAAGGACATGATAAACATAAAATTCAGCATCTTCGTCTTCTACTGCTTTAAAATGACTGTTATTCATGAAATAAAGATACTAAGTTTTTTGAATATGGCGTAAATGAACAAATCTTTTTCTGTTTTCACAAATCGTGTCCACAGTCTGTCGTCGTAAATTTGCAGTATCAAAATCATTTTAGCAAAAATCCTTTAATTAATTTATGAATATGATATTTAACGCATGCCGATATCAGTGCATCGCGTTGTGCTTATTATTGAGCAACCTTTTACACTCACAGATGATAGATTACCAACATCTTGGTTTACAGCAGGCTATAGAGATTGGTTTAAAAAACAACAAAAATATCCAGATCAGCCATTTAAAACAGGAAATGTCCGTCACAAAGGAAAAAGACCTGAAAATGGAAAAACTGCCGGATATTGAATTTCATACCAGCTACAACCAGGTTACCAACCTTTTTCAGTATCAAAACGGCGTATTCAATAAGCCTACAAAGTACGATGTTATCAATGGAATGTATGATTTTACTTTATCGGCTTCCATTCCGGTTTATATGGGAGGAAAAATAAAAAATACAGAGAAAAAAGCTGCTATTGACACTGAAATTTCTACTTTAAGAACTCATCTTGATGAAAGACAGCTTAAAATGGAGATCATTACTGCTTTTCTGCAAATTCATCACCTGAAAGAACAGCAAAGTCTTATCAGTGATAAAATGAAGGAGGATTCCATCAATATCAAACAGGTAAAAGCTTTGAAAGCAAATGGTGTAGTGACCGTGAATGAGGTTTTAAGAACGTCTTTACAGCTTTCCAACCACAAAATGAGCTGGACAGAGCTGGATAACGATATACAAATTGCTGAACACAAACTGAAAACAATTCTTTCACTTCCGGAACCTCAGGAAATGCATGTGGACACAGAGGATCTTATCTCGGATAAAGAGGCTATTCCTTATATTGATCAGCTTACAGAAACGGCTTTAAACCAGAATGAATCTGTAGGGATGACCCATAAAAATCTATCATTAAAAGAGCTGGATCAGAAAATCACCAGAGCAAATTATTTACCTAAAGTAACTGCGGGCGGAGAATATTTTTTAAAGTATCCGAATATGATGTTTTTCCCTCCTGAACCTTATGCCTATCGTTTGGGGATGATTGGTGTAAACCTGAGCTATCCTATCGAAAACCTGTATAAAAACAAATACAAAATGCAGGAAGCCAAAGAAAATATCAACCTGGCAAAACTGCAAATTGAAGAGAATGATGAAAAGATCAGACATAATGTGTATGAAGCTTACAAGAAGTTTGAAGAAACCGAACAAAAGGTAAAAATTGCTGAAGAAGCTATTGACCAGGCAAAAGAAAACTATCGTATTGTAAGAACAAAATATGCCAATAAGTTAAGCCTTATCACTGAACTTATTGATGCGGACAACACGTATCTGGAAGCTGAATCTAATCTTATCTCCGTAAAAATTAATCGTCAACTAAAATATTATCAACTCCAATACACGATTGGAAACTTATAAAAACTATGGCACAGAAACAACTGACACAAAAGGAAAAAAGAATCAACAAGACAATTACTTTACTTGCCTGGATTCTTATCATCAGCGGAGTCACAGGAATGGTAAGTTTTTATCTTTTTTCGAGGAAAAATGTTACAACCAACGATGCACAGATCGAACAATATATTACACCGGTATCCAGCAAGGTTTCAGGGTTTATCAAAGCTATAAAGTTTAATGAAAACCAATTTGTACGCAAAGGAGATACTTTAATCATCATTGACAACAGAGAGTTTGTAAACCAGGTACATATGGCAGAAGCGAATCTTCATGCCAACACTGAGAATATTACAACAATCCAAAGCAGTGTAAATACCAAAGAAAGCGATTCCAAAATCATTGATGCAAAAATTGCTTCTGCAAAAATTGACATCTGGAGAACGGAACAAGACTATAAAAGATATAAAAATCTATTGGCTGAAGATGCTGCAACAGAACAGGATTTTGAAAATGTAAAGGCTTCTTATGAACAGTCAAAAGCAAATCTATTAGCATTGGAGCAACAGAAAAACTCTGTAAAAGCCGGAGCTAACGAACAACAAACCAGAGTAGCCCCTGCAAAAAGCCAGATTCAGCAAAGTTCTGCTAACCTGAACAATGCCAAGTTATTTCTTTCTTATACCGTGATTACAGCTCCATATGACGGCTGGGTTGGTAAAAAAACCATTCAGGAAGGACAATTGATTAAAGAAGGACAGGCTTTGGTACAAATCGTAAGCAAAGAAAAATGGATCATTGCCAATTATAAAGAAACCCAACTTGGACAAATCGATTCCAAGCAGGAAGTTATCATTACCGCAGACGCTTACCCTGACATTGAATTCAAAGGAAAAATTCTTTCTGTTTCTCCTGCATCAGGATCTCAGTTTTCATTGGTAAAACCTGATAACGCAACCGGAAATTTTGTAAAGATTGAACAAAGATTTCCTGTAAAAATTATTCTTGATCAAAATAAAGATAATGAAAAACTGCTTTCCGGTATGAATGTTCTGGTGAGCGCTAAGAAGATTTAAGTTTGAGAGTATGAGAATAGAAAACATACAGTTTTATATCATTTTCAAATTCATTCATTTTCAAATAAATTATTTTTTTGCGAAAAGGCAAAATCGCAAAATGCAAATCTGCTAATTTTTTCTTTAAGCATATTTGTCATTTTACCTTTTACTCTTTTTTACACCTTTGCCCTTTTGTCTTTTCGCATTTTTAAACATTACCAAACGGCTGGATTGCAAAAAAGCTTTCTTAGCCTTTACCTTTTTGCTTCTCAAAAAACTATGCAACATAATACAGTTTATCATAAATGGGTACCACAATGGCTGAAACTGCCGCTTCTTGTACTGGCATTGTTTCCCCACCTGATGTTGTTGTCGCTGTTACATTCCAATAGTGCCTTCACATCTTCTTTTATGGATGTTGACTCAGATGACATCCAATACCTAATGATTTTGATGTACGGGACATTTGTGGTTACCCTTTTAGTTTTACAGAGATTTATGGCGTATTTCAGCGTAAAATACTATGTTTTGCTGATGGCTTCCGTTTCTGTGATTATTCTTTATGTCTTATCCGTCACCAATGATTACCATGTCATTTTGGTCATTCGATTTTTAGAAGGAATCTTCGGATTACTGGAGGGTGCTATTTTTCTTCCTTTAATTATTGCTGAATTAAAAACAAAACACGCCAAGGTTTTCGCCTATCTTTTGATGTATGCTATTATGCTTACCGGTGGAACAATAACAACTTCCTTATTGAAATCAAGTATCGAAAATTATGATTTTCAGCATATGGTTTTAATGATGGTTTACTTTCATGTCTTTGTTCTCATCATTGGAATCGCTATTTTTAATAGAAACAGATTTTTTCCAAAAAAACCTTTATATCAATTGGATATTACCAGTTGGTTTTTACTTTGGGTTTGTTTGCAGGCTGGTGGTTACGCTATCATTTACGGAAAAAGACTGATGTGGTTTGAATCCGATACTATTATCATGTGTCTGTTCATATTTTTACTTTCAGGAGGCTTATTTATGCTAAAACAGAGAAATTCTAAAAGACCCTTATTTCATTATGAAGTTTTCAGCTCAAAAAATGTACTTGTTGGGATGTTTCTCTTCTTCATCTTTTACATCATCCGATCCGGATTAAACAATGTTTACAGCATTATGGCTACCGTCTGGAAATGGCCATGGGATTATATTGTGAATATTCAATACTGGAACGTTGCCGGAACCCTTTTGGGGGTGTTTTTATCAGGAATCTGTCTGGTAAAAGGAATTTCTTCCAGAATCGTTTTCTTTACAGGATTTCTGTTATTGGCGATAGATTGTGCATGGTTTACTTATACATTTTATCCGGATACTACCCTTTCCACGATATGTCCGCCATTATTTTTACAGGGTGTTGCCCAAGGATTATTATTTACGCCGCTCGTTTTCTTCCTTATTTCAGGAATGCCGGAAGAGTACGTTTCCAATGCTACAGCCATTGGAACTACAACGCGTTTCTGGACAACAGCCATTGGATATGCCTTAATGCAAAATTTAATGCTATTTTTAACTTTAAAACATGCTGATACTTTAAGTTTTAATCTTACCGACACTAATCCTGTGTTCTATAGTCAATGGAATCAGATTTTCGGAGCTCAGATTTCAAAATTACCTGTCAATGAATCACTTTCTATGACAGCAGGAGCTTTTAAAGCAAAAATAACAGCGCAATCTATTCTTTTATCCAACATGGAAATATTTACAGGATTGTTCTGGCTGGCTTTAATTACAGCTCTCCTATTACTCCTTTATCATCCGGTTAGAATAGCAGTTAGAAATATTATGTAAGAAGGAAGCTGGAGGCTGGAAGAAAAGAAGTTTCTGAAACTCTGAAAGAATAACTCCAGTATACTTTAATAACTATTCTATAAAACGACCCAAAAATAAAGTCCATTTCCCAAACGTCAAAAATAACTACCAGCCTCACTTCACTTTGGCTAGTTTATTGTTGCTTGCTTTTCATAACAATATCATCCCCGGATTTAAAAGCTATCGTATGGAAATTGAAAAAGTTTTACAGAGTCAGAGAGATTTTTTTAAAACACAGCAAACCAAAAGTCTTGCCTTCAGAAAAATGTATCTTGAAAAACTACGAAATCTTATTATTTCCAAGGAAAATATGTTGTATGAAGCGATCTATAAAGATTTTAGAAAATCAAAATTTGATACTTATACTACAGAAATTTCCTTTATTATAAAAGATATCGATTACTATCTGAAAAATTTAAAAGCTCTCGCAAAGCCTAAAAAAGTAAGTACAAATCTGGTAAATCAACTGGGAAGCAGTAAAATTCATTCTGACCCGTTAGGTTGTACTTTGGTGATAGGAGCATGGAATTATCCTTATCAATTATCCCTATCGCCCGTCATTGCTGCCATTGCTGCCGGAAACTGCTGTATTTTGAAACCCAGTGAAATTGCTGAAAATACAATGAAAGCAATGTCTCAAATCATCAATGAAAACTTTCCATCAGAATACCTGTACGTATACGAAGGCGGAATTGATGAAACGACAGACCTCTTAAAACTAAAATTTGATAAAATATTCTTCACCGGAAGTACCAAAGTAGGAAAGATCATTTATAAAGCTGCCGCAGAACATTTAACACCCGTTGTCCTTGAGTTAGGCGGAAAATCACCAGCCATTGTAACGCAAAATGCTAATCTTGAAATAGCTGCAAAAAGAATTGTCTGGGGAAAATTTTTGAATGCCGGACAAACATGTGTTGCTCCGGATTACTTATTAGTTGAGGAATCCATTCAGGAACAATTTCTGGAAATGTTGAGAAAATATATTAAAGAATTTCAATACAGCCCCGAGGCAGATCAGTATCCTCAAATTATCAATCAAAGAAATTTCCAGCGCTTAACAAAGCTTATTAATCATGATAAAATATACTTCGGAGGAAACTTTGATGAAGAAAACCGATTTATAGAACCTACCATCTTTAATAATGTTGATTGGGAGGATGAAATCATGCAGGACGAAATTTTTGGTCCTCTACTTCCTGTTATCAGTTTTAAAAATTATCACAGTGCTTTGCAAGCTATTCTTGAACTTGAAAAACCACTTGCCGCTTACCTTTTTACTAATAATTCTGAAGAAAAAGAACATTTTACCCAAAAGCTTTCTTTTGGTGGTGGATGTATCAACGATACGGTGATGCATTTAAGCAATGATAATCTTCCATTTGGAGGTGTAGGAACTTCCGGAATTGGAAATTACCATGGAAAATTCGGTTTTGAAGCCTTTTCACATCAAAAATCTATTCTTGAAAAAGCAACCTGGGGTGAACCGAATATAAAATATCCGCCTTATTCTGAAAAGAAATTAAGCTGGATAAAAAAACTATTATAATTTTTTTAAACACGATTGACCCAAGTTGAACTATAATTAAAAAAATAAATCCAATAAATTGAAAAAGGTTGTTTCTCTCGGAAACAACCTTTTCTTTTTAGATTATCTGGTATAAAATTCTTTTTAAAGAAGTTTTCCGTCTTCAAGGAATTTTTTAACCTTTTCCTTGCTGTATCCTTTACCTTCTTCCAGCACTTCACTTTGCTGTACATGAACTTTCTTTCCGTTCTTATCTAAAACAATAAAGAAAGGATAGAATTGCTGTTCTTTAATATTGATATACTGGGCAAAAGTCTTTTCATTCTTATTATCAGGAGAATAATTTAAATGATAATACAAATATTTTTTATCTACAATTTCTTTCAATTCAGGAGTTTCCTGTACAAAATTATTGAAACGAAGACACCAGATACACCAGTTTCCACCAGCCTGAATAAGAATTTGTTTCCCTTCTTTCTTAGCCTGGGCAACTAATTTTTTAATATCAGCCTGTGCATCAGCCTTTGGATTATAAGGTTTAGGAAGTTTAGCTTTCTCTTCTGCAGCTTTTTTCTTAGCATCCTGCTCTGTTTGTTGAGCCGGTAAATTCGTCACTTCTTGTGAAAAAGCAAGGGAGCTTAATCCCAGAAAAGCAATCAATGTCAATTTTTTCATAACATAAAAGTAAAAAAATAATACTTATCTCTCAGCAAAAATAGAACCATAATTTTATTATCACTAAATTTGCGTGTTTTATGAGCTTCTTAATTAAAATATTATTTTTCGTCTCCAAACTTCCGCTTAGAATATTGTATGTATTCTCGGATGTTATTTTCTTCCTAAATTATTATCTGGTAGGTTACAGAAAAAAGGTGATTACCCAAAATCTTAAAAACTCCTTCCCGGATAAATCTGAAAATGAGATCAGAAAAATCCGAAAAAAATTCTATCGTAATTTCTCCGATTATCTCGTAGAAACAATAAAATCATTCAGTATTTCTGAAACTGAGGCTAGAGTGAGAATGCAGCACATCAATCAGGATCTGTTTCATGAGGTGAAAGCGGAGGGTAAAAATATAATTTTACTTGCCGGTCATGTCTTTAACTGGGAATGGATAAATGCTTTGGCAAAAATTGTCCCGCAAAAGCACTGTCATCCGGTTTACAGAAAGGTAAACAGTAATTTTTGGGAAAATCAGATGAAAAAAGTCCGAAATAAATTCGGAAATGAAGCACTTGAAGCTAATGAGGTAATCAGAAATATATTTAAATCTCCTAATAATGGTGATTCTATCTATATGTTTGTTGCAGATCAGACCCCTCATTTTTCTCATGTGAGTTATGGTTTGGAGTTTCTGAATCAACGAACTCCTGCATTTATAGGATATGATAAATTGGCAACGAGAATGGATCTTGCTTTTATTTATTGTGAGATGAAAAAAGTAAAGCGTGGTTATTATCAGGTCAATTACTACAGAATCTATCCGGATCAGGAAAAATTCACAGAAAATGAAGTGGTAAAAAAATTCCATAAGCTATTGGAAAATACTTTACACAAACATCCTGACAACTATCTGTGGTCACATAGAAAATGGAAGTATCAGGACTCTATCAAAAATTTTGATTCTGAAAAAAAATAGATTTACATGCAGAAAAAACTGGCGGTTGCCATCTTAAACTGGAACGGAAGAAATTGGCTTGAAAAATTCCTTCCCGGTGTAGTTCAATTTTCTCAAAATGCAGATATTTATGTCATTGACAATCTTTCTACGGATGATTCTATAGAATTCCTGAATACTCACTTTCCTACCGTAAAAGTTATTAAAAACAATGAAAATTATGGTTTTGCAGGCGGTTATAATGAAGGATTAAAAGAAATTAAGAATGAATATTACTGTCTTCTTAATTCTGATGTAGAAGTGACCGAAAACTGGATAGATCCTGTTCTTGAACTGTTTGAAAAAAATACTACTTCTATTTCTGCTATTCAACCTAAAATTTTATCTTATAACAATAGAAATTCTTTTGAATTTGCGGGTGCTGCAGGCGGTATGATAGATAATCTTGGATATCCCTACTGTCGAGGACGTGTATTTGATGATTTGGAAGAAGATAACGGACAGTATGATGATGAGGCAGAAATTTTCTGGGCTTCCGGATGCTGCTTTTTTATTCGTTCAAAAGATTTTTGGGAACAGAACGGTTTTGATGCAAGATTTTTCGCTCATCAGGAAGAAATTGATCTTTGCTGGAGACTGATTAATACTGGTAAAAAGATTTTCTATACAAGCAAATCTAAGGTATTTCATGTAGGTGGCGGAACTTTGAATAAACAGAATGCACAGAAAACCTATCTGAATATCCGAAACAACCTGTCAATGATGCTTAAAAACCTTCCTTTTCCTAAATTAATAGGGCTTATTTTTTTCAGATTATGTCTGGATGGCGTAGCAGGAATTTATTTTGGACTGAAACATGGTTTCCCTCATCTTTGGGCAATTGTAAGAGCTCATTTTGGTTTCTACGGACAACTTCCGGGAACATGGAAACTTCGTCAAAAACATCAGAAAAACGACTTCTACCAATCAAAATGGCTAATTTTCAAGCACTTTTTGGGAGGAAAAAAGTAAATAGATTATAGGAATAAGATACGAAGTAACAGGTTATAGGGAGTTATAAATAATAGTTACTTTTGAACTTAATTGAAACATTTTAAAACGAAACAACCACCGGAAAACTCACAATAATTTATAATTTAATACAATGGATTTCTGCGCTATAGATTTTGAAACGGCAACTCACGAAAAAAGTTCAGCATGTGAGATGGGAATCTGTATAGTACAAGATTCTAAAATTGTAGAAACTAAAACCTGGCTGATCAAACCACCAAGTTTTCCTTATTTTAATAAGTTTAATATTGCAGTACATGGAATTCAGCCGCAAGATGTAAAAGATGCTCCTACGTTTGATGAAATTTGGTATGAAGCTCAGGATATGATGTATGGGAGTTTAATGATTGCTCATAATGCAGGTTTTGATGCATCTGTTTTGCGAGGGTGTCTTCAACATTATGGAATGTTTACACCCAGTATTAATTACCTGTGCAGTATTCAGCTTGCCAAAAAATCATGGAATTATTTGCCAAAATATGGATTAAAACCATTGGCTGACTATCATAAAATTGATTTTACCCATCACAGAGCCGGGGCTGATGCAGAGGTTTGTGCAAAAATATCTTTATTGGCCTTTGAAAAGCTATTTATTACCAGAAATGATGAAATAAATGATTCAGCATTAAAAAATCATATAAAAAAACTATAACTTTAAAACAAAAAACCATGAAAAAACTCTTATCATGCATTACCGCAATTGCCGGTACTATTGTCTATGCACAAACAGCACTTCACGGTGCAGACTGGAATCTAAAGAAAATTGTAATAAATAATATTACTTATCCTCTCCCTCAGAACAGTGAAATGGGAAGCCCTATTTTAACTTTTTCAGCTACTCCTAACACTCCTCCACCTCCGGCTTCAACAACCAGTATGAGCAGTCCTATTTGTGGTACTACAATATGGGCATTAATCTATAACAACGAAATAACAGCTAATAGTTTTAATTTCTGGTCTCATGGAACTGGAGCTCCAACCAATTGTACTATGCCGGAAAATATAGCTTTCCACACGAAATACAATGATTATTTCAGTATGGGTTCCAATATCTACAACTATCAAATCTTGGATAATGGCGGGATGAGAAATCTCATTATAACCAATAGCTTAGGACATCAGGCTTTTTATCAATCTGGAGTTTTAGGTACAAAAGAGCCCCAATCTCGACTATCGGATAAAACAATAAGTATTTACCCGAATCCTGTAAAAGAAGGCTTCGTTTATCTAAAAACGACAGATCATGTGGAATGGGTAAAAGTGTATGATATGGAAGGGAAATTAATACTTCAAAACCTTTCTTCTGATCTTGAAATTAATGTCTCTAACCTGCTAAGAGGGAGCTACTTTATGGAAGTAAAATCTCAAAGTGGTATTAGTAGACATCAATTTATTAAAGAATAATTTTAATTACTCAAAACTTCAGATAATAAATTAAATTTTGGGATATCAATCTCAAAAGTCTCCTGTGTTTCAAGGTTTTTAACCAGGTATTTTCCGCTCATATTTCCTACACCGGAACGGAGCATCACATTGGAGAAATACGCAAAATTTTCGCTGGTTCCTATCTCAGGAGTCAAGCCGATAATTCCATCTCCAATAATTTCTGTGTATCCAAATCCTACATCAAAGATGAGCCATTTTCTTTTCAGTACTTTTATAGGAAAGCTTCCGTCATTTTCTATGGTTATATTGTACTTGAAGACATAACGGTTTTCGGATGGATAACTATTCTTACTATCATATTCAGGGATTACTGAAACTTTGATATTGGAAGTCATTTTTGAAAACATCATTATAGTATTTTCTTAATAGATACAAAAATCTCGCCTTTTTTAAGGCGAGATTATATATTTATATTATAATTTTATTAAAACTACAATCCAAGACCTTTTCTTTCGTCTCCACCCATTAATACTTCAACAGGATTGTCGATACCTTCTTTTACCGCTACAAGGAATCCTACAGATTCTTTACCGTCGATAATTCTGTGGTCATAAGACATTGCTACATACATCATTGGTCTGATTACTACCTGTCCGTCAACAGCTACTGGTCTCTGGATGATGTTGTGCATACCAAGGATTGCAGATTGTGGCGGGTTGATGATTGGTGTAGATAACATAGATCCGAAAGTACCACCGTTTGTAATAGTGAACGTACCACCAGTCATTTCGTCAACTGTAATTTTACCGTCTCTTACTTTTGTAGCAAGATCTTTGATGTTTGCTTCAACAGCGCTGAAAGACATGTTTTCTGCATTTCTCAATACAGGAACCATTAATCCTTTAGGACCTGAAACTGCGATGGAAATATCACAGAAATCGTAGTTTACTTTGAAGTCTCCGTCGATAGATGCATTTACATCAGGATACATTTGTAATGCTCTTGTAACTGCTTTTGTAAAGAAAGACATGAAACCAAGTCCAACTCCGTGCTTTTGAGCGAATTCTTCTTTATATAGTTTTCTTAATCTGAAGATTTCAGACATGTCAACTTCGTTGAACGTTGTTAACATCGCTGTTTCATTCTTCACAGACACTAGTCTTTGAGCGATTTTTCTTCTTAAAACTGAAAGTTTAGTTGTAGTAGTAGATCTAGAACCTGTAGCCGTAAGAGGGCTTCCTCCTAATGCAGGAACTGCTGCTAATTCAGCATCAGTTTTAGTGATTCTTCCGTCTCTTCCTGTTCCTGAAACCTGAGCAGCATTCATTCCTTTTTCGTCAAGGATTTTCTTAGCAGCAGGAGATGGAGCTCCTGTAGCATAAGTTTGAGGTGCAGCAACTGGTGCAGCTGGTTTTGGAGCTTCTTGTTTAGCTGGTTCAGCCGCTTTCGGAGCTTCTTCTTGTTTTGGAGCTTCAGCAGCTGGTGCAGCACCTTCTGGTCTTGCAGCATCCATATCAATTAAACAAACTACCTGACCTACTTGTACTACATCACCTTCTTCTGCTTTTAAAGTGATAATACCACTTTGTTCTGCCGGCAATTCAAGAGTTGCTTTGTCTGAGTCTACTTCAGCGATAGGTTGATCTTTTTCTACATAATCACCATCTTTTACAAGCCAAGTTGCAATTTCAACTTCTGTAATTGATTCGCCCGGTGAAGGAACTTTCATTTCTAAAACTGACATATCGAGTATTTTTTATTTTTTAATTGATTATTATTTAAATTAAGCTGTAACTGGTCTTTTTGCAGGGGCATCGTCTCTATCGAAAACTCTGTTGATCACTGCATTTTGGTTTTTCTCAAACATTTTGTGGCTACCTGGAGCCGGAGCACCGCTTGGTACCGGAGAAACTACCTGGATTCCTGTATCTCTGAAGTTTCTTAAGATATAAGACCAAGCTCCCATGTTTTCAGGTTCTTCCTGAGCCCACACTAATTGTTTTCTGTTTTCGTATTTGTTGAAGATGGCTTCAATAGCATCCGTTTGAAGTGGATATAGCTGTTCAAATCTTACTAATGCAATATTTTCACAGTTTAATTCTTCTTTCTTCGCTAATAATTCGAAGTACAGTTTACCTGAACAAAGAACTAATTTTTCTACTTTTTTAGGATCTGCAGTTGGGTCGTCTAAGATCGGCTGGAATGAACCTGTAGCGAAATCTTCAAGTGGAGAAACTACTTTAGGGTGTCTCAATAAAGATTTAGGGCTCATTACTACCAATGGTTTTCTGAATGCCCATTTCAACTGTCTTCTTAACAAGTGGAAGTAGTTAGCAGGAGAAGTAATATTTGCTACCACCATGTTTTCATTAGCACAAAGTGTTAAGAATCTCTCCAATCTTGCTGAAGAGTGTTCTGCACCCTGACCTTCTGAACCATGAGGCAATAACATTACCAAACCGTCCTGAATTTTCCATTTTTCTTCTGCAGCAGCAAGGTACTGGTCAACTATGATCTGAGCACCGTTCACGAAGTCTCCGAACTGAGCTTCCCAGATGGTTAATGTATTTGGAGAAGCCATTGCATATCCATAATCGAAACCTAGAACACCGTATTCTGAAAGGTGAGAGTTGAATACATCAAATCTGCTTTCTGAAACATGTCTTAATGGAATGTATTCTTCTTCTGTATCTTCTGTTTTTACAACAGCGTGTCTGTGAGAGAATGTACCTCTTTCTACATCTTCCCCGGAGATTCTTACATTGTGACCTTCCACAAGCAATGTAGCATAAGCCAACCACTCTCCTAATGCCCAGTCTAATGAATTTCCTTCAATAGCCTTGATTCTGTTTTCGAAAAGTCTAGTAATCTTGTTGATGAACTTTTTATCAGCCGGAAGTGTTGACATTTTAAGCGCCAACTCTTTCAATTTAGCTAAGTCATATTTTGTATCAACAGGTAACTGAACTGCTCCTCTTTTTCCGATTGGATAGTTTACCCAATCATCAGCCATGAACAGATCCATTACGTTTTTCTCAATTTCTTTAGAAGCATCAAAGTCTTTATCTAAAAGGGCTTTGAAATCAACTTCCATTTTCTTGATAATATCGTTAGAAATTACGCTGTCGTTGATTAATTTATCTTTATAAATTTCTCTTGGGTTCGGGTGCTTAGAAATTGCCTTATAAAGGTTAGGCTGTGTAAATCTTGGCTCATCCCCTTCGTTGTGACCATATTTTCTATATCCTAATAGATCGATATAAACATCTTTCCCGAATTTAGCTCTATAGTCTGCAGCAAAGTGAATGGCATGAACTACTGCTTCAGCATCATCAGCATTTACGTGCATTACAGGAGATTCTGTAACTTTTGCAATGTCTGTACAATATGTTGAAGATCTCGCATCCAGAAAGTTGGTGGTGAAAGATACCTGGTTGTTTACAACGATATGAACAGTACCTCCTGTTCTGTATCCTTCAAGGGTCATCATCTGAGCTACTTCGTAAGCAATACCTTGTCCTGCAATAGCACCGTCACCGTGGATGATGATTGGCAATACTTTAGAATAATCTTTATATTTATCGTCTACTTTCGCACGGCAGATTCCTTCTACTAGAGCTGCCACTGTTTCAAGGTGAGATGGGTTTGGGGTAAGGTTGATACAAACTTCTTCTCCTGAAGCTGTTTTGATCTTTTTAGATGATCCTAAGTGATATTTAACGTCACCTGAGAATACATCTTCTTCGAATTCTTTTCCTTCGAATTCTGAGAAAATCTGCTTGTAAGATTTCCCGAAGATGTTTGACAATACATTTAATCTTCCTCTGTGTGCCATACCCAATACTACTTCATCTACTCCTAATTGAGAAGATCTTGAGATCAATTGGTCTAAAGCAGGGATTAATGTTTCACCACCTTCTAATGAGAATCTTTTCTGACCTACAAATTTTGTGTGAAGATAGTTCTCAAAAGCAACGGCTTGATTTAATTTTAATAAAATTTCTGTTTTTTCGTTTGCAGAAAGGCTTGGATGGTTTTCATTTACCTGAAGCCATTTTTTGATAAAATCTTTTTCTTCAACGTTGTTGATGTATGTATATTCTACCCCGATAGAATCACAGTAGATATTTTCAAGGTGCTTGATCAAGTCTGCCAAAGTAGCAGGCTCTTTCATTCCTGTTTCAACAGCACAGTTGAATTTTGTATTTAAATCTGCTGTAGATAAACCGAAGTTTTCGATATCTAAAGTAGGGGTATAGTGTCTTCTTTCTCTAACCGGGTTTGTTTTTGTAAACAGGTGCCCTCTTGTTCTGTAAGCCTCGATAAGGTTTACTACTTTAAATTCTTTCTTGATGTGTTCAGGAACTTCTCCGCTTGATACTGCCTGAGAAATCTGTTGTACTGCCGGAGCAGCGTTGACCGAAGTCTGAATAAACTGGATGTTATCGTCATCTCCGTAGTTCTCTAAAGCGAAATCGAAGCCTTGGAAGAAGGCTTTCCATGATGGTTCTAAAGAATCCGGGAATTTTAAGTACTGTTGGTATAAATCCTCAATTAACTGAGAATGAGCTGCGTTTAGGAATGAAAATCTGTCCATTATTACAGTTTATCTATTTATTAAAATTTATTTGTAGAATTAATCTTCAAATTTAATAAAAAAAACCGAGTTAGAACAGTCTGAAACCGTTAAAAAAAATTACTTATACACTGATAATGAGAGCTTCATGTTCACCTCTTGTCCTTCCATTGGACGCTCTATGAAGGTCTGACGGATATCACCGAAGCGCATCTCGTCTTTTTTGGCTTTCAGAATAAGCTGCTGAATTGCCTTAATTCGTCCTTCGTAGCTTCCTTTGTAGTACATCACGTAGTTTTGTGAAGGATTTACGGATCTAAAATTGAAATTATTATCCGATACTCCAATTTTCTTGGAAAGTGGAATTCCAAGGAAGTAAGAAACCTCTTTATCTTTGTAATTGTCGGCATCAGTCATCAGAATAGGATACCCGAATTCATCATCTCTTTTTCCAAGATCCATCGTTACAAAATTGTAAACTTTGTTATAGTTCATCACTATATTTTTGTAAAGGGCATCCTTCTTATTGGAAGTACTTACATTGATCCCAAGCAGCAATTTGTCTTCTTCATTTTCTACCATTAAACTGTCATATTTAATCGCAGCCATCTGATTATCTTTTTCAACCTTATTTCCTAATGAATTTTTAAGATTGACCATACTTTTATTGATATTTTCAGCAAAACGATCTTCCGTCCAGAAATTTTCCACCCTTCTCCAAACAGAAAGTTTCGGAGTATGCACATACCATGTAATTTTGGTCTTTTCGGCAGAAATTGCCTTGAATTTAACGTCTACTAAGGTCGGATTTTCGTTTTCATCTTCAAAAAGCTGATATTTCAGGGTCTTGTTCAGATTCTCGTATCGGATGAACATTTCTCCATCTGTATCATTTTTAGGATCTACATAGCTTATGGCACTTCCCTGCCCTTCATATGGCGTATAATAATCTATATCTATCGTAGGTGAGCTGGTAAAAAAGTTGTTCCACCTTGTAAAGTTCTGAAGGTTATTAAACTGTGCAAAGACTTTATCTACGGGATAATCAATCTCTTTTTCTACAGTAAAATTCTTGCTTTCATCCACGAAATAATACATGGAAGCAGCATAGGCTCCTCCTAAAAGAACAATAATTACAGTTAATATTTTAAAAATACGCATCGCACAAAAGTAATACAAATAAAAAAAGTGAACAATATGCTGCTCACTCTTGTTTTATGTTTAACAATAATTAACCTATTTAAAGATTGGAAGCGGGATGAGGGAAGCTGGAAGTTACTGTTATTCCAATGATTACTAACCTTCCTTCTATTAAAAATTATTATTTACAAGCTTTTAATAAGGGAAAAACCATATTTATCACTTCGACTGCAATAACTTCCAGCCTCCAGCCTCCAGCTTCCCTCTTCCAGCCCAATTTTTCACAAATCTTTCAATAAAGAACAACTATATCCATCACTTTGACTGCAATAACTTCCAGCCTCCAGCTTCCCTCTTCCAGCTCAATTTTCACAAATTTTTCAATAAAGAAAAACCATATCCATCACTTCGACTGCAATAACTTCCAGCTTCCCTCTTCCTTAATTTATCACCCAATATGAGTTCCCGGAGGAAGAATAGCGCCTTTTTTCACGACAACAATTCCATCCTGTACGGAATGGGTACCATAATCACCATCCGGAATATGTTTTCCACCGATGATCTTTACGTTGTCTCCGATATAACAGTTTTTGTCCAGGATAGCTTTTTCAATATAGCAGTATTTGCCAATTCCCATATTCGGGCGTCCTTTTCTGTCATTCCTTACAATTTCTGTAGTATTCTGATAGAAGTCGGCACCCATTACATATGAATTAACAATCGTACTTCCTTTGTCAATCCTTGTTCTGTTTCCAATCACCGAATTTTCAATTTTGTCTGCCATGATGATACATCCGTCTCCAAAAACTGCCTTACTTACGTATGAACCGTTAATTTTTGATGGCGGAAGCATTCTCGCTCTTGTATAAATAGGTGAAGAGGAGAAAAGATTGAACTGTGGAAGATCCAGACAAAGATCCAGATTAGCTTCGTAGAATGATTCTATTGTTCCGATATCCGTCCAGTATCCTTCATACTGATAGCTTAGCGTTTTGTATTTTCCGATAGAGTTTGGAATAATATCTTTTCCGAAATCATCACCGGCTCCTTCATCAAACATTTTTTTCAGGATAGTCTTTGTGAAAATATAAATCCCCATAGAAGCCAAAAATTCTTTTCCTTTATGTTTATTTTCGTCTGAAACTTCGGATTGTAAGCCATCCAGCATATCATAGCCAGGTTTTTCATAGAAAGAGGTAATGTTTCCGTCATCATCAGATTTTAATATCCCAAAACCTGTGGCATCTTTAGCATTTACAGGAATAGTAGCAATGGTCAAATCGCCTCCGTTTTCAATGTGAAAATCCAACATTTCTCTGAAATCCATCTGATAGAGCTGATCTCCGGAAAGAATTAAGATATAATCATAATTATATTTTTCAAGATGTTTCATTGATTGACGTACGGCATCCGCTGTTCCCTGATACCAGCTATCGTTTTCGACGTTCTGCTCAGCGGCAAGAATATCTACAAATCCTTGACTAAAGATATCAAAATGATAAGAATTTTTGATATGTGAATTTAAGGAAGCGGAATTAAACTGAGTTAACACCAGAATTTTATTCAATCCTGAGTTCAGGCAGTTTGAAATAGGAATATCCACAAGCCTGTATTTCCCTGCGATGGGTACGGCTGGTTTTGATCTTGTATACGTTAATGGGAATAATCTTGTGCCTCTGCCTCCTCCCAGTACAATAGAGATTACATTTCGGTTCATAAATATCTTGCGTTTTTATTTTATTAGTGTAACGGTTATCTTTTTGGTGTTTATAAAGTCTGATTTTTTTTATTTCGACTTCAAATTAATCACTGCGGTTATACATTATTAATTACTGATGGTTCAGTTTCTATATAAAGCTATATATTTTTCTGCAGATTTCTCCCATGAAAAATCAAAATTCATATTGGCATGAATAAGATCTTCCATAATTTTCTTCTGATTATAGATTCCGAGGGCTCTATTCATCGCATGTACGATATCATCCACTCCTGCATAGGTAAAGTTCAATCCGGCTCCTCCTGTTGAAATATCTTCTACGGTATCTCTTAATCCGCCTGTATATCTCACTACCGGAATGGTTCCGTATCTCATGGAATACATCTGATTCAGTCCGCATGGTTCTACTCTTGAGGGCATCAGCAGAAAATCGGCAGATGCATAGATCTTATGTGAAAGATGTTCTTTATATCCCAGATCAAGGGCAAAATTGGTATAGGTATAATCGTATTCCTTTAATTTATTTTCAATATAGGTATTTCCTGAGCCTAATATCATAATATTTAAAGCACCATAGCTTTGTTTAATGCTTTTCCAGACAACATCAGGAAGAAGATCTGCACCTTTTTCTGTAGCAAATCTACCAATAAAGGCAAATAATGGAAGGTTGGGCTTTAAACCATATTCTTTACACAGTTTTTCCTTGTTCTTTTTCTTTTGAGCTACAGCATTTTCATGATTAAAATTAAAATCAAGCATCGGATCGGTTGCAGGGTTCCAGACTTCTGTATCAATTCCGTTGATAATTCCATAGGCTTTCCCGAATTCCTGACGAACAAGACTTTCCAATCCGCGGAAGCTTATAAACAGTTCTTCCAGATATCCTTCGGAGACTGTCGTAAAGGCATCAGCACATTTGATCATGCTTGCCAATGGATTTATCATTCCGTTCCAATCCATCAATCCCCATTTATAAGAGTCAAAAGAAGGCATATAATTCGCCATGTTCCAGCTCATCATTCCCTGATACTCTCCATTATGAATGGTTCCGACTGTTTTCACTCCTTTTAAAAACTGAAATTCAGGACAGTTTTCAACCATAAAAGGGACTAATCCTGTATGGTAATCATGGCAATGTAATACATCCGGTTTTATTTCCATTGCACACATCCAATGCAATACGCCTTGTTGAAAGGCAAGAAACTGAAAGCTTTCATCCTGATATCCGTATGGGTTGTCTCTATCCAGCAGTCCGGGAATTTTCACCATATAAAGCTCAAATCCTAATACGTCAGATTTTTCTTTTATCACCTGAACCTGCAACATATTGGGTCCTTGGTGAATGAATCCGTCAAACACCAGCTCAAATTCATGGTCATAAACAAAAGGTTTGTTGTACCAGGGCATTACAACCTTAGCATTGACTTGTTTTATTTTATTCTGATACTTGGGTAAAGCTCCCACCACATCGGCTAGACCTCCTACCTTAGCAATCGGATAACATTCTGTACTTAAGTGATAAATAACCATTTTTTATCTTTTGTATTTGATTCTGTGTAATTTATACTTTTTATCTTTTTTCTGTCTCAAAATAATTCCTGCCAATGGAGGAAGTTTTATAGTCATGAACTTTTCGTGATCTCCTTCATACTTTTCTCCTATGATCTCTGCTTCTACTCCGCTTCCGTTGTATTCTTCATGATCAGAGTTAAAAATGACTTCCCAATGGGTTCCGCCAGGAATTTTTATTTTATAATCCAGGACTTTGGGAGCAAGATTTAATACTGTCATCAAGACATCATCTTTTCTTTTTCCTTTCCTAAGATAAACATAAACTGAATTTTCAAGATCATCTGCCTCTATCCATTCAAAACCATTTTTTTCAAACTGATTTTCGTAAAAAGCAGACTCTGTTGTATATAAATGATTGAGCTTCTTTACCAAATTCTGCAATCCTTTATGAACAGGATATTTTAATAAGTCCCAGTCTAAGCTTTGGGTAAAGTTCCATTCACCCGTCTGCCCGAATTCATCACCCATAAAAAGCAGCTTTGCCCCCGGATGGGTATACATATAAACATATAAGGTACGGAGATTAGCAAATTTCTGCCATTCATCCCCTTTCATTTTGTAAATAAGGCTTGCTTTTCCATGTACCACTTCATCATGTGACAAAGGCATCATATAATTTTCATTATACATATACATGGACGCAAACGTAAGTTTATGATGGTGATATTTCCTGTTTTCGAAATCTTCTTTAAAATAATCGAGCGTATCATGCATCCACCCCATCATCCATTTCATTCCAAAACCTACTCCGCCATCATGCACAGGTTTGGTAAGCATA
The DNA here is from genome assembly GCF_059515185.1 of Chryseobacterium sp. CS2K3. Taxonomy (NCBI): domain Bacteria; kingdom Pseudomonadati; phylum Bacteroidota; class Flavobacteriia; order Flavobacteriales; family Weeksellaceae; genus Chryseobacterium; species Chryseobacterium sp. CS2K3. Next base: position 190,199 of record NZ_JCAKRW010000004.1, on the reverse strand, counting down.
GGAAAATCTGAACTTTCTTCGGCAATGGTCATGATGCTGTCTCCAAATTCTTTATAAACAGCAGTATTGAACTCCTGTAGAAAGGCTTTAGCTTCGAGATTTACATTTCCACCATATATATTAGGTTCCCAATCGCCTTCGTTTCTTGAATAATCCAGATGAAGCATTGAGGTAACTGCATCTACGCGCAATCCGTCTGCATGATAACGATCCAGCCAAAACATTGCATTGGAAATCAGAAAAGATTTAACCTCATTTCTCCCATAGTTGAAAATATAGGACTTCCAGTCAGGATGAAAGCCTTTCTTCGGATCTTCATGTTCGTATAAGTGAGATCCATCAAAACGATACAGCCCATTAGCATCTCCCGGAAAATGGGAAGGTACCCAATCCAGAATAACGCCTATATTATTTTTATGAAGTTCATCAATCAGATACATTAAATCCTGTGGGGATCCGAACCGTGAAGTTGCGGCATAAAATCCTGTGATCTGATAGCCCCAGCTTGGATCATACGGATATTCCATTACAGGCATCAGCTCTACATGCGTAAAACCCATTTCTTTGATATAAGGAACAAGTTTCTTTGCGATATCCCGATAATTCAAAAAACGTTTAGGATCATTTTCATCTCTTATCCATGAAGCTAAATGAAGCTCGTAAACAGATATAGGAGCTTGCAGACTATTTTTCTTCCATCGGCTTTCCATCCATTCCTTATCATTCCATTCATACCAAGTGGTAGAAACTAATGATGCAGCCTGAATATTCTGTTCCCAGCTTAATGCATAAGGATCACTTTTTTCTAAAATTTCACCTCTTGCCGTTTCAACAGCATATTTATATAAGGTTCCCCAGGCTAGCTCATCAATAAAACCTTCCCAGATTCCTGAACCATCCCATCTTGGGAATAAAATATGATCTTTATGATTCCAATTATTGAAATTTCCTATAACAGAAACTTTTTTTGCATTAGGTGCCCAGACTGAAAAATAAACTCCTTTTACGCCATCTTTTTCAACAGAATGTGAACCAAATTTACCATACAGCTTATAGTGCCTACCTTCCTTAAAAAGATAGACATCGTGATCGGTAAAAAGCGTATAGGTTTTAACAGAATTCATCAAGATCCGTTTGTATTTATTTTTTCCCTGAAACTACGAAAAATACTGACAATAGCGGTTAACTATTCATCAAATAATTATCAAGCCAGTCTCCTTCTTTTGTCTGCTTATCAAATATATCATTTTTAAATTCACTTTTTTAGGATTCCAAAACAAACTTTTTTATAAATTTAACAAACAATTTTATATTAAACACCCATGATGAGGTTTGAACTTTATACTGAAGAAAAAGATGACAGACCAGTATTTATCACCGGAAATTTCAATAACTGGAACCCAAAAGATTATAATTACCAGCTTCAGCAGACAGATCCTGAAAATTATTTTATAGAAATAGATATCCAGGCACTTCCGGATGATATTGAGTATAAGTTCACAAAAGGTGGCTGGGAAAACGTTGAACTGGATAAGCATGGAAATATAACACCCAACAGAAAAGCAGATAAATCTATAGAAAAAACCTCTGATAAGGTAGAAAAATGGAGATTAAACTGGGGACCTTTTAAAGAAGAGTTTTTTCCCACCGCTGAAGTGATTTCCGAAAAATTTTACATTCCGCAGCTTGACCGCTACCGTAAAATCTGGGCAGTACTTCCTTATGATTACCATATTTCTGATAAATATTATCCTGTTCTGTATCTTCAGGACGCTCAGAATTTGTTTAATGAAGGAAGTGGTTTCGGAAACTGGGAAATTGATAAGAAACTTTCTCTTCTTGCAGAATACGGACGTGGTGATATCATCATTATCGCTATAGAACATGGAAGTGAAGATCGAATCAAGGAATACATTTTTGATAATGATAACGTTGCAAACGGTTCAGAAGGAAAAAAATACATCCGTTTTATCACAGACACTTTAAAACCTTATGTAGACGCGAATTACCGCACCAAAAAAGACCGCGACAATACAGGAATCGGCGGAAGTTCTCTTGGCGCATTAATCAGTATTTACAGCGGCTTCCTCTATCCTGAGGTGTATTCGAAATTATTGATATTTTCACCTTCTCTTTGGGTAGAACCGAACAATAATTTTCCGATGATGAATTTCAGAATACCTTTTAAGACAAAAATATATTTATACGGTGGCGGACAGGAAGGCTCCAAAATGGTCAAAAGAATTCATATTTTTGAAGAATATCTGAAAAGATGGGAGAAAAAGAACCTTTTCGATTTTGAATTCAGAACCAGCATTAATCCGGAAGGAACGCATAGTGAGTTTTACTGGTCGCAGGAATTCCCGAGAGCTATTGAATGGCTGTTCTATGACAATACGGAAAACCCTGTAGAAGTAAAACCGCAACAAAAAAGCATTAAGAACTAGACGTTATGAAATTAATTAATAAAAAAAATAAAAATTATACTCAGATTTTCCATGTATTCACAGAAGAAGAATGGACAAAAGCAAGTAAAAACTTCAATAAAAATATCCCTACATTCTTTACCGGAAAAAAGCATGAGGTATTTATCAATGCTCATGAAGAAGGTATTACCTATTTTATTGGATTAGGAAAAGCTACTTTACAGAATTTTGAGATTCAGCAGGTTGCATTGAAATTTTCACAAGCCCAGAAGGAAAAACTACAGGCAGTTCCAACTTTAATGCTTGCCGATTTCCTTAATGAAAAACAATTTGAAGAGTTTGTAAAAGGGCTTTTAATAGGAACTTACAATTATCCTTTTGAAAAAAATCATCCTTTCTGGAATACAAAATTTGAACTTCATTTTGAAAATTTAAGTCAGAAAAAACTGGATGTCATTGAACAGAAAGCCGAAGCATTGAGTAATGGACAGATTGCCTGTCAGGACTGGATGAATAAACCTGCAAACCTTAAAAAAGCAGAAATCTTCAGCTCGTATCTTAAAAATGTTGCCAAAAAATACGAATTAAAGTATACGGCTTTTAACAGGAAAAAATGTGAAGAACTAGGACTTGGAGCTTATCTTGCCGTTAATCAGGCGAGTGCCCATGACGCTGCATTTACAATTTTGGAATATAAAACTACGGTCAAAAATGCCAAAACATTCGGATTAGTAGGAAAATGCGTTCTTTTTGATACCGGAGGAATTTCCCTGAAAGATTTCACAAATCTTCATTATATGAAATCCGATATGGGTGGTGCAACTGCTGTGCTGGGAACATTAATCTATGCTGCAGAAATGAAACTCCCTGTTAATATTGTTGCCATTCTTCCAATTACTGACAATGCCATTTCTGAAAAAGCACTGCTCCCAAGTGATGTAATTACTGCTTATAACGGAAAAACCATTGAAGTTCTTGATACTGATGCAGAAGGAAGACTGATCCTTGCGGACGGACTTTCCTATCTTGCCAAAAACTACAAAACAGATTTCCTGATTGATCTTGCCACTTTAACGGGAAGTTCGGTGAGAATGTTTGGAGATACTTGTGCTGCAATGTTTTCGAACGATGAAGATTTGAAAAATCTTTTAATTAAGACCGGAGATAAAACCAATCAAAGGCTATGGAACCTCCCTTTATGGGATATCTGGAAAGATGATATACAATCTGATGTAGCAGATCTGAAAAACATGTCTTTAAAGCCTGTTGGAGACTGTATCATTGCTGCTAAATTTCTTGAGCAATTCATTGAAAATCACCCTAAATGGGCACATCTAGATATAGCAGGAGTAGCCTTTGGAAGTGTAGGATATGCTAAGGAAAAAGCCGGCACTGGTTATGGAGTTCAGTTATTGGTTGATTTAATCGAAAATTATCACTAAAAATTAGTTTATTACAAAAATTCTCTGTATACTTGATTATACATTTTTCAAAAGCGCATCATATTTTGTTTTTTAGTATTAATCAAACAATAAAGAAATGCTTTTATTTTTGAAAAATCATTAAAAACTAAAAAACATTATATGGAGGAGAAAATTATAGTATGTATTTCGTGCTATTACAAGGGCTATGATTTCATGGACGAAATGAAGACGCTCGGTAATAAAATCATCTTAGTAACATCAGAGAATCTTAAAGAAAAAAACTGGCCATGGCATGCCATTGATGAGGTGTTTTATATGCCCGAACTGAAACCATCAGTCTGGAATCTGGAACATTTGATTCAGGGATTTTCACACCTGATGAAAACCAGAAAAGTAGACGCAGTAGTAGCCCTCGACGATTATGATGTAGAAAAGGCTGCCCTAATCCGTGAGACTTTCCGTATTCCGGGAATGGGACAAACTACCCATCGCTATTTCAGAGATAAACTTGCCATGCGGCAAAAAGCCAAAGATTCCGGGATTAATGTTCCGGAATTTACCGCTGTGTTTAATGATGATACCGTGAATGAATTTGTAGATAAAGTTCCTGCTCCATGGGTTTTGAAACCACGCTCAGAAGCTTCTGCCTCAGGGATCAAAAAGATTTTAACCAAGGAACAGCTTCACGAGGCTTTGAATGAACTAGGTGAAGAACGTCATCTTTTCTTGTTGGAAAGCTTTAAACCGGGAGATGTTTACCATGTAGACAGCCTTACATTCAATAAAGAGATTGTATTTACTTCTTCTTCAAAATATCTGGCTCCTCCTATGCAGGTTTCTCATGAAGGCGGTGTCTTCAGATCTAAAACACTGGGACGATATTCTGAAGAGTTCAAAGCGCTTGAAGAGATCAATGCTAAAGTACTTTCCAGTTTTGGACTTCTCAACGGAGCTACACATACAGAATTCATAAAAGGAAAAGAGGACGGAAAATGGTATTTCCTTGAAACGTCTTCTCGAGTAGGCGGCGCACATATTCCAGATTTGGTGGAAGCTTCTAGCAGCATTAATATATGGAGAGAATGGGCAAAAATTGAAGATGCGCTTCTACGTAATAAAAACTATTATATTACACCACCTACAGGCTATTATTCAGGGTTAATTATTGCTTTAATTAAAGATAAAGAACCGAATTACAGTGACTTTGAATGTGAAGAAGTTGTAAGGTTTCTTCCGATAGATTATCACGTCGGAATTGTTTATAAATCCGATGATTCAAAAATTATTGAGGAAAGATTAGACCATACTGCAGAAAAGATCAATGCCGAAATGTTGAATATTCTCCCTCCTAAAAGCAATAAACTGAGTAGCTAAGATAACTTTAAAGAAATAAGTCAATGCCTCACATAGAACATACCGAATACTATTCCAATATATTGGGAACAAGCCTTAAGGTAGAAGTTACCGGACATGACGGACATCCAATCATTATGTTTCCGACTTCTCAGGGACAATATACCCAAAATCATGATTTCCACCTTAACGGAAGCATCAACTGGTTTGTAGAACAAGGAAAAGTAAGGCTCTATAATATCCAGACCATTGACAGCTGGAGTTTTTATGATGAAAAGATCTCTCCACAGCAAAGGATAAAAAACTATGAAAGATATATACAATTTCTGATCAATGAATTTGTTCCTTATATCCAGAAGCTTCACAAAACACATCGTGTAGCCGTTGCAGGATCTAGTTTCGGAGGATATCACGCTGCTAATTTTGCGTTCAGATTTCCTGATATTGTCTCGCATCTGTTTTGTCTCTCCGGAGCATTCAGTATAAGGAATTTTATGGATGGTTATTCAGATGATCTTGTTTACTTCAATTGTCCAAGAGAGTTTGTAAGAAATGATGAAGCATGGAAATATAAGCATATGCATATTGTATTAAGTACTTCTGATCAGGATATCTGTAAGGATAAAAATATTGAAATGGCTGAAATATTAAGAATAAAAGGAATTGAGTTCTGGTATGATGAAAGAAAATGGATCGGGCATGACTGGCCGTTGTGGAGAATGGTTTTTCCGACCTTTATCGGAGCTTATTTCTCTTAAATCGGATAGAGTTTAACCACAAAATGCACAAAAGTTTTTAACACTTAGTTATTTTAAGCAACTGCTAACTGTTTGAGAAGTGCATTTAAGTTTTTTTGAAAATCAAAGATTTTCAATTTTACCGCCACCATTGAAGACTTGATATTCTCCTCTTTTGGAGGGGTGGCAAATCAAAGATTTGAGGGGTTGGTTAAAGAAGCGAAATAATTTAAATTCTGGGCTGAAATTCATTTTTCATCACAAAAAAGATAAAATAGAAAAAATATACACCATTAAAAAACAAAAGTTATGACAAAAAAAGTAGGAATTCTATTCGGTATGGAGGACACGTTTCCGTGGGCATTTATTGATAAAGTAAATGAACTGGGAGGTGGAGATATCGTTGCAGAACCTGTTACCATTGACAAACTTGAACAGGGTGCCGACTATGGTTATGCCGTAATCATTGACAGAATTTCACAAGATGTTCCCTTTTACAGAGCATATCTGAAAAATGCAGCACTTAACGGTACTTACGTCATCAATAATCCGTTCTGGTGGAGTGCTGATGAAAAGTTTTTCAATAATGCATTGATGAGCAAACTTGGAATCCCATTGCCTAAGACCGTTTTACTTCCATCACATGAAAGACCTGCCAATACATCAGAGACTTCATTCAGAAACCTGAAATTTCCGCACGACTGGGAATATATATTCAACTATGTAGGATTTCCTGCTTATATGAAACCTCATGATGGCGGAGGATGGAAAAACGTTTACAGAATAGAAAATCCGGATGATCTCTGGAATAAGCTGGGAGAAACCGAACAATTAGTAATGATGGTTCAGGAAGAGATTATTTTTGATGATTATTACAGAGTGTATTGTCTTGGCAGAAAATATGTTCACATCATGCCTTATGAACCTAGAAATGCGCCTCATCTAAGATATGCAACCACGCATCAGACCGAAGGCGAAGAGCTTGAAAAATTATTGCAAACCATTCATGATTACACCATTACAATGAATGAAGCGCTGGGATACGATTTCAATACCGTGGAATTTGCCGTAAGAGACGGTATTCCTTATGCCATCGACTTCTGTAATCCGGCTCCCGATGCAGACAGAAATTCCGTAGGTGAAGAAAATTTCGCATGGATTGTAGAACATGCAGCAAAATTAGCCGTAGAAAAAGCAAAGCAATATGTTCCGGGAAAACCCAATATCACTTGGGGTACCTTTGTGAAGGATTCCATAAAATAACATGAAAAATAATTAAAAAACACAACACAATGCATCAGTTTACTATTGGAATCGAAGAAGAATATCAGATCATTGATGTTCAAAGCAGAGATCTTATTTCTCATGTATCCAAGATCATTGAAGGCGGAAAAGCCGTTTTGAGTGAAAACTTAAAACATGAAATGCACGAATCCATGATCGAAATGGAAACCGGAATCTGTCAGAACATTCAGGAGGCAAGAGCTGAACTAACCAGTTTAAGAAGACATCTGATCAATATCGCTCACGAACAAGGATTGCGTGTCTCCGGAGGCGGAACGCATCCTTTCTCACATTGGTCTGATAATAATATCACTCAAGGAGAAAGGTATGTAAAAATCGTGGACGATATGGGAGATGTAGCACGCGAAAATCTTATTTTCGGACTTCATGTACATATTGGAATTCCTAATCGTGAAGAAGGCGTAAGGATCCAGAATGTAATGCGTTATTTTTTACCCCATGTTTATGCCCTTTCCACCAATTCTCCATTTTGGATTGGAAGATATACAGGCTTTAAATCTTACAGACAGGAAATTTTTGTGAAATTCCCGAGAACCGGCATTCCGAGTTATTTTAACTCATTAGCAGAATTTGACAGTTATGTGGATCTTCTCGTAAAAACAGGAACTATTGACAATGCCAAGAAAATATGGTGGGATCTTCGTGTTCATCCTTTCTACCCTACCATTGAGTTCAGGATTTGTGATATGCCTTTAAGAATTGATGAAACTGTTTGTCTTGCCGCAATCATGCAGAGTTTAGTGGCTAAAATCTATAAACTTCACCAACAAAATTTGAGTTTCAGGAGCTACAGAAGACTACTATTGAATGAGAACAAATGGCGTGCGTCCAAAAGCGGTATTGAGGCTCATCTGATCGATTTCGGAAAAGAAGAATCTGTACCATATCCACATTTATTAAAAGAACTTTTGGAGTTTATCGATGACGTTGTAGATGATCTTGGTTGCAGAAAAGAAGTTGAATATGCATGGAAAATCCTTGAAAACGGAACCGGTGCTGACCGACAGCTCAGAATCTTTAAAGAAACTGGTGACCTCACAAAAGTAGTAGATTATATGATCTCCGAAACAGAGTATGGGATAACCCATGGCGAACCTGCTTCGTAATATTTTGTAACTTTACAAAAAATATGATGTAATGAAAGATATTCGAATTGCTCTGCTGGACATGAACAACAATCATGTCAATCAAGGCTTTAGAAACATTAAAGAAATTTCTGAAGCATTTCAGCAGAACTCTGAAGACAATGTAATCATCAAGACATTTGATGTGAGGTTTAAAGATGAAATGCCCAAAATAGGAGATTTTGATATTTTTATTTCTTCAGGCGGACCGGGTACTCCACACAGAGAAGGTTTCGAGTGGGAAAATAGGTTTGCAAACTTTTTAGATACTGTTTTTAAGCATAATAAATATAACGATAATAAAAAATATCTTTTCCTGATCTGTCATTCTTTCCAACTGGCTAGTATTCATTGGAAATTAGGAAACATCTGCAAAAGAAAATCCTATTCCTTTGGCGTAATGCCCGTTCACAAAACAGAAGAAGGGAAAAGTGAATTCTTATTTAAAAACCTTCAGGATCCTTTTTATGCAGTAGATTCTCGTGCTTATCAGTTTATTGAGCCGGATCATGACCGTTTTGAAGAACTGGGAATGACGATTATGGCAATTGAAAAATTCCGTCCTCATATCAATCTGGAAAGAGCCGTAATGGCAGTTCGTTTTTCGGACGAAATCTTCGGAACACAGTTTCACCCGGAAGCAAGTCCGGAAGCATTAATTGAAAACCTGAAAGACGACAAAAACAAAGAAGCGATGATCCAGAATTTCGGAATGGAGAAATATCTTGAAACGATGGACAGAATTGATGATGAAGATAAAATCATCCTGACCAGAAATCAAATTCTTCCGAGATTTCTTCAGTTTGCAAAAAAAAACATTCTGAAGGAAGCTGAGTTTTTGGCTTAAAAAGTGGGAAGCTGAAAGAGGGAGGCTACAGGTTACTAACAGTGATTAAACTTCTGGTCAACTTTTGATTTTAATTAGGTATTAAGTAAAATTGAACTTATTTTAAATTTCGACTTTCAAAACTTCTCTCTTCCAGCTTCTAGCTTCCATCTTATAAAACATCGGGCATTGCTGTTCGATTTTCTACCATCACAAAAGAAAAACTATGATCCCAAAATACAGGAAACAATTTAACCAGGAGTTTTCAGATAAAAAATACAAGCAGCTTAAGGATATTTTAGCACAAAAAAGTGGTATGGAACCTGCTTTCAGAGTTTCAGAGAGTCCTATTTTTCTGACCAAAGAATTTGAAAGTAAATTACTGAATGCAAGTGAAAGTATCATCAGCCAGATTAAAGCGCTTCCTGCTGAACTTCTTCAAAAAGCTGTTCCTGACAATTGCAAAGTTCCGAATGATACAGATCAGCCTCATTTTTTCACTATCGATTTTGGAGTATGTAAAAGTGAGAATGGAGAAATAGAGCCGCAATTGATAGAATTACAGGCTTTTCCTTCACTGTACACCTTTCAGAAAGCGTATGAAGATACTTTCTGTGAAGTTTATCCTTTTCTTTCGGATATCCGAAACACAATGCCACATGAAGTTTTTAAAAAGCATTTAAAAGATGTGATTGTAGGGGATGAAAACCCAGAACATGTTATCCTTCTTGAAATTTTCCCTGAAAAACAGAAAACAGCGATTGATTTTGCTTTAACAGAGAAATTATTAGGTATAAAAACAGTTTGCCTTTCCAAAATAAAGAAAGAAGGTAAAAAGCTTTTTTATGAAAATAATGGTAAGCAGACAGAAATTAAAAGAATTTACAATCGTGTGATCTTCGATGAATTGGACCGAATTCCTGATCTTGTTACGGAATTTGATTTCCGGGAAGAAGTGGATGTAAAATGGGTTACTCATCCCAATTGGTTCTTTAAAATTTCAAAATTTCTTTTACCATTGTTACAGCATCAATTTGTTCCAAAGAGTTACTTCCTGCATGAATTTCTGGAGCGTGAAAATCTTGAAAACTTCGTATTGAAGCCTCTGTTCTCATTTGCTGGAAGCGGTGTCAATTTGAATCCGACAAAGGAAATCACAGACGCAATTAAAGATAAGGAAAATTATATTTTACAAAGAAAAGTAAACTACGAACCTCTTTTTGAAGATATCAACGGAGAATTTGCGAAGGCAGAAATTCGTTTGCTATATGTATGGAAAGAAAATGATGATCGCCCTATTCTATTGGAAAACCTGGGAAGAATGACAAAAGCAGCTATGGTAAATGTTGACTTCAATAAAAAAGATGCCATCTGGATTGGAAGCTCTAATGCTTTTTTTGGAGAAGGATAAATGGGGAATTGAAGGTTGTACCTGATTAAACCACCCCGTAAAAATTAGCTTATCTAAACAGATGAGGTTTGCCAACCAATTTTAAACACTACATTTTAAACATAAAAATATTGAATTTAAAAACCATCGAAGAACAGCTTTTCCAACCTCTTGGATTAAAATGTTCAAATATTGAAGAAGATAAAGAATGCAGAGAATACTCGGGCTTTAATTTCAACGTCAATAATTGCAATATAAAGTTTAGGGTTTCAAAAATAACACCCACCAAAACCGGACAATTCGTAACTATCTGGAAAAGGAATACAACTGGAGAAACAGCTCCTTTTGACATCAATGATCATATTGACTTTTACCTCATCGCTTCTTTTAAGGAAACTTTTTCAGGTGTTTTTATTTTCCCCAAGGAAATTTTATTAGAAAAAGGAATTCTGTCAGACGGAAAAAAGACAGGAAAACGAGGAATAAGAGTATATCCTTCATGGGATAAAGCAGAAAGTAAACAGGCGCAGAAAACTCAGGATTGGCAGATCCAGTATTTCCTGGAATTCTCCGAAGAACAGGATAAGATATTTCAAAGAGCCAAAACATTATTAAAAATATAAAACAATCAGAATATTCTGTATAAAAAAATGGCTGCAAACATCGGTACAGCCACTTTCTTTATGATTTTTTAGATGCTTTTGTCATCTTCCAGTAATTCTCTTGTCTGATATTCCTGAACAAGATCAATTGCATTGGAAATTACATCGCTTAATGCAGTAATAAACGTTCCTTCTTCTGCCATTCCTATGGCATGTTTCAAAGCTTCGATTTCCTTAGGAATGATCTCATAGCTTACATCTTTCCCTGAAGCCTGCATTCCGTCAATAATCAATCCGTTGATTTCTTCTTCAGTTCTCCCACGAAGGTGCTTTTCATTTCGGATAATGATATGATCAAACATTCTTCCTGCGATTTTTCCACATTCCCTGATGTCGTTATCACGTCTGTCTCCTACCCCGGAAATAATTCCTATTTTCTTTGTGGATTCTACATTTTTAAGATAATCTTCAATAGCTTCATAGCCTGAAGGGTTGTGTGCAAAATCAATCAGTACTTTAAAGTTTTTGAATTTAAAGACATTCAGCCTTCCCGGAGTAAGCTGTGCACTTGGAATAAAAGTTCGTAATGAATTTGAAATATCTTCAATTCCAAATCCATGAAGATAACTTGCAAGGCTTGCTGCCAGTACATTCTCTATCATAAATCTGGCTTTTCCTTCCATGGTAATCGGGAAATCTTTTGCTTTACCGATTCTGATCTTCCAGTCACCTTTTTTAATGGTTACAAAACCTTCTTCATACACACAGGTAATTCTCCCTTCCTTCGCAAATTTTACGATATGCGGATTGTTCTCATCCATACTAAAGATCGCAACATTGCAATCCAGATCAGATATAATCTTCATGGAATATTCATTATCTGCATTCAGTACGCTCCAGCCGGTTTTCTTTACGCTGTCCAGCACTACTCTTTTTACTTTAGTAAGATCTTTTAAGCTGTGAATATCATTCATTCCTAAATGATCTTCTTCAATATTGGTTAATACTCCAATATCACATTGTGAAAATCCTAATCCTGAACGTAAAATTCCCCCTCTTGCTGTTTCAAGAACTGCAAACTCTACCGTAGGATCTTTTAAAATAAACTCTGCTGAAAGCGGTCCTGTAGTATCTCCTTTTGACAGCATGGTATTTTGGATATATATACCGTCTGAAGTAGTGAAACCAACTCTATAGCCATTACTTTTTACAATATGTGAAATTAATCTTGTGGTGGTGGTTTTACCATTTGTACCCGTTACTGCAATAATAGGAATGGTAAAAGGTTTTCCTTGGGGATAAAGCATATCTACTACCGGTGCAGCCACATTCCTTGGTAGCCCCTCACTTGGAGCAAGGTGCATACGGAACCCGGGAGCAGCATTTACTTCTATAATAGCCCCGCCACTTTCTTTTAAGGGTTGTGTAAGATTTTCAGCCATAATATCAATACCGCACACGTCCAGTCCAATGATCTTGGAAATTCTTTCTGCCATTGTGATATTTTCAGGATGTACCATATCGGTTACATCAATAGACGTTCCTCCGGTTGAAAGATTTGCCGTCGACTTCAGATAAACCACTTCTCCTTTCTGAGGAATGGTTTCAAGAGTATACTGAAGCTTATCCAAAAGTTCCATAGTGTCTTTATCTACATCAATCTCGGTAAGCACATTTTCATGACCGTATCCTCTTCTTGGGTCTTTATTTTCTTTATCAATAAGCTCCTGAATATTGAGTTCTCCGTCACCTATTATATGAGCGGGAACTCTTCTTGCTGCAGCCACCATTTTATTATCAATTACTAATACTCTAAAATCATATCCGGTAATATATTTTTCAACAATAACTTTCCTTGAATACTTCTGTGCATGCTCCAGTCCTATTTTGGCAGAATCCCAATCATTAACATTAATGGAGGATCCCTTACCGTGATTTCCATCCAGTGGCTTTAAAACAATAGGATATCCGATTTTTTTTATAACACTGTTCAGCCCTTCTTCATCCACAATCAGATCACCGATAGGAACCGGAATCGCAGCATCATGAAGCATTCTTTTTGTGAGTTCTTTATTGCATGCGATATCCACGGCTATAGAACTTGTTTTCCCTGTAATAGTAGCCTGAAAACGCTGTTGGTTTACTCCATATCCAAGCTGCACAAGTGAATTCGTTCCCAATCTTATCCACGGAATTTTTCTGGAAACAGCTTCTTCCACAATACTTCCTGTAGACGGACCAAGCCTTACCCGTTCGCGGATCTCTTTCAATTTCTGAATACATGCATCCAGATCATAATCTTTTCCTTCAATTAATGCTTCTGCAATCTTTACAGCTTCTTCTGCAGCATAGATTCCTACATTTTCTTCAAGATAATTGAATACTACATTATAAACTCCGGGAGTTTTGGTTTCACGGGTTCTGCCGAAGCCCACATCCATTCCCGCAAGGGTTTGTATTTCCAATGCGATATGCTCAATGACATGTCCCATCCAGGTACCCGTCTCCACTCTATGGAAAAACCCGCCTTCCACTCCTTCTGAACATCTGTGAGTGATCAGTGACGGAATCAAATTCTCTATTCTTTCCCTGAATCCATCAATTTTATTAGTGGGATAATTTTCCATTTCCTCAAGGTCTAATCTCATCTGGATCAGCTTTTTTCGTCTGATACTCCAGATATTAGGACCACGTAGTGCCTGAATCTTTTCGATTTTCATAGTCTATTGGCATTTTAACAGTTAATAATAACTTATTTTACAACCAAATATAGTACAAAACCCAAAACAAAACTATAGCAGATTTAAAGATTTGTTAAAATAGGATTAATTTTAATTAACATTCCTAAAAGATTAAAAATCACCTAAAGATGGCATGAATTTCGCCAAACATGTTAATTATTTTTTAATTTTGTACCATGACTAAACCTGTAGGAAAATTAATCGTTATCGGAGGAGCTGTGAATAAAGGAAGTTTTGCGGAAACCGATTATGATCAGAATATTGAAAAAAACCTTAACTTTTTTGAGCGTGGGATCTTACGAAAGATCATCAATGAATCAAAACACAAGGAAAATTCTGTGATTGAAATCGTAACTACCGCTTCTCAGATTCCTCAGATAGTAGGTACTGAATATAAAAAAGCTTTTGAATTTCTGGGAGCTAGAAACGTCAATATTCTTGATATCCATAATCGTGAGGAAGCCAATTCTGATGCTATGGTAGCAAGAGCCAATGCTGCAGATGTAATGATGTTCACTGGTGGAGATCAGCTGAGATTGACTTCTATTCTTGGGGGGACACGATTTCATGATACTATTTTATTAAAATATCAGGAACAGGATTTCATCTATTCCGGAACATCAGCGGGTGCAGCAGCGGCATCTGAAAATATGATTTATCAGGGAAGCAGCTCTGAAGCCTTATTAAAAGGAGAAATTAAAACGACTCAAGGATTAGGATTAATAGATAACGTTATCATTGATACACATTTCGTACAAAGAGGTAGAATTGGACGTCTTTTCCAGGCTGTAGTCAATAATCCGAGAACATTAGGAATCGGGCTTGGGGAAGATACCGGTCTTTTCATCCATAATGATGTGATGACTGCGGTAGGTTCAGGGCTTGTCATTCTTGTAGACGGAAGATTCATTAAGGATACCAATCTTACGAATATCAATCTTGGAGAGCCAATTTCTATAGATAACTTAACGGTACATGTAATGTCTATGAATGATCATTATGATCTTACCACAAAAACGTTAACTATTGAAAATTCTCAATTTAACCCTATTCCACAGGATAAATAGAATAACATATACAAGTATACAAACGGGGCTTCGGTTCCGTTTTTTGTGTTTTGATAAGATAAGTTTTGGCTAAAGCCGGTGGAATTTGAATATTTCATTTATTAAGCGGACTAAAGTCCGCTCCTATTGATATTGATATACGAATAGAAATGATTATGTCTATAGTTGTTTAGCAACAATATCTTTTATCTTTTATCTTTTATCTTTTATCTTTTATCTTTTATCTTTTATTTATAAATTACCTTCGTAAAAATTATTCATCAACTCTTATTCTATGAAAATCATCATCCATGGAGGCTTTTTCTCAGAAAGCGATCAAAGCCACGAAGTAAAAACAGCAAAACAAGATTCTTTAAAGCAAATTGCTGAAAGAGCATTTCTTTACCTTCAAACTCATTCTGCCTTCGATACAGTTGCTTATGCTGTTTCTTTGTTGGAAGACGATCCTTTATATAATGCAGGGATCGGCTCACAGATTCAAAGTGATGGTGTAATCCGTATGAGTGCTGCAATTATGAATGGAGAAACTCAAAAGCTGAGTGGAGTCATTAATATTCAGGAGGTGAAGAATCCCATTTTTGTAGCTAAGGATTTAATGAGTGAAGATGATAGAGTTTTAGGTGGAAACGGAGCAAAAAGGTATGCTACAGAACACGGATTTGAGAATTTTTCGACAGAAATTCCTCAAAGAAGAAAGGAATACGAAGCGAAACTGAATAATGGCGGAAAAGGAACGGTAGGCTGTGTTGCCATTGATAAGGATGGAAAATTAGCTGTTGCTACCTCTACAGGAGGTAAAGGTTTTGAAATTCCGGGAAGAATTTCGGATTCTGCCACAGTTGCCGGAAACTATGCGAATGAATTCTGTGCAGTAAGCTGTACGGGTGTAGGCGAAGATATTGTAAGCAATGCTACTGCGGCAAAAATAGTTACCAGAGTTACAGACGGCATGAGTCTGGAAGTTGCTTTCAATAAGACTTTTGACGAGCTTAAAACCATTGATGGATTCGCAGGCGCTATTGCTATTGATAAGGATGGAAATGTATATCACCAGGACTCTTATCCTACTATGGTCTTCGCTAGTTTTGATGGAGAAATTTTTGAAGTCTTTTCTTAATTTTAACATTTTTTTATAATTCTACACAATTTTTTGGCACGTATTTTACATGATTACTAATAACAAATTTTAATATTAATTCATAAAAATAGAAATCATGGGAAACAAAACAAAAGGCGTATTAGCGTTACTAGGTTTAGGTGCTTTAGCATATTGGAAATATAAAAACTCATCTCCTGAGGACCAACAGGCTGTGAAGGATAAAATTAACACAGCAAAAGACAATCTTAACAAATGGGGAAATGATATTAAAAGTAAAGCTAATGATGTTGCTTCCCAAGTTCAGAATAAAGTTGATGAAGCAAAAACAAAAGCTGAAGATTCTTTAAGCTAAATAAGATTAGTTTTTTTAACATTCATATATAGAAAAGTCATCGTTTTATTACGATGACTTTTTGTTTTTTGTATTTTCTTATTTGATTTTTTTAAAAAGATCAAGGTTCTACAATAGCGAGCGAAAGCTGAAAGTTTTCCAATAAATCTAAAGATACTTTCAGGGTTACGGGTTTTTAATCAAGCTGCTCAAGAAGCTTTCTTTTTTGTTCTGCAAATTCTGCATCTGTGAGGATTCCGTTTTCCCTTAGTTTTCCTAGTTTCTCAAGCTGAGCAAAGACTTCGCCGGAAGGTATTGTATTGACCGGATTTGTTTTCTGGGACTGAGGTTTTTGTACCTGAGGAGCATTATAAATCTGCCTAATAATATCATAGAATTTTTCTGCATCTTCTTTGTCCATATAGCATTCAAACTCTACTACTCTTTCTTCCAGATGAAGCTTAATGATAGGAGATCGTGGATCTGCTACGAAGCTTACTGACTTAATGGTACCATTAGCAAAATCATTAATTTTTGCAGATCCGAACATTGATTTTGATACGGAAAGCATTCTTTTATCAGTTGCTATTAAAACGCCGGCATCTAACGTATTTTTAAACTGAGCGTCTGTAATGGCGATTATATTTTCATCTTCCGGAATAAGATTGGGAAGTTCTTTGATTTCGCCTCTGGTAAATACAGAAAGATTGGCATTCAGCTTTTCCAGCTCGTTTTTTATCTTTCTTTTTCTTCGTTTATAAACTTCTTTAGAAACAACTGCCGGCTCAACATTCACTGTCATTGGAAGATTTTCATCTTTTAAAACCACAGTTTTGCTCTGTTCCTCTTTTTTGTTCTCTACAATCTTAATAATGTCATTAATACTGAATGTGCTAAGGTTATAAAGCACTTCCTGATTGATATAACTTATCTTATCTAAACATTTATTGCATAAAATGCCACCATCTGCAAGCTTGTTTTCCCCCAGAAGTGTATCCATTGACGTTAATTCTGCTTTACATAATGAACAATTACTACTCATTTTTTTATTTTTTATAATTTCCCAAGCAGTTTCTTCTTCTGCTCTTCAAATTCTTCGTTGGTTAAAATTCCTGATTCTCTTAGCTTTCCTAACTTTTCAAGTTTATCAAAGATCGCTATTGTTTCATCTTTTTTGGATATTTCCTCAGTCGACTGATTATATTTTTGCGTTTCTACAGATGAATTTTGAGGTCTGTTTATATAGCTTTGTATAGATTCGTAAAAGTTTTTTGCTGCGTTTCTGTTGTATAGTTTAAATTCTGCCTTTATTCCGTCTCTTGTAAATAATTTCAATTCTGAAGAAATCAGCCCATAGCTATGTTGTACAGATGCAATCTTATGATGCGGGAATTCATCCTCTGTTACACTTCCTAAAAGTTTTTTATCAATAAAAATTATCCTTCTTTCTGTTGAAACTAAAATTCCTTCAAGATTATTGTAAAGATATTTCCCTTCGGCAATAGCAATAAGCTTTTCATTGCTATCCAAAACATTTACCAGCTCATTGACTTCTGTGTTTGCAAAAATACTGAGTTGAGCATTTAAAGCTACAATCTGGTCTTTAATTTCATCAAGCCTTGTAGATTCTTCTCTTTTATTTACATTGAGCTGAATAGAATGGGAAAATGTCACAACCGTTCTTGAAACAGACTCTTTTACAGTAGATGGCGCTTCAATTTCCTCCTCTTCTTTAGCAGCTATACTTTCTCCCAGCATAATACCTCTTACCTCTGCCAGACTATAATTGATGAGGTCATATACCAGATCTTTATTGATTCCGGTAGCTTTATTCAGGCATTTATTACACAAAATACCACCATCGGACAGTTTATTTTCTCCCAAAACTGTATCCATGGACGTTAAAGGTATACCGCATAGAGCACAATTTGTGTTCATTTTAATTTTTATGTTTAAAAGTTTTTAAACAGGACATAAGAGTATGATCCTTTTTATATCAACATAAATTACAAATAATGATACAATAGAAAATATTCAAAACCATTATTTATAACACTGTGATCAACCGAACTTATATTTTAAAGTCGTTCTAATAATTTTGCCTTCTGTGATGAGAATTCTTCTTCACTTAACACGCCCATTTGTCTTAATTTTCCAAGCTTTTCCAATTGCTCAAAAATATCTTCTGCTGATTCTTTTGGGCTGCCAGCTGTATTTTGAGATGTAGAAGACTGAGTATTCTGATAGAATGATTGTGGTTGTGCAGGTTGCTGGGAGATTGGTTTTACAGGTTCATTAATCTGTCCGTTTACCATACTACAGAAAGCTCTCCCATCACTTTTATTGTGTAATTTAAAATCCGCGGCTCCTCCTCTGGTATTAATCCTCAATACTGAATACAAAAGATTTTCTGCCTGTTCTACAGATATAATATTCTGATGTGTAAACTCATTCTTTACTACTCCACCAAGAAATTTTTTATCCATGAAAACGACTCTTTTCTGCGTTGAAAAGAGAATTCCTTCTCTGCTGCTGCTCATATCAATACATTCTGCAATGGCGATTAGTCTTTCATCTTTATCCAGAACTTTATCCAGCTCGTTTACCTCCTCATTAGCCAAAACACTCAGCCTTACATTCAGAGCAACAATCTGATCTTTGATTTCGTCAAGTCTTGTGGGAGCATCATATTCATAACTGTTTGTATTTCCGTACTGAAAACCTCCGGGGTTTTGGCTAGCATCAATTTTACTTTTAAGAAGCATCCCATTAATTTCTGCAAAATAAAATTGATCAAGATTATGGATAAGGTCTCTATTAACGGCAATGGCTTTGTTAAAACATCCAGCGCATAAATAACCGCCATCAGCAAGTTTATTCTTTCCTACAAGCATATCTGTAGATGTAAGCGGTGTCCCGCATAATGCACAAATCATATTCATTTGGTCTTTATGTTTAAGTTTTTTTCTTGAATAGAAGGATAAAGTTCTACCCGATTTTTATATCGATCCCAAATTACAAATTCTGTCCCGATTTTTACCTTCAAAACTATTCAATTCTTATAGTTTTAAGACTTTTTTTCTTTAACGTCTTAAAATTGATACAATTTCTATTTATTTTTGTTTTAAGTATTTTATCCTTTAACAGAATAAAAGCCCCCAATGTAAACGTAAAAATTGAAGCCAATGATTTTTGTTGAAAATGAATTTGCACTATTGAGAATGGTTGTTCTTGCTCAATCTGAATTTGGTTATCCTTTGGAACCACGTGCTGAAGATCTTCGTTTTCTAAGTAAAGATGCAGTAAAAGAAAACTTTGAAAACAGAGGAAAAGATTATTCTGAGGCATTTCCTGACCTTCAAAAGCAATGGGAACTTGAAAGAACAAATTTGAAAGAAATTCTTGAAAAATATGATGTAGAGGTTCTTCGTCCACGTCAACTTACTGATGCTGAGAAAATGGCAGTGGGAACTTCGGGATACTCTAACTTTTTTGTAAGAGATCCTTTTTTTACAGTGGGAAATCATGTCATTGAGTCTTCACTTCGTTTTTTACATCGAAGACATGAGGTTTTTCCTTTGAGGGATTTATTCCTCGAAGAAGTATATCCGGAGGATTGTTATTATCTGGCAGTTCCTTCACCTGAAATTGCAGATCAAGAAGATACTACTTTAGGAAAGGGACCTTTTTTAGAAGGTGGAGATGTATTGGTATTAGGCAAACAGATTTTTGTTGGAAATTCTGGCTTAGCATCTAATGCTCTTGGAATTCAATGGTTGGAAAAGCTTTTAAAACCACAGGGATACGCGGTAGAAGAAGTAAGGCTTCATCCTGATATTTTACATCTTGATTGTGCTCTTGGACTTGTGAAAGATGGATTAATGGTTATTTGTGAAGATGCATTTTTAGACGGAATTCCATATTTATTAAAAAACTGGAAAAGAATTGATGTTACGCTGCATGAAGCAATGAATCTTGCAACCAACGGACTTCCTGTATCTTCTGAAGTCTATATTACGGATCCTGCGTTTAAACATATCGGAGAGCAGATTGAAAAACATGGCATTAAAGTAGAATACATTGATTTTTCGATAAGTAGAAGCTTTGGAGGCTCTTTCCGATGCAGTACTCAGCCGCTTTTAAGGAATTAACCAGACATTTATAATTTCTCCAGAAGTCTCTTCTTTTGTTCAGTGAACTCGTCATCAGTAAGAATTCCATTTTCTCTCAATTGTCCCAACTGTTCCAGAAGATCAAAAACAGAAAGTTCAGGTTCTTCCACATCTGGGGTATTTTGAGAAATGAGGAAAGTATTTAGGGTATTACAGAACTCTTCAGCAAAATCGCGGTCAGATTTTTCCAGTCTAAAAATATTCTCTTCTGTCCGAACTTCAATAACCGATTCCCATAAATTTATAGATGTTATTTTTTCATGAGGAATTACTTCCATATCGATCATATCAAGCTCTTTAAATAAGACTCTCCTATCCGTAGCTATAAGCAGAGTTACCATTTTATTGTAAAGCCCATCAATGATATGAATGATTTTCTCATCCTCCATAAAAATGTCTGGAAGCTGGGCAATGTATTCATCTGCCCACGATAAAAGATCCGGATTTATCTTTTGAATCTGGTGTTTTATATCCTGTATCATTATATCTCAAATATAATAAAAAAACAGCTCAAAGTTATTTTGATCAAAAACCTGAGCTGTTTTTTATTGTATGTATAGAACTATTTTGTTTTATCCTAAAAATTCTTCTAAAGAAACTGTTTTCTGTTCTCCAGCTTCAAGATTTTTAAAAGTAACTGTTCCGTTTTTAATTTCTTCCTCACCCAGGAAAACAAGGTTTTTAATTCCTTTTTTCTCAGCATAAGTAAACTGCTTATTGATTTTTGCATTTTCAGGGTATAATTCTGCTGAAATACCTTTTGTACGTAATTGCATAATCAGTTTTAAAGCTTCTGTAGTTTCTTCACCTCCGAAATTGGCAAATAAATATTCTGTCTTTGAAGAAGCTTCATCAGGGAAAAGATTAAGTTCTTCCATTACCAGATAAATTCTGTCTAACCCGAATGAAATACCAATTCCCGGGATATTTTTCACCCCGAAAACTTCTGTAAGGTTATCATATCTACCACCACCACCGATGGATCCCATTGCTACTTCATCCGCTTTCACTTCAAAGATGGCTCCGGTATAATAATCAAGCCCTCTAGCCAGGGTAATATTGAATACAAGATTCTGCATATCTACTCCAAGATTCAGAGATTGAGTCAATACAAACTCTAATTCTTCTACACCTTGCAATCCTATTTCATTACCTGCAAATTTTTCTTTTAGCTGAAGAAGGTTTTCTAGTGCATCATCAGATTGATTGAATAAGAAATCAAGCTTATCAATAGAATCCTGAGAAATTTCTCTCTCTAATAGTTCTTTAACAACACCTTCTTTTCCGATTTTATCAAGCTTGTCAAGAGCTACAGTAAAATCAATCAGCTTATCTGTAATTCCTGCATATTCTGCTAATCCGGAAAGGATTTTTCTGTTGTTCATATGAATGGTTACAGGAACTCTAAGATCAGAGAATGATTTCAGATATAATTGAACCAAATCAACTTCCTGTAATAAGCTTTCACTTCCTACAACGTCTGCATCACATTGGTAAAATTCTCTGTATCTTCCTTTCTGGGGTCTGTCTGCTCTCCATACCGGCTGGATCTGGAAACGCTTGAACGGGAATGTCAGTTTCCCATGATTCATCGCTACAAATCTTGCAAAAGGTACTGTAAGGTCATAACGAAGGGCTTTATCTGTAAGATTTTCCGAGCTGAAAGGTTTTTCTAATGCTCTTTGGAAATCTGTAAGCATCTGAGTTTTCTTTTCTTCCTTAGCTTCATTGATGCTTGAATTCAGAATTTTAAAAATCAGACGATCTCCTTCTTCTCCGTATTTTCCTGTTAAAGTAGAAAGGTTTTCAAAGCTTGGTGTTTCTAATGGTTGAAATCCGAATAACTCAAAATTATTCTGCAAAATATTAATGATATATTTTCTTCTTGAAACTTCCTGCGCCGTAAAATCTCTCGTTCCTTTTGCTAAACTTGGCTTCATTTATTGTATGTCTTTTTGATCTACGCAAAAGTACGGAATTGCAAGGAATTTACACAGTATAAAAAAGCCGAAGAAGGAATCTTCCCCAGCTTTTCCAATTATGTAATCATTTATTCCGAAAAATCAGACACTTTCCAGGATTTCCAGAATTTCTTCACCATAATTTTCAATCTTATGTTTTCCGAAACCTTTGATTTCCAGCAGCTCTTCTTTTTTGGCAGGTTTATACTTGGCTACAGACATCAGCTCTTTGTTACTTGCAATGAAGTAAGTAGGCAGATTTTGTTCCCTTGCTTTCTCTGATCTCCAAAGTTTCAGGGCATCTAAAATCTTTTCTTCATCAGGACTCAGGAAATCATTTTCTGCAGAGTATTTAATAATCTTTGGTTCTTTTACAGTACTTTTCGGCAGCTTTTCTTCGAAATACAGAATAACAGACCAATAAGATTCATCGTTTACAAAAGCTGTTTCCACTTTAATAATTTCATTTCCTTCCAGAAAATCATCAAGCGTTTTCTGATCTCTGAAGAGAAATTCTTCAGGAAGTCTGATTTTAAAAACTTTTACTTTCATCATTTGTGTTTTTAGAATTATTTACCTCCTAATAATAGGATTTCATCTACTCGAATTTCCGTAATGTAGCGCTTTACACCATCCTTATCGTCATAAGACCTGTATGTAAGCTTTCCTTCAATAGCAATCTCTTTTCCTTTGGAAACATACTTTTCCATGATTTCTGCTGTTTTTCCGAAGGCAATCAGATTGTGCCATTGCGTCTCTTCTACTTTTTCACCTTTCGCATTAGTGTAATGATCGCTGGTGGCTAGAGATACACTTGCTTTTACATTTCCGTTTTCGAAGTTTACCATTTCAACTTCTTTACCTGTGTAACCAATTAATGTTACTTTGTTTCTTAGTGACATAACTTTTAGATTTTAATGATTAATATTTCAGATAAGAGACGTTCACTGTTTTTCTCAAATCTCTGTTGCAAAGATTGGAATATCACCAAATTACATCCGGTTAAAAACTATTTAAATTCGTTTGTAGTCGTTTGCAATCGGGTAAGTGAAATTAAAATTGTTTAACTATCCTTATTTTTTATGGTAAAAAATTTTGATATTGTTTTAAAATAAAAAGGAATAAAGGGAACTTACGTAAGAATAATAGATTTTATTTTTGTTGATAAAAATTTTGAAAACCTCTATATTTTATACATTATTTTTTTGCAAATTTGTAAAAACGTCTAAAATGCAAAAAGAAAAACTACGTACAGTAAGAAAGAGAAAAGGTTTTACCCAACAACAAGTTGCTGATGCTATTGCTACAGATGTTTCTAATTATAGCAGAAAAGAAAGCGGAGCTGTAAAAATTATACAAGCTGAATGGGATAAACTTGCCAAATTTCTTGAAGTGCCTGTTGAGGAAATTTATGAAGAGGAAGAAGTTAAGATTAACATTGAAAATCCTGTATTTAATGACAGCCCAGGAGCTAATGTTGGAAACAGCGGTTTTTCAGCCAACAATATGGGATATATAAATAATGAATTAAGCATAGAAATCATTAAGAATCTCCAGGAATATATCAGCTTGCTAAAAGAGGAAATCAGTAAGCTGAAAAGTGACAAATAAGGTCATTATTTCAGAATAGATACTAAAATACAAATCAGGATAGAACATTTTTTATCCTGTTTTTTTTTTGCCACTAATGCACGATTTTTTTTATTCGTTAATTAGTGGCAATCTGTTCTAATTATCCTTGTCAAGGTTTAGAACCTTGACAAGGATAGCGTAAAATTCAGTATCGCCAATCACTCATTTTAATTCAAATTCTGATATTCTTACAACTGGCTTTAACCACTGGTTTACAGAAATAATCTAATTTTTACACAGACAGACTCTATTATAAATCCTATCCATTTACAAACGGATAATTCTGTATCTTTGTCTTAAGTAAAATCATAGTCGATTTTTGAAAACCTTTAATTCAAACCATTAAATAAAGTAGACAACCATAATGAAGAAGACAATAAAAAGGACATTCAGAGTGTCAAAATACGTGATCTATAAAGAAACACTGGTAGATTATAAAGAGCATTTCTGGTCCTTTTTGGGTGCATTTTTTGGAATAGGAATTATTGCTTTTATCCAGTCTCATTCTTTAGCAGAAACTGAGAATATCTTTCTGATAGGTTCTTTCGGTGCCTCTAGTGTTCTTATTTATGGTGCCATACAAAGTCCGCTAGCACAACCCAGAAATTTGATTGGCGGACACGTTCTTTCTGCTATTGTTGGAGTTACTGTTTATAAAATTGTACCGGATATTATCTGGCTCTCCGCCCCCCTTGCAGTAGCTTTTTCCATCGTTCTGATGCAATATACAAAGACTCTTCATCCTCCTGGTGGTGCAACGGCTTTGATTGCGGTAAGTTCTACAGGAAAAATTCCTGATTTAGGATATTGGTATGTTATCTCTCCTGTTTTGTCAGGATGTATTATTCTGCTTCTTGTGGCATTATTTTTTAATAATATAACGCCTAACAGAAGCTATCCTTCTCACAGCAGATTTATAAGACTGCTAAGAAAAAAACATGCGCGCGGACATGTACATACAAACAAAATAAAAAAATAATGAACTGTCTGGAATGTGGCGAAAAAATCATAGGAAGGTCTGATAAAAAGTTCTGTAATGATGCCTGCCGAAACGCCTATAATAATAAACAGAACAAGGATTCTACAAACCTTATGCGAAACGTTAACAATAAGCTTCGCAGAAATTACCGTATTCTTCGGGAAATAAATATTGACGGTAAAACAAAAGTGACTAAGGCAAAGCTGGATAGTTTAGGTTTTGATTTTGATTATTTTACGAATCTGAAAGTTTATAAAAACGGTTCTGAATATAAATTTATTTATGACTACGGGTATAAAATTTTAGAAGAAGACTTTGTTTTGATCGTCAAAAATCAGGCATAATTTATATTACACCATTACATCACCAAATACAGTATTATTATGAAAGAAGCGGTTTTAATTACAGGAGCCAATGGACTGGTTGCCAAAGAGCTTGCTAAAAGAATTGGAAATGAATACGAACTAAGGTTTCTTACAAGAAAAAAGAAACACTCCAACGAATATGTATGGGATCTTGAAAAAGGAACCATTGATGAATCCGCTTTAGACAATATTTCCCACATCATTCATCTTGCAGGTGCCAATATTTCGGAGAAACGATGGACTCCTGAAAGAAAAAAAGAACTGATATCCAGCAGGGTTAATTCTGCGGGATTACTTTTAAAGACTTTAAAAGAGAAAAATATTCAGCTTAAATCTTTTATTTCGGCTTCTGGGATTAATTTTTACGGCACTATTACTACAGAAAAAATTTATACAGAACAAGACTTGCCTGGCAATGATTTTTTAAGTGAAGTTGTTGTTTTATGGGAGAAAGCTGCTGATAAGTTTAAAGAACAGAATATTGCTGAAAGAGTCGTAAAAGTAAGAACAGCAGTGGTTCTTTCTGAAAAAGACGGTGCTTTAAAGAAGATGATTCCCCCTATTCAATATTACATTGGTTCGCCTTTAGGCACAGGAAAACAATATATGCCTTGGATTCACATTGAAGACATCTGTGGTATCTATGAATTTGCATTAAAAAATTCAGCAGTGGAAGGTCCGTATAATGCTGTTTCTCCTCAACATGCTACGAATGCGGATTTAACAAGAAAGATTGCTCAGGTATTACATAAACCTCTATTCATGCCGAATGTTCCCGGTTTTATTTTAAAACTGATGTTTGGCGAGCTGGCAAATGCTATACTGGAAGGTTCCCGTGCCTCTTCACAGAAAATACAGTCTGCTGGCTTTCAATTCAAGTTTCCTGATCTTAAGGAGGCATTACAGGATTTATTACGTTCAAAATAATTAAAAAATAAAGAATTCAAACTGCATTATGCAAAATCCAAATATTACTATTTTACAGACGGATGTTTTATCAGACAATTGGTATACTTTAAATAAAGTTACTTTTAATATTCTGAAGAAAGACGGAACCATAGAAACCCAAAGCAGAGAAGCGTATGATCGCGGAAACGGAGCTGTCATTTTACTCTACAGCAAAGTTTCTGATACAGTTATTCTTACCAGACAATTCAGGCTGCCAACTTATATCAACGGAAATACTACCGGAATGCTGATTGAAGCCTGTGCCGGGCTTTTAGACAATGACAACCCTGAAGACTGTATCAAAAGAGAGACAGAGGAAGAAACAGGATACAAAATTTCCAGGGTTGAAAAAGTGTTTGAAACGTATATGTCTCCGGGGTCTGTAACGGAAATTTTGCATTTCTTTATTGCAGAATATTCCAGTGAAATGAAAATTGCTGATGGTGGAGGTCTTGAAGAAGAGGGAGAAAATATTGAGGTTCTGGAATTACCTTTTGAGGAAGCTCTTACAATGATTGATACAGGCGAGATCAAGGATGCAAAAACAATTATGCTTTTACAGCATTTAAGGATTAAAGGAATTTTATAAATAATATTAAAACTAATAACAACTCAATGTAATCATGGATGAATTAGAAATCATTAAGCATGTACAACTTGCTATCAATCCTGAATACCAGGATTGGGTACTTTTCAAAAACGGAACTTATATTATTTTTGATGACATTACGACGGTAAAAGATGTAGAAGACGAAGCTATTCGATTGATGAAAGAATTCGGACCTGTATTTGCCGGAGGTTCTGCCGGAGATTTCAGTGTGATCCATTTGAATTCTACTGAAGGATGGCTTGTTTCGGGGCATGGATATGGTATGTATACTTATGTACATCCATCAGAATTAGATAATGAAACACCTAATGATCTGGAAATTGGATTATATGGAAGATCAAAAAGGAATAGTGACGGAGAAAACCCTGAGATAGAACACATTAACAACGGTATAAATTTATAAAATATGCTGCAAGATCATATTACTCTCAAGAACAGATGCAAAGATTTTATCAAAAAAATTTGTGATACAGAGGTAGTTTACGGATTAAAAGATGAAAAAGGTTATGCTACTTCCTATTCCAATGAGCTGGAATATGAAGATGGAGAGCCGGTTCAGATTATCTGTTTCTGGTCGGATGCTGCAAGAGCTAAATCCTGCTTAGACAAAGAATGGGATCGGTATGAGCCTTCCCCTATCCCTCTTAATGAGTTTATGGAAAACTGGTGTCTGGGAATGAACGGCGATGGTTCACTTGCAGGAACAGATTTCGACAGCAATCTGTTTGGATATGAAGCAGAACCTTTAGAATTGGCACTTGAAATTATTGAAGAGCTTAAGAAGAATGAAAAGTCTATAAGCTTAAGAAAGTTTGAGGATCTTGATGATATGGAGAACCAGATCAGAGAGGTATTGGAAGACTAAAAAACAAAGTGTATGTCAAAATCTGTAGGAGTAAAAATTATAAAAATAATGGCTGTATTTGCAGTCATTATTTTTAGTATTCTGATGCTGAAAACAATTTCCCAATATATTTCCGGAGATAAAAACATTGGTTTCCTAGCCTTTAAGCAACAGGTTATTGAAAATCCCTACTGGATGGCTTTTTTCTATATTCATATTTTTTCCATTACGCTTTGTTTATTGGCTGGCTTAACCCAGTTTTCAAGTCAGTTTCTGAAAGACAATAAAAGCTTACACAGAATTATTGGAAAGATGTATGTCTATAATATCCTGATCATCAATGTTCCGGCATGCTTTGTTTTAGGGTTATTTTCTAATGGTGGGCTGACAGGAATTTCAGGTTTTCTTATTCAGGATATTCTTTGGGCTTATTTTACGGTAATAGCTGTCCTTTCTATTAAAAAAGGAAATATGATAAAGCATAGAAACTATATGATCTTGAGCTATGCCATAACAACAACTGCCATAACATTCAGAATCGTTAAAAATCTGGTCTATGACGAAAATGTGTATGATTATGAGCTTTTTTATGGAATCAACGTCTGGCTTGCTCTTATCATTAATCTGCTGATTGCTTTCTGGGTTATAAAAGCAAACGAATCATCTTTGAAAAGAAATATTCGCAAGGCAGATATAAAGGCTGACGAATGATATAAGAAAAAATGAGCTAATGAATATCAAAGTATCCAATAATATACTGTATCTGTATTTCTGAGTCCAGCGATTACAAAAACGCATGATCACAAATGAAATGCCAGCCAGAACAGCAATTATAAAAATAAAAAATAGGATGATAAAAAGGTAAATCCAGTCAAAATGCATATATAGTTATCTAGAAAAGTTAAGATTGTTTATAAAAAGATATGTGCTGATAAATAATAATGCCAGAAATGAGCTTATGAATATTATGGTATTAAAAAGTGTCTCATATTTATGATTCCTGGTCCATCGGTTACATAAAATCATGATTACGTAAGAAATACCTCCGAATATACTGGCAAGAAAAAAGAGCAGGAAAAAAATCATAGTTATATCAGTAATTATTGTAAAGCTATTATTTTAAAACTAAAAAACAAGTTCTTTTAAAACAACATTAATAAAAAAAATAAGAATCATCGAAATGTATATCAACAGAAAAAGGGCAATAATAAATAGGGCGATGCGACTCTGCTTTGACCATTCTTTAAAGGACCGTGCGATGAGATATGAAACCCAAACAAGCAATGCCAGAACAGGTAGGTAATAAATAAAGTTCAGGTCCAAAAGGCTATTGTGAATCAATATCATTAAATTTATAAATTGTTTTAAATATTAATATATTAATAATCTAAAAATGGTAATAAAAAACATAGACCATATTGTTCTAACTGTGGCTGATATAGACAAAACCATTGAATTCTATACTCAAATCATGGGTTTTGAAGTGGTAACCTTTGGAGACAACCGAAAAGCTTTAACTTTTGGGAATCAAAAAATCAATCTTCATCAAAAAGGACATGAATTTGAACCTAAAGCAGAATTTCCAACTTCTGGTTCAGCCGATTTATGTTTTATTGCACAAACCGATATCCAGGATGTTTTAGAGGAGCTGAAGCAGAAAAATATAGAAATTATCGAAGGAATAGTAGACAGAACCGGAGCATTGGGAAAAATAAAATCTGTTTACTTCCGTGATCCGGACCAAAACCTCATCGAAGTGAGCAACTATTACTCATCAATGTGAAAATTTCGCATACTTTAAAGCCTGCACAAAATTGCTATACATCCATATCATTTTCCTTTCCATATGACTTCCAGTATTCATATTTCTCTTGATCTGCAAATTCAGGATCTTCCTTATAGTAATATAAAAGTCTTTTTAAAGCGTGATTGTAGGTGGAATACGCCAGAGCTTTTTCAAAATGTTTAATCGCTTTTTTTGTACTTTGCTTTACTCCTAATCCTTCTTCATACATGATTCCGTAATAGATATTAGAATACGTATTTGTTTTGTCTTTTTTCAGGTAGCGCTGAAGGTTTTCAAAATCCCCTTTCTGATAGTAGATTTCAGATATTTTATCTTCATTAAAGTAGAATTTCTTTTCTGCCTGTTTGTAATACTCCAATGCCAGATCATAATCCTGTAGAACATAATCTCCATAAAAATACAGAAGTCCCAAATTCTGCATTGCCAGTCCTCCTCCCAGTTCCACTGATTTTCTGAAACATTTTAAAGCCTTTTTAATATCATATGGATAGCCGATACCATTCTGATAATGATATCCCAGATTATTCCATGCAATGGCATTATCCTGTAAAGCCGCTTTTTCGTACAGGGCAATTCCTTTCATCACATCATAAAATTCAGGTTGATCTTCACATGTATAGATATCCCCGAGTTCCATCATCATATCCGCATTACCGCGATTTACCCCTATTGTATACAATCTGATTGCTTCTCTGGTATTTCCTTCGTTGGAAAATTCCTCAGCTCTTGACATCAGGGTTTTATCATCAAAATATTCTTCATAATTACTTCCCTTTCTTTCCATCCATGCTTTATAAAAATCAAGAAAATACTTCTGATCTTTTCCTCTGAGATTATATCTTTTCTCATAAAAAGCTCCCAGCTGGCGGTCAGAAACCTGATGCAGGATTTTTTCATGATCCATAATAAACATATCATTCCCTTTATAAAGTCCAAGCTTCTGTTCATAATAGTCTACCCCTTCGCCGATATAATCATAGAGACCGCTTAAAGCCTCCGTTTTCTGATCATAATAATACATCCCGTCAGAAGTGAGAATACGGAAAATCTCTTCTCTGCAACATTCTATTTTCTTATATTCTCCGGATATTGGTATCAGCCAACGATCTTCAGAAGCATTGTATATTCCCCAGCCATTTTCATCATAAATCACAAAGATATCCTTCATAAATTTCGTATAATGATCTCTGTGAATATTTTGAATGGTATATCCTTGTAACATAAACTCATTACGTTCAACATTATAAATATGCCATTCCTTCGTTTTTTTGTAGGCGAAAGAAGTATATCCATAATCCGCAACATCCATCATCAGCGTATCTACCTCATCATCCAAAAGACTTCCATCAGGTTTAATGATCTGTGTTTTTCTCTGAAACTTATTCGGTTTGGCAAAATAAAACCCGTTTGATACTGCAGATAACACATCTTCCTGATATTCTCCAAGAAAAGCACCGTTGAAGGTATAAAAAGCTCTTTTTGAAGTTCCTTCCAGCTTTCGGTAAATAAGATTATTATAATCATGATCAAAGGGAGATTCTGAAAAATCTGCAATAACTTGTTTACCGGAAGCATCAATTACACGATATTTCTCATCTTTTTTAGCATTGAAGATTCCTGTATACCACAATAATTCCAGCTCATCATATTCACAGGGAATAACGATAGCTCCGGATACAATATCGATAAGTCCGCATTTGTTATCAATTTCGATGATTGCATAGGCTTTATTGTCTATAAAAAGGTTGTCATACGCTTCATCATAAATGCATTCTACAAGAACCTTCCCGTCATTTCTCATATATCCGAACTTCTCAGCTTTCCTGATTACGGCAATTCCTTCGTCTGTAAAAGCAAAAATTTCGTCATACATGGCAGGTATTACGATATTTCCTTTTTTATCCTTCAGCCCACAAAGATTATTTTCTTCAAAAACATCCAAAGGGTTTTTATACAGCTCATCATTCCAATAGCCGAGACCATAGTTAATCCAGTCTGTTTCAAGCATTGCCAGAAAAGTTTCGTATCCTCTTCCTGCAAAGATTTCTTTCTCAAGCCACCCCAGATTTCCTTTTGCCATGGCTCTTTCATACAGTTTGCTTTTTTCTTTGATTTCCAATACCCATTCTTTTGCCTGAGAGGTATGACTTTCTTCATTCATATTGAATACATCCCATGCATCTACCAGAAAAGTATCATAAGGAAGAGCATCCAAAAGATCAAACATTTTGTTGACAGGCTCATAATATTTTTTCTTATAAAGCAACTGATAATGTTCTCCTATAAGCTGGAAAAATGATTTCAGCCTTTCTACTCCATTGATTTTATCAAAGTACAATAACTTACCTTTTGACCTTGGATCACAGGAAAATAAAGGAAAAAGCAATTCCGGAATTTCGTAATTCCATTCACCCAGATAATGAGAATATTGGTTCCCTGTTTGAGAATCAACATTATATACGTAAATACGGTGCGCCATATTTTTATTCTTTACTATTTAAAATCCGAATTTTGAAAATAACCCGGGTTTCTTCCAGCTCGCTTTATATTCGTCTGCAATAGGATCATAATCTGCAACAGAACGAACCTGATCTAAAATTGCATGGGCTTCTTTTAAGTTTCCAGCCTGATATAATACAACCGCTTTTGCCAGTTCTACACTTTCCACAAGATTGTCGTAGCCCCATTCTTCCGTATTGTAAATGATATTGAATCTTTCCGCAATAGATAAAGTTTGATTTTTATTATTCAGCTTTTCATAAATCCTTACTCCATAGCTTAACCAAAGTACATATTCTTCAGGACCCATTGCCGATTCACATTCAGCGTCATATTGATTGAAAACATCTGCAGCTTCCACGTAATTTCCTTGTAAGAAATCACTTTTAACGATCATATAAATAGTTTTGGCTTTATCAAAAGCATCTAACAGAAATTCTTTTTTATGCTCCAGATATCTTTTTGCTATTGAGGACACCTTTCCAAAATTTTCTTCTTCATTGTAAATCTGCATCAGAGCAAACAACGGGTTCGGTTCATTGGGAAAACGATTCGAAATTTCTTCGTAATAAGAACGTCTCGTATCGTGATCTTCATTTTCAAAACGGGTGTACAGTATTCCTTCCAATATATTTTTGGCAGCTTCCAGATCTCTGTAATCATAATCATTAATTTCAGGATGTTCTTCTGTATATTCATACAAATAACTAAGTGTTTCTGTAGCATCCTTATAAACATTGTCGGAACCCATCATTCCCTGAAGCCTGATCTGCTCAGCTCTGTAAAATGCATTTTTATAAAAATATTCATCACAATCTTCTTCGTAAAGATTAAAATAATTATTCAATGCAGCTTCTGCCGCTTCATTATTTCCTTCTCCCAAGAGTGCATCAATCAGTACAAAGTGAAGCTCTCTGAACTCTGAATACTGAAGCCCTTCGGAAGCCACTGATGCCGCAGCTGAAGTATCTCCGGATAAACAATGTATAATTGCTAAATTATTACAGCACATCGCCCTGGTATGCAGATCATTATTATAGTCACTATCATATTTCCCTTCATCAAAATATTTTTGAAAAGCATCATATGACTGCTTATAAATCTGAAGATGTAATTCCACCCAACGAGTCATATCATCCTCATCTTCAATTTTTTCTAAAAACTCTTCGAAATAAACACCTTCATTGTAAATATCTGTTGGAAAATCTGAAAATACAGGGACTTCAGACGGTCTCGTTTTGTGTAAATAATATTCTGATTCTATTTTTCTTCTCCATGTTGTAGCACTGGATGACAATGCAACAGCTTTTTCCAATAAAGGAATCGCTTCCGCATAGTGACCGATCTCGTATAGAAATGTTCCTGCAAAATGATATCCTGAGAATAATTCCGGATGTTCACCGATTACTTCAAGAGCATGGTGATAGTAAAATTCTTCAGAAATATTCAAAAGATCACTGTAATTTCTTTCTATGATCAGTTGATAATAGAAAACATCAGGATTATCATATCCATTTTGAATCATTTCAGCGAATCGTTGATGCCATTCTACCAATCTTTCCTGAATATGTATTGCAGAGTTTGAGCCTTTAATGGCTTTAAGCATTAATTGTAAAGAAAGATCGGGTGCTCCGTTTTCATAAGCTATATCCGCAAGATCTATCAGTTGAGATTCATTTCTCGTAATAAAATGAGGATGCCCTTGTTCAATAATTGTGGTAAACTCTTCTCCTGAAACCATTTTTTCACGGTCAAGGAGATAAATCTTTTTCATCCAGAAAAGAGAGATATTTCTGTCTCTCACTTCTCGTTCATCGGCATGTGCTTTCTGACAATAATATATTCCTGCCTCAAGACTATTCAAAAGTGCTTTATTCTCCTCTAGTGACTCGTATATTTTTACAAGAAAATCATAGCCATATCCTGCATAGTCCGGATCCTCCAGCATACGTTCTGCATAGCCTATGAACTCTTCTTTATTGTCTTGGGTAATGTGTTTTTTACTTCTGGCAATCTGCATCAGATTATATTCATTCCCTAAAGGATAATCCAGAATATTATATAAAGCTTTTTGATGATTCGGATTGATCTGAAGTATTTTTCTTAAATAAGGAATTACATAGTCTCTTATGGCATCATAAATCGCTTCATGTCCGTCATAATAAGCAATATCATGATAAGCTACAGCCATTAAAAATAAGACTTCCTCATCGTGAGGATGAGATAATAAGTGTTGCTTTCCTTCTGCGATGCACTGCTCCAGCTCTCCTCTGTAAAACAGTTGTTCTAAATTATTATACATTATTAATATTTTGTTCTATCATTCAATCAATATATTTCCTTAGTCTAATCAGAATTCATGATATCAGCCAGCAAAATATAAAAAACAAAAGAAAAAACAAGCGCTAACCCTTATAAATCACGGAAACCAGTGAGTAAATAATCCTGAATTATAATGGGATTTGGAGTTTTAAGTTTTAATTTTAACCCATCATTAAAAAATACAGTTTTTTTCAACGATAATGAATATAAAAAAATTAATTGCAGGACTTTCCTTAGCATTATCCTTTTCTGCTTTAGCACAAAAAGCTCCTGTAAACAGCAATAAGCTTGTTCTTTACAGTTATCAGTCTTTTGGATGTGATAATAAGGGATACTTTGATCCGTCAAAATACAAGAAAGAAGAGATAGACGGCACTTACAAACTGTTATACCCTTTGAGCTTGTCACCGTTTTCTTCCCTCGTTGTATTTAATCCCGCCAAATTTGATCTGGTACGCAATAATAATCAGCAACTTTTACAACAGATAGAAAAAGAGTATCTGAAAAGGAAAAAAGAACTTAGCGATCTCTCTATAATAGATCTTCCTGTATGGAAAAAGAAACATGCTGAAGCGATTCAGTTGCTGGACAATGAATATCAGCTCAGAAAGGAAACCCTAATAGCATATGCAGATCCGAAATCTTTACGAAACAGCAAATTTTATAACACCTGCAGAGAAACTATTGATGCTATAACCTCTGATGATAAGCAAAAAATGTTTTCATACTGGAAAAACACATTTGAGGAAAAATACAAGGATAGCCCTCAGGCTAAAGAGACCTTTAATAAGAAATGGAATGATGAACGAAAAAATGATCTTGCATTGATTGATCTCATTAATATTTTTAACACTTGTGCCAATCATAGCTTTAGAAATACTATAGAAAATGATGATATTTTATTTAAAGCTTTTGATAAAATATTTATAAAACTTAAAAGGAATTGTGATGAGCCATAGCGCTATAATCTTCGTATACTCCCTATTTAAAGCAAAAAATTTAAAATCCTCATTAAATATCAAAAATAACTAGATAAAACCGGTATAATTCTTTAGTTTTTGAATTTAAAGCCTTAATTTTGCGGTGAAATTATAGAAAATTCGGATTCTTTCAACGACTATGCGCATGGAAAAAATGATGATCGGGCTTTCCCTGGCTCTATCTGTTACCGTTTTGGGACAAAAAGGTCCTGCTAAAAATACTAATCTGACACCGTACAGCTATCAGACATTCAATTGTGATAACAAAGGATATTTTGATGCTTCCAAATATGAAAAAGAGGAAATAGACGGGGTAAATAAACTATTATATAAATTCAACGGGGTTCATTTTGATACGAATCCTATCTTTAAACTTTCCAGCCTTGAAGATGTCCGTAAAAATAAAGACCTTCATCTTGAGAACCTAGAACGTCAATATCAGGAAAAGAAAGAAGAACTTTACAGCCTTAAGGTTATCGATCTTCCTGTATGGAAAAAGCTGTATGAAAATGCCATACAGACTTTTGAAAATGAGTATGAACTGAATAAGGAAGAAATCATGGCTTTTTCTGATCCTTCTTCACTGAAAAACAGTAAATTCTACGCTACCTGCAGAGAATCCATAGACGCTATATCTTCTCCCGACAAAGAAAAAATGTTTGCTTCATGGAAAGCTTATACAGAGCTGAAAAGCAGGAACAATGCAGATCCACAAGGGGTAATGAACCGTTTCAATGCAAAACTGAACGATCCGCAGAAGGAAGATTATGCTCTTATTGATATGATTGGTCTAAGTTTCCATAATTGTGCCAACAGCAGCTTCAGACAGAAACCGGAGGAGGAAGCTACTGCGTATAAGGATTTTGACAAGATTTTTATGAAGCTAAAGAAAAACTGTGATATGCCTTAGACAAAAAGGAGTTATCATTTTAAAATAATAACAGTACTCATTTGGGTGCTGTTTTTTATTTTAAAAGCTTGGCAACTATTAAAAATTTAATATAATTCATCAAATTTCTTTATGAAGTGTATGAATTTATTATTTTTACAGTGAACTGATTAACTATGAAAAAAGGAATATATTGCTTGTGTATTTTTTTAGCTACTTTATCTTTAAAGGCTCAGATTGATATTCCTTTTAATCTGGTCACTCTTACAAATCATACCTCCTATTATCAGACACCAAAGGATACTCTGCTTCCTACATATCAAAACGGAGCATTTATCTATATTAATCAGAAAAACGGACAACCAGCTTTCCCCAAAAAGTTCAAAGAAGCTTATCCCTTTTACGGAAAATCAGCTTTGGTTTTTGATACAGAAAATCAATCTTATAATGTAATCGATCGTTCAGGAAATTTACTTTTAAATAGTGGTTTTATTTACAGAATTAATAATCGATCAACGTCTGGAAAAGGTTTTTTCGGTTTCTTTATAAGCAAAGAAGAAAATAGCAGTGAGTTTTTCTTTAATATGTTTGAAGGAACCTTCAGCAATCAGCGTAATAGTACTTATGGTGGATATCCTGTATTATTCAAATTTCCTTTTATAAAAAATCAGGACGGGAAATATACTTTACAATCCAACTATTTTGAGGTTGATAACGCAACACCTCTTGACGAAAATAATTTCATGATTGTAAAGAATGAAAAAATAGGAATTATTGATAAAGCAGGAACAATTCTTGTCCCGATTGAGTATGAGGAATCCCCAGTTGAGTATACGGAGAAAAGGACGAATGTTATTAATATTATTCCTTTACGAAAAGAAAACACATGGTATTATTATACCACAAAAGGAAAATTAATCACTACGAGCCCTATGTTTTGTCATACTCTTTTATATGGGCAAACGAAGCTGGGAATCTACAAAAAAGGGACAAAACTCGGACTTCTTTATACTGATGGAAGTACACTTGAAAAAGAATTTGAGTGGATATCTGAGGATGGACTTCTGGCAAGAGTCGAAAATAATTTCTATTTTATTTTTGAAAAAAGAATCATTCCGTATTATGTGAAAAACTGAGTGATATTCTACTCTTTTTATAATATTTATAGAGAACGGTTAAGGGAAGGTTAATGCCCTGAACTTTCTTTGCCAGGATTGTAAATAGATTTAATTTCGTTGAGTTAATAATACTCATATGGATTTTCTTTATCTTTTTTTAACGGCTTTTGTCAGTATATTTATTTCTGCACAAAAAAGCCCTGCTGTTATTCCTTTTTCTCTGGAAAACAACTCTATTTACCTACACTGTAAAGTCAATAAAACTGAAAATGTTAAGTTTCTTTTTGACACGGGAGCTAATGGATCTGCCATCAACAGTAACTCCAAGAAAAAAGTAAATCTTACCATTAACGGGAAGTCTGAAAACAAAGGTTCCAACGGAGTGAATACTGTAAATTACAGCAATCATAATACAGTACAATTCGGAAATATTGTAAAAACGGATGTTTCATTGACTATGATTCCTTATGAAAATGCAAATTTTGACGGCATTTTCGGTACGGATTTAATGAAAGGAAAGATTATTGAGATTGATTATCAGAAGAATGTTATCCGCTTTTATGATGAAAATGATTTAGCAATTGATTTTTCAGGATATGAAAAAATGAAACTTCACATGATTGACGATTATCCTGCGGTGGAAAGTAAAATTACAGCAAATAGCAAGGAGTATTCCGGTTTTTTCGGTCTTGATAGCGGTGCAGATGATGCGCTCACCATTGCTTCTCCTTATGCCAAGGAAAATGCTTTAGCTGATCAGATGAAAACTATAGGAAAAGCGACTGCTCAGGGATCGGATGGTTCGGTGTATGTAATGCCCGTGGTTCTATGTCCTTCCATTATGTTTGCACAAAAGTATCTTTATAATGTCCCGGTTACCCTTTCCGCTTCTACAGAGGGAATTGATTCAACAGAAAAAATGGCTGGATTTTTTGGAAACAAATTTCTGAAAAGATTCAATACCATTATTGACTTTAAAAATGAGTTTATCTATTTTAAATTGAATAAGCATCTGTATTCAGAGTTCGGATAATCAATGTGATCTTAAAATTTCATGAAGGAACTGAAGGACCTTATTTTTAATCCAATTTTTCAACGAAAAACCAATTCAAAAAGAACTTCAAATAAATTAATAATGAATAAGTTACATTTTTTCGGATTTATTTTCTTAATTTTGCACCCCGAAAATAAGAATTCAAATTATGAAACGAATTGGTGAGCACAGAACGCTTCTTGGAGTAGATAAGAATGTGACTTTAAAAGAGTTAAAAACAATTTACAGGAATGTAATGAAAGATACACACCCTGATAAATTTATCAATGACGAAGCCGGACAACTAGCGGCAGAAGAAAAAAGTAAGTCTGTCATTGAAGCTTACCACTTTTTAGTAAGCATCAACCCTGAAACTCAGGAAAAATATAAAGAAGAATATACTGAAACGATTACACAGTCTAATATTCAGGATTTCTATCTTGAAAAATCGATTTTAACGGTTCAGCATTTGAATGGAAAGTCTTATGAATATATGGGAGTTCCAAGAAATACTTATATCAAAATGGTGAATGCAGATTCTCCAAGCCGTTTTGCAAGAAGACACATCTATGGAAACTTTGTCTTCAGAAAGGCTGGAGAGGCTATGGCAGACTAATTTTTTTCAATTATAATATACTAAGGCTTTCAGTTTATTCTGGAAGCCTTTTTTATTGTTTTTTAGCCACTAATGCAGGAATAATTATATTTACACTACAATCAGTTTTTATATATTTTGAACCACATAGAGAAGCAGGTGGTAGTACTTTATACAGAGATAAGTTCTAAGGCAGATCAAGAATCTCATAGAGAAGCATTAAAAAAAATCGTGCATTAGTAGCAAAACAAAAAGCGCCTCAGAAAATCTGAGGCGCTTTCGATTAATTAAAGGTATATGTTATTTTATTTATCTAAATGCTTAGGAGTAAATCCGTCTTCATTAAGTTCTCTGTGTACATAATCTGCCTTCATTTCAGCTTCGTAGTCTACTTTATTATCTTTACCTAATCTTCTTAATATAGAGTCAAATAAAGAGTATACTACCGGTACAATGATTAAGGTAAGGAATAGAGACGATGTCAAACCACCGATAACTACCCATGCAAGACCTTTATTCATTTCTGCTCCTGCTCCTGTTGCCAATGCGATTGGTAACATACCGAAGATCATCGCAATGGTTGTCATCAGAATCGGACGAAGACGAGCGTGGTTCGCCTGAACCAATGCATCGTGAGTGGTTGCTCCTGCTGCTTTTCTGGCATTGGTAAAGTCAACAATCATAATCGCATTCTTCGCAACAAGACCAATCAACATGATCATCCCTAGCATCGTAAAGATGTTCAAGGAGTTAGCAGTTAAGGCAAGAATTACCATTACCCCGATCATTGCTAACGGAATAGAGAACAATACTACGAAAGGATATACAAAACTGTCATATAATGAAACCATTACCAGGTATACCAATACGATAGCTGCTAATAATGCGATTCCTAACGTACCGAAACCTTCCTGCTGGTTTTCCATATCACCACTCCAGATGTAATCTACACCGATAGGTTTTTTCTCATTCATGAACTTCGCCGACCATTCGTTAGCTACGTCACCAACTGGTCTACCTACTGCTTTAGCTCTTACTTTTACAGAAGGAGATTTGTCTCTACGTTCAAGCAAACTTGGTCCTGAACCCATTTTTACTTCAGCAAACTGGCTCAAACGAACCTGCTGTCCCTGAGGGTTTGTAAACATTAGGTTTTTAACATCATCAATGGATTGTCTGTTCAGATCTCCAAAACGGATGTTAATATCATATTCATACTCTCCTGCTCTGAATTTTCCATCTGTATTACCATTAAATGCCGTTTGCATTGTCTGTCCTACACTTGAAAGATTTAAGCCTAGAGAAGCCATCTTATCTCTGTCGATATTTACCTGTACTTCAGGGTTTCCTGAGTCTGTAGATAATTCTGCGTCTACTGCTCCCGGAACTTTTTTCAATAATTCAAGGATTCTTGTCGCTTCTTTTACTGCTGTTGCATTATCCGGAGCTGTCACTACCATTTCAATTGGAGCATTTTCCGCACCCATGATACCGATTGGAGCGGTTTTAAACTCTACTCCAGTGAATTTCTCTTCTAATGCTCTTTTTACTTTTGCAGCTTTGATGTTTGTACTTTCGGAACGTTCAGATTTATCTGTAAGGTTTACCTGAACTTCAGATTGGTAAGTGGTTGCCTGAGCTCCCCCAAAACCTGTTGACTGCTGTCCTACTGTTGTAATCAAATCTACAACGTCTTTATCGTTTCTTAAAAACTTCTCAACTTCTAATGTTAATTGGTTTGTTTTCTCAACGGTAGCATCTTTTGAAAGCTCCATTTGTACCAGGAACTGACCACGGTCAATTGGCGGGAAGAATTCTCCTCCAATGAATCCGAAGATCACTAATGAGAATGAACTGATCAAGATAATGAACGTTATAATCACCGTAGAAACTCTTCTTAGAGTTGTTTTCAAACACCACTCAAGAATATTGGTTACCCAATGAGTAAAACCGTCAATTAAACCTTCGAACCAAAGAATGAATTTCTCAAACCAGTTTTTACCAGTAAGATGCTCTAGTTTACCAAATCTTGAGGATAACCAAGGAATAATGGTAAATGAAGCTAATAATGATAACATTGTTGCAATAACTACCGTGACGCAGAACTGTGCAAGAATGTTTGCCACAAGACCTGAACTCATTGCAATTGGTAAGAATACCACTACAATTACCAATGTGATCGCTGCAACGGTAAATCCAATCTCTGAAGCTCCATCATATGCAGCTCTGATCTTACTCTTACCCATCTCCATGTGACGGTAAATGTTTTCAAGTACTACAATCGCATCATCCACAAGAATACCTACCACAAGCGACAGCCCAAGTAAACTCATTAGGTTTAGCGTATATCCCATCAGGTTCATTCCGATGAACGCCGCTACTAATGAAGCCGGAATCGAAACCATTACAATGAATGCGTTTCTGATACTGTGAAGGAATAATAACATCACAATTGCCACAAGGATAATCGCTAAGAATAAGTCGAAGATTACGTGGTTTGCTGATTCAAGGGTAAATTCTGTAGTATCGTTTACGATTTTTACTTTTACTCCCTGAACTTTATAAGCAGCTTCTACAGTTTTAATAGTTTCCTGAATGCTCTCAGATACAGCCACCGCATTGGCGTCAGACTGTTTTTTCACCTGCATTAAGATCGTCGGAAACTGATTGAATCTTGCTACTTTCTCAACATCTTTCTGAGAGTCAAAAACTGTTGCAATATCTGATAAACGCACTTGTGCTCCGTTTTTATTGGAAACTACAAGATTATTCATTTCTTCAATCGACTTATACTTTCCTGATAATCTGATTGTAGATTTTGTAGTTCTTGTTTTCAAGCTTCCTGTAGGG
This sequence comes from Chryseobacterium sp. CS2K3, assembly GCF_059515185.1. Taxonomy (NCBI): domain Bacteria; kingdom Pseudomonadati; phylum Bacteroidota; class Flavobacteriia; order Flavobacteriales; family Weeksellaceae; genus Chryseobacterium; species Chryseobacterium sp. CS2K3. Next base: position 148,170 of record NZ_JCAKRW010000004.1, on the reverse strand, counting down.
AAATCTAAGTTTGAGGAAAGAATTGCCTGCTGAACATCTCCGATTGAAAGCCCATACCCCTGCAATTTCTTCTCATCCAGATTCACCTGAATTTCTCTTTCCTGTCCACCTACAAGATCTACTTGCGCCACACCATTTACACGGGAAAAAATAGGTTCTATCTTTTTATCCAGTAAGTCATAAAGGTCCTTACTGTTCAGTTTATCAGATGAAATACTCATCGTGATAATAGGTAAATCATCTAAGGAGAATTTATTCAGTGACGGTGCTTTCACATCATCCGGAAGGTCAGCAAGAATTGCATTTACCTTTCTCTGAGCATCATTCAGGGCAAAGTCTACATCGGCGCCATCGTTCAGCTGAACCATGATTACAGATAAACTTTCATATGAAGAAGATTCTACTTTTTTTACGTTTTCCAAAGACCCTACGGCATCTTCAATCTTTCGGGTTACGGATGTTTCTACCTCTGCAGGTGAAGCTCCCGGATATACCGTAGAAATAGTTACCATGTTGGTTTCAAACTTCGGAATCAATTCGTATCCCATGAGCGTATAACTCAGGATACCTCCCAGCGTCAGAATTGTAAATAATACAATTACCAACGACGGTCTTTTAATCGATATTTCTGCTAACTTCATAAATCGTCTACTTTATAATGTTCACTTTAGATCCGTTGTCCAGGTTAATCTGTCCGCTGGTTACTACTTTTTCACCACCGTTCAGTCCGCTTAATACCTGTACCTTATCTCCGTAAACTTTTCCGATGGTCACTTTGATCATTTTAGCAACACCATTTTCTACGACAAATAATTGTCCTGAGCTTACTCCGTTTACAAATGCTTCTGCAGGAACTGTCAGCATATTCTGAGTTTCAGCACCATTATTCGTTTTAAAGGTAGCTGTTGCATACATACCTGCTTTTAGGTTTCCTCTGTTTTGCACTTCAATTTCAACCGGGAAATTCAAAGAAGCGTCACTTTTAGGAGCAATGAAAGTAATTCTACCTACGAAAGAATCTTCTGGTAACACGTTTACTTTGATTGGAACTTCCTGACCTAACTGAATTTTTCCGATTTGGCTTTCGTCTACTAAAACAGAAAGTTTTAAGCTATTGATATTAACGATCTCAAACATTGCGGTTCCGGGAGAAACTACAGTTCCAGGTTCAACCATTTTTTTATTGATTGTACCGCTAATTCCCGCACGAATGCTTGTATCGTTTACTTTTACACCTTGAGCTCTAACTGCTGCCTGCATGTTTTTTAGCTGCAATCTTGAGTTATCAAGCTGTTGTTTTGTAACTCCACCAGTTTTGTATGCGTTTTCGTAACGTTGGTTATCAATAATAGCATTTTGGAGGTTATTCTGAGCCTGTGTAACATCTACTTCAATAGCATCTCTTTTAATAGTTGCCAATACCTGTCCTGCGCCTACTCTTGAACCTTCTTTCACCAAAACGTTTACGATACGTCCGGAGATTTCAGAAGACTGATTCATTTCCTGTTTTGGAAGGAATGTTCCGTTTGCTGAATAATCAGTATCAATATTTTCTCTGGAAACGGTTACGATATTTACGTTGATTTTATCCACCTGCTTAGCAACTTCCTTTACTTCCTGAGTCTGTTTCTCTTTGTTACCAGCAATCTTGTATGCGGCTAACCCTACAAGTACAGCTGCTACGATGATATATATTAAAGTTTTTTTCATTTTTCTTATGGGTTTTGTAATGTGTTTAACTCTCCTTTTGCCTTCATCAACTGAATTTCAGCCTGCTTATAGTCTAATAAAGCATTGGCATAGTTTTGTTTTGCTTCAGTTAAAGAATTATCTGTATCTAAAAGATCGGTAAGGGTAGCTAATCCGTATTGATAGTTAGATTGTGTATTTGCCTGTACTTTTTCTGCCAACGCTACATTATCCTTCATACTCTGAATATTGATTAAAGCATTTTCCATATTGGTTGTAGCATTCTTATAATCTAAATTCAAGGTTAGCTGTGTGTTTTCAATATCCTGATTCAGATCCTGAATATCGATTTCAGCCTGCTGGATTTTAGATTTAGTAGCCCCACCCGTGAAGATCGGAATATTTACATTTAATCCTACAGATGCTGCATCACTCCAGTTTACACCATTACTGATTCCGTTGAACCATGGGAATTTTGTACCCATTCCGTACCATCCGTAGTTTGCCTGAAGACTTACCGTAGGATAAAGGAATGCTTCTGTTGCTTTCTTATTGAATTGTAAAAGCTCCATTTGCTTTCTAAGAACCTTCACTTCAGATCTGTTATCTAAATTGAGCTGTCCTGCAATAAGCTCTGGTCTTGGCTCTATACTTTTTTCTTCCAGTTCAATAGATGAATCTATCGGAACCCCCATATAGAATTTCAATGAATTTTTTGCAAGTTCTACTCCATTGATAAGTTTTTGTTTATTGGAAGCAATGTTGGTAAGCTGAACATTCGTTCTGTCAAGATCGATAGGCTTTGCCAAGCCGTTATCTACCAGACTCTTAATAACATTTCTCACCTTTTCAGTATTCTTATAGCTGGTTTCCAGTGTTTTCAGGTTTTCTTCCTGTACAAATACGTTGTAATAAGCTGTTGCTACATTTACAATGATCTGTTCATTCGTCAATTGAGAGTTTAATACATAAAATTCTCTTGTAGACTTTGCTGCCTTCAGACCGATGAAAACTCTCTGATCAAACAATGCCTGATTCAGGGAAGCAGAAATACTGGAGTTCCACGGCTGTCCCATTTTGAAAATGTTTCGTTGCCCCATAATCTCTACTACCGTTTCCTGAATAATCGGATTATAAGAAACACCTCCCGCTACACTGATCTGTGGAAGAGCTCCGGCTTTAGCCTCATCAATCTTATATTCGGCTTTTTTAACCTGTAAGGCTGCTTTTTTAGCTTCTGCCTTATTCTGGAGTGCCTGCTTGATAGCTTCCTGCAAAGAAACCTGCTGCTGGGCAGACACTGATGAAAAACCGAAAATCATAAATGCTGCAGCTATCCCAATCTTTAGCTTTTTAGCAGTTATACGTTTTCTTTTCATAATTTTATACTTCGTTTATTTTTTTATTCTTGTTTCAGTCGTTATTTTATTTCTAAATGACGAATCATTATTAGAAATACTTTAGTCTTTTTTAATTTTTAAATAACATATTGATAATGATCTCTTTTCGTTCAGAAATAATCTTATCATATTCTTCATCACTGATCATCAGATTCTCCATGAAAAGTGGACGTATCGCACTTGGGAATACTAACAATGAAACCATATTCAGAATAAACTGAACCGGGCTTGTTTTTTCGATATTTCCCAATTCCATTTCTTTTTCGATATCACTATACATTTTTTGTAAGATATCTTCTTCAATTTCTCTTTGATGGCAGGTTCCTTTATTGATCTGAGAAACGATATAGGTTTCCAGATACGGATACTGAAGACTCGTAGAGAGACTGTTTTCTATAAATTGGCTGATCTTCTCTTTAAATGGAAGATCTGCATTCTGAATAATCTTTGATTTCTCCTGCTCTACTTTCTGAGCTTCATCAAAAATGATCTGAATTAGTTTGTCTCTTGATCGGAAATAATAGTTAATAAGTGTTCTATTCACTCCTGCTTCATCTGCAATCTCCTGCGTAGTAGCATCAAATTTTCCTTTCACAAAGAATAATTTCTTCGCTGTCTCCTTGATCAATTCCTGTGTTTGGTCTTTTTTTGCTTGATTTGACATTTTTGTTAAACAAATTTGTGCAAATTTAACCCGAATTTTATTTTTGACAAAATTGTTAAACAAAAAAATTAAACAAAATTGTTATGATTTACATCATATTTTGAAATAAAGTATAGATCGATTAAGCTGAAAGAATAATAGAAAACTCTTTATTTATAAGAAAAATAAAGAAATAATAGAAGTAAGGTAAACTAAAAAGAGCAGAAAAAATTCTGCTCTTTATTTTTATAATAATTTTATTTTGTCGTCTGAAATATCGATGATTTTATCTTTATAAAGTCCTCCGATAGCTTTTTTGAAGTTTTTCTTACTCATCTGAAGTTCATCTTTGATCTCTTCAGGAGAAGATTTATCTGAAACATATAGAATTCCATAGTTTTCTTCTAATTTATCCAGAATTTTCTGCTTGAATTCATCAATATTTTCAAAACCATCCGGCTGCAGGGAAACATCAATCTTTCCGTCTTCACGAATAGCCTTGATATAACCTTTCTCTTCTGACAACGGATATAGCTTTTTGAAAACATCAGAAGCATATATCAAACCAATGTACTTTTTATTGATCACCACATTCCATCCCAATTCACTTTCATTCATCATGATAAGGTCTACCTTATCTCCTTTTTGGAAAGGAAGTTCGTCGTATTGTGGATTTCTCTTGAATTTTGTAGTTCCTGTAATCAGCTCCATATCTTCATCTACATACAGATGAACAAGATATCTTTTTCCTTCGATGATCTTAGTTTTCTGTTGTTTGTATGGAACAAATAAATCCTTAATGATCCCCCAATCCATAAATGCTCCGCTTGGAAGACTCTGTACACAGCTCATTACAGCAAATTCACCTACTTCAGCCAACGGGATTTCAGTAGTCGCCTTTAATTTATCATCATCCTGATACACGAAAACCTCAACGTACTCACCTACTTCCTGCTCTTCACGAATGAAGATTTTAGGAAGAAAAGCTTTTTCACTGGATTCTTCATCTTTTAAGATCCATCCTGAGTTAATTTTTTCCGCTATTTGTAGTGCCTGAGTTTTTCCGAGTTGCATTGATGATAAAATTAGCTTACAAAGGTACGGAAATTTGAAGATTTTAACCTATTTAATACTTCTAAGAATCATTTTATCTTTCATACAGCTTTTAAAACCAGTACATTTGATCCAAAAAATACTTTAAATCATGAAAAAATATTTTACCTTATTCTTCTTTTTATTCATTTTTATCTCAAATGCACAAATAATAGAAAGGACCGCCCTGAATATTTCTTATCGCTATATGGGTAGAAATGTTCTTCAAGCCGGCTTGGAATTTAAATTTGGAAATTCTAATAACAGGTCTATGATTCTAGGACCTTCAATGCTTTACACACGCATTAATGAAACCAATAGATTTATCCCTGAAGCTAATGTATATTTTATCAATAATGGACAATTGTATGGTGCATCTGTCAATCAATATACCATAGAACCCAGAATTGGAATATCATTATTTAACCTTTTCTTTCTGAATACAGGATACGCATTTCCCATCCATAAGGACAAATATTTTAAAGGAATCACTTTTGGAATACAGTTTAATATCGCTCCTAAAAAAAACAGTTTTTATGATAATCTGAAGATGATGTAATATTATTACTCTAATTCACCTCATAAATTTAACCCGGGCAGAAATCCATGAGTATATTCGTTGCAAATTTTAAACAATTATATCATTAAATTTTAAGCACAAAAAAAGAGAAGCCTATCACTTCTCTCCTTATATTATAATCTGGAAATATAATTCATCAGTTCACGCTTACTGCTTTCAAAATCAAAAGCATCATACACCACAAAATACCTCTCTTTATCAGCACAGTTTCTATACATGGATTTTGCCAGTGATAATTTATTTTTATCAAAGCTCAATGATTTCACCAAATCTCGAATCTGTTCAGCAGTAAACATTGAACTTCTCATCTGCTGATTAATTAAAGCGATCTTACCATCATCAAAACTTTCATTCTTCTTCATCATATCGAAAAAGCGACGAAACGTATTATTATCCATCACATTTCCCTGATTTCCCCAATTACCGGAATGATTTCCGTAAGGGTTATTCCATATATCATTCCAGTCATTAAAACCATATTGTCCCTGCACAGGATAGGAATCTAAAAGATATAAACCTTCATTAGTAAAAAAGTCCAATACCATCCTGCTATTATTACGAAGCATCAACGAGCTTCTGTAAATTAAAAATCCATTTTCATAAATTGAAATAGGCATTCTTCCGGATTGAAGATCAAAGAAACGATATTTTCCAGCACCATTAGCAATCATCTGATCTCCCACTTCAACGGTAAAGAAACCCTGCTCAGGAATTCGTAAAAAGACTTCAGCATACCCATAGTTCCTATTCCATTGATAGCTTGGATTTTTCATTCTGTTATTTTGATTTCCTGAGTTTCGGTCAAAAGTTTTATTTCTAAACCCCGGAGAACCTTGGGACTGCATTTCCGAAGTAGAAGCTTCATTTCTCAGCAACTCTCCTGCTTTTCCTGCTTCCTGTGCGAATGAGCTGATACCCGATAAAAGCATCAAACCTATAAATATTTTCTTCATACTTATTTTTTCAGAATTGAGTCCATTTTTATGCCAAAAAATGGTTTTATAAAAATTTGATTTGTAAATATTAGTGTAGTGATTACAGAACATTTTATTTATTGCTACTAATGCCTGAATTTTCTTTTATAGACATATAAGTAAATAGAACTATTATATATTATTCGTGCATTCGTGGCACATATTTTTTTGCCACCAATGCACGAATTAAATTGGTTACTACACCTTATAAAGACAAAAGAGACTGCCTCATATATGGGGCAGTCTCTTTTCTATTTCAGTAATTAATTTCTTAATCAGCTATTACATATGAATAGGTCTCTTCGCTGTAGCATCCAATGCAGCTTCTTTGATTGCTTCTGCATATGTTGGGTGAGCGTGAGAACTTCTTGCAATATCTTCAGCACTTGCACGGAATTCCATTGCAATTACACCTTCTGCAATAAGGTCGGCAGCTCTTGCTCCTACGATGTGCATTCCTAAAACTTCGTCAGTTTTTTCGTCAGCAATAATTTTCACAAGACCATCGACATCACCACTTGCACGGCTTCTACCTAGTGCTCTCATTGGGAAAGATCCTACTTTATAAGCTACACCTTCTTCTTTTAACTGTTCTTCAGTTTTACCAACTCCAGCTACTTCAGGCCAAGTATAAACTACTCCAGGAATTAAGTTATAATTGATGTGAGGTTTTTGTCCAGCTAATGTTTCAGCAACAAAAACTCCTTCTTCTTCAGCTTTGTGAGCAAGCATTGCACCTTTGATAACGTCACCGATTGCATAGATGTTCGCAACGTTAGTCTGAAGGTGATCATTTACTTTCACTCTTCCTCTTTCATCAAGCTCTACTCCTGCTTTTTCAAGACCAAGACCGTCTGTATAAGGTTTTCTACCTACAGAAACTAAACAGTAATCTCCTTCTACTACTACTTCTTCTCCTTTTTTATCTTTAGCTGTAATTTTTACAGTATCTCCATTTCTTTCCACTGCTGAAACTGCTGTAGAAAGCATAAACTTCATTCCTTGCTTCTTAAGAACTTTAGTTAATTCCTTACTTAAAGCTCCGTCCATTCCAGGGATAATTTTATCCATGAACTCAACAACAGTTACCTGAGCTCCTAATCTTAGGTATACAGAGCCTAATTCAAGACCGATTACTCCACCTCCTATTACTACTAAGTGCTTAGGAATTTCTTTAAGATTTAAAGCTTCAGTAGAAGTAATTACTCTTTCTTTATCCAGAGAGATAAAAGGTAAAGTAGATGGCTTAGAACCTGTTGCGATGATAGTATATTTAGATTCAATCGTTTCAGAAGAACCGTCGTTTTTAGTGATTTTTATCTGGGTAGCAGATTCAAAGCTTCCCACTCCTTCAAAAACCGTAATTTGGTTTTTGTTCATCAGGTAGCTGATACCATCTGTATTTTGTTTGATCACTTCATTTTTACGCTCGATCATTCTTGCGATATCCGCTTGTGGCTCATTGATGATGATTCCGTGACCTGCAAAATTATGCTTTGCATTTTCGAAATGCTCAGAGCTGTCAAGAAGCGCTTTTGACGGAATACATCCAACGTTAAGACAAGTTCCGCCTAAAGTTGAATATTTTTCAATAATTGCTGTTTTGAAACCTAACTGTGCTGCACGAATAGCAGCCACATAACCACCAGGACCAGAACCTATTACGGTAACATCGAATTGACTCATGTTATTTTATGAATTTGTTTATTATTATCTATCTTAAGTCTCACAAATTTACATATAAATTACCAAGCACCAAAGTGAGTTTTATCAATTTTGAGATCAAAAAATTTTAAATATCTTAATGCGGTTATCAATCTAACCGAAGACTGCCGTTACCGATAGTCCCGGTGCTTTCAAAAAACGAACCTCCATACACATACCACTCAATACTTTCAAGATATTCTATTGCATTTTCCGGAGTTATATTTGGACGATCTTTTTTCGAAACGATTCCTTTGTACCATCTTCCAGACTTAGAATAATGTTCATATTCCACAAAATAATGAACCCATATTCTCTGACATAATTTGCATTGTTGAATACTTACTTCTCCATATCTTCCTTTTGTATGGTCTATTCCCAGTTCCGAACTTCTAAATTCAGTATAATTAAAATCTGGTTTTTCACAAGCACATCCTATTTGGGGAATTTTATTCATTGATCTTTATTTTAACGGTCCAAATCTAAGAAAATAAAATCCCATAAGGCAAATATGATCATCCTACTTCATTAAATCCAGTAAAACTTTCTCGTATTTGTCTAATATAATATTCTTTGAGAATCTTGATTTAATGGAATTTTTTATGGCATCACGATTATAATTCTGCTGCATCACGGAAATTATTTTCTGCGCAAAATCCTCATAATTTTCTATATTCCCAATTTCACCATTTATATTATTCTGAATTATCTCATTAATTCCACCAGGGCAATTATTGGCTAAAGAATAGGTGCCACACGCTCCTGCCTCCAGTAAAACATTGGGAAAGCCTTCATATCGTGAAGAAAGAATAAACAGATCAGCATATTTTAAAAACTGATAAGGATTTTCCTGCCTTCCATGAAAGATAACATTTTTTAATCCCAAAAATTCTTTCATCTGAAGCAAAACTTCCTTGTCTTTTCCATCTCCTAAAATATGAAGCATAATATTTTCATTTTTAAGCCTTGAAAAAACCTTTAATAGATTATCAAAACCTTTTCTGGCAGAAAGATTTCCGATTGCTACTACGTTTTTGTAATTATACTTAAACCCTTCAGGCTTTACAGAGATTTTCAGCTTTTCATCTATAAAATCAAAGTCAACAGGATTATTGATCTTGGTGATTTTTTTCTTTTTGATATTAAAATTGCTTACAAGATCTTTCATCATATCATCACTCTGCGCAATGATTTTCTGATAGTTATTGTAAAAATTATAGAAAAACCGGATTTCCTTTCGGGTAACATGTTCGCTGACAACATTTGTTTCTCTGGCAATAAATTTTGTCCTTGGGAAAAGTTTAATAAATAATGACAAATAGGCGTTCACTTCTCCAAAGCCTGAAAATACAATATCGGGTCTTCTTCTGTAGATTTCTCTTAAAATAGGCTTTAATGAATGTCTGATTCTTTCAGTATTGATGTCTATAATCTCTACATCTTTTTTCAGAAAATTAAGGTATCCGCCTTGTTTACGCAACAGCAAAATCTTAGGCTCAAAACGATCCCTGGAAAGATGATTTGCAATGGTGGTAACTATTCTTTCTGCACCCCCGGTTTCTAAGTCCGGCAGAATAAATATGACAGATATTTTTTTCATCAGTTAAAGTTACTAAAAAGTTTCATTATGTTTCAAATATTGGAATGCTGAAGATTTTTCATGACTAATTTATCTGTTGGAAATCGAAAAGACACAAAGTTTTTTTGAAATAGCTTCTGCTATAAGGTGCCAGGGTTTTATCTTCGATAAAATTGAATGTGGATAGATACTTACGCAGATTTTGCTTATTGCATAGATTAATTGCCACGAATGCACGAATAATTTTATTTGGGTAAATTTCAATGTTAGGATCATATTAATCTTTGTTTTTTTGTCTTAAACAGATTGCATTATAATTCTTTGTGCTTTTGCATTTTCCAACTATTCCATAACATAAAAAAGGAAGTCTTTCCGTAGAAAAACTTCCTTTTATTTATTATTTAATACTTCTAATTAGTTCGCAACATCGCTGATGAATTTAATTCTCAGCATTCTTACCTCCTCGTCAGACAATTCATCTCCGAATTCATCCAGCAGAATCTTCATACTGTCACTTTCAGATTCGTTCATGAACTCCATGAAACCGTCTACAATATCTTCATCAAAGTTATCTTCAATATAATAATCAATATTTAACTTGGTTCCCTGGTAAACGATTCTTTCCATTTCTTTCAGAAGTTCATCCATAGAAAGATTTTTAGCTCTTGCTATATCTTCAAGATCAATCTTTTTATCAGTGCTTTGGATAATGAAAACTTTGTGGCTGGATTTATTCGCCACCTGCTTCAGGACCATATCCTGGGTACGTTCTATATTGTTATCCTCAACGTAAGTTTTAATGTAATCTGCGAATTCTTTACCGTATTTTTTGGCTTTTCCTTCTCCTACACCATAAATTTTGTTGATTTCATCTACAGTAATAGGATATTGAACCGTCATATCCTCTAAACTCGGATCCATAAATACTGTATAAGGTGGAATTCCGTGTTTTTTGGCTACTTTTTTTCTTAGCTCTTTTAAGAGATTAAAAAGTTTTTGATCTAAACCTCCACCGGCTTGCTGTTGTAACTGATCACTATCTGCTTTAGCTTGTGTAAGATCAAATTCTCTGTCCTCAGCAATCAGGAAAATATCTTTGGATTTACCGCCTAATACCAGTCTTCCTTTTTCTGAAATTTTCAAGACACCATAGGTTTCAATATCTTTCTGTAAGAAATTCTGAACTGTTGCCTGTCTCAGGATCGTCTTCCAATAGTTGTCTTTTTCTTCTTTTCCAAAACTGAAATAAGGATTCTGTTCCAGCTTATAAGATTTGGTAACCGCAGTTTCTTTTCCTACGATAACAGAAATAAGATCTTTTGCTTTAAATTTTTCTCCTGTATTACTGATCAGCTCAAGTACTTTTGTTAAATCAGCTGTTGCATCTTTTAATTTAGGAGGATTGGATGAGTTATCACACATTTTGGCTCCGTCTCCATTTACTGGATCAAAGTTTTCTCCAAAATAATAAAGAATATATTGTCTTCTGCTCATTGAAGTTTCAGCATAGCCAACGACTTCATTTAAAAGCTGTAATCCGATTTCTCTCTCAGACACAGGTTTTTGGGCAAGAAACTTTTCCAGTTTTTCAATGTCTTTAGGATCATAGAATGCAAGACAATGACCTTCACCACCATCTCTTCCTGCTCTTCCTGTTTCCTGATAATAGCTTTCCAGGGATTTTGGGAAATCATAGTGAATCACGAAACGCACATCCGGTTTATCGATTCCCATTCCGAATGCAATGGTTGCTACAATGACATCCACCTCTTCCATCAGGAATTTATCCTGATTCGCTACTCTTATTTTCTGATCAAGCCCGGCATGATAAGGAAGGGCATTGATACCGTTGACCTGCAGAAGTTGAGCAAATTCCTCCACTTTTCTTCTGCTCAGGCAATATACAATTCCGGATTTTCCTTTATGCTGATTGATAAATTTAACAATCTCCTTATCTATATTAATTTTAGGGGTTACCTCATAATATAGATTGGGACGGTTGAAACTTTCCTTAAAGACCAAAGCATTGGTCATTCCCAGTGTTTTCTGAATATCATCCTGCACCTTCGGCGTAGCTGTAGCCGTAAGAGCGATCACCGGTACATTGGCGATCTTATCAATAATCTGTTTAAGGTTCCTGTATTCCGGTCTGAAATCATGTCCCCACTCTGAAATACAGTGTGCTTCATCAATCGCAAAGAAAGAGATCTTAACTTCTTTCAAAAAGTCCAGATAATCATCTTTAATCAATGATTCAGGAGCTACATACAAAAGTTTGGTCTTGCCGCTTTTTATATCGTCAAAAACCTGTTTTGTCTGTGTCTTGTTTAATGATGAATTTAATACATGCGCTACCCCATCCTCAGAAGACAGCCCGTTCACGGCATCTACCTGATTCTTCATTAACGCTATTAAAGGTGAAACAACTATTGCCGTACCTTCGGAAATAAGTGCCGGAAGCTGATAACATAATGATTTACCACCACCTGTAGGCATCAACACAAATATATCCTTCCCATTCAATAGGTTTTCTATGATTTGTTCCTGCTGTCCCTTAAATGTAGAAAACCCAAAATACTTTTTCAATTCGCCTGATAAATTGGCTTTTTTTGCGCTCATCTAATTTTCTATTGCTAAATTTGCATCTAACCCAAAGTTATAAAAATTCTGCTTAAAATAAAAGCGAACGAATTTATAAAAAATAAAACTTATATTAAATATTGTTTTTAAAATATAACGTTTTTTAGAAACTTTTTTGTATACCTTATTTTCATAAAATGGATAGAACCAACATAATATCAATTGCTAAAAGCACTTTAGAAATTGAAATTTCAGAATTAGAAAAATTAAAAAACAGAATTGATGACCAGTTTGCTCAGGCTGTAGAGATCATTCACTCAGCAAAAGGGAAACTCATTGTGGTAGGAATAGGAAAATCTGCCCATGTAGGTAATAAAATAGTTGCTACATTAAACTCTACGGGAACTCCGTCTCAATTTTTACATGCTTCGGAAGCCATTCATGGAGATTTGGGAGTGATCCAAAAACAGGACGTAGTACTTTGTATCTCCAATTCCGGAAATTCTCCTGAAATTGCAAATCTTGTTCCTTATTTAAAGGATTATTCTTCTGCTTTGATCGGAATGACCGGAAATAAGAGCAGTAAACTTGCTGAATTTTCAGAAATTATTCTGGATACTCATGTAGATGTGGAAGCTTGTCCCAATAAACTGGCTCCTACAAGTTCTACAACCATTCAAATGGCATTGGGTGATGCACTTGCCGTTGCTTTAATGGAGCTGAATGACTTCAAGGCTAATGATTTTGCAAAATTCCATCCTGGAGGAAGCTTGGGAAAAAACCTTACTTCCAGAGTTGAGCAGTTTCTTTCTTCTCAAAAACCTCAGGTTTCTGAAGATGCTACTATTAGAGATGTGATTATTTCTATCAGCGCATCCAGTCACGGAATTACTGTGGTTACCAATAATGATCAGATCATTGGTGTCATTACAGACGGCGATCTGAGAAGAATGCTGATGAAAGGTGAAGACATCAGTAAAGTGCTTGCCAGAGATATCATGTCTGCTCATCCAAGAACGATTGAAAAGGAATCTCTTGCCAAAGAAGCCATGAAAATTTTAAAAGAAAACAATATCGGACAACTTGTAGTGACTGAAAACGGGAAATATTTCGGGATCATTGATCTGCATAAATTACTTGATGAGGGAATAAACTAACACGCTTAATATGAGCCATTTTCTAAAAGCACATATTCAGGAGATTATCAGCCTTACGGATGAAGATTTTGAAATTATTCAGCGTTTTTTTACTAAGAAAAGATTCAGAAAAAAACAGTTTCTGGTGCAGGAACATCAGCCTGTACATGAAATTTTCCTGATAGAAAAAGGCATTCTTAAAAGCAGTATTATTGATAATGCCGGAAAAGAACATATTCTTCAGTTTGCGGCTTCTCATTGGTGGATCTCCGATTTTGCAGGCTTTTTCAAGCAGGAAACCTCATCATTAGCTGTTGATTGTATTGAAGATTCTGAGGTGTACGCTATATCTTATAATGATTTAAATACACTTTGTTCACAAGTTCCGGTGATGGAACATTTTTTCCGGGTAAAGTCTAATTTTGGATATGTAGCTCTGCAACAAAGGATTCTTTCACTCATGAGTAAATCTGCGAAGGAACGTTATGAAGATTTTATAAAACAATATCCGGGCTTTATTGACCATATTCCCAAACAGCTTATTGCAAGTTACCTGGGTGTTTCAAGAGAAACATTAAGCCGATTATATAATTAAGATGTGACCTGGGTCACATCTTTTTTTTGCGGTATGTCCTTATAATAATTGTAACAAAAACCCAACCTTTGTACTATAATTTTAAACAATAATCACAATGAAAAAGAAAGCATTAATTGTAGTAACAAGTGTAGAAAAATATCCTGATATGGAAAGAGCCACTGGTCTTTGGCTGGGAGAAGCGGTTCATTTTTATGAAAAACTGGAGCAGAAAGGCTATGAAATTGATTTTGTAAGTCCAAAAGGCGGCTATACTCCTCTTGATCCGATTTCTTTACAGATGTTTGTACAGCCTGTGGACTGGAAATATTACGCTGATGAAACATTCCGAAATAAGCTGGGAAATACTTTAAAACCGGAAGATATTAATCCTCATGATTATAGTGTCATTTATTATGCAGGCGGACATGGGGTAGTTTGGGATTTCCCTGATAATATAAAATTACAGGAAATTACCCGCAACATCTATGAAAGCGGAGGAATCGTATCATCTGTCTGCCATGGAGCGGTAGGACTTTTCAATATAAATCTTTCCAATGGAGAACTTCTTATTAAAGGAAAAACGGTTACAGGCTTTTCAAATTCAGAAGAAATTGCTGCTGAGCTGGCTGATCATATGCCTTATCTTACGGAAGATGTATTAAAAAGTAAAGGGGCTCATTATGTAAAAGCAGATCAGGACTTTGTACCTTTTGCTGTTTCTGACGGAAATCTTGTAACAGGACAAAACCCTCAATCAGGAGGTGCTGTAGCAGAAAAAGTATTGGAGATTCTGGATAAGTAATACATTCATAATACATCATACACAGCTGGCAGCCTAAATATTTTTTAGGTTGCCAGCTTTTCTTTTAAAAAGCTTTTAAGGATGCATCAGCTATCGGCAACACAAAGTTGAACAAAATCATAGTCAATAAATTCTAAATACTGATTATTATTTCATAATTTCGCAGACTTAAACTGTTTCTCTTTCCGGAGATAACATTTTAATAGATTCTATTATTTATATGGACAATAACAAAGACATGTCCTTTCTTGGGCATATTGGAGAATTAAGAGGGCATTTGGTTCGTTCAATTATTGCTATTGTAGTTGCCGCTTTTGTGGTTGGCTTCAATATCAATTGGATTATGGATCATATCTTTTTCGGACCTACAAGAAATGATTTTCCTACATTCAAAATTGTTAATCATTTTTCAAGGATGATTTTAGGTGAAGACAGTATTCATCTTCCCAAAGATTTCCCTGTACGTGTACAAAGGTTGTATCAGCAGTTTAATGTAATGATGGCTGTTTCTGTTTTTGGAGGAATGGTGGCTGCATTTCCTTATATTGTATGGGAATTATGGCGTTTTATTGGTCCTGCATTACATCCTAGAGAGAAAAAGAATTCTATCTACATTATCAATGCGGTATGGATGCTTTTCATGACAGGAGTTTTGTGTGGATACTTTTTAATTCTTCCATTTGCAGTAAACTTTGGAGTTATCTTTAAAATTTCGGATATTATTGTTCCACTTTATGACCTGAGTGATTATACAACTTTATTTTTACAGGTAGTTTTGGGTATGGGAGTTATTTTCCTTTTTCCAATCCTGATTTATTTCCTTACAACCATCGGGATTCTTACTCCTGCATTTATGAAGACCTACCGTCGTCATGCAATTGTTCTGATTATGGTAGTTGCTGCAATCATTACCCCGGCTGATGTTTTAAGTATGCTGATGGCGGCTTTCCCATTACTTATCTTATATGAATTCAGTATTATGATGTGTACCTTAACGTATAAAAAGGTTCAGAAGAGGAGTGAAAATCTTCCTTCCGTACAGCAATAATTAAATTGAAAATATTATGAAAAGTCTGGTTATGCCAGGCTTTTTTATTTTAAAACATAGAAACGTAATACCATTTACAAAAAGGCAATTCCTTAGTATTTTCGAGAGATCTTTATTTCTCTCTTAATTTAATTTTATACTTTTGAAAAGATTATTAATTTAATTTTACATGAAAAAGCTGTCATACACCCTTCTATTAGCTTCCGGAATTGCTTTTGGACAACTCTTTGAAAAAGATAAGGTTTACACCAAACAAGATACGTTAAAAGGCTCCAACACTACTTTCAGAGATTTCTGGGATGTCAAAAAATATGATTTTTCCGTAGAACCTGATTTTGAACAGAAAAGTATTAAGGGAACAAATAAGATCAGCTTTGAAATTATAAAAAATGTTACCAATCCTGTATTTCAGATTGATCTTCAACAGCCGATGAAAGCAGGAAAAGTGGTTGCAAACTTTCCAATCAGCAGCTATAAGCAGGATGGAGATTTTATCTTTGTGACAGCCAATAAAAAATTCAAAAAAGGAGAAAAATACACCATTGATGTAGAGTATTCCGGAAATCCTCTGATTGCTAAAAATGCCCCTTGGGATGGCGGATGGGTCTTTACAAAAGATGAAAACGGAAATCCATGGATGAGCCCTGCCGTACAAGGTATAGGTTCTTCTGTCTGGCTTCCTACCAAAGATATCTGGAGCGATGAGCCCGATAACGGAATCATCATGAAAATCATCACCCCAAATGATCTTGTAGGTGTTGGAAACGGCAGATTAATAGATAAAAAAACAAACGGTAATAAAACAACCTATACCTGGGAAGTGAAAAACCCTATCAATGACTACTCTATTATTCCTAATATCGGAAAATATGTGAATTTTAAAGATACTTTTGACGGTGAAAAAGGAAAACTGGATCTTGATTACTGGGTGCTGGATTATAACCTTGAAAAGGCTAAAAAACAGTTTCAGCAGGTAAAACCCATGCTTTCCGCTTTAGAATACTGGTTTGGTCCTTATCCTTTCTATGAAGATTCTTATAAATTGGTAGATTCTCCTTATTTAGGGATGGAACACCAAAGTAATGTTGCTTACGGAAACGGCTATCAGAATGGTTACCTTGGAAAAGATCTTTCAGGAACCGGTGTAGGATTAAAGTGGGATTATATCATTGTTCATGAAAGCGGTCATGAGTGGTTTGCCAATAATATTACAGCAAAGGACGAAGCAGATATGTGGATTCATGAGAGTTTTACCATGTATTCTGAAGTTCTCTTTACTGAAAAATATCTCGATAAAAAGTCTGCCGACATTTACATGATTGGTCTCAGAGGAAAAATAGAGAATGACATTCCTATTATTGGTAAATATGGAGTAAGAAATGAAGGGAGCGGCGATATGTATCCGAAAGGAGCTAATATGCTTCATACCATCAGACAGGTGATCAATAATGATGAAAAATTCCGACAGATCTTAAGAGGATTGGGTAAAGATTTTTATCATCAAACCGTTACTACAAAACAAATTGAAGATTATATATCCTCAAAAGCAGGAATTGATTTCTCTACTGTTTTCGATCAGTATCTAAGAACCATTAAAATTCCTACACTTGAATATTCTCAAAACGGAGATACTTTGAAATTCAGATATACAAATAGTGTAAAAAACCTGAAACTTCCAATTATTATCAATGGAGATCAGACCATAAACCCTACGGAAGAATGGCAAACTGTAAAACTGAAGAAAAATACTCCGGTTGATTTCAACAGAAATTATTATATTAATTATTTGAATGTTCAATAAGTAAAAAGGCAAATGTGCAGATCAGCAGATTTGCCTTTCTTTTTATTAAAAATTTTAAGAAAAGTTTAATACTCTGTTGCGTAACAAAAAGAGAAAAACAGCAACTACTTAACTATAAATTTAAACCTAATGAGAAAAACAGCACTTAGCTTAGGCTTGTTTGCCGCTTTTTTAGCGAATGCACAGTCTATCAAAACCACTATAGACCTCGTTAATGTAAAAGATGATAAAGTAGCCGTTACGATGGAATTCCCGAAAATGAAATCGGGAGATATTAAGTTTCATTTTCCAAAAACAGTTCCCGGAACTTATTCTGTAGATGATTACGGAAGGTTTATTGAAGGAATTAAATTTTATGATAACAAAGGTAAAGAGCTTGCCTTTACTAAAGTGAATGACAATAGCTATTCATTGAAAAATGCTCAAAACCTCAGCAAGATCTCTTATCTTGTGAATGACAGTTTTGATGAAGAAATGGATACTTCAAAGCATAAAGCGGTATTTTCTCCTTCAGGAACAGATATTGAAGAAGGAAAAGTATATATGATCAATACGCATGGTTTCGTAGGATACATTGAGAATATGCAGGACGTTCCTTATCAGTTGTTAATTCAAAAACCAACGGATTTCTACGGTACAACAGCATTGGTAGATCAGGACAAATCTGAATCTACAGACACATTTACATTAGCCAATTATGCTAAAGTGACAGATTCTCCGCTGATGTATACCAAACCTGATTATATTACCTTCAATGCAGGAGGAATGGAGCTTGTATTAGGTGTTTATTCTCCTACCGGAAAATACAAAGCGGCAGACTTCAAGGCAAATCTTGAAAAGATGGTGAATGCTCAAAAGAAATTCCTTGGTGACATGAACACCAATAAAAAGTATGCAATCATGCTTTATTTATCTGGAGGGGACGGTCCTAAAATTAAAGGTTTCGGAGCGCTGGAACATCATGAATCTACAAGTGTAGTACTTCCTGAAGCAATGCCTAAGGATGCTATTGACGAAACCATTACCGATGTAGTTTCTCACGAATTTTTCCATACGGTAAATCCTTTGAAAACGCACTCTGAAGAAATTCATTACTTTGATTATGCAAATCCTAAAATGTCTCAGCATTTATGGATGTATGAAGGAGGAACTGAATATTTTGCCAATTTATTCCAGATTCAGGAAGGCTTGATCACCAAAGATGAATTCCTTCACAGAATGGGAGAAAAGATTGCCAACTCTAAGAATTACGATGATACAATGCCGTTTACGGTGATGAGTAAAAACGTATTACAGGATCAATATAAAGATCAGTACAGAAATGTGTACGAAAAAGGTGCTCTTTTAGCAATGTGCATGGATATTGAACTGAGAAAAATTTCCAATGGAGAAATGGGATATCGTGATATGATCAGAAAACTTTCTCAGAGATTCGGGGAAAATAAACCGTTCAAGGATGATAAACTTATTGACGAACTGGTAGCTGTTACAGGATATCCTCAGGTAAAAGAGTTTTATAATAAATATATTGCAGGAAACCAGCCTACCCCTTATGCAGAATATCTTAATATGGTAGGGGTAGAAGTACATAAGCAGGAAAGTGCACCTCTTTTCTGGTTTATTAAAGATCCGAACCAAACAGGATATGATGATAAAACCAAAGCTTTTGCATTTGACGAAAACTCTGCTTTATCTCCATTCGCTAAGAGCATAGGATTTAAAATAACTGATCAGGTTCTTGCTTTAGATGGAAAAACTGTTGATATCCAAAAAGTTCAGGATTTTATTGGATATACTAAAACCATTAAAGACGGACAGACTGTCACCGTAACTATTTTAAGAGATAATGGTGGTAAAAAAGAAAAAATGGAACTTAAAGGAAAAGCTATCCTTGATAAAATGACCATGGAAACGCCTCAATTTAAAGCCAACCCAACACCAGCCGAACTGAAGCTTCAGACTCAGTGGCTGACTGGGAAGAAATAAACAAAAGCGGGGAAATTTCCCTGCTTTTTATTTTTATCATACATTTCGTAGAAAATAGACTGATCCAAATATTGAAAGTTTCTTTTATAATATCAAACCTTATAGGTTTAAAATTCAAATTCATTATTTCCAGATTAGGCATCTCCTTTTCTTATTGTAATTCTAAAGGTACTTCCCTTTCCTACTTCAGTCTGAGAGATCTTAATGTCTCCGTTATGATATTCATGAATGACCCTTTGTGCCAATGATAATCCCAGCCCCCAACCTCTTTTTTTGGTAGAATAGCCAGGTTTAAAGGCATTTCTTGCCTGTTGCTTTGTCATTCCGCTTCCGTTATCTTTTACCTCAACTAAAATATTTTTATTTCTTTCGAATACAGACATTACAATAGCCCCTTCTCCTTTCATAGCATCTACGGCATTTTTCACAAGGTTTTCTATCACCCAGCTCATCAGAATTTTATTGTGCGGCACTAAAAGAGTATAATTCGGAAGATGAAGAGTAAAATCCACCTTTCTTGAAATTCTTGTTTTTAGATAATCGTAATTTTCCTGAATTGTTTCATTGAAATTCATATCATTCAGCTCAGGGACGGAACCAATTTTTGAGAAACGTTCTGAAATGGTTCTCAATCTTTCGATATCCTTTTCTATTTCATGTATACCATCAGAATCAGGACTTTCCAGCTTCATGATTTCCATCCAGCCGATCATGGAGGATAAAGGCGTACCAATCTGATGTGCCGTTTCCTTAGCAAGACCAGCCCAGAGATATCCTTCATCAGTCTTTTTAATAGTTCTAAAAAACCAGAATGTAAATCCGAAATACATCAGAATAAATAATCCTAAAATATAAGGTGAATACCGAAGATTATTAAGCAAACGTGAGTTATCATAATACACAAACTGATTATTTCCATCCGGAACTTTAATCTCAATAGGAGCATAATTTCTCTCCATATTCACAATCAGATCGTGTAATTTTTCAGGGTCCTTGATGGTGCTTTCAGGAATATTGCGATAATATCCAAGATCAAGGATAGGTTTTTTATCTTTATCCGTTACAATAAAAGGAATGGTATTATTAATATTCAGAATTTCCGGCAATAAATCTAAAACATCAGTATCGGGAGTTTTAACCTCCTGTTGAATTCTGATAGCTTTTGAGAGTAGATTGATCCTTTTAATCTCTTCTTTTCTGAGAAAATTAATAAGCGCTGTGGAAGATACTACAATGGCAATCACCAAAGTAGTCATTACAACAAAGATAATCCAGTTATTCAGTCTGGTCAGTATGGATTTTCTCAAGTGATTTTATTTTAAAACATTAAGAATTTTCTGCAACTCGGCACTTCCGCTTCCCTGATAATTATTGATAATGATTGAGAACACATATTTTTTCCCATCTTTTGCGGTATGATACCCGGCAAAGGATTTTGTATCTCTCATTGTTCCGCTTTTCATTTTCATTCCGTTGTCCTGAACCGGAAATCCATCATAATAGGATTCAAACCATGATTGTTTTTTCGCATACAAAAGTGCCTGAACTTCTGCTTTTGCAGCCACATAGTTTTGAGGAGAAAGTCCGCTACCATCAGCGAAATTGATCATATTCGGGTTTATACCTTTTGATTTCCAGAACTCTTTCAGATAGGATACTCCACTTTTAAAGCTTGGATTCCCTTTCTTTTCTTTTCCTAAAGTTTTAATTAAAGTTTCTCCGTAGAGGTTAACGCTTTTTCTCAAAAACCAATAGACAATTTTGTCCAAAGTGGGAGATTGATAAGTAAGAATAATATTATTTTTGGGAGCTTCCAACGCCTGTTTTCCCTCTATTTCAAGTTGTGAATTGGTGACAGCTTTTCCTGAAAGCTCTACTCCTGATTCTTTCAACCATTGTTTAACTTCTGCTGCCAGCTGTAAGGGCGGATTAGGAGTTGATCCGGAAACCGTCACTGTTTTTCCAGCCGGAAGCATTCCATTGATAAGCGCTACATTAGAATGAGGTGCCGTGAAGATCAGACTTTGATCGGAACTTCCGCCGGCTTTTAAATCATTAAGCCATTTTACATCCTCAAGAGGATAAGAGAAACTTTTAAAATCTGTTCCGTTAATATTGATGTCAAACTGATTCTCTCGCCAATTGATTCCCCACACGCCTGCTCCATAATAATTCCCAAGATCATCCCAGGGCCATCCACCGGGAATGGTTTGATGATCAAAGTAAGAATCATCGATGACAAGGTCTCCAGAAATTTTAGTAATTCCAGAATTTTTAACGGCATCGATGAGTTTCTTTTTAAAACTTTCGGGTTTATAAGCTTCATATCTCCAGCTTCCCAACGTAGGATCTCCGTTCGAAGTGATAAAAAGATTTCCGTTCAATGTTCCGCCGGATATATTTCCGGAATAGCTGGACGTTGTAGTGTATGTATAATTTTTTCCTAAGGTTTCCAGCGCAGCGCCGGCTGTAAATATTTTTTGAGTAGATGCTGTAGAAAGTCCTTTGTTTCCTTGATATTCGTAGATAAAATTACCATTTTCATCTGCTACATAGAAAGATAAACCGGAAGCCACAGCTCCTGAAGAATCCATCAGATCTTTTGTTACCTTATCAAGCTTCTGCGCTATATTCTGAGCACAGACCATTTGTACAGAAAGAGTGAGAACTGCAAGCGTTTTTTTCATTGCATTGTTGTTTTAGTCTAAATTCTGTCTGCCTTGATGAAATTATTTATTCAAATAAAGCTTAGCAACAGATTTTATTCATTTAAATTCTAATCAAATATAGTTAAAATAAAAGCTTTTCATATTCATTGAGATCGTTGTGCGTGAAAAGAATCTGATGGTTATTAACTTTTTCAAAAGAACGGTCATATTTAAAATATTTTTCAAAATCTTCTTCGTCTATGAAAATATCCATTTGACAATCTTTTATATAATCAGATTTTTTCTCATACCCCTGACCTTCTTCGTATGTTTCATGACAACACCGCAGACAAGAATTTTCATGAAGTGCCTTATAACCACAGATTTCACAATTCTTCAGGTTTTGAAACAAATCTGTAATTCTATTTTGGATATCGTCCGGAAGCAAATACCCGGGAATTGTTTTTAAAAGCAAATAATAATTGGGTTCCTGCCACGAAAAGGAAAAACTTTCGTCACGATCCGATGAAGTTTCTGTATAAAGTTTTAAAGTCTGTAGATCAAATTCTATTTCTGTTTTAATGACATCTTTAATGTTTAATACCGTTTTATTACTACGCCTGATATTCAAATCATTATCTATTTCCACAACAGGATTCTGATCAAGAAAATGATTTAAACACAAAGTCGTTTTCCATGAATCAAAGGTTCTTATTTTACCTTCATTTCCACAAATTTCACAGGTTTTTTGAGAAAGTTTTGAATATTTATCCTTAATCATCTTAAGTGTGACATTCAATTCTTCATTCTCAGAATAAAGAGAACAGTGCAATTTCCCGAATTTTTCTTCTCCAAAAACGTCATTCTTCAAATTCCATCCTCCTACAGCCAGCTCAAACAGCATTTGCCTGATAAGATCATTCCATCCGGTACTGTTTACTGAAAAATTCTTCAGATTGCGCTCTATAAAGCTATTGATGTCGTCCTGCTTCATTATAAGGTACTTCCCGCTTCTATTTCGTAAGGCTCTTTACCGTTTTCAAAAATTCTTGTCAATTCGTTTCCTTCAACGGTAATGATGTCATTGATTCTTCTAATCCAGTTTCCTTCTCTAAGTCCTACAACTTTCATATCATTCTGAGTAAGGAACTCCATGATACGGGTTTCTCTTGTTTCTCCGTTATGCTTCAAATCCGGATTTGGATCAAGATAATGCGGATTAAGATTGAACGGAACCAGCCCCATGCAGTCAAAACTTGGCGGATAAACGATTGGCATATCATTCGTCGTTTTCATGTTCTGCCCTCCGATATTACTTCCTGCGCTGCATCCTAAGTATGCTTTTCCACTCATCACATTGTCTCTTAATACAGACATTAAGCCTTCTTCGTGTAATGTTTTAACCAGTAAAAATGTATTTCCGCCTCCTGTAAAATAACCTTTTGCCTGATTCAGAGCTTCAGTTTTATCTTCAAATTCATGGAGACCTCTCACTTTTATATTGATGGTTTCAAAGAAAGAACGTGCCTTTGCGGTATACTCATCATGAGAAATTCCTCCTGGTCTTGCAAAAGGAATAAACACAATTTCGTCAATTCCTGTATAGAGTTTGATTAATTCTGCTCTTAAGTATTCAAGATATTCACCACCGAAAAGTGTGGATGTAGAGGCTAATATGATGTTCATAGAATGAAATTATATTGATTTATAAAAATAGTCGAATTACAAAGATAAACACGAATCAAAAATTAACCTAAAAAAAACATTGATCTCGTTAATATTTTCTAAAAAAACTTAAAGCCTCTAAAATTTGATGTTTTATGGAATTATTCTTGAATTTTAGATTTCGGAATTTTAAAATATAAGATTATGAAAATGTCGAAAGTAAATATTAAAAATCTATTTTTAGGTTTAATGCTTGTGGGAGGTGCAAGTTTCGCAAATGCACAAACAACTCAAACGGATACAGCTAGCACTACAGCCACCACTGCTGCAGTTACTCAATCCAACCCTACTATTGAAGGGCTAAAAAAACAAATTGAAGCCAATCCAAAGGATACAGAATCATTGGCAAAGTTAGCAGCAGCTTATCAGGAAGCATCCGATTGGACTAATGCTGTTGATACATGGAAAAAAATCTCTGCGTTGCTGCCGGATTGGGCTCCATCTTATTACAGTCAGGCATATGCCTATCAATCTGCTAAAGATGATGCCAATGCAAAACTGGCTTACGAAAAGTATATCGCTACAGTAAAACCGGAAGAAGTAGAACAGAATAAGAAGAATCTTGCCTACGCTTACTTCTATATTGCATTTGCAGAACAGCAAAGTGATCCGGCTAAAGCAAAAGAACATATCGCAAAATCTATACAGTACGATCCGACGAATCAGGACGCTGTAAAGCTTAGCAAAACATTAAATTCATAAAGAAAAACAAAATCCGGAATATTCCGGATTTTGTTTTTTATTGTGGCAGATTACGATCAATCCATTTTCCATAAAAATCTGTTTCCCCATGAAGATGCCGGATTACTTTTTCAATATTTCTTTGAATACTGGCTTCTGTTTTCAGATGGTTGATATAACGAATAAGTTCATTTCGTCTTGAGGGAATCAGCTTTTCAAAATTAATGGAAGCTAGCGGACTTTCTTGAATTGCCTGTTCCAATTGAGGGTGAATGATCACGCTTCTGTCCGAATTATCATACTCTACCTTTATTTCAATGATTTCTCCAATTCTTTTGGGTGAGTTTTTTAACATCGTCAAATTCACATATAACCTCCATTCGCCCAGATATTTCATCAGATTTTGTTTAAATTCTTTTCCGTTCACCGTTCCTTTCACCGGAATAGGGCTTTTGTTTCTTCCTGAGCTCTCAAAAATATCCTCCAGAATTTCTACAGGGATAAACACAAACGGATTAATTCCTATGATTTCAAGCGTCGCTGTGAAAGTTCTATTTTTCATGGTTTAGGATTTAAAGTCAAAATTAAATAATTGTTGCTATAATGAGACAAAGTTTTTAAACTCTGCTTTTATTTTTTGAAAAATCACCCTCAGAATATAAGTTATAAGTTTGATTTTCATGTTTAAGGATGATCGCAGCTCTAGCTATTAGGAGATATAGCAACCGCGAACCGCGCATCTTGCACCTCGAATCTGTACAAAAAATCATATCCCAGAACTCAATTAAATCACTTATCTTTGCATCAATAAATCTATTTAACAAAATGAAATTTTTTATTGACACAGCTAATTTAGAGCAAATCAAGGAAGCTAAAGATCTTGGAATCTTAGACGGGGTAACTACCAACCCTTCATTAATGGCTAAAGAAGGTATTCAGGGGACTGAAGCGATCAAAAACCATTACAAAGCGATCTGCGAGATTGTAGACGGACCTATTTCTGCTGAAGTACTTTCTACAACGTACGAGGAAATGATCAAGGAAGGAGACGAATTGGCTGCAATCCACGAAAATATCGTTGTGAAAATTCCAATGATTAAAGATGGAATTAAAGCTTTAAAATATTTTTCTGATAAAGGAATCAAAACGAACTGTACTTTGATCTTCTCCCCAGGGCAGGCACTTTTAGCGGCTAAAGCAGGAGCTACTTATGTTTCTCCATTCTTAGGAAGATTAGATGACATTTCTACAGACGGATTAAACCTTATCCAGGAAATCAGATTAATTTTCGATAACTATATGTTCGAAACTGAAATCCTTGCTGCTTCTATCCGTCATTCAATGCACATCATCGACTGTGCTAAAATTGGAGCTGATGTTATTACATCTCCACTTCCTCCGATCTTGAGCTTATTAAAGCACCCATTAACAGATAGCGGATTGGCTCAGTTTATTGCAGATTCTCAGAAATTGGCATAATCACTGATCCTTATTCAATTATAAAAAATCCCGAACCATGTTTCGGGATTTTATTTTTATCATTTATCTATCGCAGCAGATCCAGTTCAATGAGGTTATTTTGTTTTTTAAGGTCATTTTTCAGCTTTGCTTCTCTGTCGTTTTTACCTGGTTTACGGTCTACTACTTTTCCCGAGTCATCTATTTCCTGAATAATAATGCCGCGTGCTATCATATTCTTTTCACTTTTCATAGGATCAGCAAGATAATCTTTAAATGCTTTCCTGTATTTCGTTTCATTCAAGGTCACAATCTGATTAAATCTTTCCTTTTCTTTAGTGCTCTTCCATTCATATTCTGACGGAAGCTTCGTATTGCCCTTAAGTTCAAAAGAATGGGTTTGTGTAGCATCTTCAAGCTTTACAATCAATCCAGGGAGCCCATAAAATTTATAGGGACCATCCTGAATCGGTAAGTCTGTGGTAAACCATGCTGTCCATTTTCTTCCGACAAAATTACAAACTGCTTTCTGAGCAATAAAAGCACCCACTTTTTCTTTATCTGACAATATTTTCCAATCCTGCTTTCTGCTATCCTGAACCATATATTCATCGGCAGACAGACTATTGAAAAAAAGTACTGAATAATCCGGATACATTTTTTCAACACTATATCTCACTTTACCTTTGTCTTTAATTCCGGAGAAATCCAATTGTCCGCTTCCTGCCTGAATTTGTTTCTCCATAGCAGCCCTTGTAAGCGAATCTGTTTCAAAAGTTTCTTTACTATAAAATTTTGATCCTTTCGGAATAACATCCAGCAACATTATTTCAGTTTCGGGTTTGTCTTTGGCTGTGGAATCTAAAACATATTTGTATTCGTAAATAAAACGCTGATTCTGAGCTTTCGTCATTATCCCTAATAAAAGAATAAAAGTGATGATTAGTTTTTGCATGATTATATTAAGTACATTTAGTTTTCTTGAGAAATATTTTTTACAACTCTGCATGGATTTCCTACTGCCACCACATTATCAGGAATATCTTTTGTCACAACACTTCCTGCTCCTATCACCGAATTGTTTCCGATAGAAACTCCAGGCAGCACTACTACATTTCCTCCCAGCCAAACATTATCTCCAACTTTAATCGGGTGTGCATATTCCAGACCTTCATTCCTTTGTTTTACATCTAATGGATGACCAGCTGTATAAAAGCTACAGTTCGGACCGATAAAAACATTATCCCCGAATTTTACCGGAGCACAATCTAAAATAACAAGATTATGATTGGCATAGAAATTCTCTCCTACTTCAATATTGTATCCGTAATCACACCAAAATGAAGGTTCAATACAAATGTTTTCCTTTGTACTTCCTAAAATTCTTCTGATCTGCCTGCTTCTTCCTTCCGAATCAGAGTTTTTTAAGCTATTATATTCAAGACAAAGATCTTTACAGGAAATTCTTTCATGAATAAGTTCTTCATCATAATTAGCATTGTATAGAAGTCCTGCTGCACATTTTTCCTTTTCTGTCATAGAGAATTATAGATTTGAGTTTAAGATTATCTAAAAATATAAATATTTATCAAAACACAGCTTAATATCATAATTGCTTTACTATTTAACGCAAAAAAACAGGATATATATTATCCTGTTGAACGCATTTAACGTAAAAAATGAAATAATTAATTCACCAGATCCGGTTCTATCGGATTATTATCTTTTTTGAGCATCTCTTTTGTTCGTTTTTCCATTTCCCTGAAAACCTGATTAGGATCTGAAATTTCTTTTCCATCTGATGTTTTCACTTTGAAAGCTACTTTTGTTCCTGATTCACCTCCATTTTTCATCATCAACTCTCTCATATTCTTGCTGGGATCATTCACGTAAGCTTTCCAAACTTTTTTAAACTGATCTTTTGAAACTTCAATTTCTTTACTTCCCAATCCTAATATTTTTACATTGTCAGGAAGCTGAAGCTCCTTTTCTGAATCTTTGGATTTTATAGTTTTATTACCTACAACCATCATGCTATGAGATCCGGTAGTATCTTCTAATTTTACAATTAATCCAGGGAGTCCATAGAAAATATAAGGACCATCCTGAAAAGGAATTTCCGTTGAAAACCATGCGATCCAATCTCTTCCTCCTAACGTGGTAACTGCTTTCTGGGTATTATATTCTCCTATTTTCTGCTTTTCAGGCTGGATCTTCCAATCAGGCTTTTTATCTTCTTTGATTTTATATTGATCCATAGAAACACTTCTGAAAAGATAAGTTTTAAAATCAGGATACTGCTTGGTCACTTTATAAGAGACCTGCCCTGGTTTTTCCCTTCTGTTGACGCTTATATTTCCACTTCCGGCTTTTATCTGATTTTCAAGTTCTGCCCTGCTGATGGAATCTGCCACGAATTTATCATGGCTGTAATAGCTTGATCCGTTTTTATCAATATCCAACAGCATCATTTCCTTTTTTACATCTTCTTTATTATTGGAATCCGGAATAAATTTATACTCATAAAAGAACCTGTTTGTTTGAGCATGAGCCAATACGCCCAGGAACATAAAAAATAGAATTTTTGTTTTCATAGCTGAATATTAAAAAAAGCTTTGCCAATGTATCCTGACAAAGCTTATTAGAGTTTTATTTTTTTGTCACGATTCTTATTTCGCTTTCTCTGCCTCTTATGGTATTTTCCTTGATAACATTAATGCTTGCAATATTTTCCGTCTTAATCATACGAAACTCTTCTTTAGAAGCTTTTCTGCCGTCTATAAAGAACTTCACATCATCCAAGCCGTCCATATTATATTTCTTCACTCCATTCATCGTAATATTTCCATTTCCTTCTTTTTTAATGAAATCTGCTTCTACGACCATTAACTTGGCATTACCTGCATTCACAAAATCAATATTTTTGAACTGCTTTTCTGTTTCCTGACGAACTTTCTCTCCTATTATTCGAGCCTGCTCTCCTGCTTTTCTCGCAATTTCTCCATCTATTCTTGCTTGTTCACCAATTTTTCTGGCATTTTCGGCATCTATTTTTGCCTGTTTTGCAGCTTCTCTTCCTACTCTTTCAGCCTCTAATCCTATTTTCGCGGCATTTTTACCTATCTTTTTTGCCTCTTTAGCAGCTTTGGCAGCTTCTCTCTTGATTCTGCGAATTTCTTTTTTATCAAGAGGATCCATATTTTCCAGTTTCTTCATCTGATCTTTCCATTCCGCAGAATTGAAATACTCTTCTACCTGTCTGCTGGATTCGTCTGTAATATCTGTCATTTCAGCTACCAGATCATCCATTTCCTCCATTTTCTTTTCGTAAGCCTTACTTTCAGGATCCAGCTTGCTTAGTTCTTCTTGTCTTTTTTCAAGCTCTTTCTGAAGTTTATCCAGTTGTTTGTGAGATTCTCCCGGATCAGGCAGTCCTTTATATTCTTGCTGTCCTGTTTTTTCCCTTACAGTATCTTTTTTAATTTCTGAAACTACCCTTTTAATAGAAAGATTTGTTTCTTCAATTTCTCTGTTCTTAGCATTTACCAGATAAGCAAACGCCACTGAAAATAAAACCGGCAATGCAAGAATTCTACGCGCATACCCGAATTTGGTTTTTGGTTTTTGTAACATCTTAAGTCTTTTTTTAAGGTTTGAACTTAGAAACGGACTGGCAGCAGGCAACTGTGTTCCGGAAAAGTGGCTTGCTAAAAGCATCTGCGCAAATGCTTTGGTGTCCGAATGCTTCACGGCTTTTTTATCAGCCAGGTATTCATGGATTAGGTTAATTTCTCTTTTGATGATATGAAAAAACGGATTGAACCAGAAAATTGCAGTAGTGATTTCAATAAGAATCTTATCCAATGAATGTTTCTGTTCAATATGGACCATTTCGTGTTTTAAAATCTGCTTTCCTACTTCAGAATCCAAGGTAATGGTATTCTTCCAGAAAAGATTTTTAAAATATGAAAATGGTGCTTCAGTCAGGTCTGTACGGTAAAAATTGATTCCGTCAAAACTTTCTTTCTGAAACTGTGTTTTGAACTGCTGGATTTTAAAAATCCCGTAGATCAACTTCCCTAAAAAATAGAGAGAAACCAGTCCCAGAGCTGAAAAAATAATGTTAAAATAAAGGTAACCATTGTTTAAGCTTTTTTCTGTGTTAAAATTTTGAATTTTATCAAGAATCAAATACATATCATTACTCACTTCTATTGTAAAATCTTCTACCTTGATAAGAGGTAACAGCAACGGTACCAAAATTGCTGACAGCAGATAAAATCTATTGTAATGATGAAATGTCCTGTCTTTTAAAGACAACTGATAGTACAAAAACATTACACCAGAACATAAAATTACTTTCCCAAAGTATAATAATACAGTTTCCATGGTTATTAGTTTTTCTTTTTAAGTTCGTTCAGAAGCATTTCAAGGTCTTCTACCGTCATTTCGTTTTTTTCCACTAAAAATGAAACAGCACTTTTATAAGATCCTTTAAAATAGTTTTTCACAAGACTTTTCATGGTTTTCCCGGAATATTGCTCTTTTGAAACCAACGGGAAATACTCATGTTGTCTTCCATATACTTCATAGTCTACGAATTCTTTGTCCTTTAATACCTTTAAGATCGTAGATACAGTGTTTGTATGGGGCTTAGGCTCTGGAAAAAGATCAAGAATGTCTTTAAGGAATCCTCTTTCCAGTTTCCATAAATACTGCATTACCTGCTCTTCTGCCTTTGTTAACGTCTGATTTTTCATATCCGGTCAATTAATTATTATCAGGATACATTCTCCATGAAATTTTGTATCACTAATAAATTAGTTATACAAATGTAGAAATAAAATCCAATCTAACAACTATTTTTTTAGTGATAGATTATTCAAACGATATAAGTGCTTAATAATCAATTAAATAAAAAAAATTAAATATATTAATTTTTTAACAAAGTGAAATTACAATCTGCTTAATTCATAGAATAAAAGAAAATTTAGGTATAAATTCTTAAAACTTGTTAATTTTTATTAAAGAAAATTAAAATGAATTTGTTAAAACCGGGAAATTATATTTATTTTAGTGCCTTAAAAATTTCTCATGAAAAGATATAATTTATTGATTGTACTGCTGCTGCTTATTTTTAACGTTACAACAGCACAAAAGAAAAAATCTCCTGCCGCTGATCTTAGCATGCTAAAGGATACAAAATCAAAAATTGAGGCTACCGTTCCATTAGTAATCCAACATCTTCAAACGATTGCCACAAAGGAAGGTGATAACAACATCGTGAACAACGGAAAAATTGCATTGGGAAAAGAATATGGGATCTTAGAATCTGAGTGGTATTTATACAGAAACAATATGAAGAACTGTATTATGAACAACTCTTCAAAAAAGGCTAAAAAATGTATGGAATATCATACTCAATATCTTAGAAATACATTCATTAATTATAGCAACTATATCTCTAACCTTACGAAAAAGAACGGATATCTGGGAGTAGAAGGCGATACAAAATTTGATTTTAAGCCGGCAGATATTGCAACAAAATTGAGTGAGGCTTACTTCAACGCAAATGATGCAGCGGGAAGAATGAAGGCTGACCAGAAAAGAGAATTCCTGGGAGAAACAATGTCTGATGACAATAAACTGGCTCCTTATAATCAGCTGATTCAATAATAGAATCTACAAAAAATAATATAAAAAAGAGAACTGCAATTGCAGTTCTCTTTTCATTTGGTGCAAAAAACCTCCGCCAAAAGCAGTTTTGTGGTACTAATCATAAAACTTGGGGAAAAAGTAGAAAATAAGGCGGAGAGAATTTTGCTTTAGCTCTACAAAGTCATCTGTCCTACCCTTGACTTGTAGAGCTGTACAAAAATAGGATTCTGTATTCTAGCTATAAAAGAATAACTGTAGAATTAAATGAACGGATTTGTAGAAATAATACTACTTAGATTTAGGTAAAAAACGAATCCGCTTGTCAGAAATCAGGACAGCTTATAGTTAAGCAAAAAGTAAATCTCAATGTATTGATATTTCTCTATTAAATAAATTAAATGGCTTCTACAATTTTCTCCTTTACTTCCGGTTTTTCATATTATTATTTCCACCAATGATAATAGTTGTGCAATCCATCATATTCAAATCCACAGCGAGGGTATAATGCATTTCCTATATCATTTGTTTTTTCTGTCTCAAGCATAAGTCCGCAAGCTCCGGTTTCTTCACACCATTGTTTACTACGGTCAATTAAAGCTACCGAAAGTCCTTTCCCTCTATAATTCTGATGTACAAAAAGATCACTCAACAACCATTGCTTTTGCAGTTTTGTATAATGAAATAGCTTATAAAGCTGCACAAATCCGACTGCTTTACCATCCACTAAGGCAAGGAAAATATCAGATTCACTGTTTAAAAATCTCTCTTTAAGAAAAGCCTTACCTCTTTCTACATCAGACTCTTGTCTGTAAAAAACACGATAGAGATCAAATAATTCTGCCGTTTCATTAAGATCCTCAAGACTTGCTTTTTTAATGGTGTAATTCATCGTTATATTTATTTTGATTAACAGTGCAAAAGTAGTTGTAAGCAGGAATGGTATTATAATCCAGATTCGACTTATAAAGATGGTCCAGATTTCAAATTGAGAAGCTGGTAAAGGGAAAATCTGAGTTACAATATCATCCATTATTTGTGATTTCCAGAATTAAAAGTCGCATAAAACTCCGCACGTTTTGGATTTTATATTTGCATATAGCTTGAGATCTTTGCAGTATAAAAACAAAACAATGACAAATATCGTCCAGAAAATTAATAGCCTAGATTGGCAAGACATTACAGAATCAATGCACCAAAACGGATATGCCTCGATCCCCAATGTATTATCTGAAGAAGAATGCAATGCATTGAAAGCAAACTATGATAATCAGTCTTTATACCGTAAAACTGTGGTTATGGCTCGCCATCGTTTTGGGCTGGGAGAATATAAATATTTTAATTATCCTTTACCTGAACTGATACAAACAATACGCACTCACCTCTATCCATACCTTGCTCCTATTGCTAACTCTTGGTTTACCGCATTGCATATCAATACTCATTTTCCTTTGAAACATAATGAGTTTTTACAACAATGTCATATAAATAATCAACAAAAAGCAACGGTCTTGATTCTAAAGTATGGAAATGGTGGCTTCAATACTTTACATCAGGATTTATATGGTGATCTTTATTTCCCTATTCAAGTTGTTCTTATGCTGAGTGATCCTGATGAAGATTTCACAGGTGGAGAATTTGTCCTTACCCAACAAGTTCCAAGAGCGCAATCCAAAGCAATTGTGCTAAAGCCTAAAAAAGGAGATCTTCTTATTTTCACTACCCATTTTAAACCTGAAAAAGGAACAAAAGGATATTACAGAGTCAATATGAAGCACGGAGTAAGTGAAGTAAAAACGGGAGAACGATACGCTTTAGGAATTATTTTTCATGATGCTGTTAACTAATGATTAGATAAAAAAATGATACATCATTCTCAAATAACAGATTCTGAATTGAGGAGTAAAATTCATTATCAAAAAATTCGTTTTGGCGGAAATAAAAGATTGAAAATTTATGGATTATTAAGTTGTTCATCAGGTAAAAGAATGAAAAAGGTGAACAGAATCTTTTTTACCGACGAAGAAGAGGCTATCCAATATAACTATCGCCCGTGCGGACACTGCATGAAAGAGAAATATAAAGTCTGGAAAAATCAACAAAATATACAATAAGCTCATAACGAATCTGCAACCGGTAAAGAAATCCTTATAATTTGTGTAAATTACCTGCACAAAAAAACAATACTATGAATGCAGAGAATAATTATCTGGAAATCAATAAAAATTCATGGAATAGCAGAACCGAATCGCATTTAAAATCAGAATTTTATGATGTTGATGGTTTTTTAAAAGGGAAAAGCTCTTTGAATGAAATTGAATTAAATTTATTAGGAGATCTAAAGGGAAAATCAGTTTTACATTTACAATGCCATTTTGGACAGGACACAATTTCTCTGAACAGACTTGGAGCAAAAACTATAGGCATTGATTTATCCGATAAAGCTATTGAAAGTGCTAAAGAACTTGCCCTGGAAGCAAATTCTGATGCCCATTTCATATGTTGTGATGTTTATGATCTTCCTAATCATTTACAAGGAGAATTTGATATCGTTTATACCAGTTATGGAACTATTGGCTGGCTGCCGGACCTTGATCAATGGGCAAAAGTGATTTCCAGATTTTTAAAGCCGGGCGGAAAATTCATCTTTGTAGAATTCCATCCTGTTGTATGGATGTTCGATGATAATTTTGAAAAAGTAGGATACAGATATTTTAATTCGGGAGCCATTGTAGAAACGGAAAGCGGGACTTATGCTGACAAAAATGCTGATATCAATCAATCCTATGTGATGTGGAACCACGATTTAAGTGAAGTTATCAACAGTTTAATTAAAAACGGATTAGAGATCAATAGTCTTGATGAGTTTGATTATTCTCCTTATAACTGTTTCAATCACACGATAGAATTTGAGCCTAAAAAATACAGAATAGCTCATCTGGAAGATAAAATCCCTATGATTTATTCTATAGTAGCGACAAAGAAAGACCATTAATATTCTCTAGTTTTTTGGATTCCATACCTTATCCAAATTTACAGACTAGAAACAGGATGATTTTTTTTGCCACGAATTCACGAATTATTTTTAGCAATTTATTCGGATCAGTCTCAAAAGTTATGGATGCAAGTATTAAGTTTTTAAATTTGGAGGATGTATATTCCTGACGAATTAGTAAAACTCTTATTTATTTTTTAGTAGAGCACTTTGAATCAGTCTCAAAAACTGTAATTACATTGTTAAGATGGATGGAATTTAATTTGACGCAAAGTTTTATAATCTTATCGGATCAAGCGCAAAAGTTGTGGGGCTTAGAATATTTAGATCAGTTTAATTTTAAAATTTAACGCAAAGGATTTCTATTATCTGGTGTTGTATTTTAGGAAGCAAAGGTTGAATCAATTAGTATTGATTCTTTCTAAGCGTACGCGTATCTACATCGCTTCATCAGTGACTTTTGTCGCTTTCTTAGCTTCCTTATCAATAATCAATTTCATCATGTCTTCGTTTAAATAAAATTTAAGTATAAAGCTTAGAGGAGTAAAAAGATAATTTGTTTTTTTCTTCAGATTAACGAAACTTTTTACTTAGTCCACAACTTTTGTGCTTGATCCATAAAATTATTTTAATGATCGTTTTGAAAAAACAAAAAATCGGTATAACTGTCGTTATACCGATTTTAATTTAGTAGCGGGAACCGGACTCGAACCGATGACCTTCGGGTTATGAGCCCGACGAGCTACCTACTGCTCCATCCCGCGATATTATGATACAAAGATAAAGCTTTTTCCATAAATTAAAAATATTTGCCTTACATTCATTCCATATTCCGCATACTACACGGATTATCAGTAAGAAAAATTTCTCATTCGTTACATTATATGTGAAAAATATTAAATCATAAATAGCTATATAATTTTTTATATGATATTACAACCTTAACTTAATAAAAAAGTCGTAATAAATCACATTATTTCTATGTTATAATGTAAAAAAAGTACATTGCTAATAGTTTGCAATTTTAATTAATAATCATGGAAAATTTATGGGGTATCTTTCAACCATCAAGGGTGTATATAGATTTGTGATTCACAGTATTCCCACGTATCAGGGCTTCCAGCTGGTCCAAGTTTAGAAGATTCTACAATTTAATTTTTATTCATATCAAAAATCAAAAAATGAGATTTCTTATCACATTCTTTATCTCCGTCTTTCCTTTGTTGTTTTTTGCTCAAAGTTATAGGTTTACCTATGAATACAAATTTATTCCACAAAAAGAAAAAAAAGATTCAGTAATCATAGAATATATGAACTTAGACACTGATGGTAAGAAATCTCTTTTCTTTAATGATGCTAAGTATAAAGTAGATTCAGCCTATGCAGTTACAAAAGATTTAAACCAATTAGTTAATTATAAAAATTATAATCAAAATTTAGGTTATAAGATATTCAAAGATTATAATTTAAATAAAATTGCCTTCTATTCAAAAAAATTTAATCTTGATATTCTTATAGAAGAAGAAAAACTTCCAAAATGGGATCTATTAAATGAGTATTCTGTAATCAATACTTTTAAATGCCAAAAAGCTTACACGAAATACAAGGGAAGAGAATGGCAAGCATGGTTTACAAAAGACATTCCTATCAACGATGGTCCCTATAAATTTATTGGTCTGCCTGGCTTAATAATAAGAATTAGTGATAAGGATGAAAATCATAAATTTGATCTGATTCAAGTCATTAACATAAAGGATCCTTATCTCGTTATTCCTAAAAAGGCAAGAATAATGTCTCAAACACAATTTAATGAATTAGCAAAAAAAAGTATTAATCTTAAAACAGACGTTGCTTTTACGAATGTCACAAGTAGTACTATTACAGTTGCATTAAATGATGGAGCAATCATGAATTTTTCAAAAAATCAGACACATAATCTGGACCAATCAGTTCTAGATAAATTTCAACAAACCAATAATCCAATAGAACTTAAATCTTCAGAATAAAATTATTTTAATGATCGTTTTGAAAAAAATAAAAAATCGGTATAACTGTCGTTATACCGATTTTAATTTAGTAGCGGGAACCGGACTCGAACCGATGACCTTCGGGTTATGAGCCCGACGAGCTACCTACTGCTCCATCCCGCGGTGTATTTTTTAGAGTGCCTACCGAAGACACTTACTTAGTAGCGGGAACCGGACTCGAACCGATGACCTTCGGGTTATGAGCCCAACGAGCTACCTACTGCTCCATCCCGCGGTGTATTTTTAGAGTGCCTACCGAAGGCACTTAACTTAGTAGCGGGAACCGGACTCGAACCGATGACCTTCGGGTTATGAGCCCGACGAGCTACCTACTGCTCCATCCCGCGGTGTATTTTTTAGAGTGCCTACCGAAAGCACTTAACTTAGTAGCGGGAACCGGACTCGAACCGATGACCTTCGGGTTATGAGCCCGACGAGCTACCTACTGCTCCATCCCGCGGTGTATTTTTAGAGTGCCTACCGAAGGCACTTAACTTAGTAGCGGGAACCGGACTCGAACCGATGACCTTCGGGTTATGAGCCCGACGAGCTACCTACTGCTCCATCCCGCGATATTGGATTGCAAAGGTACGAATATTTTCTACAAATCCTAATTTTTCTTTTAAATAAAGGACTTTTATAAAAACTATTTTATTATTTGTATCTTTGTTTTATGGCAAAGATATTAAAAATTCACCCCGACAATCCTCAGGAAAATCTTGTGAATGAGGTTATTAAAACATTAAATAATGGAGGATTGATCATCTATCCTTCAGATACGATTTATGCCTTGGGCTGTAATATTTTTGATATTAAAGCCATGGAAAAACTGGCTCAGCTTAAAAAATTAAAGCTTGAGAAGTCAAAATTCTCGATAATCTGTAATGATCTGAGTCATCTTTCCGATTTTACAAGACCTATTGACACCTCAGTTTTCAGATTTCTGAAAAGTCACCTTCCCGGACCATTTACCTTTATTCTTGAAGCAAATAAAAGTTTACCCTTAGCTTATAAAGGACATAAAACAATTGGTATTCGTGTTCCTGATCATCCAATTCCGCAGCTTATTGTTGAAAAACTCGGGCACCCAATCGCTTCGACATCCATTAGAGATGATGATGAAATTATTGAATATTCTACCGATCCAGAACTTATTGCTGAAAAATATGACCATCTGGTGGATATTGTAATCGATTCAGGATATGGAGATAATGTAGCTTCTACCATCGTAGATCTTACTTCTGGTGAACCGGAAATTATTCGTCAGGGAAAAGGAACGATTTAATTTAAGCAATTCAACTTTGAAGAATATTAGTCTTAATGGAAAATATTCCATAGGGATTCTGCTCACTTTTTTGATACTGATAGAGCTGATGCTTTATGCTTTTTCAGTCATTCATATCGTTACAGGAATAAAAGCTATTACTTCTTATACTTTTTTTCTAAGCAGGATTGCAATATGGAGTGCTTTACTCATTATATTTCTGTACAATCTCTTTATTGAAAAGAAACCATTTCTACTCAAGGGAGAAAAGAAGTATTCTTTACGTTTCTATATCAGAGCGATTCTGATTTTATATTTTATATGTACCCTCGGAGGAATCATTCTCAATGCTGTATTTATGTTTTTAATTCAGGAAAAGCCCAGTGAGAAGCTTTTTGCACTTACATCCATTTTTAAAAACAATTATTTTTTAATTATTTTTACGTGCATAACGGCTGGTGCTGTAGAGGAACTTTTGATGCGTGGGTACATTCAGCCTAGAATTGAAAAAATATACAACAGCCCAGTGACAGGTATATTGGTTTCAGGCATTTTGTTTGGAATTCTGCACAGCACTTACGGAACTGTAGGACAGGTTATTATTCCTTTCTTTATTGGGATCGTTTTTGCCATATTTTATAAATTATATTCTAATATTAAAATTCTGATCATCTGTCATTTTATGATTGATTTTGTATCGATGATGATCATGAACTTTATTGATATTAAACACTTATCTGTATTTTAACACTATGAAAATTATAACATCACCTGCGAAATTAATGAATGTAGAAAACTCAACGGAACTATTGAAATCTACAACCCCAAAATTCATTGAAGAAGCAGCTTTTATACAATCTTATTTAAAAGAAAAATCTCCGAAATATCTTTCCGAACTGATGGAAATATCGCCTAAACTGGCTGATGAAAACTGGGAAAGAAACCAAAAATGGAAATCAAAACCTACCGCAAAAGAGTCTGCACCTGCTATGTTTGCCTTTACAGGAGAAGTATACAGAGGTTTGGATGCTAAAACTCTAGATAAAGATGCAGTAGATTATCTGCAAAAAAACTACAGAATGCTTTCCGGATTATACGGATTACTGAAACCATCAGATAAGGTAATGCTTTACAGACTGGAAATGGGGCGCCCTTTTGCATTTGAGCAATATAAAAATCTTTATGAATTCTGGAGAGAAAAAATCACGGAACAATTGAATTCTGAAATGAAAAAAGGAGAAATCCTACTTCATCTAGCCAGCAACGAGTATGGAAAAGTAATTGACAGAAAAAAACTGAATCATACGGTGGTGGATTTTGATTTCTATGAATTAAAAGACGGAAAATTAAAAACCATCGTCGTTTACACAAAGCATGCAAGAGGACTTGTGGTGAGATTCTGTGCAGAAACTAATGCTAAAACGCTTAATGATGTAAAAGCCTTTAATTATGAAGGATATAGATTCGATGAAGAGAAATCTACTGATACCAAATTAGTTTTTACAAGGTAAATGAATAATTCAGCGATCCTAAATACGGCATTTCCAAAAGCACTTCAACTTGTTTTCTCAATAAGTTTTGTGATCAGCTGTGCCCAGGAAAAAATAGTTTCAATAAACGGATCTCTTGACAATCATACTTTTAACAGCCAATATAGCGATTCAATAAACGTGGTATCAAAAAATATCTTTTCTGTTACAACGTTTAAAAAAGCAGAACAAAAAGACCGCCATTCTATAAATAAAGACGGACTTTCTTACGTTCAGGAATCTTATACGGAATACCTTCCTGACGGTAGAAAACTCTATCACAAGTATCATTACGATGACAATTCTGTTGTAGAAAAATTTCATTATAAAAATGATCTTCTTGTTCTTAAGGAATCAGGAGATCATAAAAATATAAGCCGCTACAACTGGCTTTTTTACAACACGGAGAATCGTCTTCAGGAAGAAATAGATTATACAATAGACGATAAGAAAACCTTTATTTATGAAGGATATACCAAGTATAATTATTCTTCAGAGGGAAAAAAGACAATTGTTAAAATCATTGATTACAGCTATGATTCTTTAGCCAATCCTGAAGAAGAATATACTTTTGAATTCCCTTTTCTCACCAAAAAGACACCTTTATACCAATCAAAAATTCATCGTTACAAATGGATGAATGGTTCTTATAAGCCTGTTGATATTAAAGATTATGTGATTACAAACAGGGACGTGACTTTCAGCTACGATAAAAAGGGTTATCTTCTTTCGGAAGTCTGGTTTGCCAATCATCATTCTTTGGAAAATAAAACAGAATATTATTATTCTAACGATTATCTGGAGCGTATTGAACAGCAATACCATATGCTCGGAACAGAAAAATCTACCAAAACAACCAGAAGATATGATGATCACAACAATCTTATTTTTGAACAAAGCATAGAATATACAGGAAATCCTTTATC
Source organism: Chryseobacterium sp. CS2K3 (assembly GCF_059515185.1). Classification (NCBI taxonomy): domain Bacteria; kingdom Pseudomonadati; phylum Bacteroidota; class Flavobacteriia; order Flavobacteriales; family Weeksellaceae; genus Chryseobacterium; species Chryseobacterium sp. CS2K3. Next base: position 107,671 of record NZ_JCAKRW010000004.1, on the reverse strand, counting down.
CATAGAAGCTTTTGAATATGTGTATGATAAACAGGGAAACTGGATCTCCAAGAAACATTACAGACAGGATTCTAACGAAGGCGTCTATGATAAGAAGAAACTCATTGATTATGAATATCGTGAGATAAAATATTATGATTCGAATTCTAAACCAAGAAGCTTTACTTTACCTGAGTTGCCGAAAGATGCAGACAACATCAGAACGAATATTCCTAAGATATCCAACGAGAAGCAGCGTAAAATAGATGCTTTTCAGGAAGCCGTAGAAACTGGAAATTTTGATGCTGAAATTACAGTAAAGAAGGCAAAGATGCTTGAAGAATTCACTCCAAAATTCTGGACTTTAAAGGACAAAGCATTTGGAAATCTGGACAACAATCCTGATGATGAAGCTGTTTGTGTATATGAAACACCAATGGAAGGCGATCTGGGATTTGCTCAAAGTCTTGCTATTTATAGAAAAGAAGGCGAAAACTGGATATTGTGGCACCAATCCACGAATCCTATTCTTTCTACCGAACATGGCGGAATGATGGGAAATCCTTATGAAGGCATCAGCATAAAAAACAAAACCATTATCGTTGATCATTTCGGAGGAAGCCGACAAAAATGGCATTATACCCACAGGTACAGATTTCAAAATAATAATTGGTATTTGATTGGGGCAACCATCAATTTTGGGGCACCATGCGATTATTTCCAGTCATTGGATTATAATATTTCTACAGGGGATGCTATATTCGAGTATTCATCTGAGGATTGTGATCAAAATAATACCGTGAAAGAAAGAAGCTGGAAAGAAAAAATCAATAAAAAAATCACTCCTCCTTTAATGGATAATTTTCAGGTAGGAGAAAATTCAATTGAATTAAAAAGTAAGAAAACAGAAATGTTTTATTAAATACAATGACGATAGCAGAACTTAAAAAAAACTTCTCAGCACATCTTTCGGAAGTGTATACCGAATCAGAAAATGCATTTATCTTTCAGATGTTTGCAGAACATATTTTAGGGTTAAATACTATTCAGCAACGCCAGTCGGCAGATGAGGAAATTTCTTCAGAGAATGAGGAAAAGTTCAATCAGATTATTTCAGAATTAAAAACAGGAAAGCCTTATTTACAGATTTTAGGTGAAACGGAATTTTACGGAATGACGTTTTTTGTAGATGAAAATGTTTTGATTCCCCGCCCTGAAACAGAAGAACTTCTTGAAATAGCCATTCGTGAAATAAAAAAGGTACAAGCTTTAAAAGCTCCTAATGAAACTTTGAGAATTTTAGATATTGGAACCGGTAGCGGCGTAATTCCTTTGGTCTTAAAGAAGTATTTTCCTAATGCTGACGTTTCCTCAATTGATTTTTCTGAAAAGGCACTGAAAACAGCACAAAGAAATGCAGAATACCATCAGTTAGAAGTAAAATTCATTCATGCTGATTATCTTACTTTTGAACTGACAGATCATTATGATGTTATCATTTCAAACCCGCCCTATATAGGAATGGAAGAAGAAATTGAAATTGCAGATTCTGTAAAGGAATTCGAACCTAAAATGGCACTCTTCTCTCCGACTTCTGATGCTTTGATCTTTTACAGAAAGATTGCTGAAGATTCCAGAAAACATTTACATGATAACGGACTTTTGTTTTTGGAGATCAATCAAAAATTAGGACCTGAAACACTGGCGCTCTATCATTATTTCTCAGATTCGCAGCTATTAAAGGACTTATCTGAAAATGACAGGTTTATTTTTGGAAGGAAATAAGTAATTTTAATCTCTATACAAAATATTAAATTCATGATCATTCAATCACACAGTATCAATAACATCAAGGTTGCAGAAGTTATTGCCGATGAAATAATAATTCATTCTGCTCAGGACGGATTGGATCTCATGGGAAATCTCTATTATCAGGGTTTTGACAAAGTAATTTTATACGAGAAAAATATGACTCCGGATTTCTTTGACTTAAAAACGAAGATCGCGGGAGAGATTCTGCAAAAGTTTTCCAATTACCGTATCGGACTGGCTGTTGTGGGCGATTTCAGTAAATATGAAAGTAAAAGCATGAAGGATTTTATCTTTGAAAGCAATAAAACCGGGCATGTTTTCTTTGTTGAAACTGTAGAAAAAGCAATAGAGAGTTTTCTTTAGCCGGAATATAATAGAGGTTAATATTTTGCCACGAATTCACGAATTTTTTTTCTATGTTTCTATGTGGTTTAAAGATTTTTTTAACAGAAAAGTTGATAAATATCTGCCACGAATTCACGAATGATTTTTTCTATGTTTCCTTTATGGTTCAAAAATATCTAAACCACAAAGGGAACACAGGTTTTTATTAATGTATTTCTTTACTTTTAAAATATTCTATAGCATCTTTTACAGCATTATCCACCGATTGATATTGAACATCCAGTTCTTCTAATGATTTACGATTTGAATAGTAATTATATATTTGAAGTGCTTTCATATTTGCAGTACTTAGATTGGTGCTGATTTTCATCTTTCTCAGCCCATCTCCTACTTTACCCAGAACGTTCAAAAGAATATTAGGGATAGGAATCATAATTGGGTGTTGATGGGTTACCCTGTTGATCATTCTAAAAAAATCACTATAGCTCAGATTTTCATTGGCTAAAAGATATTTTTCACCATTCTTTCCTTTTTCCAGAGCATTGATGACACCATTGGCAACATCTTGAACATGGACAAAATTTTTACCTCCTTTTGGATAAAAGATAAGTTTTTTCTTCCATGCCCAGAAAATTAATTTCCCGGAACTGGGTTTATTGTCATAGGCGCCAATCATAAATGTAGGATTCAGAATAACCACTTCCATATTTTTAGCGTTTCGCAGAAGATAATTTTCAGCTTCCAGTTTACTTTGCGCATACCATGATTGTGTAAAAGGATACTTTTGCCTTTTCTCTTCGCTTCCGGGATCAGTTTTACTTCCAAATCCTAATGTATTGGCAGAACTGATAAACAGAAACTTTTTTATCCCAGATTTTTGTGCCTGATTGAATAAATCCACCGTCCAGTCATAATTTACTTTCCTGTACTCATCATAAGTGAGAAGATTCATACGTGTTTCCGCAGCAATATGGATAACAAAATCTATGTTTTTAAGGTGTTGGGAAAGATCTGAGGAAAGATTGGCTTCAATCCAATTTAGGTTTTCATTTTCTTCATCCAGATACTTGCTTTCCTTGCGCACCAAAGCAATAACAGAATAACCATTTTTTAATAATTTAATGATAACATTCGTTCCCAGAAGTCCTGTAGCTCCGGTTACAACTACTTTTTTCATGCTTCAATTTCTCTTTTTATTGCCTGGGTCATCAATGGAAGCTTTATCCATATCGGAAGTATCTTCATGACGAGCCAGCTTATTGGATTCACCATAATTACGGAATCTTTTTTAAATAATTGCTGAATGCAGCGTGATGCCACTTTATCAGGATTTAAAAGGGTTAATCTTCCTAAAAAACCTTGTTTTTCGATCCTTTTGCAGACATCTGTATTGGTTTTCATTGCACCGGGATTCACAACGCTTACAAAAACATTGGTATTTTTCAATTCTTCATGCAGCCCTCTTGAAAATGAATGGATGAAGGTTTTAGACGCAGGATACACTGTTTTAAAACCAACGGGAGAAAATGCAGCCATGCTTGAAACATTTAAAATATAAGCTTTCGGCTGTTTCAGCAGATTTGGTAAAAGCTGATGGGTAATCAGTGAGGTTGCTGTTACATTGACCTGTAAAATAGTATTGATATAATCTGAGGTTGCTTCGGTAAATTTTTTAGTTCCTCCCAATCCTGCATTGTTGATCAGAATATGAATATCAAAATTAGCGTTAAGCCACTCTGTAAGCTTCATTACATTTTCAGGCACAGAAAGATCCACTTCGTAGTAATGAGACTTTATATGATAGTTTTCTGTAAGTTCAAGGGAAATTTCTTTTAGATTCTGATCAGGAAGGCTGATTACAATTACATTGATGTTTTTCTTTGCCAGCTGTTCAGCGAATGATTTTCCCAAACCCTGACTAGCTCCCGTAACCACTGCGTACGATTCTTTGTTGTCCATAAGATTAAATTTTACGGTACAAAGCTATCGTGGAAATTCATTTTTAATGTTCGGTATTATCTGAGCGAACGCATTTCATGCAAATATATAAAATACTGTAAATCAAAAATTTAAACTTATAAAAAAGTAAAGATTTATAAATCAGTACTTATTTTTTAAACTCGGAAGGAGTTTGTCCGGACAGTTTTTTGAAAGTTGTATTGAAAGAGGTTTTAGAATTGAAGCCGGATTCGTAAGCAATTCCAAGAATGGATAATTTGCTGTCTTTTCTTAAAAGTATTTTGGCATGTTCTACCCTGAATTCATTGATGTACTGAAAAAAGTTTTTCCCAAATCCGGTATTGATGACATAAGATAAATGATGGGTAGAAACAGATAAAAGTTCTGCAAGTTTAATAAGGTTCAGTTCACTGTCCAGATAAGGTTTTTCTGTCGCCATGATCATTTCTAACTGTGATTTAATTCTTAACAGTTCTTCATCAGGAATCAGTTTTTTCTTTATATTTTCAGAATTAGGTTCTTCGTTGATAGAGATCAGCTCTTTTCTTTGTTTTTCTTCCAGGGGATAAATTTCTTTCTGCTTTAATGAGTAATATCCAACACAATAAATAACCAGTAAAAAAACAGCATTAATAAAGAAGTTCAAAGATTTCGGATCGTAAAAAATATTATAAATAACATAGATGATATTTACTGCAAGAAGCACCAGGATGATATACTCCAGCCAGTTTAGGTCTATTCCTTCCGTATTGGAAGAGAACTGCTGGATTTTCTTCTGATGTTTTCTGATTGTAATATAGGAAAGTCCTGTATAAAACAATGCCTGCACAAGAATAAGAATGATGCTCAAAGAATCCCAAGGGTCTTTGTAACCTAATGCCAGAGCTATTAAGCATCCTAAAAATACAATTGGAAGAAGTAAAAATTTAAGATCTGTTATTTTGAAGGTGAATGAAGGATTGGTATAGAACAATACGCTGAAATAAAAGAATATGGGCGTAAAATACTGGATAAGCTTTACCAAAAACAGGGAGTGAAATTCAACAGCTGAGCCGGTAATCAGAAAAAGAACTTCATCCATCCAGAAGCTGGACCACAGAAAAAGAAAGATCCCGAAACAGAAATTGGCTTTTCTGTTCACTTGCAGGGGATTGGCAATCTTCAGTAAAGAAAGCAGGACCAATGAACCATAGATAAGTATCACGATGAAACTGTTTAACTCTGATGTGTTCATTGGTCCTGATATTTTAAATTAAAAAATAGTCTTTAGCCTATTCGTTTCCTGACAAAGATCTGATACCCCAGATAGATCAAAGGAAGTGACATTATTCCCAGATATACTATATTACTCATTGCCAGCTGCGGATGCATTACAATAGAGTAAACAAGTCCGAAAAAGGCACCTCCAAGATGTGCGGCATGCCCCAGATTATCCCATTGTTTCGGATTCAGCATCATGTATACCGAATATCCGAAATATAATGTTCCAAATAACCATCCCGGCAGGAAGTTGACACTGATTTCGTTCGGTGCCATGGCTATGGAAGCAAAAATAATTCCTGAAACGGCTCCTGAAGCTCCGATAGCAGAATACCAAGGTTGTTTTTGGTAAATCTGTAAGCTGAATACGTTTCCTAAGATCATTGATCCGAAGTACACAACCAGAAATCCTATTTCTCCAAAGAAGTGGGTAACGACTCCCTGAAAGAAATACAAAGAAAGCATATTAAAGAACAGGTGCATAAAATCTGCATGTAAAAATGCAGAACTGATCAGTCTTATATATTCTTTACGGTTAACAATTGCTCCGACATTGAATTTATACTTTTCAAATAAAGCTGTATTGTTGAACCCCATGTAACTGAAGATACATGTGATGGCAATGATAATTAAAACTACGATACTCATCTGATGTTTTTTATTTTACTTTTTTGATAAGAATTTTTTTATGTTCACCATATTCGGAAGGAATCATCCCTGATTTGATGTAAAATTTGTTGTCTTTTTCATAGAGGAAATAGTCTTTTTCCATTCCTCTTCCATCACCGGCTTCTACTTCAGGTAAAAACTTTATTTTGGTGTTAGCATCATCTGCTTTCCCAAAACTTCCGAAAATACTGATGGTATCGCTATTTTTTTCATTCGGGGCTTCCCACCAGATCCACAGATTATTGAACTCAGGTTCATTGAGCTGTAGCTTTACTTTAATAACGGCGTTTCCTTCTCCGGCATAGTCCTTATATTCAAGGAAATACTCTCCTTTCCATTTTTGGAAACTATTAGTATCCAAAACTTCATATTCCAGATCACTCTTTTTTACTTCTTCGTCTTCATCTTCTTTTTCCGGAATACTTTCCTGAACTGCCTTTACTTTAGCCTCTGTTTTTACAACTTTAGTTTCTACAGTTTTCTTTTCTTTACATGAAAAGCTTAATAAACCTATCAGTAATAGTGTGGGAAATAAACTTTTTTTCATGTAATCTATTTTATTCTGTCTCGTTGTCTACATCTCCTTGAAATAAGTCGCCGATCACTCCTCCGTCTTCATCTGTATCTCCTGTTGGTTCCGGATCTTCATACACTTCCGGCTCTTCTTCTACAGGTTCAGGAATGGTAATATTTATAGCTTTTACCTTGAATTTTGTAAACTGATTCCCAATGGCTTTTATACCTTTTACAGCAATAAATTCGTCAATATTTACAGTTTCCGGATCACGGTCTTTGCCTTTATCTTTTGCAAAAATAATTTCTGCCGTTGCATCATTAGCCACAATTACATTTTCAATGAATGACTTCGGATGTTCAGATGGCATAAAGGTCTGCACGTTTACCGTATTTTCCAGTAAGAATCTCTTGATAAAATAAATATCTTTTTCTCCGTCATAATAGATACAGGTAATAGGCTGTTCCGGTTTCCATTTTTCCAATATCAGGTATTCATCATCAAAACGGTTTCCTAGATCAAATGAAACCAGCTTAACTTCTCCGTTTGTATTGATAGTTAAGATTCTGTCATCTCCTTTGAAGCTTCCCAATAAGGTCCCTCTTGCATCAGCATTCAGCCTTCTTACGGTATCATCAAACCAGATTCTTCTTGGTGCCAGCGTAGAAACACCTTCTTCCTTCATATCTACTTTCTTCACTGCATACTTAGTCACCAGATTTCCTTTGGAATCACGTCCTTTGATGGCAAGTTCAGAGAAGTTGATCTCCATTTTATTCTTCCTGATTCTTGGATTAGGCTTTAAAAGAACGGTCACTGTTTCTGCTTCTCCGTTAGGATTTGCTGAAAAGTATAAAGTCTCAGATCCTTTTTTATCTGAAGCCAGCGGATAATCTGTATTTCTTGTTACTCCGGTTACAGAAAAACGTTTCATATAGTATGGTCCTTCCCTACCTTCACGGTAGATCATATTATAGACCGTTCTCTTATCATTTTTCTTCCATATAGCAACGTGAAGGATGTCTTTTCCGATGAAGGTTTTAGCTTCCACTTTTACCACCTTCATACTACCATCTTTTCTGAAAGTAATGATATCATCAATATCGGAACAATCAAATAAATACTGGTCTTTTTTCAGGGAAGTTCCGATAAAGCCTTCTTCGAAATTCGCATAGAACTTTTCATTGGCTACCGCTACTTTAGTCGCATCAATGGTATCAAATATTCTAAGCTCAGTTTTTCTTTGCTTATCTTTTCCGTACTTCTTCTGAATATTTAAGTAATAATCAATCGCGTACGCAATCAGATTGGCAAGATGGTGTTTTACCTGCTCTATTTTACCTTCAAGAGCGGCAATATTTTCTTTAAATTTATCTAAATCGAATCTTGAAATTCTCTTGATTCTGATTTCTGTTAATTTTAAAATATCTTCTTCCGTAACGGCTCTTAATAGATGTCCGGTGTGAGGTTTTAATCCTGCATCAATGGTTTTTAAAACATCTTCCCAGGTTTTTACCTCTTCAATATCATGGTAAATTCTGTTTTCAATGAAAATTCTTTCCAATGAGGAGAAATGCCAGCTTTCCTGAAGCTCATGAAGTTCTATTTCGAGTTCTTTTTTAAGTAACGAAACGGTATGATCTGTATTCATTTTCAGAATATCAGAAACATTCATAAACATAGGCTTGTCTCCTACAATTACACAGGCATTCGGTGAAATAGTTACCTGGCAGTCTGTGAATGCGTATAAAGCATCAATTGTTTTATCAGGTGAAACATCGTTATGAATATGAATCAGGATTTCTACTTTATCTGAAGTATTATCCTCAATTTTCTTGATCTTAATCTTTCCTTTTTCATTGGCTTTCAGAATGGAATCAATAAGATCACTCGTTGTTTTTGAATATGGAAGCTCGGAGATTACCAACAAATGTTTGTCTGTTTGGGTAATTTTAGCTCTGGCTCTTACTTTTCCGCCTCTGTGCCCGTCATTATACTCGGAAACGTCCAGATAACCAGCCGTTAAAAAGTCAGGATATAGTTCAAACTTCTTTCCTTTCAAATAGGCAACGGAAGCATTGATCAGCTCGTTAAAGTTGTGTGGAAGTATCTTTGTGGAAAGTCCTACCCCAATTCCTTCCACTCCCTGTGCAAGAAGCAATGGAAATTTAACCGGAAGATCGATAGGTTCATTATTTCTTCCATCATAGGATTTTGTCCATTCCGTAGTTTTAGGATTAAATACTACTTCTAGGGCAAAAGGAGTCAGTCTTGCTTCAATATATCTTGCGGCAGCGGCAGAGTCTCCTGTATAGATATTTCCCCAGTTTCCCTGGGTATCAATAAGTAATTCCTTTTGTCCGATCTGTACCATGGCATCTGTAATGGAGGCGTCACCGTGTGGGTGGTACTTCATGGTATTCCCCACGATATTAGCCACCTTATTATAACGTCCATCCTCCAGCTCACGCATAGAGTGCATGATTCTCCTTTGTACAGGCTTCAATCCGTCATATACGGAAGGGATTGCCCTATCCAGAATTACATAGGAAGCATAATCCAGAAACCAGTCTTTATACAGACCGGAAACTTTCTTTAAGCTTTCGCCCTCATGCGAATATTCTTCTGTCGTCATTTGTTATTAAATCTTTATTCTCTTTATTAGCTTTCACTACTTTATTCAGAGATATTTTTAAATCATTTACTTCTTTTCTCGTCAAATAAGAAATCTGATATTTAAGCATAGTAGCTCCATTATTCTTACTTGAAACAGTAATGTATAGTCTCTTTACAAAGAAAATAGTCACTATATCATATTTTCTCAGTTTATACTTTGGAAACTCATCATGTAATGCCTTGTTTAAAAAGGGAATAATATTCCTGTTCTTAAAATTCAGTGCTTCTCCATCACTATCATACTCAAAAATCTGTCTTCCGTTAAGAAGAAAAATAGTGAGCATTGATATGGGAAGAACGATCAGTAAATAACTTTCATTTTTTAAAGCATGAAATTTATACTTGTTTGCCAGAAATCCTAAGATTCCAAACACTGTCATCATAATTAACAGTGTGCTTACAAAATTATAAACTGATGTTTTATTACGGTTACTTAGTCTCATTTGATTTTTTTGGGTTGCAAGTTTCTAATTAATAACTCTTTATCCAAAATGTGTTTTTTCATCAAGTCTTTATCCTTTTTACAAAGATTTATTGGGTCTGGCTGATAATTTTTAATTTTCTATTTCATCAAGAGTTTTCTTTTTATCAATATCGGTATCATCTTCCACCACCAGATTTTCAAGAATAAATGTTTGTCTGTCCGGAGTGTTTTTCCCCATGTAGAATTCCAGCAATTGCTCTATAGTAAGGTCTTTTCCTACAACTACAGGCTCTAGTCTTATATCTTTGCCTATGAAATGTTTGAATTCATCAGGTGAAATTTCTCCAAGTCCCTTGAATCGGGTAATTTCAGGATTTTTTCCTAAATCATTTAATGCTTTTACTCTTTCTGCTTCTGAATAGCAGTATCTGGTTTCTTTTTTATTTCTAACCCTGAATAAAGGAGTCTGAAGAATATAAAGATGTCCGTTTTTAATAAGATCCGGGAAGAATTGCAGGAAGAAAGTGATCATCAAGAGACGAATGTGCATTCCATCCACATCGGCATCAGTTGCGATAATGACCTGATTGTATCGAAGATCTTCCAAGCTTTCTTCAATGTTCAGAGCAGCCTGAAGAAGGTTAAACTCTTCGTTTTCGTAAACTACTTTTTTCGTAAGCCCATAGCAGTTCAATGGCTTACCTTTCAACGAGAATACTGCCTGTGTTTCTACATCTCTTGATTTTGTAATTGATCCGGATGCAGAATCTCCCTCAGTAATGAAGATTTGGGTATCTCCTTTTCTTTCTGCCTTCTGATCATTATAGTGCTGTCTGCAGTCACGAAGTTTTTTATTGTGAAGAGAAACTTTTTTCGCTCTTTCTCTAGCCAGCTTCTGAATACCTGAAAGCTCTTTTCTTTCTCTTTCGGAGATTAAAATCTTTCGTTGAATTGCTTCTGCAATTTCAGGGTTTTTGTGAAGGAAATTATCAAGTTTACTTTTTAAGAAATCAATGATAAAAGTCCTTACGGTAGGTCCATTAGGTCCCATATCGTTAGAACCCAGCTTAGTTTTGGTCTGAGACTCAAATACGGGTTCTTCAACATTGATGGAAATGGCTGCTATGATTGATTTCCTGATATCAGAAGCATCGAAACTTTTATTAAAGAATTCACGGATCGTTTTTACATACGCTTCACGAAAAGCATTAAGGTGCGTCCCTCCCTGCGTGGTATTCTGTCCGTTAACGAATGAGAAATAGGTTTCTGTCTGAGATTTGTCTGAATGGGTAATCGCCACTTCAATATCTTCATCCTTTAAGTGAACAATCGGGTAAAGAATATCACTTTCCAATTCTTCTTCCAACAAGTCTTTAAGACCGTTTTCCGAGAAATAAGTTTCTCCGTTGAAAAGTATTTTTAATCCCGGATTCAGATAAGCGTAATTACGGAGCATTCTTTCGATATACTCTTTTCTGTACTTGAAATGAAGGAAAATATCTCCATCAGGAATGAAAGAGATTTCTGTTCCGTTTCTGTCTGAGGTTTCTTTTTCATCAAAGCTCTCTTTGATCATACCACGGGAAAACTCCGCAGCCTTCATCTTTCCGTCACGGAACGAACGTACACGGAAATAGTCTGAAAGGGCATTTACCGCTTTGGTACCTACACCGTTCAGCCCGACAGATTTTTTAAATGCCTTGCTATCGTATTTACCTCCGGTATTCATTTTGGAAACAGCATCTACTACTTTTCCCAGCGGAATTCCACGACCAAAGTCACGGATGGTTACTTTCCCGTCATCCAGCTTTATTTCGATTCTTTTTCCGGCTCTCATCCTGAACTCATCAATGGAGTTGTCCAGAATTTCTTTAAGCAAAATGTAAATTCCGTCATCAGCGGAAGAACCATCACCAAGCTTCCCGATGTACATACCGGGGCGCAAACGGATATGTTCCTGCCAATCGAGGGTTCTGATATTATCTTCTGAGTAGGTTGGATTTATTTCTTGTGACATATATGATTTCAGCAAACATACAAAAGTACGAAATTGTACAAAATTATCCGAATTTTAACGGTCATTTTTTTATCAACATTCATCGCTAAATCATGAACTGTACATCAAAAAAGTAGACTTAATTTCATAAAGGGCAAGAACTAATCTTCTATAGGCTAATTAATCTATTTTAACCAGAAGAAATAAAAGGACAGATCCTGCTAGATTGTTATTATAAGTCCTGATAATCCACTATTGATGAGCATCCAGCCTGTTAATTATATTTTTCAGCATAGCAGGAACAATAAGTTTATGAAAAGGACGAACAGGCATAAAATAAAGTATCCCTAACCAATTATGAAATTTCACAGTCGTGGAGATCGTTAGAAGTTTTTCATCTTTCAGATTCTGGTTCTCATCAAATAAAAGAGAAACTCTGAAATCCAAATGCTTATCATCTTCTCCAAGTATAATTTCGTTGCTTGTTTTATCAAATATTGTAAAAATTCCAACCTTCTCTCCTACTTCACAAGTAAAATGATCCGCTGTCTTCACACCTTCATTTTCCACTCCTGTTTTCAATCCGAATAATCCAACGACTTTATTTCTGAAAGCAAACATTTTCTTACCCCATACAGGTCCGCTGCTAAAGAAAGCTTTTCCTATTTGTGTAATGTCGATTTGTGTCTTACGGTCTGTGAGCACTCCTTCAAAACTATCAATATAATCAAAACCTTCTTTTGTTTGAGATAAAACAGATTTTGCAGGAAGTTCAGTCTTTTTAATTTTCATTGTCATTGGTTTTACTATTAGTCATTGCATAACAAATGTAAGTTTCATTCACCGGATTAAAAAGGAAAAGGAATATTTTTTTAAACAAATGTTTAAAATTATTGAAAATGATGATAAAGAGGATCATCAGAATTATATAAAAAATTGATTTTTAGCACACATGAACGTTTTTTTATGTTTTGGCTAAAGCCAATGAAATATTTTTTTTTGGGCGGGCAAAAGCACACCGCTATTGATATTGATATAATTGATGTTTATAATGATATGATCAGACATAAGGATAATAGATGTTTAATAACAAAATGTTTCAATGTTTAATGTTTTAATTCCTGCTCTCAGATTTAAAAATTTCATTAAATTCGATATCAATAAAATCTTCTTTTATGATACAACTTCCTTTATCGAAACTTTCCAATGTGGGAACTACTATTTTCAGTCAGATGACGCAATTAGCCAATGAAAATGAAGCCATTAATTTATCACAGGGATTTCCTGATTTTATGCCGGATTCTGAACTGCTAGATCAAGTAGGTGAGTTTATTAAAAAGGGATTTAATCAATATGCTCCGCTTGGAGGAATGATTGGTTTAAAAGAAGAGATTGCAAGGAAAATTGAAAACAGCCATCGTTCGTCTTATCATCCCGATTCAGAAATAACGGTTACTGCCGGAGGTACACAGGCTATTTTTACGGCTATTGCTGCATTCATCAAGAAAGAGGATGAAGTTATTATTTTTGAACCGGCATACGATTGTTATGAGCCTACAGTAGAGCTTTTTGGAGGTATTGTAAAAAGGTTTGAGATGAAAGCTCCGGATTATCAGATTGACTGGACCGCAGTAAAAAGTCTGATTAGTGATAAAACCAAAATGATCATCCTCAATAATCCGAACAATCCATCGGGAAAGATATTGAAGGAAGAGGATATTAAAGAGCTGATCGAAATCGTAAAAGGAACTTCTATTCTCATTCTAAGTGATGAAGTGTATGAAAATATTGTTTTTGACGGAAAGCAGCATTTAAGCATCTGCAAATACCCTGAACTTAAAGAAAGAAGTCTTCTGGTAGCTTCATTTGGAAAGCTTTTTCATGTTACCGGATGGAAAGTAGGATATTGTGCCGCCCCGAAAGCATTAACGGATGAGTTCAGAAAAATACATCAATTCAATGTTTTCTGCGTCAATACCCCTATTCAGCTTGCCTTAGCAGAATATATGAAGAATGATGAGCATTATACTTATCTGAATGAGTTTTTCCAGGAAAAGAGAGATTTTTTAAGAAAGGGGCTTGCCGGAACTTCATTTGAATTACTGGATTGTGAAGGAACCTATTTTCAGGCTTTAAAATACAGCAAGATCTCTGATAAAAATGATTTTGATTTTGCAACGGAATTAACAATCAACCATAAGGTAGCAAGTATTCCTTTTTCATCATTTTATAAAAACAAGCTGAATGAAAATGTAATCCGTTTATGCTTTGCAAAGAAACAGGAAACGCTGGAGAGAGCTCTTGAAAACCTTTCAAAAGTGAAATAAAAACTTAAAGCCTACCACATTATTTTTCACCTCAGTATCATCAAACTTATTCATTTCCAAGGATAAGCAATAAAACTTTTTACTTATATTTTTTCTTCAATATGTGATATATTGTTGAAACTTTTCATATATTCGTTATAACTAACTATTTAAAAATCAGAATCATGAAAAGTAAAACACTCCCACAGACAAAGAAATTAAACAAAAAAGAGCTGAGAACTATAACCGGAGGGCTTTTGATGTGCCTTGATGCTTCGTTAAGATGCAGACAGTATCATCCAAAGTGCGCTGAAGACCAGTGTAAGCCGGGACAACCAGAGCAACCATGGGATTAATCCTATAATAATACCAACAAAATCAAATACTGTTATTATGAAAAATCAAACTTTAACTAAAGGAAAAAAACTTAATAAAAGAGAGTTAAGATCAATTGCCGGAGGTATGCTGGATTGTATGCCTGCACAAAAAATCTGCCTTCCACCTCTTGAGCCATGTCCACCAAACGTTGATGAAAATGGCTGTGCAATGATTTCTCCTTCTTGTGGACAGAAAATCTGCAGACCGTAGTATACAATTAAAATTCTTAAACCATGAAAGATATCAAACTCAACAAAGGAAAAAAATTAGCAAAGTCTGAATTAAAAACCATCCATGGAGGGTTGGGAGATTATCCATGCGCGCCTAACGGTTACTGTAAATTTATGGGACCAGGCTGCCGGGAAAAAAAATGTCAGAACCCGGAGCCATTAGAACCGATAGATCCGGACGTTCCTATTGTACTTCCGGAACCAGGAGGCTTGTAATCATAAAAGAACCGACTTTCTCGAGTCGGTTCTTTTCTTTTTTTTGAGAAAATATATTTCTGAATTGTGATTACAGGAACATACCACCGGAAACTTCAATTCTTTGCCCGTTGATCCATCCCGCATCATCTGTACACAAAAATGCTACTACTCCGCCAATGTCATCCGGCAACCCTACTCTTCCTAAAGCTATAGCACCAGCCACTACTGCATTGATCTCTTTATTGTCTCTTACTCTTCCTCCTCCGAAATCCGTTTCTATAGCTCCCGGAGCCACGGTATTGGCTTTAATTCTTCTTGGACCAAGCTCTTTCGCCATATATTTTGTCAGCATTTCCACTCCTGCTTTTACAGATCCATATACTGAAGAGCCCGGCGTTGCAAATCTTGCCAATCCTGAAGATATATTAACGATCCCACCACCGTCATTAATGAACGGCAACAACTTCTGCGTCAGGAAGAAAACACCCTTGAAGTGAATATCCACGATATCCTCCATCTGTTCTTCCGTAACATCAGTAATTGGGGCATATAAAGCCGTTCCTGCATTATTGATCAGGTAATCAATATTTGGGCTTCCTGTAGCGGTTTGTAAATGATCCGTGACATTTTTTATGAAGGTATCAAAACTTTTTCTTTCTTTTGTATCCAACTGAAACGCGGCTGCATTTCTTCCCATATCTTTTATCTGTTTCACCACTTCTTCCGCTTCTTCCTTATTGCTTCTGTATGTAATGATGACATCCAGTCCTTTTTCAGCAGTCTTAAGGGCAGAATTTTTACCTAAACCACGGTTTCCTCCAGTAATGAGTGCTATTTTTGTTCTTGTATCCATATTTTGTTGCTTTTAATGAGACAAAGTTGAGATATTTCCGAAGATAACGGTTTGAATGAATCAATCTGAAATTTGCAAAATTCAAATCACGAACGAAATTCTAAAGGTGTAAATGATGTTTTTCTTTTAAAAAAGTTTGAAAAGTGAGCTATTTCCTCGAAACCCAGAACATAAGAAATTTCAGAAACATTCCACTGGGTTTGCTTTAAAAGGATTTTAGCTTCCTGAATGATACGGTCACCAATAAATTCTGTAGTTGTTTTCCCTGTACCTTCTTTTAATCTTTTATTAAGGTAATTGACATGTACCGCTAATCTGTCGGCGTAATCCTTTGCTGTTTTAAGTTTAAGCCTTTGCTCTAAAGATTCAATCGGAAATTGTCTTTCCAGTAATTCGATAAACAGCGAAACTACCCTCATAGAAGCATCATTTGACGTAGATATTTTTGTTGCCGGCTGCAATTTTTGCCCATAATGAATCAGTTCCAGGACATAGTTTCTGATCAGATCATACTTAAAGACATAGTCAGAATCTATCTCACGCTGTATTTTATTAAAAAGTATTGCTATTTCATCTGCCAGCTGATCATCAATTTCAAATACAGGAACACCTCCCGGCTGGAAAATAGGTAATCCTTCCAGACTGTTATAAGATCTGTCTTTAAAAAGGAAATCCTCTGTAAATACACAGAAACTCCCGGACTGTTCTGCATCTTCCGGAATCCAGTGATAAGGCACTTTCGGGGTGGCAAATAATAAAGCGTTTTGTTTTATAGAAATCACTTTATCAGCATATTCGGCACGGTTTTTTCCCCTGATCAGGCTGATCTTATAATATTTACGTCTGTTATAAGGCATTTCTGCCGTAGTTTTTACCTTTTCTATGGTCTGTGAAATATCAAAAACATTGAAGTGCCCGATATCTTTGTGAAGTCCTTTCGGAAAAATATCTTCAAGGCGCTTACCTAGTTTTGCAGTCATTTCCCTGTAAAAGTCTTCCAGTGAAGTATGGGCTATTTTTTCCATCACAGATTGTTTGTAAAATTCAAATATACAAAGTTGATTTTTAACATAAACAAAATATTTATTTCATTTTTTTCTATAATAAGTGATATACGGATTATTATTTTTACTACATTAGTATTTAACTAACTTATTAAAAATCAAAAACATGAATCACAAATTTTTAACAAGCGGTAAAAGGTTAAATAAAAAAGAACTGAAGACCATCCAGGGAGGAATGCTTAATTGTATGGAGCCTATTCTTTGTACGGATCCTCCATGCGAAATTTATCCTCCGGGAGATGTCAGAAACTGCAGCACCATTTCTATGGCGTGTGCTCAAAAGGTGTGCAGACCACAAGCTCCGATAGAGGAAATT
Source organism: Chryseobacterium sp. CS2K3 (assembly GCF_059515185.1). Classification (NCBI taxonomy): domain Bacteria; kingdom Pseudomonadati; phylum Bacteroidota; class Flavobacteriia; order Flavobacteriales; family Weeksellaceae; genus Chryseobacterium; species Chryseobacterium sp. CS2K3. Next base: position 90,692 of record NZ_JCAKRW010000004.1, on the reverse strand, counting down.
TAGTAACCCATTAAATTAAATATCATGATAAATGGCAAAAAACTTAATAAAAAGGAGCTAAAAACGATACAGGGTGGAAAGCTGGACTGCTACAAGCCGGTAATCTGTAACGATCCTCCTTGTGAGCCTAACACAGGATGCTCTATTATTTCCATAGGCTGTGCACAGATAGAGTGCAGACCACAAATTACTCAAGACTAATTTTAATAAAACTATATTATGAAAAACGGAAAAAAATTAAATAAAAAAGAATTAAGATTCATTACCGGAGGATTATTAAACTGTATGGAACCGGTGCCTTGCCCAATTCCTTATGAGCCGTGTGAGTCTCCTTATCCAAACGGCTGCACTATTATTTCTCCTGTCTGCGGACAAAAGGAATGCAGACCGGCACCTATTATTATAGAATAACCATTCATATTCAAATCATTAAAAATACAACACTATGAAAAACCAAAGATTAAACAATGGTAAAAAACTCAATAAAAAGGAGTTAAAAACCATCAAAGGAGGATTATTGATGTGTGTTGACCATGAAACCGGACTTTGCAGAGAAACAGGAATACGATGCGCAGAAAGACAATGCAGATATGTACTTGAACCTCCATTTCCATTCTAACACCTGCTAAAACATTTCCATTTATTTTAACATTTTAAAACTAGAAATCATGAAAAATCAGAATTTAAACAAAGGAAAAAAGCTTGACAAAAGAGCATTAAGATCTATTACTGGAGGGCTAATGAGATGCATGAATCCTTTAACAAAAGAATGTACGGCAACAGGACCGCAATGTGCAGAAACCGCATGCAGATTTGTGTTGGAGCCTGTAGATCCATGGAATTAAAATAAAAATCTAACATTACAAACTAGACACTCCCAACATCGGGAGTGTTTTTTATGTAAGCATAAAAGTTTAATCGCAAAAAACGCCTCCAAATTCATGGAAGCGCTTTTTTATAAACTAACTTTAATATTTTTTATTATACATTGAATCTGAAGTGCATGATGTCACCATCCTGAACTACATATTCTTTACCTTCAACAGAAAGTTTTCCGGCTTCTTTTATTTTCACTTCTGAACCGTAAGTAATATAATCGTTATACTTGATTACTTCAGCTCGGATGAATCCTTTTTCAAAATCTGTGTGGATTACTCCAGCAGCTTGAGGAGCCGTCCATCCTTGTCCAATCGTCCATGCTCTTACTTCTTTTACTCCAGCTGTAAAGTAAGTCTGAAGTTTTAAAAGGTCGTAAGCTTTTCTGATCAAACGGTTTACTCCTGGTTCTGTAAGCCCTAATTCGTCAAGGAAAATTTCTCTTTCTTCAAAAGTTTCAAGTTCATTGATATCAGCTTCAATCTGAGCAGCTAGCACTACTACTTCAGCGCCTTCATTTTTAGCCATTTCCTCAATTTTAGCGATCCAATCATTTCCGTTTTTGATAGAATTTTCATCTACATTACAAACGTAAAGTACTGGCTTGTTCGTCAAAAGCTGAACTTCACCTATAATAGATTTTGTAAAATCATCTACTGCAAACTCTCTTGCATTCTTACCATCTTCAAGGAACTTCTGTAAGTTTTGAAGTGTTTCGTAAGTAAGAATATCTTCTTTTTTACCAGATTTGATGAATTTCTTCGCTTTTTCAACTGCTTTTCCTACTGTTTCAAGGTCTTTCAGCTGTAGCTCAATATCAATAATTTCTTTATCTCTTAACGGATCTACTGAACCTTCTACGTGAACGATATTTCCATTATCAAAACATCTTAGAACGTGGATAATTGCCTCACACTCACGGATATTGGCAAGGAACTGATTTCCTAATCCTTCTCCTTTGCTGGCACCTTTTACAAGACCTGCAATATCAACGATTTCAACTACTGCCGGTAAAACTCTTTCCGGTTTTACGATTTTCTCCAATTCAAACAATCTCTGATCCGGTACAGAAACCGTTCCAAGGTTCGGTTCAATAGTACAGAAAGGATAGTTTGCTGACTGAGCTTTTGCATTACTCAAACAGTTAAAAAGAGTTGATTTACCTACATTCGGCAGGCCTACAATTCCACATTTCATATTGTAAAATTCAAAGTTTAAGGTTTAGGTGCAAGTCAAGGTTTCTACAACTTAAATATTGAATACCGAACCTTGAAATACGAGTTTGCAAAGATAGTGATTTTTGAGGGAGTTTCATAATAAAAAAATCTGCCAGTTGTTCTGGCAGATTTTCAAATAGTTTTAATTTTTCAATGTATATTTTACGGATTATCTCCTGTAGCCTCTTGTGCCAGCGGTACGTCGTTTGGAGCTTCCTGCAATGTTTTATCTAAAGTGAATAAAGATTCATCAGTGGCTCTGTCTCCGCCTGCAATTTTTAATTTGTCGATCAGGTTCATCGCTAATGTTTCTTCTTCAATCTGTTCCTGTACAAACCATTGCATAAAGTTCCAGGTCGCCCAGTCTTTCTCTTCCATAGAAAGATCTACAAGTTTATAAATTGCTGTTGTGTTGTCTACTTCATGTTTGAAAACACCATCAAAACAAGCTGTCAATGATTCTGGATCGGCTGGTGGTGCCGGTATTGCTTCTACTTTAGGTTTTCCGCCTCTGTTTAAAATGTATTCCATAAACTTGATGGAATGGTTTCTTTCTTCCTGGGCATGTCTATAAAGAAAGTTAGCAATTCCCTGATACCCCTTGTCATCTGCCCAAATTCCATAAGATAAAAAAACGTGTGATGCATGAATTTCTTTGTTCATCTGGTCACTAAGGGATTTTTCCATATTCGCGGAAAGTCTTTTAGTATTCATAATGTTATATTTTGGTGATTATAGGAGTAATCATGCAAAAATGGTTCCGATAAAGGTGTTATTGTATATAAAACCAAGCTACATTAAATTATATTAACCTGATTATCTTTACTTTAAATTGATAATTTATAGTTATTCTAAAAAAGTGGGGATTATTTTATGGGAACTTTTATATTTTTTTAACACTTAAGTAACTTTAAAGGATACTGATGCGTTGATTGAGATCACTTAAGTTTTTGAAAATCTAAGATTTCCTTTATCTTTTCAAATATGCCTTACTGTGTTTAGATTCTTATAGAAATAACGAATTGCATTAATTCGTGAATTAGTGGCTAAAAAGAAATTAGACTCAAAGCTAGAGGATAATATTGTTTGCTTGATGGGATCTTTTTTAACGTAAAGTTTTTTAGCATCTTATCGCATATTTTTAAGGGAGCTAAGATCGGAATCAATTTCATTGATTCTGTTGAAGCGAATGAATATCCATTAAAATAATTGGGCTAGTTTAGATTCTTATAGAGTGACAAAGTGGGTGTAAAGTTGCTGTGGATTGATTACATGTTCTTTTTTGTGAGACAATTGCTCATAAAAAAGGTTCAACTTTCGTTGAACCTTTGTATATTGATAAAAACACTAATAGCATTTACAATCATGCTGCTGCTACTAATTTTTCTATTTAATTTTCTTAGCCATATAATCGCTTTCATTTCCAAGTCTGTCGATTGCTTTTATCGCTACTCCACTTAGCTTCTTTCCATCTTTAAACTTAGGAATGTCTTTTGAAAGGGTGTCAAGCGTTAAAATTTCTGTATCCCAAACACCGTTATATTGTGTGAAAAGTACCCATTGGAAAACTTCAGCTGCGTTCTTTGTACTCCAGCTTGCCTGTACGAAACTTCCATTGTCCATCGCAAACAAAGTAGGGGTCTGTAACGGTACTGCTTTTATCCATGGAGATTTTGGAGTCAACGCTTTTTCAGCGTATGGTCCGTTTTTCAATGTTGGAAGCATTCCAGGATTTTTTGTAAGTCCGGCTATACTCCAGTGGATTTCTCCAGCGTCATTTTTCAGGATCTTTCTGGAAATTTCAATTTGGTTTTTAATTTCTGTAGGACGGTCAGAGACTCTGATTTCCACAGTATTTAAACCGGGCCATAAGTGACGTTTCATGGTATTTTCAGATTGCCACCAGTTTAATAATGATTCGAAAGCCTGTCCTTTAGAATCAATTGGCCAATATAACTGTGGTGAGAAATAGTCTACCCAACCTTTATTCAACCATAATTTTGCATCAGCGTAAAGCTCATCATATTGTGAAGATCCTACTACGCCAGCCGGATAACCTGGTTTCCAGATTCCAAATGGGCTGATCCCGAATTTCACATTATTTTTTTCTGCATGAATTTCTTTGTAGATACGTTCTACAAATTTGTTCACATTATCTCTTCTCCAGTCTGCTCTTGATAATGTTCCGCCACTGCTTACATAAGCGTTCCATGTTGCGTTATCAGGAAAATCTGCTCCTTTATTGTAGGTGGCATATGGATAGAAATAATCATCAAAATGAATGGCATCAATATCATATCTTTTTACAATATCCTTTACTACATTGGAAACATGCCCTTGAGTTTTTGGATTTGCAGGATCAAACCAATACATCCCGTTCTTTAATCTTACAACAATATCGGAAAGTTTATTGACCATCGAAAGTTTATTTACGGCACCTCCGTTACTATGATGAGCACGGTAAGGATTTAGCCATACATGGAGTTCCAAACCTCTTTTATGGGCTTCTTCAATCCAAAACTGAAGCGGGTCATAATTCGGATAAGGAGCTGTTCCTGTTTCTCCTGTCAGGAAGTAAGACCAAGGCTCGATATTACTTGTATATAAAGCATCTGCTGAGGGTCTGATCTGGAAAATAGCAGCATTGAAGTTATTATTTTTCAGCGTTTCCAGCATATTGATGGCTTCTGCTTTCTGCTGATCTACGGTAAGATCATTTCTTGAAGGCCAGTTGATATTAGCTACACTTGCGATCCATGCTCCGCGGAATTCTCTTTTGATTTCCGGAAGAATGGTTCTGAAATTATCATCCGTGGAAGCTCCTGGTGTGGGCTTAGTCCCTGTTACGGGTGGCTTTGGCGGATTGTTATTATTGTTGGGTTTAGGTGTATTTTTTACAGGCGGGGTCTTTGAAACATTGTTCTGAACGGAACATGAGGTACTGTATGATGCAAACACTCCCAATAAAACGATAAGTTTTAATTTTTTCATTCTCATAGTCGCAAAACTACTTTAATTTATATTTTACTATTTCGGATTTCGTCTTGAAAAAATAAACAATTTTTCCTATTCCTTAGAAAAAAAGCCCCGAAAAATTCGAGGCTTTTCTATATGATATGATTTTTGATTCGAAACGATTATGCTTTCGCAGATCTTTCCAATCTTTTTCTTTCTTCTTCTGAAAGTACTTTCTTTCTCATTCTGATAAAGTTTGGAGTTACCTCGATTGCTTCATCAGCCTGGATATATTCCATACATTCTTCCAGTGAGAATAAGATTTTCGGTGCTACACCTGTATCTTTATCTTTTCCGGAAGCTCTCATGTTGTTCAGCTGTTTTGCTTCTACGATGTTTACTACCAAGTCTCCAGGTTTGTTTTGCTCTCCAATGATCATCCCTGTGTAGATTTCCTCACCCGGATCTACGAAGAACTTACCTCTATCCTGTAGTTTAGCAATTGAATATTCTGTAGCAGGACCTGTAGTTTTGCTGATCAATACTCCATTGTTTCTTCCAGGGATAGCTCCTTTGAAAGGCTTGTATTCTGTGAAACGGTGCGCCATGATAGCTTCACCTGCAGTAGCTGTCAACATCTGAGAACGTAATCCGATCAATCCTCTTGAAGGAATTTCGAATTCCATGTGCTGCATCTCTCCTTTAGTTTCCATGATGTGAAGGTCACCTTTTCTCTGAGTTGCCAAGTCGATAACTCTTGATGCAAATTCTTCTGGAACGTCTACTACTAAAGATTCGTAAGGCTCACAGCTTACTCCGTCAATTTCTCTTAGGATAACCTGTGGCTGTCCGATAGTCATTTCGTACCCTTCTCTTCTCATTGTTTCGATCAAAACAGATAAGTGAAGAATACCTCTACCGAATACTAGGAAAGTGTTTGCATCATCAGTTTGTTGAACTCTTAATGCTAAGTTTTTCTCTAATTCTTTAGTTAATCTTTCTTTAAGGTGGTTTGAAGTAACATATTTACCGTCTTTACCGAAGAAAGGTGAATTGTTGATAGAGAACGTCATGTTCAATGTAGGCTCATCAATTGCAGTTCTTTCCAATGGTTCTGGATTTTCAAGATCTACGAATGAATCACCGATCTGGAATGCATCGAAACCTACTACAGCACAGATATCACCTGCCTGTACTTCAGTTACTTTTTTCTTTCCTAGACCTTCGAAAACGTAAAGTTCTTTTACTTTACCTTTCAAAACTTTACCGTCTGCCTGTGCAAGACCGATCCATTGAGATTCTTTGATCTCACCTCTTGTTACTTTTCCGATGGCAATTCTTCCTAAGAAAGAAGAGAAATCCAGAGAAGTAATCTGCATCTGAAGGTTACCTTCAGTTACTTTCGGCGCAGGTACATATTGTAAGATACCATCTAATAATGGTAAAATATCTTCAGTTTGCTCTAATGAAGTGTTGAACCAACCTTGTTTAGAAGAACCGTAGAATGTTGGGAAATCCAACTGTTCTTCAGTAGCTTCAAGGTTGAAGAATAAATCAAATACCTGATCGTGAACTTCGTCCGGACGGCAGTTTGGTTTATCTACTTTATTGATAACCACTAATGGTCTCAATCCTAATTCCAAAGCTTTCTGAAGTACGAATCTTGTCTGTGGCATTGGTCCTTCGAACGCATCCACCAACAAAATAACCCCATCAGCCATTTTTAATACTCTCTCTACTTCCCCACCGAAATCCGCGTGACCAGGAGTATCAATTACGTTAATTTTTGTGTCTTTATAAGTAACAGAAATATTCTTGGATAAGATGGTGATCCCTCTTTCTCTTTCAAGATCATTGTTATCCATAATTAATTCTCCACTCTCCTGATTTTCTCTGAAAATATTGGTAGCGTGAATGATTTTGTCAACCAAAGTCGTCTTCCCGTGGTCAACGTGTGCGATAATCGCAATATTTCTAATGTTTTGCATATAGGATTTTTACGGGTGCAAAAATAGTGATTTTAAATGAATTAATTAAAAAGATTATATAATATTTAACAATTTCATAATGAGAAATTTACATAAATCTCTATTGAAAAAGCTAATAATTAGGGAAATAAATCAATCCTGATTAATGTCTTATCAGCCTGTAAAGCAACACAACATCTATTAAAGCAACAATAAAAAACTTCACCAGAAAAGACTTTTTGGAGGTTTTATGATTGAAAAGGATCATTCCGGAAGCGGCTCCTACAATACCGATAAGAGAAAGTCCCAGAAGGGCATTCTCTGAAATTCTCCATTGTTGTCTCTTAGCTTGCAGTTTATCGAACCCAAAGACTCCGAATGTAATCAGGTTGGCTATCAGTAGAAAAGGAATCATTCTTACATTAATTTGCTGCAAAAGTATAAAGTTTAATCGACATACAGGAAAGCAATGCTCTAAAGTCCTGGACAAAATATTTGTAATACCATCAAAATAAGATTTTTTAAATTTGCCATCCAAAAAATTCAATCAATGACCGTACATGATCTGGCAGGAACTTATTCAATAAAAGGAAGCAACCAGGAGGAATCTGACCAATTTTCCTATCAGGGAATATTGACTTTATCTGTGGATGAAAACAACCGCATTATAGCGCAATGGATGATTGATGACCATATCCAGAACGGAACAGGTTTCTATAAAAACCAGATTCTGGTGCTCAACTTCCATTATGAAGGTGATAACCATAACATCTATAAAGGCGTTGCCGTATACCGCTGCCTGAGTAAAGATATCCTGGATGGTTTCTGGTCTGAAAAGCATGGGAACCCTTTGTATCTGGGAAGTGAGTATTGTGTAAGGGTGAAGGGTTCAGAGTTTTTGAATTGATTTTTATGAAGATCTAATGATCACTATAAAGATTATTTCCATAAGATGTAATTCTACGCCTACTTTATAAACTTTGTTATACATACTGATTCTATTAATGATTGTTTATTAAATATATTAATCTTCCTACCAATAGTAATCAAATCGATATATTCTTTAAAAAGACGAGGATTGAGCACCAATTCGATTTTGCTTTATTGAGAGCCAATCTTATTATCCTAAAGTAGATCATACTGCTGGCAAATACAACTGGAGACTTTTTCAACTCTTTCCTCCTGTTTCGTTTCCTTAATAAGCGCAGGCGAATCATTAGGATCTACTTTCACCGGTTCAGCATCTGAACTTATCGGAATTACCTGGGAAGTCACAGAAGTCTTAAGATGTTCAATCTCTATATAATACTCACGCTCATTTCCTTCTCCAAAATCATTACTTTTGTTATACATTACCTTTATAAGAGTAACATTATTAATGAAATTAGAAGTATAAGCAGGCAGCCTGAAATTCATCATTAAGTTCTTATATTCTTACTTGGACGTTACACTATTTCTATGAATATATCCTTATTTAGTTTTCTGAGCAAGGAGCCAGAACCACTATATTCTTCTTATTATCGAAAGGATTCTTAATATACTCTCTCTTGTTAGTTTTTCTATTATAAAATCCTAACCATTGAAATTCGATAGAATCTTCACTTATTATTTTTATACGTGCAATTGGTATATCTAACGAACAATCATTAAAATTAATTCCCTTAGGGACATTATTATTTGAATATACTTCTCCATTAGGAGCGTAATCGGTTCCCGAATCTTTTAAATATATTTCTATTGTATTATTGTTTATTTGCTTAGAAGTTGCTCCACAAATAAAATTTATTGAGGTTATGTTGAAACTTATTTCATCTGGTGAATAGAGCATTATATTGTCTTTTTCAGAAGCATTTTCGCAGTGATTACTCCATTGGACATTTCTTTTATAAATTGAAGAAATTAAAATATCTGTATTTTCTTTTTGAACTTGATTTATTTGATCATTAAATGTTTTTTTTATCGAAGGACTTCCATTTAATAAAGTTTGAATAATTACTTTATCTTTATCAATATTAATTTTGAACTCTTTATTATAAGGTTTTTCATTTTCAACGTTAGGCTGATCTATTGTAAAATTACCTAAATAAAAAAGTTTATTATTAGTTAAGTGATAAGCATAAAAAACAGAACTATAATAATCATTACCTTCTAATAAAATTATTTTATCAATATTATTTTTATAATACCATATATTAAAATCTGGACTGTCCAAAGTTAATTTTATAAAAAACTCTTCATTGTTGATTAATAAATTAGATTCTCCTTCCTTTGATTTTAATTCAAATTTAAGATCTCTATATTGAAAAACTGTTTCATCATTTTTTATTGCTTTTTGTAGCTGAAAATATGAATTATTTGCCTTGATATTTTGTATTACAGAAATACTGTTTTTTTCCTCTTTTTGTCCTTTACAGCTGTAAAAGAATAATATTATTAATAATAGAATATTTCTATTACTTCTTTCATATACTCTATTTGGAATTTTTTTTAAGTCCTTATTCTGGCTTTTCATTAATGAAATGTATTGTTGATAGGATTTTTTAGCCTCATTTTTATTACCTAATTCCCATTGTAAATCATTTTTTGAAATATTATAGGGAGCGGCATACTTCTCAAAGATCTATCTTAATTATTGATACCCTATAATTTTATAATATTTCCATAATCTGATATTTTATACCTTCCAATTTCTTTTTTAGAATCATTTGCATTATTTGCCTTATACAATATGATAAGATATTCTTTTGTTATATTAAAATCATGAATACTTTCACCATCCATTTTTGCTATTTTAAAGAAGAAATTAACTTGCCTTTTTCTGCAGTTATCAATTCATACCCTTCAATATCAGAATCTATATATGCACAAATTATTGGCTGAATATTATTGAGCTTAGGTAATAAAAAAAAATTGTTGGAGATCTGTCAATACTATAATTGGCAAGAATATCTTTATTTTTTGGAAAAGTATATGAAGGATATCTTTCTGAACATTTTTCTGAATTATCATAACAAATATTGTAAAAATCATCAAAATTAAAAGGTAATTTACATATACTATATTCCTTATTCATCAGATGAATTATTTTGTTTTTTACCTTTCGAGAATATAATACCTTTATTAGTCGTTAAATTATTACCAAAATCTAAAAACGATCGTTGAGCATCTGGCATAAGGGTCCCTAAAAAATCTTCACTTTCACCCTTTTTTATAATTTTATCTAATTTGCCTAAATCATTATATGAAAAAATGTATGCTTCATCGTAAGTATCGGTTATTTTTTCATCTTCATACATTTTAACATTAAATGTTACATCTATTGTATTATTAATTTGCTTTATACTTTCAGGTGAATAGCTAATAGCACAGCCTGAGCCACAACTTATAACAAAAGACTCTTTAACAAAACCATTAATCTTATCAAATGAAGAAGTATTTTCTTTTTGGGGGACTCTTAATGTGTCAGATTTAACGTTATTCGTTATCGTTTTAGGAGTTTCTTTTTTACATTCTATTAATAACACTATAAAGATGTTTAAGAAAATGATTTTATTTGTTTGCATTCTTTGAATTTATTTTCTATGTACACAAAATTATGGACAGTGCCTTTATTCTTTGGCTATTTTACCTGTTTCATTAATTTTGAATTTTTCAAAAGCTTTGAGGTTAGGGCCATTGCCATTGTATTGTTCAATAGTAAAATTTGGTGATATTTTAAAAGTGGTAGGGTTTTCGTCACCTATTAAACCTATCTCTTTGTAATCAATAATTACATTATTTTTGGTTGTTACTAAGACAAAATATTCTGAATCACCTCGAAGTATTGAAATGAGTAGATATAAAAAATTTTCATCGGAACGTATCACAAGACCTTTATAAGTTTCAGCATCATAACTATTGTTCTTCAAAAATTCTATTAAAAAGGGTTTGAGTTCATAATTTGGATATTTGCTTTCAGAATAATCATCATTAAAATATTCATAAAAACTAAATGGTAAATTTACTTTTTGGGGATTCTTTTCCACAATAAATTTATTTTCTTCCAACTTATTTTGATTATTTGATGAAGCAGTTTTAATTAAATTTTGGCTGAATTCTATAAACGATCTCCGAGCTCCATTAGGTAGAGTTTCTAAAGCATTATTTTTTGTGCCTTCTAATATAATCTTACTGATTTTACCTAACTGATCATAAAAAAATAAATAAGTTTTATCATAAGTATCTGATAGCTGTTCATTAGTATACATTTCAACTTTAAACTTAACTTTAAAAAAAGAACTTTCTTTTTCGACATTATCTGCTATATAAGTCATTGCACACCCCCCTCCACAACTCACTACAAATGATTTATATTGAAGATTTTTTAAATAATTAGTTTTAGATTTAGACACCTCATTTTTTTTAGTTTTGGCTGTATCTAAGAAATTCCTATTTTGTGCATTTGCTTCTTTTTTACATCCTATCAATAGCATCATCAGGATGTTTAAGAAAATGATTTTATTTGTTCGCATTTTTTGAATTTATTATAGCTGTTTTTATTTGTTCTGGCGTGATATGTGATTTATTTAAGCCATCATCGGCGTAATATGATTCTCCTCCTTTTGCAATTCTTTTAGTTCTTGATATAACTTTGCCTTTCTTTTTTACCACTTTATCACTTATAGGTTTACCTTTTTCAACACCGATACTCGCCCACTCTTGTGCTAAAACATAGATCGCATCTTCAACAGAGCCATTTCCTTCAAGATACGCTATGACTTTTGGCCTCTTAACTTTGATAAGATACTCATCAAAAATTTTATCCTGCATCTCCTTATCAAGCTTTTCGTTAACATTTAACCCCAGACTGGCAACAGCACCTTTTATAGTATCAGGAACCATTTGATACCTTCCTACAGCAAAAATATCTCTATCTTTCTGTTTTTTCTGAATTTCTTTTATGGTAAGCTCAGTTATTTTTACATTATATATGATTTTTAATTCTCCCTTGGTTTGGTTACATATATTGTAATTATCATTTGATTCTTCTTGTGCAATCAGGTTTGCAAATTCTGTATGAGACCATTTGCCTTTTTTCTCTTCTTTTTTAGTTTCTTTTTGTGACGACGATAAGCCTCCTCCCATGCAACTACAGAGATCTTTGTATCCTAACTCTTCTGCCATAGCTACAATTGATTTACCCACTACCAAATTTTGTTCTTTTGTAAAATAACTATTTTTTAGGTAATCCGCCTCAAATAAAGAAACATCCATGTGAATCCAACTGTATGATTCATCTTTTCCTGTTCCAATGGGCTCTAATCTGTAATTATTCTTTTTTGAAGGAATAGACCAACCCTCTTCTGCCTTCAAATATTTGATATAGAGTTTATCTCTAATACCTCTTAAAGGTTTTAGATTACGGTCTACTTTACCTGAAATTTCATAACTCCCTTCATTGAATTGTATATCTACTGCTTTACCCATGTGATTTGTAGAGGATCTTGGAATAGATTTGTTATGAGCCACACATCTATATCCCGCAGAAGTTCTTCTATACTTAAATGAATTTTGTAAAGACAAATAAAATTTTAATGAACTCACGCCCCATAAAAGTGAGCGGTGAATTCCAGGATGTTCATTCTTTAATCCTTTTCCATAACCCGGACATCTGTCAACTTGTCTAACTCTTGAATCAGAAGCGTGGCATAAACATTTATAATTAATAACTTTTTCAGCCCACTTATCACAATATTCATCAATAGCCTTTAGAACATTTCCACAAACTTTTCCTGTTTCAGGAACTTTCATATAGTCTCTCTGAAACTGTTTAATCATTCTTTCGGTTCTGTCTGTAAATTTATCCGTTGGCACATTTCCACCAAAACCTGCCAAACGAATATTAATTTCTCTAATAAGTTCGCTTGGAGGGGAATTTTTATCAATACAATATTTACCTCCACAATTTTTATTTTGTGAATTCGTTTCCTTAATAATCGCAGGAGAATCATTTGGATCTACTTTTACCGGTTCAGCATCTGAACTTATCGGGATTACCTGAGAAGTCACAGAAGTGTTGAGATGTTCAACCTCTATAAAATACTCCCGTTCATTTCCCTCTCCAAAATCATTACTTCTGTTGTACATCTCTTTTGTAAGAGTAATGTTATTAATGAAATTAGAGGTGTCGTGGTTCTTGATATTTACACTATTCTTTACTTAAAACTATTCTAAAAGAATAGTACAAAAAAAATGAAAACTCTGCCTCAGAAAAAATGAGACGGAGTTTTTATTAACAAATGTGTCCTGACAAAGTTAACAACTCTAGGGGCTTATTGTTAATATTTTATAATAGTTCCACTATTTGATATTTTATATCTTCCTATTTCTTTCTTAGAATTGTTTGCATTCTTTGCTTTATATAATATGATAACATATCCTTCAGTTATATTAAAGTCCTGAATACTTTCGCCATTCATTTCTGCTATTTTTAGAAAAGAAAGTAATTTACCTTTTTCGGCAGTTATTAATTCATATCCTTCGATATCAGATTCTGTATATGCACAGATAATTGGTTGGATATTATTGAGTTTAGGCAATAAAAAAAAGCTTGTTGGAGACTTATTAATGCCATAATAATCAAGAATGTTTTTATTTTCAGAAAAAATGTATGAAGGATATCTCTTAAAACACTTCTCTGTATTGTCATAACAAGCATTATAAAAATCGTCAAAATTAAAAGGCAGCTTACAAATATTATAATTTTTTTCACCAGATGAACTGGATTGCATTTTATCTTTTGATAGTGCGATTTTATTTTTCATAATTAAATTATTGGCAAAATCTAAAAATGATTGCTGGGCATCTGGCATAAGATTGTCTAAAACATTTTCATTCTCACCTTCCTTTTCTATTTTTTTTATTTTGCCTGAATCATTATACGAAAAAATATAAGTTTCATCATAAGTATCCGTTATTACTTGATCTTCGTACATTTTTACATTAAATGTTACATATATACTATTACTATTATTATGTTTAATTTTTTCAGGTAAATAACTAATAGCACAACCAGAACCACAACTTATAGCAAAAGATTCTTTGATAAAACCATCGACTTTTTCTGATGAGAGTGGAATTGTTTTTTTTTCAATTTTAACTATATCAGGCTTAATATTTTTCGTTACTGTATTTGAAATTTCTTTTTTACAACTTACTGCAAATAAGAATACACAAACAATTAAGGATTTATTTATTTTCATTTTTAGAATTTATTAATGCTTCTTTTATATCTTCCGGGGTAACATGAGCTTTATTTAAACCATCATCTGCATAATAAGATTCCCCATTTTTAGCATATCGTATTATTTTTTCCCCGCTTTTAGTAATTTTATCACTTATACGTCTTCCTTTTTCAACCCCAATACTAGCCCACTCAAGAGCGGCAGAGTACATTGCCTCTTCAACAGTATCATTCGATTCCAAATATGCAATAATTTTCGGTCGTTTAATTTTTATTAGGTAATCGTCAAAAATTCTATCTTGCATCTCCTGATCTAGTTTTTCATTTATATCAAGTTTCAAGCTTGAAATTGCACTCTTCAATGTCTCTGGAACAAGTTGATATCTACCTACAGCAAAAAGATCTTTATCTGCCTGCTTTTTTTGAATTTCTTTTATAGTAGTATCAACAACTTTTACACTATTTACTACTTTAACAACCCGTTTGTATTTTATTTTACCATTGACTTTATATGCTACTTTTTCGGTTTTATTACATTTATTATAATCATCTGATGATTCAACTTTCGCTATTAAATTTCCAAATTTACTATGAGCCCATTTATATTTATCTGCTTTTTTACTTTCTTCAGTTTTATTTTCTTTTGTAATTCCAACGCTACAATTACAAGTATTTTGATATCCTAGTTTGTTTGCTAAGGCTATAATATTTTCGCCATTTACACCATTATCATCCTTTACAAAATATTCATCTTTGAGATATTCTAAGTCAAAAGTTCTAACATCATAGTGTACCCAAGTTGTAGCAATATACTCCTCATCTATTCTATTTCTGGAACTTGGTTCTAAAGCAAAAATATTATGGTCTTTCCATCTATAGCTCGCATTAGTATATTTAATCAAAAGATCTCTTACTTTATCTGCATTTTTCTCAGTATTAATTGAATCAGAAAGTTTATAAATATGAATATCTAAAGCCTTACCCATGTGGTTAGTACTATGTCGTTTATTTATCTTATTATTGGCATTACAACGATAACCTGAGTTTATTTTACCGACTCTCAACCCTATTTGCTTTTCCTGATTAGCTAAATAAAACTTTATAGCTTTCTCTACCCATAATAACGATCTATGAATACCTGGGTATTCATATTTTCGACTTTTTTCAAGAATTTTAGCATTATTTTTCTCTTCTGGATATAACCCTTTACCAAATCCAGTACATTTTTTACATGGACATTTTCCTTCATTAATATTAACCGGATATTTATTTGAAAATTCGCCAATTGCTCTTAAAACATTTCCACATATTTTACCTGTCTCAGAAACTTTCATATAGTCCCTCTGGAACTGTTTAATCATTCTTTCAGTTCTGTCTGTAAATTTATCCGTTGGCACATTTCCACCAAAACCTGCCAAACGAATATTAATTTCTCTAATAAGCTCGCTTGGAGGGGAATTTTTATCAATACAATATTTACCTCCACAATTTTTAATCTGTGATTTCGGTTCCTTAATAATCGCAGGCGAATCATTCGGATCTATTTTTACCGGTTCAGCATCTGAACTTATCGGGATTACCTGAGAAGTCACAGAAGTATTGAGATGTTCAACCTCTATAAAATATTCCCGTTCATTTCCCTCTCCAAAATCATTACTTTTATTATACATCTCTTTTGTAAGAGTAATATAATTAATAAAATTGGAAGTATCATGAGCTAATGTTGCAGATACTTCATAGATAAGATCATTACTGTATCGTGATAAGTCTTCTTCCCAAATTCTTACGATTACATTTTTACCCCTCATTCCTTGAGAAGTAATTTTAATTGAAACTGTATCTCCGGTCTTGGCATTTTTTAGCGTTTTACCTCTACCATCTGTAAATTCCGCATTTACTATTTTCCCTTCAGGATCTGCCTGTTTCTTTGCCGCAGGAGTTTGAGGATATTTTGCTGTTTCCTCTTTGGGTTTCGGCTTATTGGGTTTTGGTTTATGATGCTCAGGAGCAACTGGCGGTTTCCTGTGTGACGGAGTATTATCCACTGGTTTAGTTTTCTTAGGCGGAGCTGGAATATGAGACGGGTTGGCAACATTTACATTAGGGCTAGCCTTTACAATATGCTTGGAAACTACTTCGGCGGTTACGTAATATTCATGGGTTTTGCCCTCGCTTTTGTCTCCTTTTGCGACTCCGGCATTGGCAATTTGAACAGCCATAGTATAAGTGGGCAGTCTGAAATAAACTTTGGCAACTCCTTCATGGTTCACTTCTCCAATGAGAGGAATCTGATTGATCTTATTCATCATATTTACAATAGGATCATGCCCTTTTCCTATGGCATCATCTTCCCAAAGGGTAAATGCCACTTTATATCCAAACATTCCCACACAGTGAGCTTTAGCAATTATGGTATCAGTATAATGTAATAGCTTACCTTTAGGTAATCGTTCAGAATTAATGTCTTGCAGTTCAACACTTACTATTTTCGGATCTTCTGCTTCCTGCGGTTTTATATAGAGCTCTCCTTTATCTTTTCCTCTTACAACCTCAATTTTTAAAGCTTTATATTTAAGACTTTTAGCCGTGAATTTATAGGTTATATTTTCTCCCTCCTTTATATTTCCCTTTGCAATTCGCCATCCGTTTCTGTCTTGCACATAGAGATCCCATTTTACCTTAGGAGGTGGGAAAGAAAAAGGATTGGATGTCATTACATTCTCAAATACCGAAAGTGAATAAGCCTCCGTATTTCCAACAATAGGTTTTGTATTACCTCTAATCGTTAATTTTGCCATAGCCGTTAGTATTGATAGACATTTTATTCATAAATCTGTTCAGGACCTTCCAGCTCACTTTGGGACTCCTCAAAATTCATAAATGGATTAATAATATTATAGGTTTTTGGATCAGCTGTTGTTATACTTTGCTTATTCATGGTTGATGTTTGCCCATGTTCTTTTACCGTGATTTTTCCTCCAACACTGCACATCAACTCAGAAATTTCAGAAAGGCAGCTTTTATTCATGACCTTTGTTTTTTCATAAGTTTTCTGCCATTTACCGGCTGGAGCAAACGCACACGGTAAATAGCCCCCTGATGTGGGTTTCAGTTTACATTGTCCAAAACTAGGTCCGGGAGGATTGAATTGCAGATCGTCTTCCGTTACGGCTAGGTAGTCCGCTTGTCCTTCTTTATTATTCCAATAATGTTTCTGGTGTGACGTTACTTTAAATTGTGGGAACTGATCGCCTTGATTGCATTGAGCCTTGCCTTTTTGAATGACAAAGTGCTTGTCACTGTGTTCTGAATAATTTTCTGACATATCATTGTGTTTGATGGTTAAAAAAAGAATAATTAGCTGACTAGCTTTTCCAATTCAAAAGTCATTGTCTTTTCATAATCGGCAATCCGGATATCAAATCTGGCTTTTATTTTTTGAATAGAGAAGTCCATGAAATCCAGTGTATAGGTAGCTGAATGATTCGCCTTTACTGATTTTGAATGAGGCATTATTTGCCTGTCATACTCAAAGTCTGTATAATACAGTTCTGAAACAGTGCGGTAATCTACAGATTTCCCTGTTTGTAAAATTTCTATTACATCAGAACTGTTTTGTGGTAAGATTTGATGAATCATTTCCAGCCTCACAGGAGTAGCCAGAGCCAGCCATGAAAATTTATCACGATATGGAGCCGCAGTATCTTTTGAATGATAATTTGCTTTATAAAATTGATTGAAAATGAATTGGAATGGTAATGTTTCTTTGAGGCTATTATAGATCACCTGTGGATCATTTATTTTGTTTTTCATCCTGTCAATATGAGAAATGGCATAAACACCAGCATAATATTGTTTTAATGCTTCAAGATCACCAATGATATCTTTACTATCTTTAATAGGCTGTGCTGCAACAAAATTTCCGGATTTGTCTATAATCAATAGTATCGGATACACTGTTTTTACAAAATCGGATGCCAGATTATTTATTTTCTCCTCTGGCTCCTCTTCATTTTTTTTGAAATTATTCATGGTGAATTCTACATAATGTCCTTTTTCATCCTCCCTTATATATTTAAAGTGTAGCACGTATGAATATTCACTTTTTTGAATTCCTTCGTCACTTTCAGTTTGCTTCACCAGATAATTCCCATCGATTAACTTTATATTGAAAGAGGTTTTCCCCGTTGGAAGCAGACAACATAAACTTTCTCCGGATTTTCGTATTTGCTCATTGAGCTTTACTATTTCGTCTGAGTTAGGTACATGGAGTTTCTGCAAAAACCTTAAAGCTCCATCTTCAGGAATAAAATCTAAGTAACTACATCTTAAGTTATGGTATTCACGAAGGTATTTAGGATTTTCAAGAGTCAAATCCCATGAAATGCTTTCCAGTGTTTCTCCTTGTTTTACATAATAGATGTCCTCTTTCAAAGAGGAGATAATTCCCCGCAAAGGGTTCCCCGGATTAGGGTTATTTTTTTTCATCTTGTAGTATGTGTTTTTTGATAATAATTCCTGAAATTTAGAAATATTAATTTGCTTTAATTCTAATTTTTTGATAAATTTTTAAAAGTGTCGTACTTGTACGACAACTTATTAAAAACGTATTATCAGCCTCCTAATACGTAGTAAAATTTTTAAATTTCTATCTATATATTTAGAAAATATTTATGATGAGAAGTATCTAAAAAATTTTCAAAAGATTATTATTGCCATATCTGAAGATGATTTAAATGGTATTTATTTAAAAATCTCCACCCTTTCAGGTGGAGATCAGGATTAAATCAGCTTCAATGTTCCGAGATAAGAACTGTTGCATACGATACTTTCATCCAGAGCATTCAGATATGCCCAGACCTGCATGTCTTTCGTTGCATAATAAGCCGGTAAAGTCACCTCGGTAGTTAAGGCACTTCTGTCAGCAACCGTTTCAAAAATTGCAAATGAGTCAAGTTCCTTGCTGTAACAGATTACCGTCACCTTATCTGTACCTTTTGCATTTCCCTGAACGCTATTGTCCTCCCAGGTCAGTTTTATTTTATTTCCAGCCTGGGGAGCTGCGACTACATTCTGAAAGCCTGTAAGATCTCCTTTCGTAATCAGAACCTTGTTGTAGATCAGTTCCGGAGCATCTGCTACCATCTGGACAGCTTCACTAATGGTATAAGACACCGCCAGATTAATTCTGGATTTCGAACCGCTATTTACCCCGAAATACTTCTTCTGAATGAAGCTCAAAGGACGTAAAAAACCTATGACAAGCTTAAATTTTGTCTGCTGAAGCATCTGCTTTTCACTTGGAGGTCTGTTGCTTGGTGTAGGCACACTTCGGATAATGTCTTTTCCGCGCCAGTTGGCACCTACAATTGTTCCTACTTTCCCTGAAAATCCACCAAGGATTCCTTTTGTTATTCTAGCCATTTTACTGTATTTTTTTTGGTTAACTGAACGAATGTATAAAGGAATATTCAATCAACAATCACTCCTGACAATAGTGATCGGTTTTGATCTGTTTTGACATTTTTTGACAGTATAAAACCTGTTTTCTTCGATAGTCCTTCGAGAATTTTCCGGGTAAGCTTCGGAAAAAGAATCATTGTTCCGAAGAATAGCCGAAGGAAATACGGAATACTTCAAAGTACTTTATCTATCAATTCCTTTACAGCATAAAAAAAGCCTTCATGGTTTGAAGGCATTATTGAAAAATGATTTTGGGTAAAATATTTTATTTCCGATCTTAACATGCGGAATTTTCTGTGATTTCCTGATGCGATGTAAAGTACTGTCGCTAATATTCATCAGACGTTTGACATCAGCACTGTCATAATACGGAAAATGATCAGACTCTTTCTTTTGAAGAACATTTAAAATTTCAACTAAAAGAGCCAAAAGGTCGTGGGAAGATGAATCAGTCTCCCTTTGAGGATATACATGCTTTTTCATCATTTTAGTTTTTTTGTGTTATACTCAGAAGTGTTTATTTTTATAAAATCTAACGATAATATTACAAAATTATTGCCAAACAAAACACACATAAACAACTGTATATCAATAAATAAAATACAATTTTAATGTAAAATATATTTCTCACTATGTTTTGAAAAAAACTATTAATATTGATAAAAAATTATTCGTTAAATGGTTTATTTTTATTAAAATATAAATTTTACTTTTTTAGTGATATTTTAATGATTACTGCATATTGATATGATTTTCTTAAAATATATTAAATAAGTTTTAAAAGCCAGGGATAACAGAGTCATCGTAACACGAAAATTATAATTAATCAACAGCACTAAAGCCTATGTCTCTAAGTGGTTTAAAATCTCTAACCACATAGAGACATAGATTTTTGAACTTTATCTGGAAGTATTCGTGAATTCGTGGCGTTTATTTTTTTGCCACGAATTCACGAATATTTAATTTGTACTCAATTTTATTGATTCTCTCTAAGTGGACGTATATCCATGAAATTTCTTCAGCAGCAAAGTTACACTTCTTAGCTTCCTGAAATGAAACATTTGAAATTTCAGACTTTGCTTTAAAAAAACATTTGCTTCTAATGATGACCTGCTTTATATCAAAATAAAAAAGCTGCTTCCCAAAGGAAGCAGCTCATAGATTATTGATTAATCTAAAAATTATTTTTTAGCTTTTACATCAATTGCAATCTCGATGTCTTTGCTGATCATCCATTCAGCAGGATCTGCTTCAGAAGTACCGAATTTGATTCCCCAGTCTGTTCTGTTTACAGTAAATTTAGCCTGGATAGCCGCTGTATTGTCTACTACGTCTACTTTCGCAGGGAAAGTAACGTTCATTGTTTTCCCTAGTAAAGTAAGGTTTCCGCTTACTGTTTTATTAGCTCCAGCTACTGCATCGGCAGGTGCTTCTTTAAGGTCTGCTACACTAGTGATTTTAAAGTCTGAAGTAGGGTTTTTCTCTACATTAAAGAAATCAGGGTTCTTTAAGTGAGCTTCAAGATCTGCTGGTTTCTTATCTTTTTCAGTTACAGAAGCCGGATCTACTTTAATAGAGGTCATGTCGATATTGAAGTTTCCTGCTACTACTTGTCCTCCTTCGATGCTTAAGTCACCAGATTTTACGTTAAGAGTTCCCCAACGAGGTGCAAATCCTCCTTTGTGGAATGCTTTCCAGTTTACTACAGAAGTTGCAGCATCTACTGTCAACATTTCTCCTTTGCTTTCTGCAACAGCCTGCTCAGTAGCTACTGTTGTATCTGTTTTCTCTTTACTATTACATGATGCCACAAGCAATCCTACTCCTACTAATGCAATTACGCTAATTTTTTTCATATTATTGAACTGTTTAAAAAGTTTATTGTTTTCGGATACAAAAATAGATAAACCTGAATGCAGTTTCCTTAACATACATCAAGAAATCTCTTTTCGCTTCATTTTTATGAATTGATGCATTAAATATACTATTTTTATACTTATACAAAACTCCGGCTCCACTTGCCGGCATCAACTGCTATTTATGAATTGCCTTCATACATCACTATTTTTGTGATTATACACAAGTTTACTTTATGGAAACAAATGAATTATGCATAGGAAATTATATAATGATAAAAAGGATGAGAACATAGAATATGTGTATCATCTTCATGATCTGGGAGATATGGTATATATTAATGATTTACATCCGGAAGCCTGCATACCTATTCCATTAACCGAGAAATAGTTACTTACTTTTGGATTTGAAAGTAATAGCGGAGAAAAATATAATCCTAATGATGAATCTGCTGACCAATTCGAATATAGCTTAGGAAGTGGTATTTCACATCTGACGTTTATCTGCAGACCTTCCAAAGGCTGGGTTATCAAGTTGGGAAATGATGATGAATTAGAAATAAGACACGTCCACGAATTTCAAAATATTTACTTTGCCCTTAAAGGAAAAGAGTTAACTTTAAAAAAATAACAAAGCCCCAATTAAGGGGCTTCGCTGTTTAATATTACTTTTGTTTTTCAATATTTTCAGATAGTAAAAGAATCTCTTTGTTTATTACTTCTGCATTTTCTTTTTTTGTAATGATACTTCCATGACTGGCATTCATTATGATTTGTTTTCCTTGAGAAGAGAGTTCTTTTAGCTCTTTCTGCATCCCAAACCATAATTGAACTTGTTTTTCAGGATCAATTCCTAATTTTCTGTATTTTTCTTTTTGGGATTCTTTATACTGTTCTGTAGCAGTGAACACCAACACTGGTAATGAATCTAACTTTTTTGCCTCACCTGCACGCTTCAGCACAGCATTGGTAAGGTCATTCTCTCTTAAAAACATAGTATAAACATCGCCGGAGCTATTGGTGAGCGATTGTGATCTGCTGTATACTTCTTTAGGTAAGCCATCGCCTTGATAGGGTGCTTTACTAAATATCTTATTATAAAGTCCTAAAATACCTAAATCTGCAAGGATAGATCCTATCTTTAATATTCTTGCCTGCCCTTCGGGAACTAACTCTTTTTGTGCTAATCGGTTCCATTGTTCAGGATGACTTGAATCTATGAAAACCATTCCTTTCACTTCATTTGGATAAAGATCCCTGAATATTCTGGTATAAGGACCTCCCATAGAATGTCCCACCAAAATATAAGGTGGCTTTTCTCCTGTTTTCGCTAATAATTCATGAAGCTGATGTGCGTAAAATTCAGGGGATCTATTATCACTATTACTTGCTTCACTAAACCATTTTCCATCTCTATCATAGCGTATGACTCTCGTTTTATCTTTTAAGCCCTCCGCAATCCAATGCAGCATATCGGTATTACTGTGTGCCCCTGCCTCAATAATCACTGTAGGTAAGGATTTCTTATCTCCTTCTGCTCTTACATGGATGTTGATTCCGTTAACGTTAACGAGTTTACCCGGCGGAACAGGTTTTGGACTAAATAATCGATAACAAAGCCCTAAGAATAATAATACGATGAGAATTCCCAGGATAAGCTTGCCTAAAAACTTAAATACTTTTAAAATTGATTTCATAGTTATTTTTAAATTTCAAATTGACAGGGGGAAGAATTGTCGAAACAGAATATTCACGAAAACCTAAATGGGATTTGAGTAAATATAGTAATTGAATCTTTGAAGCAGACATGATTAGAAGTTTCGGGCAAATATAACAAAAAGCCCTATGAACAGAAACCTATATAATATCATGTGTGTGATGGTTCGATCTTTGAGACGGGAAAATAAGTTAAGGAATCTCTGGAATAAATTTGGATATATTTTTTTCATGTTTTATTTGGCTTGTCTATTTTGTAATGTTTGTAGTGGCTTTTAATATTTATTATCTTCGTGATTAGTCACAGCAATGCGTTTGTGGTTAAGCATCCAACGGGAGTTGTGAATTGCTTTCAAAAATTATTATCTTCGTGCTTAGTCACAGCGTTGATTTATTCCGAACTTAAACTGATAATGTTGTGAATTGCTTTCAAAAATTATTATCTTCGTGATTAGTCACAGCTGTTCACTGAAGATGCAATTAACCTGATATGTTGTGAATTGCTTTCAAAAATTATTATCTTCGTGATTAGTCACAGCTTACGCTTTAAAAATGATGATGAGAAATATGTTGTGAATTGCTTTCAAAAATTATTATCTTCGTGATTAGTCACAGCTGATTTCAAATCATAGAATTGCGAATAATTGTTGTGAATTGCTTTCAAAAATTATTATCTTCGTGATTAGTCACAGCCGACACATAGAAAAATGAAGATAGTTATTGGTTGTGAATTGCTTTCAAAAATTATTATCTTCGTGATTAGTCACAGCGAAGCTGATTCTAGAGTTCAGGCGGCTCTTGTTGTGAATTGCTTTCAAAAATTATTATCTTCGTGATTAGTCACAGCATCTGGCTTCTATAGTAAGTTTTTTTTGCTGTTGTGAATTGCTTTCAAAAATTATTATCTTCGTGATTAGTCACAGCTCTTTATTAAGCGTTTCCGACCACGGTACGGTTGTGAATTGCTTTCAAAAATTATTATCTTCGTGATTAGTCACAGCTTAAAGCAAAAGAAGGTACAGAAGAGCGTGTTGTGAATTGCTTTCAAAAATTATTATCTTCGTGATTAGTCACAGCTAGGTTACAAGCAGAGATGTTACCAATTCGGTTGTGAATTGCTTTCAAAAATTATTATCTTCGTGATTAGTCACAGCTGATTTGATTCATAAAGTAATTCTAATTCCGTTGTGGATTGCTTTCAAAAATTATTATCTTCGTGATTAGTCACAGCTTCAAACTTGTCCTGAACATTAGTTTGATTGTTGTGAATTGCTTTCAAAAATTATTATCTTCGTGATTAGTCACAGCAAAGCTGTATTCGATTATAACGCTGAGGTAGTTGTGAATTGCTTTCAAAAATTATTATCTTCGTGATTAGTCACAGCGTAATTAAAACAACAACCTATATAAAAGGTGTTGTGAATTGCTTTCAAAAATTATTATCTTCGTGATTAGTCACAGCGCTATAAATAAGTAGCTTATTGGCATTGCAGTTGTGAATTGCTTTCAAAAATTATTATCTTCGTGATTAGTCACAGCGCGTTAACCGGTACACCTTCGCCAAATGGTGTTGTGAATTGCTTTCAAAAATTATTATCTTCGTGATTAGTCACAGCGTAGTAATACTAAGATAGGGCGAAATACGCGTTGTGAATTGCTTTCAAAAATTATTATCTTCGTGATTAGTCACAGCGTAGACGTTAAAGAAGCGTTAGATATTGTTGTTGTGAATTGCTTTCAAAAATTATTATCTTCGTGATTAGTCACAGCTAATGATGCGCCACCTATGGGAATTACTTAGTTGTGAATTGCTTTCAAAAATTATTATCTTCGTGATTAGTCACAGCCCAGACGAAATCTTTTATGGTTTCTGTAGGGTTGTGAATTGCTTTCAAAAATTATTATCTTCGTGATTAGTCACAGCCTAAAATCATAATATTTCGTTTATTTCGTTGTTGTGAATTGCTTTCAAAAATTATTATCTTCGTGATTAGTCACAGCTACGCTGATATTCCTAAAGAAGCCCGAATTGTTGTGAATTGCTTTCAAAAATTATTATCTTCGTGATTAGTCACAGCAGGGAATACAATTTATCTCAAGCTAAAATAGTTGTGAATTGCTTTCAAAAATTATTATCTTCGTGATTAGTCACAGCATACTGGCGAAAGTTGTAATCATGAAATGCGTTGTGAATTGCTTTCAAAAATTATTATCTTCGTGATTAGTCACAGCGTCAAGCCCCTGCAGAGAGGTTGCCGAAATGTTGTGAATTGCTTTCAAAAATTATTATCTTCGTGATTAGTCACAGCTATTTGTCGAAGATTCCATACAGTAATCTAGTTGTGAATTGCTTTCAAAAATTATTATCTTCGTGATTAGTCACAGCCAAGTCTGTTAGCATTGAATACAGCTGTTGGTTGTGAATTGCTTTCAAAAATTATTATCTTCGTGATTAGTCACAGCCGTCAATTTCAATTGGACTTTTGGACTCTTGTTGTGAATTGCTTTCAAAAATTATTATCTTCGTGATTAGTCACAGCGCCTGTTTGAAATGTACAATATAATCGAATGTTGTGAATTGCTTTCAAAAATTATTATCTTCGTGATTAGTCACAGCCATAGCCCAGGCATTAGATGAGATATCTGGTTGTGAATTGCTTTCAAAAATTATTATCTTCGTGATTAGTCACAGCCTCAAAAAACAATCCACTGATAATCAGTAGATTGTTTTTGTTTTTAGGATTCAAAATTTAAAATAATTCAAGCTGCTGGAAGGCTGGAGGTGGTTCTTCTTTATTTCTGGCAAAAAATATTTCAATATCTCCAAACTGTTTATCAGTAATGCACATAATTGCCACTTTTCCTGCTTTTGGGAGCATAAATTTTACTCTTTTAATATGAACCTCAGCATTTTCACGACTTGGACAATGCCTTACGTACATTGAAAACTGAAATAGTGTAAAACCATCATCAAGCAAAGATTTACGAAAGCGATTCGCATCTTTCATATTGGCTTTAGTCTCTGTTGGCAAATCATATAATACTAAAACCCACATAATTCGGTAAGCATTAAACCTTTCGGCATTCATATCAATTCAGGATAAGAGATCATTCGTTTTTCTCCCGTATAACATTTATACAGTGACGTGGCGGTTGTTTTTACTGCAACCAATAAAGGTCTTGTTCTATCCCCTATTTTCACATCTTTAGTCGCAATTTGTAAAATGAAAGCTTTAAATTCTTTAGTTAATTCTTCAGTTTCAGGATTAGTTTCCAACCATTGCATCACTAATAAATCGATAAAAGGACGATAAGGCTCCATCAAATCATCAGCCAGGCAGTAAGGATTATATTTATTCTTATGAAAAATTCCAAGAACAGGAAGTAATCCGGTCTCTACAATAGCTCTTGCAACAATACTTCTGAGAACCGAATACCCGAAATTAAAAAATTGATTGGGTGAGTCCCCAAAACGTTGTCTCAGAAAATCAAGACTGATAAGATACTTCCAGTAATGCTGAGCTGCGATTCCTTCCATATTCGTAATGTCACCACTTTTTACACTATTTTGATAATCAATCATGGGTTCGTAATAATTTCCTAAACGTTTTAAGACTTCTTTTTGGTTTTCAATTTTACATTCAACCGTTTGTTTCCAAAGTTGTTTTTTCAGAGGCTCACTTGCTTCTAACTGATCCTTGATCCGGTCAGAATGTTCAGTATGTCCGTGTAAAGGAAGCATAATCCCGTGTGGTAAATGATGATTATCACAACTCACGACTACCACATTATTTCCCATCATTTTCTGAATTAACTGATGTGAAATGGTAATCTGAAAATGATCTAACATCAACAACCCTAAATCTTCAACAGGAACCTTACCTTTCATTTCTTTAGTAGTAGGTTCTAAAATATACATTTGCTCGTCTTTGAGCTTAAGATAAGCAGGATTGCCAATGTAGATAGAACGGGTTATCATAAAAAAGGATTTATTATTTTTAATTTTTTATCGACAATCATTCCATTACACATATCTTCTGACAATAAAATAGTACAGTCATTAAGTATTGAGTCTGGAAGTATAAAAATATCACTCAATCCATAATTGTATTTTAGAGTCAAAAAATGAGCATAATTATACATATCGCTATGCTGTGATAGAGGAAAGACTAATTCATCAATTATTTTAATAATAAGTTTTGTAACCTCCTTCTTATCCTTTTTCCATTTCCTTTCAAGAATTTTTATAAATTCAAAAAGAACTAATTGAGTAACAAATGGTCTCTTAAGCAATATTTCTACAGCCTTATCCTGCTTTTTAATATCTTTATTATCAAAAGCATATAAAAGGATATTTGTATCAATTGCAATATTACCTATATTCATCAAAAATTTTTTTAATTTTTTCTTTTGTTAGAATATTTATGTCACCTAATCTATCGCAATTAATTTTAAGGCAAACATCTGCAATTTTGATTCTATCCTGTGACATTGTGACTTGAAGTTTATTCTGGCTTTCCAATTCTCCAATTTTAGTTTTCGCATCATATTGCTTTATTAAAAAAGCAATATCTTGACGAATAAAGTAACATTCCGTACCTGAAGTTTTTTCAACTTTATAAATTCTTTTAATTTGTTCTTTATTTAAATCATTCAAATTAAAAATACCTCCTGTAAACTCTCCTTCTTCGGGAACATAAACTAAGTCATTAGGAGATAAATAGAATAATAACTTATGTCCTTTTATATTTTCTAACGGAACTGAGTTCAGCCCTTGCTTTTGCCTTTCAACAACTTCATTCAAAGGAATTGTTTCATAACTTCTTTTTCCATTTTTATCTTCATAAATTGCAAAAAATAAATTAGTTCCTTTAGCTGCTTCTACATATTTATGTTTCTTATTACCTAATTGCCCTATTGAAAATCTTCCCGTTCCTTTTTCAAACACTCTTACCTTAAAAATTGGCTGATGAAATACTCCATCATTTAATTCAATAATATTTTTATTCATCTCCTCTATGGCTTCTGGTGTAAACGCAAGTGTTTCCGGAGCAATTTCTTTTCCTTTATCATCTATGGTTCCCTTATATTTTTCTAAATGTGCTAAAAGTATTTTTTGTATACCCGTATCAGTTATTGAATTACTAATTTTTTTCTCGTTGAAACTTATATCCAAAGGTTTTCTAATTGCAGTTAATATCTCTTTATCATTAATTTTCACCCAAGGTAAATTCACTTTTGCATAAACAAATTCTTTATGCATTGGTTTTCTTATTGCCCAATTTGTACCAGTCTGCTTTACTCTTTCTTTCATCTTCACTCCCTCTTTCTCCACATATTTTTCATAATGATTAGTAGCTTTATTGATAACACGAAGGTTTTGCTTAAAGCTCACGATTATTGTTTCCAATCTATTTCTGGCATCAACCGTAAAGGTTTCCCAAGGTTTCAAAAACTGTTTTGGCACCTCTCTCTCAATTTTGTCACCTGTTTGCGGATGGTTGTAAACTGCCTTCTCAAACTTCATCAGTTTCTTCTTCAAATCATAACGTTTTGTATCCGATTTTGCAGATTGATTATTCAATAAATTTACGTGGTCTTTTGTAGCACAAGCAATCACCAAGGCATCCAAAGCGTGATGGCGATGATCTATTCTTTTCTTTGAAAATCCCTTTAAATAATCAATCGGAACAGTTGGTAAATATTTCTGATGTTTTTCGTTCCATGCTGTAAAATCTGTTGAATTAGTTAATTGATTCATTCTTTCAAATCGTGGCAGAATCAAATCGTTCCAAACATCATTTAATCCCCAATCCTGTTTCAATTGTGTTGTTATTTTTCCGTTTCCTGGAACTATATTTTTGGAATTCATACCTTCATCTGTTCCATCTTCCACTCTCACAATATTAGAAAGCACACCTGATACATACTTACTGATATGACGTGTATCATTCAGCTGGCGTTCAATCATTTTTTCAGGAATTTCTTCTAATAAAAGCTTATTTCTCTTACCTCGATTATTAGCATAATGTTTTTTAACGAAATCTTCATATTCTTCTATTTCAAAAACTTTTACATTTTTCCCGAAACCAAGTTCAACAATAGTCCCTGCAAATTGCTTAATAAATCCAAGCCCTATATAATTATCTTTCAATTTATTAACCGCCGATTCACAAATGATTTTATTACTGAAACTGTCATCAAAATATCGGCTTTTAGGAATAATATGTTCAATTTCATATTCTGGTGAGAACAGTTTATTTAACGGAATAATTTGTCCTGTATAAGGCGATTTGTATTTTTGTTCCAGCCAAAGTTTATATCTTTTTAAATCAGAAGATGAAGGTTGAGCAGTTTTACTGATTTTCAGATATTCATCTTCAATTTCAATACCTGAGTTCAAAACTCCATCTTCATATATTTTTAAAATCTCTTGTTGCATCGGTGAAAATGGGCGAACATTTTCTACCGAACTATCATTCATCATTTCAGCCAATAAAGCTTTAATACGAAGATTTGTATTTTCATTTTCAGAAATTTGGGTCGTTAATTTCTTTCTATCTTCAGCAGGAAGCTTCATCTCACGCCCTAACTCGATATGAATTTCGTTAAAGAAGTCTTTTGCTCCATTTCCGTATTTCATCCAAATATCTTTTACCACACGTAAAGTTTCGGTAATGACCTGCTCAACAATCGGGTTACGAAGTGAGTGTTGTTTAAACTCTTTTAAGAACTCTTCCAGATCATCAGCAGAATTCCACTTGCCTATTATAGATGCTTCTGAATGTCTATCGTAAATAATATATTGGGCTAACCACAATTGTAATCCTTGAAAATTATCTTCAGTCGTAAGATTAATTGTCTTCTCCCTTACCCTATCTTTAATATTTTCATCATATTCTCCATTGATAATTTTCTGAATTCTATCTTTTGAATATTTATCGATATCAGCATAATTCCAATATTTTCCCAATCGCATCAAAGGCAATAATTTTTTAATGGCTTTCTCAGAAAAAGAACCATATTCGTTTTTAAAAGGCGGGAATTTTTTAAAAGCTTCAAAGAAAGAAACTTCATCCAGATTATTTTTATTAGCAAAAGATTTTAATGCCTTTTCATACTCAATTTTATCGTTGACAGAATAGATGATATGCCAAATCTTATGTTCAATTTCGCTCGTTAGAAAGTTTTCAGAAATATTTTCAACTTTATCTAACCGTGATGAAATCATTGTTTTGGTTTCGTTGCAAGGGTATTTTTTATCTTCCACAAAATTCCAACGATGTGTTTTTTCATTTAATTTAAAATGTTTCAGTAACGCTTTTTGCTCAACTTCTTTTCTGTTATTTAGAAAGTCAAATAAATTTTCAAAATCTCCTGTCGAATTTAAAAACTCTTTTGTAACGTTGGTATCATCATCCCTTTTATAAATATTCAGATTGTACATCCATTGCCATAGACGAAATTCCTGATAATATGGATTAGACTTCGGAATTGCTTTGAGATATTGTGTATGTTCCACCCCATGTTTATCTTTATATCTTCTATACTCCAATGTACAATTTGAAATGGATGATTTCTGACTTCTTAAAGGTCTTTGATAAAAAATAATGTCCTCGATAAAAAGATGAACAAAATCTTTTTTACTTAAAGTCAATTGATGGGCTTCATTATTTCGATACAATTCACGCACACAATCGCTATACAAATCATCATTTTGTAATTCAGTATGAAATTCTTTTTGTTTTTTCAAAATCTGTTTCAGTTCATCTTTATAAAATTTTCTCTCAATGGTGCGAACCAGTTTTCCTTTAATTTTTTGTTTCGGATTATGAAGAAGCGTTTCATAAATGTATGTTCCAACAGTTTTATGAGATTTTTCTATTTCTTGTTCTGTTTTAGTCTTAATAGCAATCCAATCCTTTTCAGAATCAACTGCTTTATAAGTTCTTTTTATATCTCCATTTTTCAAGAATGATTCAGTAACAATAAATTCTTTTACACGTTCTATCCAATCTTCTGTTTTTACAATTTGTTTATCATATTTCCACCCATTATCGAAATAAACATCATACAATATTTTGCCCTTTACATTATCTCCGGAATCAACAATCTTTTCGACTTTTAGACGTACAAAAGTTTTATCTTTTTCTTCTTCAATATCTTCACCACGCAACTGATAATAACCACGTTTTTGATTAAAATTCAAAAGAATCCAAGCCAGTTCTTCCTTTTCTATTTTTTGAGTTAAAGCTTTTTTACGTAGATAATAAATCGTCCAATCGTAAGGTATTTTTTTATCGTTTTCTAAAATCTGTGGCTGATGTTTTCTAAAATCAGAAAGCATTTCTTCAAACGAATTTTTAAAAATAAATCTATCGTTATTATATACCAGTTTAGGTTCTGTTTCTTCCCTAAACTTTCCAAACCTCTTTTCAAAATCTATCTGAGAAGCATAATGTATAGGTAAAAAATTCAGAACATTTAAAACTCTATGAAGTCTTTCTCTTCGCAAAAGGAATCTTTCACGTAGTCTTCTCACTCCTCTGTATTTTGTCCTGTCAGCTGTTTGCGAAACCGAATTTCCAGAACCAAATTCTCCAAGAACCTTTTGATCCATTGGAATAATCCTGCTTCCCATCCCAAGAATTTCTCCATACTTATTTTCAAAATCTTGTCTGATCAATGCCCAGCCAATGGAGTTGGTTCCCAAGTCTAATCCAAGTATATTTTTAATCATCATTATTAATTTTAGATACCTTATAAAAATAGAAATAAAAAAAATATTTAAAATAAGGATTCCCGTAATCACCTAAAAGATTTTTTCTTCTATATTTGTACTAATAATTTTGAAAAGCAATTCACAATAAGGATTATTCCGTTGTGAAAACATTCAAGGCGGGGCAACTCGCCTTTTTTCGTTTTAAAACGTTATTTTAGCTATCCGAAAACAGAACAATGACGACCGTAGAATTTATACAGAAGCAGCTCAATATTTCTGAGAAGAGCATCAACAATACGTTACAATTATTAGCCGAAGACTGTACTATTCCTTTTATTTCCCGTTACCGAAAAGATAAGACAGGAAATCTTGATGAAACACAGATCGAGCAAATCTCAAAGATCAGTAAACAGTTTGAAGAGATTGTAAAGCGAAAAGAATCTATTTTAAAATCTATAGAAGAGCAAAATGCTTTAACACCGGAACTCAAGCAGAGAATTGAAGAAAGCTTTGATATTCAGGAGCTGGAAGATTTATATTTACCTTTCAAAAAGCGTAGAAAAACTAAGGCTGATACAGCTAAAGAGAAAGGACTTGAACCACTTGCGAAGATTATCATGAGTCAAAAAAACAATGATATTCATTTTCTTGCTTCAAAATACCTGAACAATGACGTTCCATCGGAAGAGGAAGCCCTTCAGGGAGCAAGGGATATCATGGCGGAATGGATCAATGAGAATATGTATGTCCGTAAAAATCTACGCCGACTGTACCAACGTAAAGCAATGATCACTTCAAAGGTTGTTAAAGCGAAGAAAGACGAGGAAGACGCACAGAAGTTCTCCCAGTACTTTGAATGGGAAGAAATCCTCAGCAGAACTCCGTCTCACAGGCTTCTTGCCATGTTGAGAGCAGAGGCGGAAGGCTTTGTAAAGGTAAATGTGGGAATTGATAAAGAAGAGGCGATTGATTTTATTGAAAAAGCGATTATCAAATCTGATAATGAAAGTTCTGATCAAATTGCTTTAGCCATAAAGGATAGTTATAAAAGGCTTTTGGAACCTGCCATTTCCAATGAGGCTTTACAGGAGGCAAAAGAAAAGGCTGATAAAAAAGCGATTGAGATCTTCTCTGAGAATCTGAGTCAATTGCTTTTGGCACCTCCTTTGGGTGAAAAAAGGATTCTGGCAATTGATCCCGGTTACAAAAGTGGCTGTAAAGTAGTCTGCCTGGATGAAAAGGGTGATCTTCTTCATAATGAGACCCTCTACCCTCACGCTCCGCAGAATGAAAGCGGAATGGCAATGAAAAAAATCCGTTCTATGGTAAATGCTTATAATATTGAAGCCATCTCTATCGGAAACGGAACGGCAAGTCGTGAAACGGAATTTTTCATCAAGAAAATAGCTTTTGATAAACCATTACAGGTTTTTGTGGTTTCTGAAGCAGGTGCATCTGTTTACTCGGCAAGTAAGATTGCAAGGGATGAATTTCCAACTTATGATGTAACGGTACGTGGTGCAGTTTCTATCGGAAGAAGACTTTCTGATCCGTTGGCTGAACTGGTAAAAATTGACCCTAAATCTATTGGTGTAGGACAATACCAGCATGATGTGGATCAGACTCAATTGAAAAATGAACTGGATTCTACAGTCATGAAATGTGTAAATTCTGTAGGAATTAATCTTAATACGGCAAGTAAATCTTTGCTAAGCTATGTTTCCGGAATCGGCGAGAAAATGGCTGAAAACATTGTGAATTACCGCGCTGAAAACGGAGCTTTTGAAGACAGAAAACAGCTTAAAAAAGTTCCAAGACTTGGAGAAAAAGCATTTCAGCAGGCAGCAGCTTTTGTGAAAATTGCCAATTCAAAAAATCCGTTGGATAATTCTGCCGTTCACCCTGAGGCATATGGAATTGTAGAGAAAATGGCTAAAGATTTAGGCATTAAAACCAATGAACTGATTGCCAATAAGGAGAAAATCGCTTTGATAAAACCTGAAAGTTATATTACAGGAGAAATAGGAATTTTAGGAATTAAAGATATTTTAAAAGAGCTTGAAAAACCGGGCTTAGACCCAAGAAAAGCAGCTAAAATATTTGAATTTGATCCTAATGTAAAAAGCATTAAGGATTTAAAAGCAGGCATGATCTTACCGGGAATCGTCAATAATATAACGGCTTTTGGGTGTTTTGTAGACCTGGGCATCAAAGAAAGTGG
This sequence comes from Chryseobacterium sp. CS2K3, assembly GCF_059515185.1. Taxonomy (NCBI): domain Bacteria; kingdom Pseudomonadati; phylum Bacteroidota; class Flavobacteriia; order Flavobacteriales; family Weeksellaceae; genus Chryseobacterium; species Chryseobacterium sp. CS2K3. Next base: position 56,477 of record NZ_JCAKRW010000004.1, on the reverse strand, counting down.
TCTGGTTCATATTTCGCAGCTGAAGCAAGGTTTTGTATCGGATGTGAATGAGGTGGTGAAACTTCATCAACATGTAAGAGTAAAGGTAACGGAAGTGGATGAGGCTAGAAAGAGAGTACAATTGAGTATGATTTTATAGATATACATACCAATAAGAGCTTTTAAGGTTTAGGAATATTAAGATAAGCGGCGCTGAAAAGCACTTAGTTTATTAAAACCTATGATTTTTTATCCTAACTAAGCTTAATCTCTCTTTAATGGTTCAAAGAAAAATTAACACCTAAAAAATACACTTTGAAATATAAAAATTTAATATTCGATTTAGATGGGACTTTATGGGACCCGCGAGCAACGATTATAGGCATATGGAATGAAGTTTTAACCCGACGCCAGCTGATCAACAGGGAATTAAAACCTGATGACATGGATCAATACATGGGTTTATTAGCGAAAGATATTGTAAAGGACATTATCCCGGGAATTTCTGACAGTGAGGTTCAGGATATTCTTTCAGAAATTGTAGCTCAGGAGAATAAAGTACTGCGTGTGCAGGGTGGTATTCTGTACGAAGGTGTTGAGAATGCTTTAAAAAGCTTAACTCATACTCACAATCTCTTCATTGTCAGCAATTGCCAGGATGGATATATTGAATCGTTTTTGGAATATTACCAGTTCAATACGCTCTTTACAGATTTTGAATCTCACGGACGAACGCAAAAGCCCAAAGCCGAGAATATAAAGCTTCTTATGGATAGAAATCATTTATCTATAGAAAACTCCGTTTATATTGGTGATACTCAAACCGATTATGATTCTGCCAACTCTAACGGACTGCCTTTTATTTTTTGTAAATATGGCTTTGGAAAACTTGCCACGGAATATGAATCCTCAATCATAAAGTTCCCAGATTTAAAACTTTATGTTTAACCCATAAATAAAGAGCTGTCGTGTGACAGCTCTTTTGTATTCTAATTGGCTTTATTTTATTTTCTGTATTGGCATTTCGATGATTCCATTATGAGGAGGAGAGGTAAGAAAACTATATATAAAATATTCATTCTTACGCTTAATCAAAGTTAATAGAAGAGAAAGACCTTCATTTCCACCTTCTACTATTCTTTTTGTAAAAAACTCTATAGAATCTTTATGAGTTGTGGCTAAAATTCCTCCAATATATTCTTGATAATTATCATTCTTATTATACCTATTGCCTTTATTATCTGCTAACCAACTTTTAAATACACAACTATCCGGTTGTATCATATCCAATTCTGCATAATGAATAGGTTCTCTCCCCCAACCATCAACTATATCACTCTCTTCAATACGATATAAACCTTTCCATTTTTGAAACAATTTTTCTGATATAAATTCATCTTCTCCTTCCAATTCATGTTCACTCAATGAATCATTATTTTCGATCTCAACATTACTAATATTTCGACCCATTAATGATACAGAATCCTTTGAACTATCCTTTTTTACTGTCCTATCTTTTATACATGAAAGCATTCCCAAAGTGACCACTATCCATAAATATTTTATCATTTATTCTGTTTTATTTCTTTTTGTTCTGAAAGAGATTCCCAGCTTCCATTAGACTTTAGTTTATAGGTATTGATATTAGTGTGACAACATCCTACAATACTTCGAGTTGTAATCGTTTTACGGACTGCATCAAATTCTTCGGCAAGCATCCCATGTTGTAAAGGAAAAGATTCCATAGGTGAGAAAACTCCATTTTTATCCTGAAAATAATACTCATATATTTTTCCTGCGTTTCCACCTTCATCCCATACAATTGCCATATCTTCAAGTCCATCAAAATTAAAATCTTTCACAACCATATCATTACAAGGTAAATCTTTATAAGAAGTCCATGAATTAGGTTCAAAATAAATCTCCTGCTCCTTTCCATTTTGCTTACTTTTTATAATGATCAATGCTGATGTAGGATATTCCTGATCTTTTTCATTGGAATATCCGCTTGCTTTCCATACAAAGCTATATTGATCAGAAAGATTATCTAATGTACATGACTTTGGTTTGGGTTCACAAGATCTGCTTTCAATGCTGTTTATCATTTTTTCGCTAATAAGTAGGTTCGGTTCATAATTATTGAATTGATACGATATAATACCTTTACTTTTATCAACCCACGCTAAAATATAATATGAAAATTCCTGCTTATCAATGTAAAAGAAGGTTTTATTTTCTTTATACTTTACATGATCAATACTAAAATTATGATCTTCCATTGGAGTATGATCATAGATTTTATTTTTATTAATATCAAAAAACCAATTACCATCAGAACAGTGATAATAGGTATCTTCTTCTTTGTTAACTAAAAACCATTTTCCAAAGTACAAACTTTGAGCTTCCTTCAGATTATCATCTTTACTTACCGGCTTCTCTTCTTTTGATTGGCAGGAACTTACCATATAAACCAAGAGGATAATAGGTAATAGTTTCTTTATTATATTTTTCATTTTGATTTTCAATATAAAGATTGGTAACAAAAAATGATTAGTCTTGAAATTAAGTATTTTTCATTTCCCGATTCTGTAGTTCCTAAGATTTAACAATTATTTCATTTTATTAAGTACATATTTTTTGTTGTTATTATTGTAATACATATCAAGGTAAGGACATTGCCAATAGTAATTTTTCCCATCAAAAAATAATCTTCCAAAATCATTGGTTTCTTGCAATACATCAGTCATTTCTCCATCCAGTACTTTATCAAAAGTCAGTAGAATACCGTTTTCTACTTCTGACGCCCGAAGCAGATAATTATATTCTCCCCAATATCTGTCAACATGAAAAACTACTGAATCTTTTTTAATAATTAACTCTACAGTATCTGTATCTCTACTATCTGTACTTTTCTTATCATCAGTCAGGGTTGTATGATATTTTCCTAGCCATTTAACAGCCAAGTTTCCTGCTATTTGTGGATTTTTTGAAACGTCTTTTTTCTTTATTTGATTTATATGAGTAGAATTTTGATTTTCTTTTTGCTCTTTGCAACCATAAAAGAATAATACAACCAGTAGTAGAATAATTTTATTTATTTCCATTCTTTGTCTTTTAGCTTGTTTTATTCATGTGAATTTAGTCGAAACTTTTGCACACTAACCAAAATATGTTGTTTAAAATATCTATTCTCTGATTCATTCATCTTTTGAATTAACTCTTTCCCGAAAATGGAATTAACATTTACAAAATCTTTATTTATTGTTTCAAAACCTGTATAGAATGATGGTCCGAGCTGCACTTTAACTTTAGGCATTCCGTCAATCTTTTTGATCAGAGGAAGATATTTTATTTCCTTTTGAGCTTCAGGTTTTAAAAGCAATACATCAGCCTCTTTATCTTTGATATATCCTAAATTCATATCCAAGAAATCCTGATCAACAAAATAAGATTGAGATGTAGCAAGAATATAGTCAATCAATGAAGAGTCATTATATTTTATACTTTGCTGAATAAAGAAATAAGGATCATTCAGAAACATCTGAACGAAAAGATTTTCGTATAGTTCAATTCCATTATAAGAAACGGTTTCATTTTTTGAGATTTCAGATACTATATAAAAAGCATTGCTATCTGATAATTCTGCAATTCTCAACAATAACAACTGACAAATGAATGAAGACTTGAGCTCATCATCTTCTGTTTTAATATCAGCTAAATGTTCAATAAAACTACTCCTGAAACTCTTATCTAAAAGATCTTTTATCTTAATATTTTCTATATAATCTCCTTTATATTTAAACTTTTTAAGAGGAATGCTTTTTTCATTAAAAAGCAAATTGTTTTCTAAATATATGCCGTCAATTAATGTATTATTTCGTACAGATTGTATAGTTTTTTGAGCCATAAGATTATTGTTTTTTTTATTCTGACAGCCTATCACAAAGAGAAATGTGATCAATAAGACTATTCTCATAAACTTATCATTTTACTTTTTGTAACGGCATTTCAACAATCCCATTATGAGGAGGAGAGGTCAAAAAACTTTCAATATAAAACTGGTTCTCTTTATTGATCAATGTAAAAACCGGATCCAAATTAGGAGATTCACCGTTTAATATGGTATTTTCTAAAAAAATAATCTTAAGATTTTTATCATCTGAAACATAGATATGTCCAAGCATTTTTAAGTACCCATTTTTATTATGTTGTTTATCATTTGGATCTTCAAACCAACTTTCAAAAACACAGCTATCTGATTTTATTAAGTTAATATTAGCTTTCAAATCTGATGACATCCCATTATGATCTATATATTGGAAAAAGTAATGATACTCTCCTTTCCATTTTGAAAATTGTTTATTTTCTATAATTTCATCATTAGCCTCCAGTTTTTCATCAAGATTATTTAAATTTTCAGTCTTACTAAGGTTTATTGTATCAACATTTATTTTCTTTTTTATTTCACTTTTTTCTTTACTGCTTCCATTACCAGAACATGAAATTAGTACTCCAATAAAATATGAAATAGCTAGAATATTTTTTTTCATTGCTTATTTTTTATTATTCTCTTGTCTATTTCTATTTGGTGTTTTTAGCCTTACATAAAATGCGGGATTTTCTCTATTATTTAAACCATCACCAGCAGTCTTCGCATCAGTAATTTCGAAATGTAAATGCCTTGCCTTGATACTTTGTTTAGATGCATTTCCACTATTTCCACTCTTCCCTATTTCCATACCTGCTGTTACTTTTTGTTTATCTTCTACTTTTATTTCGCTAAGATGTCCATATCTTAAGAATCGTTTTTCAGAATCACCAAAACCAGGTCCTTTATCTTTCTCTCCTTTATATTCTAATTCATAATTTTTCCTAGACTTGTCCAAGTCAGTCTTGTTTACTTCTATTACAACAAACCTCCCAAATGCACCAGCATTTTCTGATATTAAAACGACTGTACCATCCAAACATGCTTTAACAGGTGTTCCTTTAGGGGCAAAAATATCTAGTCCCTGATGTTTTTTCTTACCCCCATTTCTCACAAGCCCAAAAGAGGATCCTGTTGGGTTATAGTCTCCATAAAAATTGAATAGTGTTATTTCCGGATCATCAATTGGATCATGCCATTTGGAAGCTTTCTTTTCTTCCTTTACTTCTATATTTTTCTGACAGGAAAATATAGATTCCTTATTAGCCTCTCCTTTCTTATACCATATTTCTATTTCTCTAGCAACTTCCCATACGTAAGTTTTGCCTTCTTCACCACTTCCTTCTTTGTGAAAAACTGGATTTTTTGAATAAGCATTCTTTCTCACCCATTTTGTGTTTTTAATTACTTCTCCTCTAGAGTTATAATCTAATTTTAAATTTTTATCGAAAACCACATGATCTCTTATACTTCCCTTCCCACAATCAACAGGCATCAATATAGCTAGGTAAAAATCTGCTAAAGTATTTAGCTTTCCCTTATATGGCTCAAGATAATACTCCACATAAGTCAATTGTTCCATTTTGGACATTTTTTTAAGGTTTCCATTTCTTCCAGCAGTTATATTTGTCCCTTTTCGTCTATTAATATCCTTTGCAGCATCATAACCTATTTGAATTAACCCGGTATACTCTAAAGGATTTACTAATGCTGTATTAAATGTACCCATTGTCTCCAATGCCATTGCGGAAGTCAAATGATTTGGATCACATAATAACCGCTTTGAAATTTCAATAATTTTCTTACGTTCTAAACAGGTAAAATATTTGCCCCAATACAAATTAATCTCTTCACAAATACAACCATTTACATTTTGTTTCTTCTCTTTAATCACCGCAACAGAATCATTCTCATCCACTTCCACATTTTCACCATCTGCACTTACAGCAATCACCTGAGAGGTTACGGAAGTATTAAGGTGTTCAACTTCTATAAAATATTCTCGTTCACTGCCTTCGCCCCATTCGTTGCTTTTCGTATACATTTTTCGGGTTAGCTTTACATTATTGATCACATTGCTGGTATGATATCGTAAAGTCACTGTTTCTTCATATAGAAGGTCATTGCTGTAGCGGGAAAAATCTTCTTCCCAGATCCTTACTTTTACATTCTTCCCTTTCATATTCTGAGTAACCATTTTAATCGATACAATATCACCTGTTTTAGCATTTTTCAAAGCCTTTCCGGTTCCGTCCGTAAACTCGGCACTTAAGATTTTCCCTTCAGGATCTGCCTGTTTTTTTGCAGCCGGACTTTGTGGAAATTTTGCAGTTTCTTCCTTAGGTTTAGGCTTATTTATCTTCTCTTTATGGGGCGAATTAACCGGAGGTTTTGCAGAGGTAGATTTCACCTCATCTGATTTCGGCTTTTTGACGGGATCAGGAAGATGGGTCGGATTCACAACATTTACATTAGGACTTGCTACCAGAATATGTTTGGAAACCAATTCTGCAGTCACATAATATTCATGAGTTTTACCTTCGTTTCGGTCACCTTTTGCCAGTCCGGCATTGGCAATCTGAACCGCCATGGTATAACTTGAAAGCCTGAACACAACCCTGGCAACTCCTTGATGATCCACTTCTCCGATCAAGGGCATAGGATTAATTCTATTCATCATATTGATCACCGGATCATGCCCCTTCCCTATCGCATCATCTTCCCAAAGAGTAAAAGAAACTTTCTGCCCGAACATACCTACACAATACGCCTTTACGATTAAAGTTTCAGCATAATGCAGCCGTTTTCCCTTTGGTAATCTTTGTCCATTAATACCCAATATATCCACACGGGTAATTTTGGGTTCCTGCGCTTCTTGTGGTTTTATATAAAGCTCTCCTAAATCTTTCCCTCTGGTTACTACAATTTTTAAAGACTTATACTGAAGACTTTTATGAGTAAATTTATATGTGATCTGTTCGCCTTCCTTTGTATTTCCGTTAGCCACTCGCCAGCCTTTTTTATCCTGTACGTGAATATTCCATTGGATTTCGGGAGAAAGAGATAACAAAGCATTGGAAGTCATCAGATTGTCAAATGCAGAAAGCGAATAGATTTCTGTATTTCCAACCATAGGTTTTGTATTTCCTGTAATTGTCAATTTTGCCATTTCTATCAGTTTTTAAGCTTGTTATTCATAAATAGGATCTGGTTCTTCCAACTCTTTCTGTGATTCTTTTAAATCAAAAAAGGGATTGATAATATGGTAGCTTTTGGTATCAGCCATGGTAATGCTCTGCCTGTTCATCGTAGAAGTCTGCCCATGTTCTTTTACCGTAATTTTACCTCCGGTACTGCACATCAGTTCAGAGATCTCGGAAAGGCAGCTTTTATCCATTACTTTTACTTTAGGGTACGTTTTCTGCCATTTTCCCGCAGGGGCAAACACACAAGGTAAATACCCCCCTGAAGTAGGCTTTAGCTTACATTTCCCAAAGCTTGGTCCTGCAGGATTGAACTGTATATCATCTTCTGTTACGGCAAGATAGTCTTCTGATGTTTTCCTGTTATTCCAATAATGTTTCTGATGGGAGCTTACTTTAAATTGCGGAAACTGATCGCCCTGATTACATTGAGCTTTGCCCTTCTGAATGACAAAATGTTTCCCGTCATGTTCTGATAAGTTTTCTGACATCTATTTGTGTTTTTGGTGATTCAATGATGTATTATTGTGTTATTCTTTCCAGTTCAAAGTTTATGGTCTTCTCATAATCTGCAATTTGGATTTTAAACGCTGCCTCTATTTTTCGGATCGAAAAGTCTTCGGAGTTCAGACTGTAGATGACGGAATGCTCTGCTGCTAATGATTTTGAATGAAGTTCTGCATGCGTATCATATTCCTGATCGGTATAATACAACTCCGGAACAGTGCGATAATCTATTGATGTACCTGTCTGTAAAATCTTTAAGAAACCGGAATCATGCGGTAAAACCTGATTAACCATTTCCATTCTGATAGGAGAAGCCGGAGCCAGCCACGAGAATTCACTGTTGTATGGAGCCGAAATATTCCTCGTATAATCCGCCTGATAAAACTGTCCTAAGAGAAACTGTATAGCCAATATATTCTTCAGACTTTCAAACATCATCCGTGGATCAGCTATCCTATGTTTCATTTGATCAATATGTGAAGCGGCGTAGGAACCGGAGTGATATTTCTTTAAGCCTTCAAATTCATTAGTGAGCTGATCACTATCTTTATAAATCTCAACATGGGTAAAATTTCCTGCATGATCCACCACAAAAGCAATCGGATAAATAATATTCACAAAAGCAGAAGCCAGGGTATTAATTTTTTCTTCCGGCTCATGACCATCTATTTTAAAGCCACTCATTGAAAAATCAATATAATATCTCTCTTCTTTTTCCTGGATAAAATTAAAGCTCAGGATATAGCTATAGTCGCTTTTTTTAATTCCATCATCACTTTCAGACTGCTTCACCAGATAATCGCCCTGAAGTCTCTCTATATTGAAAGGTATTTTCCCTTCGGAAAACTGATGATAAAGACTTTGTCCCTGTTTTCTTATCAATGCATTGATTTGTAAAATCTCGTCCGGATCAGGAATACAGATCTTTTGCCATAGCCTTAATATTCCTTCTTCCGGAATGATATTAAAAGGTTGACATCTTTCGTTATGATAATCCCGAAGATATGCTGGATTTTCAAGGTTTAGATTTTCTGAAATACGCTCTAATGTTTCTCCTGATTTTACAAAATAAACGTTCTGCTTCGTAGAATTAAATTCATGAACAGGACCTTCCCGATTCGGGATATTTCTTTCCATAAAGTGTGTTTTTTAATTTCAAAAGTTTTTAAAATTAAAAATCCCATACCCACATCTTTTTGCATCCGCTTGTTTTTTCATTGTATTTTTAATGCGAGAATATGTACACAAAAATTGGCGTTAACGTATTCATACACATTATAAAAAAATAAGGCTGCCTCATGGAGACAACCTTATATATCAATAAGCATTTAAGCTGTTTTTATTTATAATCTTTAGAGCTTCTTCTCGGCTCTTTGGCTTCCGGCCACTGAACCGTTTCGCCTTTATCATCCTTAGGCATTGTTCTTTTCTCTCTGTTGGTAAACTCAGGATCTTCAGATGCCATGTAAGCCAGCGCAGCTGTTAAGATCACATTATTTTTTACCTCATCAAAGACAATTTTATCATAGGTATCCTTTGTTGTATGCCATGTATACCCAAAATATCCCCAGTTCAGAGATCCCAGAGAAAATCCCGGTACTCCTGCTGCTACAAACGATGCATGGTCAGAACCGCCACCGCCTGGCATTCCCGGAAAATCGGTTTTAATGTGGCTTCTTACTTCTTTTGGAACTCCATCCAGCCATTTCCCGATATAATCATAAGCCTTTACAAATCCTTGCCCGCTGATATTCACCACACGACCCGTACCGTTATCCTGATTGAATACAGCCTGTACTCCTTTAATAATCTGAGGATTATCTGCTACAAACCCTCTTGAACCGTTCAATCCCTGTTCTTCACTTCCCCAAAGTCCTAAAACAATTGTTCTTTTGTTGTTCGGATAGTATTTTTTAAGGATTCTCATTGCCTCAAGCATTGTAATAGTTCCCGTTCCGTTATCTGTAGCTCCCTGAGCGCCGTCCCAAGAATCAAGGTGAGCAGAAAGAATTACATATTCTTCAGGTTTTTCTTTCCCTTTAATCATTCCAATAGTATTAAAGCTCTTCGCTTCCGGTAATACTTTAGATTGGGCATCGATCTTTATTTTAGGCTGAGCTCCTTTTTCTGCCATTCTGTAAAGCATTCCATAATCCTCCACATCAATATCAATCATTGGGATTTTTGATGTTTTTGCTCCAAAAATCCTGTTTGCGCCCATTATTCCGGTCCAGTTGGAAATAGCAATTCCTGCCGCCCCTGCATTTTCCAAAGCCTGAGGAAGGGTATTGTTATCATAACCGATATTCTTTACATAGGCTGTAAAATCTTTAGCAGCCTGTGCTTTTTCTTCTTTAAGCTTTTCATAAAGTTCCGGAGTAGCAAATTCTTTGATCTGCTCATCAGAACGTCCTATCTTCTGATACTGCGCCATCAGTACAATTTTTCCTTTTACAGACGGAAGCCATTTATCAAATTCTGCTTTATTTGAAACTTTGGGAAGAATCACTACTTCGGCTTCAATCGCCTTTTTAGTGGCAGGGCTCCATGCCAATTGCGTTGCAGCCAGTGATTTTACACGTGGAAATATCATATCTACATGGGTAGTTCCTCTCTGCCATCCTTTCCATGTTCCAAACTGCTGAAGATTGGCATCTATTCCCCATGAACGAAGCTTTCCTGCACTCCATTCATTTGCAGCAAGCATCTCCGGAGTTCCTACTAAACGGGGTCCTATCCCATCCAGAAGCTCATATGCCATTCCTTCAAGCTGGGAATTGTTATTTACTTCATCTACAAAACTTTTTACGATAGGATTCAGGTTCTCCTTTGGATCTACCTTTACCTGAGCCCATGAAAACTGGGTAGCCAGCATGACAGCCGGTACTGCAAAAAATCTATTTATCCTCATAATGTATATTGATTGGTTTAAAGATAGCAGAAATTACGGAGATAGTGAAAGAATATGCATGAAATCTACATTTCTTTCAATATTCCACAGGCTTTTCAAATTGAAAAACATGAATATAGCAATGTAATTTTATTTTGCGTTCACAAATGTCTGCTCTTCCTCTGAAAGTAAAATAGTGTTATTCTTACTTTCTTCCACCGGAACATTTTCCCATATATTTTTACTGAAATCTACTCTTGGCGTAAGTCCTTTATCATCAGATTTTTTAAAAGTATTGTAAATCAGCTCTCTGCTCATGCTTTTTACATGCTTCATTCCTTTATAAAAGGCAATATAATTATAGCCTTCGAGTTTGTTCAATGCAGGAACATATACCCCATTATTTTTATAAAAATCAAAAACAAGCAAGGCATTTCCAAGCTGATAATCATATTCTGTTCCGTCAGCCGTTTTCCTTTTGACCATCGGATAGTTTTCCTGTAGATAGTGGATTTCAAAGTAAGTAATGACTTTATCTGCTTTATTGTATTTAAACTCACCTTTCATATCTATTCCGGATCCAGATTTGATTTTAAAGACTACCTGCTGCTCATCCCCTTCTTCAAATACCATCCAGCCCGTAGATTTTGTTCCTTTGGTCTTTAAATGAAACAATACTCTGTTTAATTCAAAGTTGAAGAAATAGTTCCCCATATATTCATGAGAGAATTCCGTAGTTCCTGTAGTGAAAATATTATCTGATTTTATTTTCTTCAGGTACTTCACATTATTGAGCTGCATCTGAAGAATATTGTCATAATCTTTTTGGAATCCATCCTTATAATTATAATAATTTCCCTTGCTCCAAAGCTTAGTTTCTGCAATAGTCAGGAAGTAAAGTTTATCATTATCACTCATTTTCTCCTTATAAACTACATCATAAAGCGAAGGTTCCCTATAATATCTTTTCTTATAATTTTTACTTACGTCCTCAAAGATCTTTCTGAGGTCTACACTTGCCATTTTAACTTCCTCAATGTTTTTATATGCTCTTTTCAGCTTTATTACTGAATTGAACTGAGATGCTTTTACATTTTGAAAACCGGAAGCTGAGATCTCAAACCCGGAAGCCCCCTGATCCACAGGAGCAAATCCGTCTTCATTGGTATAAACAATCTGATTGGAAAGAATAATTCTGGCATTGGGAACCGGAGTCTCTGTTTCTGCATCTACAACTCTAAGTTTCTGAGCAGAGAAAATTCCAAAAAAGAAAATAAATAAGAAATAATAGTTTTTCATAATAGCCTGTAGCATTGATGCACCTAAAATACAAATAATCCGGACTATTTTCACTGATGGGTGTAAAATTCAATATCATTTACAAGAAAAGTAGTTTTCAGAGCATTAAAGGTACCTGAAATCAATAACAGAAGGGTTTTAATGTTCGATTTTGACATCGGTTGCATAAAAGTTATGAGTTAAACAAACAGTTTAGTTAATCTTGATGATATAATAGATTTTTTAAACGCAAAGACAGACAATGCAATCGTTTTATTTTAGAAAGCTAAGAAGTGCGACTTTGTCGCTGAAGAAGCTTCATGGATTTGCATTAGCTTAGAAAAAATCAATGAAATTGATTCAACCTTTGCTTCCTTTAAAATATGGGATAAGGTTTTGAAAACTTTGCGTTATATTAAATCCCATGCATTTACAAACTCTGAAATCTATGTTTATGTAAGGCACGAAAATCAATTACAGAACTGTTTTTAATGTGCAATTTTAGAATTGGTTGCAAAAAAAGTAAGGAACCAGGCAGAAAAGCTGGGCTAACCTTAATATAAGAAACAGATTTTTTAAACGCAAAGACAGACAATGCAATCGTTTTATTTTAGGAAGCTAAGAAGTGCGACTTTGTCGCTGAAGAAGTTTCATGGATATACATTAGCTTAGAAAAAATCAATGAAATTGATTTACCCTTTGCTTTCTTTAAAATATGTGATAAGGTTTTGAAATCTTTGCGTTATATTAAATCCCATGTATTTACAAACTCTGAAATCTATGTTGTATAAGGCACGAAAATCAATTACAGAACTGTTTTTAATGTGCAATTTTAGAATTGGTTGCAAAAAAGTAAGGAACCAGGCAGAAAAGCTGGGTTAACCTTAATATAAGCAACAGATTTTTTAAACGCAAAGACAGACAATGCAATCGTTTTATTTTAGGAAGCTAAGAAGTGCGACTTTGTCGCTGAAGAAGCTTCATGGATATGCATTAGCTTAGAAAAAATCAATGAAATTAATTTACCCTTTGCTTCCTTAAGGATAGCTGATAAGGTTTTGAAAACTTTGCGTTATATTAAATCCCATGCATTTACAAACTCTGAAATCTATGTTTGTATAAGGCACGAAAATCAATTACAGAACTGTTTTTAATGTGCAATTTTAGAATTGGTTGCAAAAAAAGTAAGGAACTAGGCAGAAAAGCTGGGCTAACCTTAATATAAGAAACATATTTTTTTAAACGCAAAGACATATAAAGCAATCGTTTTATTTTAGGAAGCTAAGAAGTGCGACTTTGTCGCTGAAGAAGCTTCATGGATATACATTCGCCTAGAAAAAATCAATGAAATTGATTCAACCTTTGCTCCCTTTAAAATATGTGATAAGGTTTTGAAAACTTTGCGTTATATTATATCCCATGCTTTTACGAACTAAAGGAAACATAAGCTTTAATAGTATGGAGAGAGTTAAAGGTATCTAATATTTTTATTTGGGCATTATAATCCTTTATTATAAATGACAAAGTAAATAATTTCAAAATAAAGGCATAAAAAAACCGGCTCCAAAAGCCGGTTAAAGGTGAATTATTTCTTAGCTTCTTCTACAGAAACCTTTCTGAATTCTTTGAACAATTTGCTTAATTCTAAAGCTGATTTACGAGCTCTAGTTCCAGCTGCTTTGTTTCCTTTTTCCGCTTGTTGGTTTGCCTCAGTAGTGAACGCTTCAAATTCCGCGTTGATTTTTTCAATTAGTTCTTTCATTATATTTAAAAATTTAGGCTGCAAATATAGGTTTTATGGTGATTCCAGCCTAGCTGGAGTGGAAAAAGTTTAGTCAAAATCATTAAAATTTTAACATATTTCTAGTCTGAAACCGATTTTTATCGACTTCACGCCCATAAAAGCTCTTAGAAAACCTGATTTCATCGTCAATCCGCCAAGTTGACATACAAAAAAATCCACGTTATTCTGTTTCTTATTTTTATATTAAATTTGGAAAAACGACTTAACCCATGTTCAAAAAACTATTTTTCCTGATTTTCACCTTACCTCTCCTCGCTTATTCCCAGGATAAGGTCAGCTATAAGATTTACTATGATGAAGATCTTGCTAAAAATGGTTTGAAAGTACAGGTGGATTATAAACTCAAAAAAAGCTCTGACACTTTATCCTTTTATTATGCCAATGAAAATTGGGGCGAGAATGATCTTTTTAAAAACTTAACCCTATTAAAGGAAGAAAACCCTGATATTACTTTTGAAATCAAACCGGAAAGTAATACAATAAAGGTTTACAAAAAAAGGGGATCTGTATTTTCTCTTACTTATCATATCAGGCAGGATTTTAAAGATCCGAATTATAAGATTTTCAACCGTCCAAGAATCAACAATACCTTTTTCCATCTTTTGGGTAAAAGTCTGTTCGTGGTTCCTCAGTTATTCACCAAAGCACCCGATGATAAAGAGTTTGATTTCTCAATTGAATGGATAGGTTTCCCTGAGCAATTTAAGCTTCATAATAATTTTGCGTCTCAGGTTCAGAAACAAAAGATCAGAACAACGCTTTGGGAAGGTTTTTATAATTCTGTTTTTATAGGTGGAGATTATCGTTTTTATTCTTTTAAAATCAAAGATAAGCCTGTATATTTTGCTTTAAGGGAATCGTGGAACAATGGTCTTTCTGATGATTTTCTGTTTTCCAATCTTAAAAAAGCGATACAGTCTCAAAGGGATTTCTGGCAAGATTATGATCAGGATTATTTTACCGTAACCATGACGCCTACGGTTTCTCAAAAAGACAGCCTATATAAAGGATACAGTACTACGGGCTCTGCAATCAAAAATGCTTTTATGATCCAGGGAACTAATAATCCTTTTAATAATAAGAATTCTTTCCTGTATCTTTTTCATCATGAGCTGATGCATGAATGGATCGGCAATAAAATAAAAAATAAGAATGAGGAACTTAACTATTGGTTCAGTGAAGGCTTTACAGATTATTATACCTATAAAAACAGGCTTAGAATAAAGGATATTTCTCTTGATGAATGGCAAAAGCTGTTCAATAGTGAAGTGATCAGAAATCATTGGAAAAATCCGCAGAAAAACATTCCGAATTATAAAATAAGGGATGACTTCTGGAAAAGCAGAGAGGTAGAAAAGGTTCCCTACAGGCGAGGAGCTATTTTTGCATTCTGGCTGGACAATCAGATTATGCTGAAAACCAATGGACAAAAATCTTTGGATGATCTGATGCGTGAGATGCTAAAAATATGTACTGAAAATAAAGTAAAATTTACTGATGAATTATTTCTGAATCTTGCTGAAAAATACCTGGATAAAGACATCATTTATTTCTTTCAAAAACACATCATCAACGGGGAAGATATTGATCTTGTCAAAGAAAAATGGATGGATGGCATAGATTTTCAAATAACAGACCATATTCCACAGATACAGATTAATAGAAATAAAGATCTAAAGTATGGGAAACAGTAAAGTCTTTAAAGAAGAAACTCATTCGCTTTTACCCCTGTCTTTTCTAACAAAAGAATACTTTCTGAAGTAATTCTTTCTGCAAAAACAACACGAAAATGATGATCATATTTATCTGTAAAGGAAAAGGTATCTCCGGGGGTAAACAAAACCCTGTTGTCTTCACAATACTGATAAAACCTTTTCATATCCATATTCTCCGGCATCTGCGCCCAGATACTATAACCACCCCGCGGTCTGTGAAAGTAAGAACCTTCAGGAAACGATTTTCTTAATACATCAAGCAACTGAACTGCCTGTTGATTAAGCTTTTTACGAAACTGCCGTAAATGTCTTTCATAGCTATTTGCCTTTAATAATGTAAGGATAAGCTCCTGGTAAATAGGAGAAACAGATCTTCCTAAAACAAATTTTGCTCTTTCCGCTTTTGAATAAGAACTACCGGCATACAACCACCCCAAACGAATCCCAGGAGCGAGAGTTTTTGAAAAGGAAGAATAAGTCATGACGCAATCTTTTTGGTCAAAGCTTTTGATACAGGAAGGTCTTTTTTCCTCAAAATAAAGATCAGAATAGATATCATTTTCAATGACATACAACTGGTGAGATTCAGCAACGTCTACAATTTTCTTTTTAACCTCATCACTCATCACCATTCCTGTGGGATTATGGAAATTGGGAGTAACAATTAATGCCCGAATATTAGTTTCAGCAGCTATTTTCTGAAAATATTCTATATCAAAACCGCTTCGGTAATGAACAGGAATTTCAATAACCTTTAATCCAAGATTTGCAATAACTTCCAACACAGAAAACACACATGGACTGTCTAGGGCAACGACATCACCAGCTTGTGTTACAGAACTTAACGCAATCGTTAAAGCCTGCAAAGCACCATCTGTAATAATGATTTCATCAGGATTAAGCTTACAGCCATGCCCTCTCATCTGTTTGGCAATCTGAATTCTGAGTTCTTCCTGTCCATTAGGCGGATAATATCTTAGTAATGATGCTCCTTTTTCCCGAATGACTTCCTGCATGGTTCTGAGGATGAGTTTTTGCGGAATCAGAAGATCACCGGGAACAGCCGTATTAAAGGAACTTGATTCTGAAACCCTTTTGGATGTGAACATAATATTCTTCATAAATACTTCATCCCGAATAACCACCGGAAGTTTTGTTTTTATTTCAGGAATATTTTCATCCCTTTTCTCTGCAACAAAATAACCAGACCGGGGACTGCTTTCGATTAAACCTTTAATCATCAGATATTCAAAACCGCTTTGCACAGAACTCATACTCAGCTGATATTTTTCTTTTATTGCTCTTACAGAAGGCAGGCGGTCTTTACTTTGTAAGATGCCGCAACGAATCTGTTCTTCAATAACCGAAGTAAAAGCTTCATATTTATAAGGTTTCATCATATTTTCACAAACTGTACTGAACAAATTTACAAAATACTCTTCTGTATCGGTAATAATTTAATAAACTGTATCCATTCCGAATGGTTTAATCTTATAATTTTGAATAAAAAAAGAATGGAAGTTATTTCAAAATTTACCATAGGTTCTGATGAAGGAGTTGATGATCTGTTTACTATTATTAAATCTTCCGTCAAGAATATTTATAAAGAATATGTTTCGGAGGAGAATATCCAAAAATATATTGAAGAATGGGATCCCAGAAAAATGATTAATGAGCTAAATGATCTTTCCAATCAGTTAATCATTACTTATGCTGATCAACAGCCTGTAGGATATGGCATTATAAAAAGTGGTTCCGCCTATCCTGGTTTTTTAGAAGAAAAAAGAATTACAGAGCTTGAATTTGTGCTTCTTCAGGAATATGATACTCCGGAAATCCGACAGTCTCTTTGGAAAAAGTGCAGATCAGCGGTATCATTTACAGATATTATATGGTCCAATATTTTCACAGAAGATCCTTTACTTGAATTTTTGAAAGAAACAGGTTTTACCGTTAAGGAAAATTCACGAACCAATCCTTTTCAGATTCCTTCTTATATCATAGAAATGCAGATCAGTAAAAACTGAGTAAAACTATAGAGTCATATCAATCAGGATAAGTAAATCTAAAAGACAAAAGATTTACTTATCTTTGATTTTTATAATTCTGAAACAATGAGTGCTCAACTTGAAACTATAGAAGACTATTATAAACGTACGCGTAGAAATCTTGTGGAAATGTCGGATGCAGATTTTGAGTCCGGAAAGTCACATTTCAATATCATTCCGCGAAAATACTGCAGTTTTAAAAGCCCTTACAACCGACGGGATTATTATAAAATCTGCTTTATTATAGGAAGGGGAACGGCTCATTACGGAACCCACACCCTGCATGTTGACCGACCTGTGCTCTTCTTTCCATCGCCTAACATTCCTTATACCTGGCAATGTGATGATGATTTTCAGGAAGGCTACTCGTGTCTTTTTAATCAGGAATTTTTTAATGTAAATTCAGAATTCAATCTATTTAAAAAAACATCCTTGTTCAAGGAATGGAGCAAGCCGTTTGTGTTCCTGAATGAGGAACAGATACAATTGACCACCATGTATTTTGAGCAGATGTACAAACTGAATCATTCTTCGTACCCTTTTCGCTGCAATGGTATTAAAAGTAACCTTGCCTCTCTGTTACACCTTGCTTTGGAAAGCCGTGTGGAAGATGTAAGCCTGAATGAACTTCCTGCCAATGTACGTCTCTATAAACTATTTGATGAATTACTCAATAAACAGTTTCCTTTGGATTCTCCCGCTTATCCTTTAGCTTTAAAAACAGCTTCCGACTTTGCAGATCATCTGAATGTACATGTGAATCATTTGAATTCATCAGTAAAATCTGTTACTAATCTTACCACAACCCAGATTATTAAGGAAAAAATGTTTGAAGAGTCTAAAAATCTGTTGAAATATACTAACTGGGATATCGCCCAGGTTGGTTACACCCTTGGTTTTGAACAACCTTCCCACTTTAACAATTTCTTTAAAAAACATGCACAAACTTCACCTTTGAAATTTAAGAATTCTTTTTAGATATTTGAATTTTGTAATTTTTACTTTGTCTTTTAAAATTCACTTCTGTATTTCCTGACGTATTTTTGCATTGTAAAAAATGAATGATTATGTTGAGAGAAGCATCTGAAAAACGCATCAGATTAATAACCATTATGGCATTCGTGTCTATCCCGCTTTCGGGATTTGTCACTGATATTTACCTGCCGTCTTTCCCTTCTATGGCAAAGGAAATGATGGTTTCGGAAAAAGATATACAGATTACTTTAACATCTTACCTATTGAGCTATGGAGTTTCTCAGCTATTCATAGGTGGAATTTTGGACAGTATTGGCAGGTATCGCCCTAAACTACTTGCATTGTTTGTGTTAATATTGAGCAGCATTTTAATCACTACTACAAATAGTATTTTGTTAATCTGCCTGCTTCGTATCCTTCAGGGGATTGCAGTATCTGTGCTTGTTGTGGCTACCCGTGCTATTTTTGTAGATATTTATGATTCGGAAAGGGTAAAGCATTATTTGAGCTATTTCACAATTACATGGTCACTAGGTCCTATTCTGGCTCCTTTTCTGGGCGGATATCTTGAAAAGCTTTTTAACTGGCATGCTAACTTCTACTTTCTAGCTTTCTATGCAGGATTTATATTTCTGTTTGAATGGTTCTTCAGTGGTGAAAGCCTTCCACAGAAAAAGAAACTGGATCTTTCCGAGAATATAAGCCTGTATAAAATGATGCTTAAAAACAAGATTTTTATGCTGGGAATCATCATCTTAGGTTTAAGCTACTCTATTGTGATGTTGTTCAATATTACCGGACCGTTTATTATTGAAAATACATTTCATTTCACACCGGTAGTAATTGGATATTGTACCTTGATTTTAGGTTTTTCATGGATGATAGGCGGTTTCCTGGGAAAACGAAGATTAACCTTAGATTTCAAACCAAGAATATTACAGCCGATTATCCTTCAATTGATTCTTATTGCAGGATTGATCGCTACAAGTTACTTTGCGGAAAGTCTTTTCATCATGATTCCTTTTGCATTCTTTATCCATATTTGTTCAGGGATTTTGTTTACCTCGTTTTTCACAACAAGTATGTTATATTTCCCTAAAAATGCAGGAACCGCAGGCGGATTGATGGGCGGGCTTGTATATGTAATCACTTCTGTTACCAGTTTTATTATTTCCGTGAGCGGAACTGTAGCAGACCAAAAGGATCTTTCATGGCGATATCTGATCATTGCCAGTTTACTCTTTGGAGTTATCTTATTTATGAACCAAGCCGTTAACAAAGAAAAAGCAGTGAATTAATCACTGCTTTTATATTTTCAAGCACTCAGCATTTAATAAAACGAACATTTATTTTTAACGCTAACGAGCACAAAGATATTTATAAAAAGAATCTATTATAAGAGCGCGAAGGCGTTTCACTCAGCAAAAAAACTTCCCCCCATTTGCTGAACGAAGTGCCCTTGCGACCAAAAAATAAATTCTTCTTATTATTTTTCTTTGCGGACTTTGCGTTATAATTCTTAATATTTCCTGATTTGAACAGAAGACACACTCTTCATTTTCCCACTCTTTCCTGTTTTCTTTAGTAATCCTGTTTCAAAATCTCTTTTAAACACTGTGGCATTTCCGCTTGCTGCATTGGTGGCAATAAGAAATTTCCCGGTACTGTCAATAGCAAAAACTCTTGGATGTTTTCCGCCTGTAGCCTGATAACCTACAGTTTTCAACGTTCCATCATTCTGAATTGAAAATATGGCAATATTATTCTCATCTCCACGATTAGAGGCATATAAAAACTTTCCATCCGGAGAAATATGAATATCTGAGCTTTCAAAATTATCCTTGATCTCATCAGAATGCGTATTAATCCTCTGAATATTTTTTAAAGTACCATTTTCATAAGCATAAGCACTCACTGCACCTGCCATTTCTTCAATACAGTAAGCAAATTTACCGTTTGGATGAAAGGTAAAGTGTCTTGGTCCGCTTCCCGGAGTAGTGGGTGTAAAAGGTACTTCAGTATTTTGTAAAGGTTCTTTTTTATCGCTTTCAAACTTATAAGCCCTGATCTTATCTGCTCCTAAATCGGGTAAGAAAACATATTTATAATCTGGAGAAAAAACTGTAGAATGGATATGAGCGCGGTCTTGCCTGTTCTGATCTATACTTCCTTCCGAAAACTGAAAGTTCTGAACACTCGGCTCTATTCTTCCGTTTTCAGCAAGAGGATAAACAGACGTACTTCCTTCGGTATAATTCCCAACCATCAGCCAATTTCCGTCTTTATGCGCAGACACATACACAGGGTTTTCGCCACCACTTTTCTGGCTGTTAATGAATGTCAATGATTTTTTTTCTGGATTAAATTCAAAACTGCTTACACTTCCGCCATTCTTCATCTTGCTTTCGGTACATGCAAAAATATATTTTCCGTTGGGAGATAAGGTTAAAAAGGAAGGATTAACAATTCCTTTGAAAGAGGTTACTTTCGAGAGTTTGCCTTTGTTTGTATCAAGCTTATAGACATAGATTCCTTCTTTCTCTTTATCCCGGTTGAATGATCCGAAAAACACATATGTATCTTGTGCTGACAATTTTATACCGGATAAAATCACAAGCATCAGACTGACTACTCTTTTCAATTTTTATTAGTTTTTTTTAATGTTGTGGGAATATAATAACTGAGCTGCAAATATATAGAGTCTCCGCTATTTAACACATTAAATATTTGATAATTTACTAGAAGATAAGGTTTATTTAGACAATCTTAAATTGAATAAAAACAATGTGTATAAGTGAAATGACAGGAAGTAAAGAGGTAAGAAATTGCCTATTTTTTAATTTGATTACAGAAGGTTACAGATTCTCATAGCTTTGCTTCAACAGGAAAGAGACTCCACTTTTAATTTTGTCACGCCCTTTAAGGCTGTTAACATCTATTCCGCAAAAAATACTACCGTTCATTTCAGCATACATATTCAGATAATAAAGCCCTGAGACCATTATTGCCAATATTGCCCGGAAATCCTCAGAACGATCATCAAAATATGAATCTATCATCAGTTTAAAAATATATTCTCCGTTTTCTTCCTGGGTATCGGTAAGTTTTTTTAATGATTTTCGGGATTCAGACAGACGCCAAAGTAAAAGTTTCTGCGCTTCTTTGTTTTTGTAAACATAATCATATTGGGAAAGCAGCATTTCTTCCATAAATGTTTTTCCCCCATCATCTAACCTGGGCTTAATTTTTTCAACTTCTTCAATAGTCATTTTGCTCCAGTAATCCTGCGAACGGATATAGTCATCAATAAGACCATTTATACCTCCAAAATAAGTGTAAATCATTTTCTTATCCACACCAGCCGTAGCTGCGATATTAGTTATTTTTAATGCTGTATGTCCTTTTGTTCTAAGGATTTTCCCTACTGCATCAAGAAATTTTTCTTTACTCCGCTCCCTGTTCCGGATATTGCCTGCTACTGATTTTCGTTCCATGGTTAGTTATTCAATTCTACAAGTTTATGAATTTTTTTAAAACTTTAGACACTAATAAGTGTCTTATTTCATTTTTTTCATATATTTGCACAAACTAACAACCATTCTATATATTTAAAACACTGTTTAGGATGAGAAAAATTAACACCTATTTCGAACACTAAGGGTAAAAGCACTAAATGTAAACAGCACTACTAGATTTCTAATAGTGCTGTTTTTATTTAAAAGTGTAATTTTAATTTATTTGTGTCTCCTGCAAAACTTATAAGTTATCATAGCTTTGCTCTACTAAAAAAGAGATTGCTCTTTTAATTCTTTCACGTCCTTCGGCAGAATTCATATCAAGACCACAAAAAATACTCCCATTTACGGAAGCAAACATGTTCAGATAATAAAGTCCGGAAACCATTATTGCCATTATTGCACGGAAATCTTCAGATTTATCCTGAAAATGTGGTTTAAAAATATTTTCGAAAATATGCTCACCATTTTCTTCCTGAGTATCTATAAGCTTTCTTAAAGATTTTCGGGATTCGGATATACTCCAAAGCAATAGTTTTTGAGCTTCTTTATTTTTGTAGACATAATCAAATTGAGACAAGAGCATTTCTTCGATAAACTGTTTTCCACCATCATTGATGTCAGGTATTATCTTATCAATTTTGTCATCTGTAACTTTAATCCAATAATCCTGCGAACGAATATATTCATCGATCAGCCCATCCATTCCACCAAAATAGGTATAGATCATCTTCTTGTCCACTCCTGCTGTAGAAGCAATATCATTCACTTTTAATCCTGCATAACCCTTGGTTTTCAGAATTTTTCCAACGGCATCTAAAAATTTCTTTTTACTACGTTCTTTATTACGGATACTGCCTGCTGCTGATTTTCTTTCCATGATGAGTCATTCAATTCTACAAGTTTATGAATTTTTTTTGTTATTTTAGACACTTCATAGTGTCTTATTTTGTATATTTGCCACAAACTAAACCATTCTATATATAGAAAAGCACTAAGCAGGTAAAAAAATGAAAAACAATTTTAATTACATTAAGAAATATTCAAATTAATGAATTAAAGTTCCAGACCACTCGCAGGATCAAAAGGAAAGCCTCAGTAAACAGTGTGAACTGATGATGAGGTACCTCAATTGAATTCTCTGCCAGATGGTTCCCTCAGTAAAAGTAGTGTGAAGAAATGATGATGAATATAAATAATGATTAGGTATTTGAGACAGCAAAAATAATAGCTGTACTAACACAAATGATCATTTTGGATGCCGATCACTTGGAAAAAACACTAGATGCAAACAGCACTGTTAGAATTCTAATGATGCTGTTTTTTATTTAATATTTAGCGTATTTCGTTTTAAATTATTTTAATTATTATTGTAAAAACTAATCATCAAAAGCAAATTAACATCATGAAGAAAATTCTTATTGTATGTAGTCTCATCGCTCTAACTGCCTGTTCAAATCCTACTGATAAAAAATATAATGAAGCTACTATGGCTGAGGACTTAGAAGCTATTGTTAAAAGTAAAAAATGGAACGAACAGGATGCGGGTTTATTTGCAGCCTGGCTGATAAGATCAAAATTGAAGGGAGAAACTTTGGAAAACAAGACTTACCAGGGAATTTTGGAGGAAGCCAAAAAATATAAGGAAGAGGAAGCTGCAAAAAAATAAAATGCTTTAACAATATAAATTAAAATGAGATCAATAGAAATGTTTATCTCTTTCGTTGTTTTTAAAATTGTCTAAATTGTATTTCAAAAAAAATTTAACTTTATTTTAACATTTCAAAGATTGTTGAATTATTTTTCTGAAAAGTGATTTTTTAAAATTTCAAAAAGATATTTCTACAACGCTTATTATCAATATATTTCATTCGTTAAAATCTTATTTTCCGTTTTTTTTATGCAGAAAAAATATCTTTAAACAGATTACATTTAAGATAATTTAGGCAAAAATCGATCATTATTATGGGAAGGTTCTATTAAATAAAGCTAATTTTTGGCATAATTAAGCCTATATTTACCAAAATTTAATTTATAATGAATTATAAGCTTGAGCTCAATACGCAGGAGCCTAACTCTAAAATTGTTTTTCACAACATCATATTTGATGCATTCAAGATTAATCTGGTTGAAAGATATATAGGATCAATGAAGGCTCGCCCTACATTATGTGAAGTTTTATTTAAGGTAAGAACGATAGATAATGAGATGATCAGTAGAAAAGATGGCAATACAAGAGTTAAGATTAAGGGAGATGATTTTGAAACTTATCAAAGATTAGCAAGAGTATTAAGTTCTTACGAATATAAAAACAAGTTACTTAACAGAAAAGAGGCTGAGCAAAACTATGTTCATTTCATTTTGAGTCTTGTTATTGCTAATTATAATTTGAATTAATATTTTTCTTAGAGGCACAAATTACAATTTTGTGATATTTTTATAATTTGTATCTATTTTCCTCGTTTCACATCTGTTTTCCAAACATTATTACTTTGGTCTGAATGATGTTGTTTTCCAAAACCGAATTCATCACGGAAGTAGTTTAAAACTATATAAAACAATAGCCTGGGAGTACTTAAAAAGATTCCCAGGCTATTAATATTATCTCTTTTATCTAGAATGAAGTCAAAAGTGATGTATTTTTAATCCGGGACCTCAACAGAATCGGTTTCTTCTTCCTCAATATATCTTTCTTCTTCATTAGCTGCTTTGATATCATTATTGGTATATTGGTAAAAGGATTCAAAAGTTTTTGTTTTTGAATCGTATAACAAAGCTTCTTTTCTACCTTTAAATTTTATGATTAAACCATCCAGAGGTGATGATTCCAGCTCCATTTTGTCCATATAAATTTTACTGCCTTTCGGGAATGAATTTATTACAGGAAGTTCATTGTCATATTCCTTCCAGAACAGCATATGTCCTTCATGTGAAATGATAGAAAGCGCACTACTCTGATAATCAGATTTTTCAATTAAAAAAGCGAGATCTTTTCTTTCTTTATCACTTCTTCCAGTGAAATTTCCAAAGGCAAAAACGTTTTTGGCTCTATTCTCTATTTTTGTCAGAAAATACTCTCCAGAAGTCGTATACTTATTATCCATAAACATTTTAACAATTGCTCTTTTGTGATTCTCCCGAATTTCATCATAGGCATCAATAGGAAAAATAGAGGCTTTCCAATAATCATAATCTTCGAGTGTTGCTAAAGAACTGGCATTAGCAAAATCTAATGCTTCATGTACAACAGCCTCATCTGATGCTAGAGCCGCAGCATCCCGCTTATTTTTTTCATCAATGTATTTGTAAGCGCCTGTAGTTACCAAAACTAATGCTAAAACAGATCCTATGATAATAATTTGCTTTCTGCGCTTTGACTTTCGTGGGCTTATTGGATTATCTTGTATTTCCTCCATCTTTTAATTGTATTTTTTTGATTGTGTTTATATGTTTTCTGATGACAATTATACTTCAAATTGATGAAATATTATATAGGTATTTTCCCCATATTTTGAATTAGTATCCATTTTCATGAATTTAAGCATGATAACTATTACAATATGAACCTAATTACTTCTTTAGCTTTATAATTTAATATATCTTTGAATAAGTTACTAATGTGTGAATTAATTAAACTCTAATCAATGAAACTACAGCACACTTGTTTTTATCATCCTGATAACGTTGAAAGTAACGAGACCGTCATCGAGTATTTTGAAGAACAAAGTATTTCAATGCGAAAGATTCAATCTGCTCTTGGCAGAAATAACAGATATGTTTTGCCGGAGAATTCTGAAGAAACAACTTTAACTATGGGAATAGAAGCCGCCAGAGGTGTACTTCAGGAAAGCAATAGGTCGATTAACGATATAGATATGATTATTTTTGTATCCACGACCCCTGAGCATCATATACCTTGTGATTCTATTAATATCCATAATGCTTTAGGTGGAAAGCCGAATACCCTCTGTTATGATATTAATGCCAATTGTATCGGCGCTTTTGTTGCATTGGACCAGGCTTCAAAATATTTGTCTGTTTCTAATACAGCACAAAATGCTTTAATTGTTTGTGCCGAAAAGCTTTCATCCATATTGGACCGAAAAAATCCTGTCACTGCGTTTTGTTTCTCAGATTCTGCTTTTGCTTTTATTGTAGAGAAAGATGATTCTGATTCAGGCTTAATTGATGTCTTATACCATACAGACAGTAGTTTTGTTGATACTGTTTTGTTCCCTCCACAAGGCTATTCATGCTATAATTCCGATGATGTTACAATATGGGATACCGGCTTTGATGGAAGCGGAAGTGTAAATTTTGCGTTAGATTATATCAAAAATTTTCTGCATCAGCATACCCTAACAATTGAAGATATAGATTTGTTTTTATTTTCTCAATTATCATTGAAAAATATTGATATTATTCGTAATTATTATAATATCCCGGAGGATAAGATTCCTTTTTATTCAAAAGAATTAGGCTATACCGGCGCTTCAAGTATTTTTTTAGCTTTAGATCAGTATCAAAAAAATGTAAAGGCGTTACAACAAGGCAGCTATATTCTTATATGGACCTTAGGAGCTGGTTATCAGGCAGGCTTAATGCTCTGGAAATATTAGATAAAATGTAGTTATAAGCATCATCCTTATTATTTTGTTGCAGAAAACAGTACGATTTTCGGTTATTTTTTGAGCTTCATCTTATCTTCTTCTCTATTTTCATAAACGTTGTTATAAGTGTATTTTGTGGGAAGAGGTTCCGATAAATAGTATCTTTGTCAAAACTTTTAATTATGAAAATTATTATTTCTTTTTTATCAATTTTCACGTATGCTTTTTGTTTTGGGCAGTCCGATTGGAGTTATATTGGTTCATCAGTCAATAAAATGGAATACTATATTAAAGATATAAGAAAAACATATAAAGATGATGTCTATTCAATATGGTTAAAGATTGAATATCCTGAAAAAAAAGTCAAGAATAAGAAAGGACAATGGACTACGATAGCTGGAGACCACACAATAAGCAGTTCGAATATTAATTGTACAGAAAAAGAGACTAAGTTAGATAGGGTAATTAAATACAGTAATAAAGGGATTGTTTTAAGAGATCAGACCATGAATTCTGAATGGGAAAGAATTATACCTGAATCTATGGCTGAAGCTGTCTTTAATTTCGTCTGTGGAGAACCTGATTAGAAATAGAGAACCTGACGTAAAATAGCTCAGGTATTGGCTTCATATAAGGTGGTAATATAATTTGTACGTTAATTTGCTTTTGTCAAAAAAAATCACTATATTTAAATATGAAAAAAAATGATATTCAAGACAATATAACACACGCTGGCAAAGTTAACGAACGAACTAAAGCCTTAGAAATACTAGAAAAAGCGAAGAAAGTACAAGGAAAAATAACATTCCTTAAACAAGGTGTAGGAAGAAATTTTAAGCCGAAAAATGAGGAGGAATTGAAGGATTAAACTTTATTTCTCTGTATTTTTAAGCCATGGAAAACATGGAAAAATAGTCATAGATCAATTCAATAAAGATGTTGAAGCTAACGATATTTTAATAGGATCTTTGATCATATTTTAAATTTCTCAATCTGCACAGAAAGAAACAAATTCCTGTAAAGAATGGCAAAAGAAAAATTACATTTTCCTAAGCCTGGACATTATCAGTAATAACTACAAAAAATAGCCCCTGTTTCACCAGTGGACTAAAGTAAAAAAGCACCAATTAAGGTGCTTTTTTATTTAATCTTTTTCCATCGGATTCAGTTTTATATCTGGCTTCTATTTCCATCCTGAAAGATTGATTAACTTTTTCCTAAGTATAAATTAACACTGTTGGTAACTATCCGATTGAAATGATATCTTTTGAGCCTTAGAAAATGAGAAGATACATATAAGTGTAACTAAAAGTATTTTTTCATAATAATAAATTAAAAATGGTCGTATTAGCGACCATTCCATTATTTTTTAGAAGCAACAATAATTGCTTTAATTTTTTTTGTTGGATAATTTAATTTTTCAATTTCCATACTATCCTTTATAATATTTAGATTTTTTATTTTATCTTGTTTCATATACTCTTTTAAAGTAGCCATAGATGCTTCTTTATTATCAATGAGAACTATTGTTTGTTGATTTTGAACTGATTCGATATTAAAATATTTATTATCAGGTTTTATATTGTAATCAACTATAGATTTCTTTTTTACAGATGAACAATTTGCAAAAAAACAAAAAAGCAAAAAATAAGATAAAATACTAAAAGTTTTCATAATGGAAATATATTAAAATTATGCTTGATAGCTACCAGCACCAGAACATTTAGGAAGACCCATTGAAGCGTTTGTTGCATTACTACCTGCTACAAAAATGGAAACACCGTTATCTCCAGTATAATAAGTTCCATAAACAATACAACTTGCATCAGACCCGTCCACTATACCTAAACCATATTCAATTTTAGCAGGACCTAATAATGTATATCCTATTATATCCAAAGTGGATCCTACATTTTTAGTATTTTCATTTGCAATTTTGCTTTCTGTTATAGATACAGCACTTATAGATCCAGCAATACCAAACGGTGCTAAAAATAATATTTTTTTCATAATTGCTTAATTATTAATATTTTGATCTTTAACAAGTATACGATTATTTTCCTATTCACAAGTACTGGAATACGTAGTTTCTAAAAGTTTTTTATTATTTGAGAACCACTTAAATGAAAACCCATCTCGTATAAAAATACGGAAAAACTCATAAAAAAGATAATTTTCACGAGTTGTGAGATAACCTCTTTATATGATTTAAATGATCTTTAAACTACGTTTAAAATTGAGTAAGTTTTCAATGAAAAATAGGCGTGGATAGCTGTTATTTTTTTACTTTGGTTTTCGTCGATTATGCTAATTTAAAAGTTTAATTATACTTATCTCCTATATTACATCTATATTTTAATTAAGAATCTAAAAAATACAATGCTGCCAAATAAAAAAACCTCCCGTGTCAATAGGGAGGTAAGAGTTCAAAATGAATTATAAGTAAAGTGATGTGGTGTTAAATAAAGTTTCTCTTAAAAACCTGTATTAGCAATAACAATGGTCATGCCATGTACATCACCGTTTAAAGAAATCTGCATTTTTGTGGTATGTTTTTAGGTATTTTATTTGAAGAAATATAAAAACCCAATCCCTTTCACCACTTATATGATAAAATCACAGATGATTGGGAAGGCATAAGAAAGAAATAGTATGAATGACAATCTCAACAAGCTAATTACAAAGAAAGCCAAACTATTGAAGCAGCTGGAAATAGTATATGAACAAATTGCTTTGAAAAGAATACTGCTTGACCAATCCATTTCCATCACTAAAAAGGAGATGGATTTTGAAAGTAAAGTCAGAAACAAGTTTAGGATAAAATAAAAGCCACAGATATCGGGGCTATATATTATGCGAACACTGTTTGATAGCTGGATAACAAATAATATAAAAAGGCAAGTTCCTTTTCCTTTTAATAAAAACCAGTAAACTCTTTCCGTGTATACAACTGTGTATAGAGCATTAAAAAAGCCCCTAAAATAGGGGCAATTAGTGACCGCAGAAGGATTCGAACCCTCACTGTCGGAGCCGAAATCCGAAGTTCTATCCATTAAACTATGCAGCCATATTCATAAGTAATGAATGATAAATAATGAGTAATTTCAAATTACTTATCATTCATTGCTTATTGCGTATTTTTAGAAAGTAATCTTAACACCTCCCAAAATCTGAGCACCCAGAACTTTATATCCTTTGTACGTCTGATATTTTGAGCTTAGAAGATTATTTCCGAGTGCGAAAATACTGAAATTTTTGTGAATTTTATACTCTGCAGAAAGATTTAAATCTGCATAGCCACCAACTTTATCATTAGTATTCTCCGTAGACTGGAAAATCATATTCGGACTTCCTACGCCTTCAATAGCATAAGAATTTGTAGTTCTGTCACTTGCAAAGATTCCTTTGAAACCTAATAATAGTTTCTTGTCAAGCATTGTATATTTAGCTCCGATGCTTGCGTTCAGTAAAGGAACATTGTAAATATTCTCGAAATTCTTCAAATTGTACTTGGTGAATCTCACTTCCCCGTCAATCATTAAGTTTTCTAATGGGAAATACTGCACACTTCCTTTGATATCACTTACATTTCCATCATCATATACCGCAGAGAATGTATTGGCAAAATCATAAGCAGAACGATTCAGGGTGTAAACATTATCAAAAAGGGTATTTGCTTTAAAGAACATGATGTCTTTCATCTTTCCGAAGCCTGCTGAGAAGTCATATTTTAAAGTTTCATCGATATCTCCTCTCAAACCTACATAGAAATGATATTTGGTCTCTGTTGGCTTTAAATACTGATCAGATATAATATACGGATTCGCCTGTAAAAGATCTCCGTAAGTATTCAGCTTAAGACCTCCGTCTACTCCACCATAGAATTTAAATTCTTTAGCAGCTGCTACCTGGAATTCAGCTTGCGGGAACCAATACGTCTTATTATTTTTCATCTGGTCCATCAGAATATTGGAATTCTTAGCATTCAGGAAAGAGAATGAAGATCCTAATGTTAAATAAGATTCACCTTTTCTGAAAGTTACCTTTGGTACTAAGCTGGTATTAAAGAAATTGGAAGAGTTTTTATTCCCTATCTCAAAATCTGTTTTTACAGCTTCTAAACCTACTCCCAAATCTGCATTCAGATTAATTCCTGATTTTCCTAATTCTACAGCATGCTTAGAAAGGTTGGCAAGAATGGAAACCTGATTTTCCTGAGCATCAAAATGATCCTTTAAAAACGAAGATTTAACGCGTATATCATTTAAAATCTCATTAGAGTAGAAATCATAGTACCCGTTTACCTTAAATTGATTCACTTTTTGTTTCAAATCTACATCTCCTGACGGTTGTAAGGCATAAATACCATAGTAATTATAGTTATTTAATCCATACTCAGCATTGATATTGAATTTTCCTTTTTCACCATAAGAATTAAGGAACGCTCCAATGGTTGCAGATGTCTGTTTTGATTTCCAGTCGTAATCTTTTTTAAGCCCACTTGTAGAAAGTAAATGAACGTCTGCTCCTACTTCAAATTTGTTCTCTAGGGTTTTGGAAACATTTCCGTCCAAAAGGATTTTTCCATAGTTACCCATTCCAAACTGAACATAATTATTCTGAGCTGTCCCGTCAAATTTTGGAGCCACATCTTCTCCCTGGATCGTTGAAGTTTTAAAATCAGAAACCGCAGGAACGTCTGTGATGCTATATTTCACAGGGTTCTGAGATTTTTCTTCCGGTGGATAATTTTTAATTGTTTCTACAGAAGTTTTCTTCTTTTCAATCTTCTTCACTTCCGGTTCTCTCTTTTTATTAAGAACCAGTTTTTCCTCCTTGATCTGGGAAAACGCCACCGACGAAACCCCTAAAAATAATATGGATAATAATTGAATTTTCTTGTTCATATTTTCTTAATTTGAAAAATATAACGGGATCTATTTATTGGAAGCGATATAACTTCCTAACAATGCTTTCCCTGACTGTTTTGAAAAAGTTTTGCCCATTCTAAATATATTAAACAGCCAAAAGCTTTGATAAACTTGTAAATTGTATTGATTATTTTTCGTTGTATTATTCTCTGCAATATCGTAGCTATAAGAAACATCATAAGGAAATACAGATGGCATCAAACCTACTGTAATCATGCTTCCAATAATAGGATTTCCACACGGTGGAGTATAAATTTTCATTGGATGTAATGTTAATTTAGCAGCGTTGGTACTGTCTTCTACAACTTCATAAATATCGGAATGCTTTAAAATCTTATATTCTTCCTTAAGTTCTTTATTCGCAACAAAAACCTTTTGTTTGGGAAAATCTGCCTTTGCTTTTCTGTATTCTTTAGAAGTTACACTATAAGCAGGAATACAGCTCCACAATGAAGCAGAAACCAAAAAAGAATATGTTACAACTTTAAACATTTCCTAGATTTACTTTTTAATCTGTTTTTTAACTTCTTTTGCCTCTGCAACGATCTCTGGGAAATCTTTATAGTTCGCAATAATCTGATCACATGTATAACTTGCCTGGTAATTATCCTTCAGACCAATATAGTTCTTAGCCATCAATACCAATGCCTTAGCTCCCCAAAACTCTTCAGAGGCATAGTTATTGGCAAGTTTAAAGATTGTCTCATTCGAAGATTTAAATGCTTTCCCTTTATTCTGGTAAAATGCTTTTGCATATAATGCTTCTGCAGCTACAGACGTGTTAGATGATTTTTCTAGAGAAGTATAAGCCGTCTGAGCATCTTTATCTTTTCCTGAATTCATCAAGCTTCTCGCCTTAATCACCTTCGCTGTTTCAATCACAGCTGCTGAGTTTTTGGAGTTTGCGATCACTGCATTGGCAAGCTTTTCAGCTTCAGAGAAGTTCTTTTCTTCCGCGTACAGTTTCATCAGCTCTACGTTTGCATAGTTTTTAATACTGATATTGGAAGAGTTTTTAATGCCTTCAAGATATTTCTTTGCCTCAGCATTATTTCCCTGTGCTATAAAAATCTGAGCCAGACGAGTCTGCGCATCATCCTGATAATCGTTCTGTACTCCCGCTACTTCCTGTAATACAAGAAGTGCTTTTGTTGAGTTATTGGTTTGATAATAACTTTCTCCAAGCTCATATTTAGCCTGATAAAGCCCTTCCCCAGTTGGATTTTGAGTCAGGTACTTTTCATAGTAAGAAATTGCATTCTTGTAGTCTTTCTTCGCGAAATATTGTTTTCCGGTAGAAAGGTTGATCTCATCTATTTCAGAAGCATCCACATTTACACCAATATTTCTCGCAAAGTTTTCATATCCTGAAACATCTCCGTTCTTTGTGAAAATAGGTTTTGCAGCCTGAACAATTTTTGATGCATACGCCGTATTTTTATATTGCTCACCTAATGATTTCAATTCAGAAAGTGCCTTATCATTCTGGTTCTGATCAATATAATTCTGTGCTCTGTAAATAGATGCGTTGGCAATCAGATCTTTGTCTGAAGAACCTTTAATAACTTTCCCGAAATAATCATTGGAATTGGCAAAATCATCCTGAGCAGCATACGCTGTCCCTATTTCATATTGAGCATCATCGTAATATTCTGAACTTGGATATTTCGATAATAGATTTTTTAAGTTATTGATTTTTGCCTGAGTATCACCTTTAAATCCTAGAGCCATTGCTTTTTGATATAAAGTATAATCTGTAGCATCTTCATTTTTATCGTAGATCGCAATCGCTTCGTTCAGATCATTGTTGGCGTAATGAATATCTGCTAAACGAAGTTCCGCATCATTTTTAAACTCTGGTTTCGGATTGGCAAGGTATTGTTTGAAATAAGTTGCCGCCTGATCGAACTTTTTAGCCTTGAAATAAGCATATCCTAAATCATAAGGTAACTGCTGTTTTTCAGGGAAAGTTTCATTAAGAAGCTTTTCATAACGAGCAATTGCAGACGGATAATTACCTTTTTGATAATATACCTGAGCCAGCCAATACAAAGCCCTGCTATTAAATTCTTTATTAATATTGAAACCTAAACTTCTTAAGAAATACTTTTCAGCTTCATCATAATTTCCTTTGTTGAACTCTTCTGTTCCCAGAAGGTAAGAAACTTCCTGATCTACTTTATTGATGTCAGGAGTAGAACTTTGCAATCTGTCAATAGCGTTCAATGTTTCCTTATAATTTCCTGAATACAGATATGATTTCACTAATAACGATCTCATTTCCGAAGCGTTGGATGCATTCTGATCATTATTAATATAGCTTTGAATAACTGATGAAGGATTTTCAAACGGGTTACCAATATCATATCCTAATTTGGCGTACTGTTCATGAGCAAGTCTTTTCACTTTTGCATCATAATCCATCTGATAAGAAGAACGGAATGCTGAAAGTGCTTCCTGCTTTTTATCTACAGCCAAATAGGCATTCCCTAATTGATAGTACGCATTCTGCGCCAATGCTGAATTGCTGTTAAGGAGCTGGTTATAATAAGAAACGGCTTCATCATATTTTTTAAGCTGAGCCGCTACAAATCCCATTTCATAAAGGTCATTCTCAGAAGGGTTTTGCTGTATACTCAGATAATCCTTTAAGTGAGGATAGGCTGAAGTATAATCATTTTTCATGAAATAACTTTCTCCTATAATCTTATGAACCTCTGCTTTATACGATTCCGAAATGTTTTCATTCAACAAGGCGTTTCCTTCAGAGATTGCTTTATCATAATTCTTATCATTATAATACATCTGTACATAGTAAGGACGTACCAGTTTTGAGAATTTATCCTGATCTTTAATAGAATCAAAATATTGGAAAGCCTTATCATTCTGCCTGTTGCTATAATACAAATGCCCAAGCATGTAAGCAATATCGCCTTTTTGCGACGGATCAGCAGTTTTATAAGCCTCCTCAAGAGCATCTGTAGCTCCTTTAGAATCTCCCATCATGAATTTGGCATACCCCAATTTCAGAATGTATTGCGTATTCTCTTCTTTTGAAAGCTGGTATTGATTCACTTTCTTCAGAGTTTCCAAAGCCTTGTCAAAGGCTTTTTTTGCCAAATAATAATCTGCCAAAGGAAGATTGGCTTGCGCAAAATAAGCAGAATTCGGATACTCTTTCATAAAAGCTGTTAATCCTTCCTCAGCGTGATTTTTCTGAAGAATAACTCCGATCACGTTGTCAAAAAACTGAGCCGCTTCCTTTTTCGAACGAGACAGATTCTGATTGTAGAAATATTGTCTTGCGTATTCGTATTGGGAAGCGTTGTATATTTTTGTCTGGTAAAGATTTTCAGCTAGATTGAATCTATAATTTTCTTTCTGTGTAAAATATTGGGACTGTTGGGCATCGGTAATTCCGAAGTAAATAACAGCAGCCGCTAAAAGTATTTTTTTTGATTTCATTCTTCTTGATATAAGAAAATTAGTCTAAATATATCAACGAAAGTATTGAAAACTTATTGCTTAAACAAGTCTGCGAAGGGAGTTTAAGGAAAAATATAGAAAATTTAGCTATTTTTTAACATACTTTTGTAATTATCATTACATTTGTTTTTTTTCAAATCAAATATAGTTATTGAATGAGTCACCTTTTTAGAAGAAAAATCTATTCGGATACAGATACTTCAACAGGACTTTTAAGAGTTTTAGGGGTATGGGACATTGTTTTTTTTGGTATCGCGGCGATAATAGGAGCAGGAAGTTTTAGTAGTTTGGGAGAAGCCGTTTTCAGAGGTGGTCCCGGTGTTATCCTTCTATATTTGATTTGTGGTTTTGCCTGTGGGTTTACGGCTCTATGCTATGCTGAATTTGCCAGCAGGATCCCTACAGCAGGCTCTGCTTATACCTATGCTTATGCCAGTTTCGGAGAACTTATTGCCTGGATAATCGGTTGGGCATTGATTATGGAATATTCCTTTGGAAACATCTATGTTGCCTTTTCCTGGTCTGATTATTTCACCAGTTTTCTGGGACGTTTAGGAATGCATATTCCGGATTACCTCACCTGCAGTTATACAGAAGCCCGGAAAGCGTTTATAAATGGTTCCGAGAATAAAGAGCTGTTAAATGCATGGAAAAGCGCCCCCTTAATCGGAAGTCTTAAATTTATCGTTGATGTTCCAGCTTTAGTTATTAATGGTTTAATCACGTGGCTTTGTTATGTAGGAGTAAAGGAAAGTAAAAATTTCAATAACTCATTGGTAATTTTAAAATTAGGAGTAATCTTATTGGTTATTTTAGTAGGTTTTTCTTATATCAATACAGATAACTGGACACCGATAAGCCCTGCAACAGGAAGCCCTTCATTCATGCCCAATGGTTTTACAGGAGTTATGAGTGCCGTATCGGGAGTTTTCTTTGCTTATATTGGCTTTGATGCTTTAAGTGTACTTTCTGAAGAAACTAAAGATCCTCAAAAGACTTTACCTAAAGGAATGATTATCTCCCTTGTATTATGTACAGTAATCTATATAGCACTTACTTTGGTACTAACAGGTATGGTAGATTACAGAAAATTCGATGGTGTGGGAGATCCGCTTTCTTTTATCTTTGAAAAGACCAATGCCAATGTTGCATGGATGGAACTTGTAGTTTCATTTGTGGCGATTGTAGCAATTACAACAGTATTATTAGTGTTCCAAATGGGACAGCCAAGAATCTGGTATGCCATGAGCCGTGACGGATTAATGCCTCAGAAATTCCTTAAAATCCACCCAAAATATAAAACGCCTTCTTTTGCAACAATCGTTACGGGAATTGTAGTAGGGATTCCAATTTTATTTACAGATAAAACATTTATCCTTGACTTTACAAGTATCGGAACTATTTTCGCATTCGTGTTGGTATGTGCAGGAGTTCTTGTACTTCCGGCAAAAGAAAAGATTAAAGGGAGATTTCACCTTCCTTATATCAATGGTAAGTTCATCTTTCCTATTGTTTTCATCGGAGGATTAATTGCTTTCTATTTCTGGCAGCCAGAGTTTTTTCAAACACTAATGAACTGGGGAGATCCTAAAGAAGGGGAATTCAGAGCTTCTATTTTCTTCTTCATTATCCTTAATCTTATTATGTGCGGAGTAACTTTTGTGAAGAATCTTTCCCTGATTCCATTAGTAGGTTTAAGCTCATGTTTATACCTTCTTACAGGAATGAGCCACGAAAACTGGTTCTGGTTCGGAATATGGTTCCTGATTGGTATGGTGATCTATTTCTTTTATGGTTACAAAAACAGTAAACTTGGAAAAGAATTAAGGAATAATTAAAACATAATTGCTAATTATAAAAGGGCAAAGCTGCGAAAAGTGAATGTAATGCATTATCTTTTTACAGTTTTGCCCTTTTTCCTTTTTATTCATTTAAAAAAATCGGCAGAATTATTGCTGTAGCTTCCGATATAACATCAAACTAACACTGCCATGTCTGAAAGAATTAAAACTTACAGGGAATTTTATCAATTCTATCTTACGGAACATAGTAAAACCGGAACCAGAATTTTTCACTTTATCGGTACACTTCTGGTTTTTGTAGTAATCGGATACGTTATCAGCTCAGGAAAAGAAAGATTTCTATGGTACATACCCATTGTAGGCTATGGATTTGCATGGTTTAGTCACGCTGTTATTGAGAGAAACAAACCTGCTACATTCAAATATCCTTTATGGTCTTTATTTTCTGATTTCAGATTGTTTTTTGAACTTTTAATTGGTAAGCAGAAGTTTAATGACACGAATAACCAGCCTCAAGAATTACAATAATTTAAACTCCTGAGATAACTTATTATAAAATGATGAGGAAATAATATTGCTAATAAGCTTCTAACACATCATAATAAACTGTATTTAGC
Source organism: Chryseobacterium sp. CS2K3 (assembly GCF_059515185.1). NCBI lineage: Bacteria > Pseudomonadati > Bacteroidota > Flavobacteriia > Flavobacteriales > Weeksellaceae > Chryseobacterium > Chryseobacterium sp. CS2K3. Next base: position 19,189 of record NZ_JCAKRW010000004.1, on the reverse strand, counting down.
ATCTTTTCCAAATTTGGATCCTTATCCTTAATCGGCTGAGGAATATAACTGGTAAAAGTAATGGTTTTATCACTGTTCAGAGTGACTACTACCTCATCAATAATTGTATCTTTATTTATATAAAACTGGATTCTGTTATCTATAATTTTCCAGAAAGATAGTGATGGCTCAGTAGGGAGACAATTTCCCACGCTTCCTTCTATACGGTTATAGATCGCAAAACCATCGTCTCTTATTGTATAATTTCTCATTAAAAGGCAATTATCAAAATCCTTCTTCTCTTTCTTTTTGCCTTCATAAAAACCTGATTCCTTTAATTTCCAAAATCCTACCACATCTTCTTTTTTTAGCTTCTGCGCATTCACAAACGAAGAACAGATTAAAACCAAGACTGAGGAAAGTATGATTCTCATCATTTTGTCTTTTTATTGTTATTGTTGTTATTAACTTTTTTAGCCTCTTTATCCATTTCCTCCCCAAAATCAATCAATCCTTTGGATAGAATAGAAGCTGCATCTCCATGCTTTTCACCTTCACTCCAGGTTGCAAAAGCCTTCTCCCGAAATCCTAAAAGATAGTAATAGCTTCCCAAAACGTTGTATCCTTCGGTATCACCCAAGCTTATTATTCTCTTTGAAAGCTTGATTAATTCAGGGTGTGGCTGCAATTTTTTCTGTTTAACTTTTTCAGCACCTGTTAAAAATCCGGGAGTATATTTCATCATTTTTAATCCGAAAGTGTTCAGACATGCCTTAGCCAGCCCTTGATCACAAAAGCTTTCACTGGCAATAAGAAGATCATCTGAAAGTAAAGCATCAAAACCTGTCATCTTCTTTGTTTTATCGTAATAACCAGCAAGCAAAGCTGCATTCTTCTGAGCGGCAACAGGGTTCTTCCTGTTATTAATTTCACTACTGTCTTGTTTACGAATCCAGACGCCATCTTTTACCCAATGAGAAATACCAATCAGTTTGTTTTTCTTAATTTTAAAAATAAACACATCCTTATCCGGAAATACGACCAAACTATCATTTCTGGTAAAATAATGCCCATTAGACATCCCTCCTACCATTCTTCCGTTTCCATCAAAATTAAATGATTTATAAAGTGCCTTATTTCCCTGCTCTTCAAAATATCCCTGCAAAGCATTGTCTACTCTTTGAGCAGATATGCTACCGGCTGCAAAGACAGCAGAAATTAATACGATTAGTTTTTTCATCAATTCAAATTCATTTTTCTTTCCTTCAAAATATAAACTTCGGAAATCTTAATTATACCCTTTAATTTTGCTATAAAACAGAATATAATCCGGAATATTTTTCTATTTATAATGTATTGGTCTCCAGTATTTCTGATCTACATTTCATTGTATTTAATAGATTATTCTTACGGCTTTGTTTATTGGAGCCGTCAAATTAAATGATTAAAAAACTAAAAAACAATAGCTGAAATCCACTAATTCGGGGAAAATTCGGCATGGTAATTGCGAGGTATGGTTTTTAAAATCAAGTTTATGAAAAGTATAGCAACAATTCTAAAAGGGGCAGCACCTGCATTAGCATTATTTGCCATGACGCAATGTACAACCACTGCCGGAGTATCCGCAGCTGATGAAAAAACATTCATCGTAGGACCACAGACCGCAGACTGTACAGGAGTAGCTCCAATGAAATGTCTGCAGGTAAAAGAAAAGGCATCGGAAGACTGGACCAACTTCTACACAAACATTGAAGGATTTACTTACGAACCTGGATACGAATATGTATTAAAGGTAAAAACAGAAAAAATAGCTAATCCACCGGCTGATGGTTCTTCTATCAAGTACACACTGGTAAAGCAGGTTTCCAAAACTAAAAAAGAAGGAATGGCAGCGAATGAAAAAACACTTATCATAGGTGCTGAAACCTTAGATTGCTCAGCAGGAGCAGGACGTATGAAATGTATGCAGGTAAAGGAAAATGCTTCTGATAACTGGACAAATTTCTACAGCAACATCGAAGGATTTACTTATGAACCAGGTTATGAATATGTTCTGAAAGTAAAAACAGAAAAAATAGCTAATCCACCAGCAGATGCTTCTTCTATCAAATATACATTGGTAGAACAGGTTTCTAAAACAAAGAAATAAAATAAAATAAAAAGCTTCAGAAATTTCTGAAGCTTTTTATTTTATGGTTAGGAAGCCTGAAGCTGGATGCTGGAAGTAATGACAGACAGTAAACTTATCTTTATCAATTTGCATAGATGTTAGCCAAAAAAGCTTTTATAAAAAGAGTTTCATCACTACTTTCGACAACCATAACTTCCGGCATCCTGCTTCCTTTCTCTCTAATATCCCGAATCTTTTTGAGGAGGGTCCGGATATTTACCTTTTGTAGCCTCTCCTACTGTATTTGCTGTTGTCATTGCTACAACAAGATCATTCAGCATTCCGCTTGCTGCTGTAGGTGAGTTAGGAAGAAGAACCAAATTGCTTCGGTTGCTTGCTCCTACAGAATGTAAAGTGTCATAATGTTGTGTTACAACGATAAGCGCTGATGCTTCGTGGGAATTGATATCTACGTTATTCAGCATTCTTACAGATTCTTCAAGTCCTTTAGCAATTTCTCTTCTTTGATCTGCTATCCCCTGCCCTTGTAATTTTTTGGATTCTGCTTCGGCTTTTGCCACGGCAACAATTCTGATTCTTTGTGCTTCAGATTCATATTCTGCCGCTGTTTTTTCTCTTTCTGCAGCGTTGATCCTGTTCATTGCATGTTTTACCTGCTCATCCGGATCAATATCAGTTACCAAGGCTTTAATAATATCATATCCGTAGCTGTTCATCGCTTCCTGTAATTCGCTTTTTACGGCAACTGCAATATCATCTTTTCTTACAAATACATCATCCAGCTTTAGTTTGGGAACTTCTGCACGAACTACGTCAAAAACGAATGATGTAATTTGATTTTCAGGATTTTCCAAACGATAATAGGCGTCTCCAACCTGATTTCTGATGACCTGATACTGAACGGAAATTTTCATTTTTATGAAAACGTTATCCAATGTTTTGGTATCAATCATCACATCCAATTGCTGAATTCTCAAATTAAGCCTTTTTGCAATCTGATCTATGATCGGAAGTTTAAGATGAAGTCCGGAATGTTTTACTCCCTGAAATTTCCCGAAACGTTCAATGATTGCTGCTGTTTCCTGCTTAACTACAAAAAATGAAGCAAATAAAATAATAAGTCCGAAAATAATAATAGGAGCCAGAAAAATACCCATAGTTTAGTTTTTATATTGATTACTATAAAGATAATACTTTAGTTTTAAATCAAGTATATTTACAACTTAAACTAATACCAATGAAAATTCCATTATTCATGCTTGCTTTGGCAACCTGCCACTTTAATGCGCAACAAAGCAGACCCTATTATCCTCACACCAGAAATCTGATTTTTCAGAATAAAGATCAAAGCCACAATAGATTTGTATACGAAAAGTCCCGCATGGTAACGGAACTTTTTAAAATAACAGAAAAAGTTTTTTATTCTACTACTCTAGCTAATTACAGCAATACAGGAACCAGTCTGACCCAAAGATTGGACCTGATTCCATTAAGACAGAATAATGAAAATATCTTTTCTACCGGAATTACCCTTCAATTATTGGGTGATAAGGAAACTCATATTGGCGTCTATTATACCGAGGATTTCAAAAATGAAGACTACCAGCAACAAAAAGAGAATAATTTCAGTTATATGCAGTCTGTTATAACAATGGATAAGCCAGATAAAATAGCTCTTTCTTTTCCTATGCAAATGCTAAACTCTTTTATTAAAGATCCAGCGCAGACAACTGAATTTTTTATTAAAGAAGTGAAAACAGTCATTTCTAAAGACAAAAAAGTAACATTTACTGCTGAAGGAAAATTCAATAAAGCTTTTTACTTAAAAAATACGGGAACCAACAGTCTGATTATCAAAAATATTGTTTTTGAACTCGTGAATGATGAAGTGATCGTAAAAGCTGTTGACCCTACTTTTTATGATATGACAACAGAATATCCGCGAACTATTATTATTTCAAAAACGCCTTTTGAGCTTTAAAAATTATACGGTCATTCCGATATCAATTCCTTTGATTTTTCGGTAAAGATCAGTAGCATAATTATCTGTCATTCCAGAAACGAAATCAATGATTCCCAATACTTTTTGGTAATCAGTTCCGTGATCATATACAAACTGCCTTGGAAGTAATTTCAGGGCTTTTTTATCGTATGATTTTCTTTCGTCTTCAGGTTTTAGAATAGATGGAATAAAGTGATCCAGCAATTCATACATTACATTGTAACCGGCATTTTCAATTTCAACAACCGCTTTGTGATTGTAAATTTTTTCTACAGAAAAACTGGCAATATCCTGCAATGCTTTATTTTCTTTTTTATAGATATCTAATAACCCATTATCAAGATTTCCTTCAAGAATTGTCTCAAAGTTGTGCTTATACATCTCAATTGATTTATTGATTAAAGCATTGATAACTTTTGCTCTTAAATAGGAAATCTGCTCATTTTCGTTTGAGATAGAACTTAATTTGGTTTCAATTCTCTGAACATCATCCGTCTCAGATTTTACCAGTTCAAAAAATAGATTTTTACAATCTGCTGTTGAAACAATTCCCAATCTGTGAGCATCCTCCATATCGATAATATTATAACAGATATCATCGGCTGCTTCTACAAGCCATACGAAAGGGTGTCTTTTAAAAATATGAGGCTCTTCACATTCGGAGATAAGCTGGGTTCCTTTTGCAATTTCAAGGAAAATATCCTTTTCATTTTGGAAAAAACCGAATTTCTTTCTATGAATAATTCCTTTTTTCTTAGCTACAGCTTCACACGGATATTTAGCAATACTCGCCAGCGTAGAAAATGTAAGCTGAATTCCTCCGGCATCTTTTCCCTGCTGTTGCTGTGCCAATACTCTGATCGCATTTGCATTTCCTTCAAAATTAACCAGATCTGCCCATTCTTTTTCATTGAATTTTGATTTCAGATCTTTTTCATTTCTTTCAAAATAACTTGCGATAGCATCTTCACCGGAATGTCCAAAAGCTGGATTTCCAACGTCATGACAAAGACATCCTGCTGCAATAACATTTCCTAAATTATATAGATAAAAATTCTTTGAATCTTCAGTAAGTTCATTTTTGTAATCTTCAGCAATAAATTCACCAATAATACTTCCTAAACTTCTTCCTACGGACGACACTTCCAGAGAGTGTGTCAGCCTGTTATGTACAAATACACTTCCCGGCAATGGAAAAACCTGAGTTTTATTCTGCAGTCTTCTGAATGCGGATGAAAAGATTATCCTGTCGAAATCTCTTTGAAAATCAGTTCTTGAAGCTTTAGTATGTGGATTGTTTCCTGTACGTTGATTGGTGAAAATCTGGTTTAAATTCATCATTTTTCAAAATTACTCCAAATTTTAATTTTATGGAATAGTATTTAAATATTTATTAGATACTCATTATCATTCAAAAAATCTATAATCATCAGTGTTGTTTCGTTGGGTTACAATAAAGGAAAAGCTCTTACATTTGATAAAAATTAAACTATTACAATGAAAGACAACATATGGCTTGACAAATGGAATGAAAGATATACGCATCCTGAATTTGTGTATGGTACAACAGCTAATGTATATCTGGAGGAGCAACTCAAAAAATTGAATCCGGGCACCATCTTATTTCCTGCAGATGGCGAAGGACGCAATTCTGTTTATGCTGCTTTACAAGGCTGGGAAACTTCGTCATTTGACATTAGCGAACAGGGCAGACAAAAAGCCTTACAACTTGCAGAACAAAGCGGCGTACATATCGATTATCGGGTGGGTGAACTGCAAACATTGGATTATGGTGATCAACAATTTGATGTGATTGCTCTTATTTATGCTCATTTTCCAGCAGATATAAAATCATCTATTCATCAAATGCTGAATCGATATCTGCGCAAGGGTGGTTTTATTATTTTTGAAGCTTTCAGTAAAAGTCATCTTGATTATGTTACAAGAAACGAAAAAGTAGGTGGTCCAAGAAATATTGATGATTTATTTTCTATTGAAGAAATTAAAGAAGATTTTCCCAACTATTCTGTGATAGAGCTTCAGGAAACGGAGATTGAACTTCAAGAGGGTTTATTTCACAATGGAACTGGCTCTGTGATACGCTTTGTAGGTCAAAAGCAATAAAAATGATGGTAACTCTATCATCTTAGAAAAGCTATTTTTAAGATAACTACGGAATGATATTTGAACTTTTGCAGAAAAGTAACATCATGCCTGAAGGTCCATCTATTATTTTAATGAAAGAAAGCCTGCAACCGTTTATCAATAAAAAGGTAACCGAGGCAACAGGTAATGCTAAATTTGACAAAGATATTTTCATTGGTCAGACACTTCTTGAAATCCGTACTTTTGGAAAGCAAACTTATCTTGTTTTTGAAAGTTCGGTTATTCGGATACACTTGCTGATGTTTGGATCTTACAGTATTAATGAACAAACCAAACCGGATAAAAGCTTGCGTCTTGCTCTTCTTTTTTCAAATGAAGGAATCTATTTTTACACTTGTTCTGTAAAATCTGTTGATCCTGAATTTCTTAATACTATCGATTGGGAAGCAGATGTCATGAGCGATCAATGGAGTCCTAAAAAAGCTGAAGAAAAACTGAAATCGAACCCAGCGATGATGGTTTGTGACGCTCTGATGGATCAAAATATTTTTTCAGGGGTTGGAAATATTATTAAAAATGAAGTTCTTTTTAGAATTGGTGTACAACCGGAAAGTGTTTTGGGAAAACTTCCTGTCAAAAAAAGAAAAGAACTTATTTCGGAAGCCAGAAATTACAGTTTTGATTTTTTGGAATGGAAAAGAGATTTTACTCTAAAAAAACATTGGTTGGTTCATACAAAATCTACCTGCCCAAAATGTGGTCAGAAGCTTACCAAAAAGAAAACAGGTTTAGGAAAAAGAAGAAGTTTTTATTGTGAAAAAGATCAGAAGATTTATTGATTCGGATTCGGATTAGGTTTTGGCTAAAGCCCGCTGCTATTGATATAACCAAGCGGTGATTGAAATATAACGACAATATTACTCATTACATATTAAATCAGTCTGTTCCTAAAAATCCGCCAGCATATTTCGCAAAAAATTCAGCTTTATATACCTCTCCAATCGGAATTTCAGAATCATCAATATATATGCTGTGATTATCAAATGAATCAATATAATCTGCATTGACGATATATGACTTACTTACCCTGATAAATGTTTCTTCAGACACTTTCTGGTGAATCGTTTTCAAATTCATAGCGGTGATAAGCTTCTGTTGCCTGGTATGAATTACAACATAATCTTTGAGTCCTTCTATGAATTTAATCTCAGAAAAACTGATTTTATAAAATCGTCGATCTGCTTTTATGAATAAAAAGTCTGTAGTATTAGATTCTACCAAATTTTTTACGGTATCCTTAGATAAAAGCTTGGTATAGAGAATTGCTTTATCGATAGCTTTTTCCAGCCTTTGGGAGTCAATTGGCTTTAAAAGATAATCTACCGCTTCCAGCTCATAGCTTTTCAATGCGTATTGAGAATAAGCCGTAGTAAAAATGATCAGTGATCTTTTGGGAAGCATTTCTGCAAATTCTAATCCTGTTACCATCGGCATTTCGATGTCAAGAAAAATAAGATCTACATCATTATCTTTAAGAAAAGCCAGTGCAGACGGAGCATTAGAAAATTCCCCGAGGATATCTATCTTTGAGGATTCATTAATCAGAGACCGCATTTCTGCTCTTGCCAATGGTTCATCATCTACTATAATACAGTTCATTACACAGAAATTTTTAAAATTACAGTATATTCTTTCTCTTCAGAAATGGTATTCAATTCAAACTGATCATTATAAAGAAGTTCCAGTCTACGTTTAATATTTGTCAATCCTAATCCGCTGCTTTTCTTATCAGCCAAAGAATATCCGGGGTCTTTAGAGTTTATACAAAAAAAACTAAGCTTTTTATTTTCTACGTTTATATTGATTTTCACACAGGATGCTTCACCACTAATATTAACACTATGTTTTACAGCATTTTCCACAAAAGTGGTAAATAAATTCGGAGGGATAAATGTAGTATTTAAAGTTCGCTTATCTGCTTCTATATGGATATCGAAAGAAAAATTTTCACGTCTTATTTTTTCAAGGTTTAAAAAATTGGACAGAAATTCAATTTCAGAAGTCAGCAAGGTCTTTTCTTCACTATTTTCATAAAGCTGATATCGCAGAAATTCTGAAAGTTTGACAATCACGACTGAGGCTTTTGCAGGATCTGTTCTTATGAGCGCTTTTACATTATTCAGCATATTGAACAGAAAATGTGGATTAATCTGGTTTCTGAGAACATTTAATTCCATATTTAAGGTAAGATTACTCAGCTCATTGATTCTTTTATTATCATTGATCCATTTTTGTAAGAGTTTAACGGTTGTTGTGGTCAGAATAATAGGGATGCACATTAAAATTCCTTCATACACTCCTGCCTTTTCGGTTTCTCTTGGAAAGCTTATGGTTCTGAATTCGGCAAAAACAGAACGTAAACCATATCCGATAATGTTTAGTCCTATCACCCCCATGAATACAAGCAATACCAAATAAGTGATATATCTTGTTTTAAAGAAAAACCTGGGAACCAGCACATAAATATTGATATAAACCATTGCAATCAATATGGAATACACAAAAAGCAATACATAATACTGATACATCCCGGAATACCAATGCCAGAACCTTGAACTGTACAACAGAAAGAAAAAGAACACAAGAAATAGCAGGTGTCTTCTAAATTTATACCGTTCTTCCACCAGAAAATCTATTGCCTGTGTTTCCTTAAACTTCCATTGGCTGTATTTCATATTATTGAATTATATCATTTCACAAAAATAGATAATACCATGAATTGTAGCTATAATATTATACAAAACCTATATATTATTATACCAACTGATGTATCAAAATTTCGTATAAAATACAAGCCGTTTTGTATAAAAACAATTTCAAGCTTCTCTTTTGTTTATTTCTTTGCAGTGTTTAATTAATGCATATGGAATTAGCCGTTTTTGAAGAATTAACTCAGGAAATAACAACGAAATATTTTTTCATGACAGAGTCTCAACAGGAAGAAAAGGTAATACAGCTGATTGATCTTCATCACTTCGTTGAATGTTTGGATAGTAATATAAAGGTTATTGATTACCTTCATCACTCGATCAATATTATCGAACAGCATGGTCTTTTGAAGGGAATACTGTTTTATGATATGAAAAACTCTTCATTTCCTGACTGTAATACTTCTGAAGAATTTAAAAAAAGACACGGACTTTCTGAATTATGGTTTGTGTTTGTGGAAGAAGATTTTTCCGGGGACAAAAACCGTCATTCCGACTTTATCGCTGAAAACAGTTTGGAGATCTTTTATGATGAAATATTTTTATTCCACTTTTTCCAAAGCAGCATTCACAGACTAAAGTAACAATAAACATATCTTAGAATCAATGTGTTCCCATTTTTGAGAATACATTGATTACGATCACCCCGATCACGATTAAAGCAATTCCGATAATAGCTGGCAGATCCGGCACTTGTTTGAATGCTATAATTCCGATCATTGTTATAAAGACAATTCCTACTCCGGACCAAATCGCGTAAGTAATTCCTACAGGAATGTGACGAAGTGTTAAGCTTAAAAAGTAAAAAGCACAGGCATATCCAACCACAGTAATAATAGAGGGTAGCAGCTTTGAAAATTCTTCTGATTTTTTCAGAAAAGTAGTTGCTATAATCTCAAATATAATTGCTAATGCAAGAAAAATATAACTGCGTCCCATATGATGTATTTTATTTTTGCAAAAGTAATAAAACCAATTTCTTTATTCTTTATATCTTAATATGGTCATCTGGTCCCGTACACTCATACAATATTCAACTGGATCACAACAACTGCCTATCCTCATGAATTCCTGTAATGGCATAAAAATTTATAGAATGGTGTCGCTATTTTCTAATTCTGACACGAAAATATGTCCTACAATATGACACGTGACAAAAATATTTGTTCAAAAAGTATTGCTAAAAATAAATTTTCTTAACACTGGAGTGAGCTTCACGCTAAAATTTTGCACCCATTTAGAGTAGTTTACGGCAATATTATGCCATGCATTATTTATTATTTGTTTTATCAACTCCAATATAGAAGTCGGCAAATGATTAACGTTTTCATATTTTTTTAAAGACAGAACAATAAATATATTAATAAATTCACAATAATACATTAACAGATTGTAAACAAAAAATCATCTAAAAATTAAATAAACCACTCATAACACACTGATATACATCATAATATTTTGCTTTGGCACGCGATTTGAAAGTTGTAATATTGCAATTGAAAGATTGATAAAAAAAAGTCAAATAATTAAAAATAATACAAAATGGTAACTTATATCGGTATCGCAACATGTTTAGTAGTATTCTCATCATATTTTATGACAGTAAGAAGAGAAAGAAACTAATAATTAAATAAAAAAGCCTATAACAAAACTATACTAATTATATTGTTTTATGTTTTTACTCTGAGAAATCAGATCGCTCTTTTACCAATGGGGTAAAAGGGCCCAAAAACATAGCAAGAAGATCTTAGTTTCATAACAAATTTTAATATCCAATGAGAGAAGCCAAACTTACGTTTAGCTTCTCTTTTTTTATAGCTACTTTAAAAAGTTTATTCTCAGGAGTAGATCATCCCAGATCAGACGCAAAAGTTGGGAGCTAGTACAAAATCAAAAGCGTTGTGATAGACATTCGCTTAAAAGAATCAATGAAATTGATTCAATCCTTTGCTTTCTTAAGAATAAGAGATAAGGTTATAAGACTTTGCGTCAAACTAAAATCCATGATCGCCCCTTGAAAAGATGAGATAAGAGTAAAAACTTTACGTTAAATTAAATTGCATAATTATTTCCACATCATCTCCTGTTCTCTGGACTATCGGCTTATGCCGTATCAGGATTTATATTACATTCAATAAAGCTTTATCTTTGTTTCTTTAATTATCATCATGAATCTTTATAACCTCATTATTCAAGATAAAGAACAAGTAAACCTAAGCGAAGTATTTCTCACCAAAAATAACAGGGATTCTCTTGTTCAGCTTATTAAAGAAAACACTTACAGTAAAGAACTTTTAGAATATGGTCTTCCTGTAAACAACAAGATTCTTCTTGAAGGAAGCTCAGGCTGCGGTAAAACAATGACTGCAAAAGCCATTGCTACTGCTCTTGGAAAAAATATTATCATTTTAAATTTAAGCAATATTGTTTCCTCCCGAATTGGCGAAACTTCTCAGAATATAAAAATGATATTTGATAAAGCCGGAAGAGAAAGATGTGTTCTTTTTCTTGATGAACTGGATCAGATTGGGAAAGCAAGAGGCAGCGATGATAAAGATGTGGGAGAAATGAGGAGATTGGTAAACACATTGATCCAGCTTATTGATTACTATCCTGAAAATGCTCTTCTTATCTGTGCAACGAATCATGCTGAAATTATTGATACAGCAATACTGAGACGTTTTCAGCTTAAAATCAGCTATGAAATGCCTTCTGTAGAATTTCTGGACTCGTTCTATGATACCTTATTGGCTCAGTTCCCTGAAGATATGAGAATTATTGAAAGGAAATATTCTGTTTCTTTTGCTGAAGCCAAAGATCATGCTTTAACCTCTGTAAAAGCTGCGTTAATACAAAAACTGGAAGCTAAAGAAATCTCCCAATGATGAAAGAAAACATCATTCATAATCTTGAAATCATTAACACCCGTATCCAAAATGCTTGTGAAAAGGCTGGAAGAAATTCGAGTGATATAAAACTTTTATTGGCTACTAAAACCGTTTCCGCTGACCGCATTAGAATCGCTATTGAGCATGGACAGTCTTTAATTGCCGAAAACAAAGTACAGGAACTGAAGGAGAAGTTTGAAGAATTAAAAGATATACCTCACACTAATCATTTTATAGGGCATCTTCAGACCAATAAAATCAAAGATATTCTGAAATACAATGTCACTTGTATACAATCTCTTGATCGTCTGGATTTGGCTGAGAAACTACATCAAAGGCTTTTAGCTGAAAAAGGGACCATCGAAGTTTTGATCCAGGTGAATACTTCCAATGAGGAAAGCAAATTTGGTGTAGATCCGAAAAAAGCTGTTGAACTTACTAAAAGGATTGCTGAATTTCCCACATTGAAGATTAAAGGTCTGATGACTATCGGCTTGTTCAGTGCAGAAACTGAAAAAGTGAGACCGTGTTTTAAAATTCTTAAAAACCTTCAGCAGGAAATTATTTTCAATGCTATTCCTAATGTAGAAATGATTGAATTGTCTATGGGAATGAGTAGCGATCTGGAACCAGCTATTGAAGAAGGCGCCACCATTGTACGTGTTGGAACAGCTATTTTTGGAAACAGGATATATCCGGACAACTACTATTGGAATGAAGAAAGGTGAACAAAAAGGATCTTGTCTCGTTAAAATATATAAAATAAATACCTAATAAATTTTATAAACATCCCGAAAAGCCTTTAAAACAGCACTATTTTAGTCTACAAATTCGGTATACTTTTTGATCATAAAAAATTAAGAATCAAACAAATACATTTATGATTAAAAAATTACTATCGGGCTGTTTATTAATGACAGTATTATTCTTTTTTTCATGTGAAAAAGAAAACACACAGATGAAAAGTGGAATCTCACTTGAAATGATTTCAATGATAACCGTGCTTACTATGGGTGTAGCAATTTTAGTTGCTTATAGCTACAAGAGAAGATAACAAAGTAAATATAACACATTAAGCCTTTCAAAATTATGGAAGGCTTTTTTATTGGATCTCATTGAAAAAAACAATAGACAATTTACTCTTACGCCCGCAAGTGAAATAATAGTATTCAAACTTGGAATACTTTGCGCCGTTATTAGTCTTTATTAACTATATTTGGTCTTTCCTAACAAAAATTATACACCATGAAAACCAAGAGTATCTTTATTGCTTTATCATTATTTACATTTACATTCAGCTCAATGTACTCGCAAAAACTCATTAAAGCTATTGAAGATCAAAACATTGAAAAAGTAACCAAACTTATTGAGAAAGGTGAAAATGTGAACGAAAAACAGGGAGAACATGGATTAACACCACTATTCTCAGCCTCAGCAACTGGAAATGTTAAATTAGTAGAACTTCTAATTAACAAAGGTGCAGATGTCAACACTCAATTGAAAAGCCAAGCTACAGCATTACATATGGTAGCCCAGGAAGGATTCACCAACATTGCTGATTTGCTATTGAAAAACAAAGCCAACCCTAATTTTAAGGACATTAATGGATGGACTTCATTAACTTTTGCTGCCAGAAATGGCAAATTAGATATTGTAAAAATGCTTGTTGAAAATAATGCTGAAGTAGATGCAATAGCTTCTGATCACGCAACCCCATTTTGTATAGCTGTATCAAGAAACCATCTGGATATTGCTGATTTTCTTGCCCAAAAAGGAGCTAATATCAATAATCTGGATAAAGATCATGAAACCCCAATCATGTATTGTGCACAATCTGGCAACGTGAAAGGAGTACAATTACTTCTGCAGTACAAACCAGATCTGACTATTAAAAATAAAGATGGAAAAACAGCTTTACAGATAGCTAAGGAAAAGAACCATACCGAAGTGATAAAATTGCTAGAAAATATTTAAAACAATGAAATTTTTTTTTACCCTCTTTATCATTTTAATACCAATAACAAGCTTTGCCCAAAGTAAATCTAACAAGAAGTTCGACCAAGAAGCTTTTGAATATTTAGTCAAGGTTACTGAAAAAGAATCTGCATCACTAGAAACCTTTTTGCTTTATTCCAAACCATTTTCTAAATGGGATATACGGCCTTTAGAAGAAAAACAAGTTAAGGCATTGGATTCAGTATATACATCCAGCCAGATTCCTAATTTCATTTGGGGTGCATTTTCCAGTAAATATGAACTCCATGAAAAAGTCGCAATGAATAAACCCAACACCTTTTTAAATGATGGAATTAATGCTCAAAATAACTGGAGTTCTCATTTTAAAATGAATATTAAGAAATTTAATGTTCTTTCTGAATACATATTAAAGTCACATCATAAAATCTACCTTAACCAAAGTACCATTCAAAGAATTGATAATATTTATAAAGAAAAAAATGTTTTTTGGAGCTATCTCATCGATAAGAATTCACCTTATCCTATTTCTCCAGAAATAACGATTAAAAATAGAATAAAATTCTCAAATGAAGAAAATGAAATACTTAATTTAATCAAGGAATTAAATCTCTATTGTGCCATCAAAACAAACAAAGGTATTTTTTATCTTATAGACGGATTTACAGATAATTCATATGGTATTTATTACAGTTCAAAAAATGAAATGGAACAAGACAATCATCTTTTTGAAATCATGAAATATGAACCTCTCAATAGCCAATATTTTTATTTTATTGCAAATTAAGTTTTTTAAGATCCTTCATTCTGTAAAAACCAAAACTTAGAATAGCTAACACAAAAATCCCTCTCATCATTGAAAGGGATTTGCAATATCTAGAAAAAATTCTAATTACATATAAGCTTCGATTGGCTCACAAGTACAAACTAAGTTTCTGTCTCCGTAAGCTTCATCTACTCTTGATACAGAAGCAAAGAATTTGTGGTCTCTTACCCACTCCAGCGGATAAGCTGCTTTTTCTCTGCTGTATGGTTTATCCCAAGAATCAGAGATTACCAATTGTTCTGTATGAGGAGCATTTTTCAATACGTTGTTTGCCGGATCTGCCTCTCCGTTAGCAATCTCATCGATTTCGTGTTTGATAGAGATTAAAGCTTCAGCAAAACGATCAATTTCTGCTTTGCTTTCAGATTCTGTAGGCTCAATCATTAATGTTCCTGCAACCGGGAATGAAACTGTAGGCGCGTGGAAACCGTAGTCCATCAATCTCTTCGCTACATCAGCTACTTCAATTCCTAAAGATTTGAACTGGCGGAAATCTACGATACATTCGTGAGCTACTCTTCCGTTTTCGTTTGAGTACAAGATTGGGAAATGCGCAGCTAAAATTTCTTTAAGATAATTAGCATTCATAATCGCGTGACCCGTAGCTTTTTTCAATCCGTCTGTTCCTAACATCTTAATGTAAGCATAAGAAATGTTTAGGATCAATCCTGAACCGTAAGGTGCTGCAGAAATACCATCAATAGCTTCTTTAGACCCGATTTTGATGTTTGCGTTAGAAGGAAGGAATGGTACTAAGTGTTTAGCCACACAGATTGGACCTACTCCAGGACCTCCACCTCCGTGAGGAATTGCAAAAGTTTTGTGAAGATTTAAGTGACAAACATCTGCTCCGATATTTCCCGGACTTGTAAATCCTACCTGAGCGTTCATGTTTGCTCCATCCATATATACCTGTCCTCCATGTTCGTGGATTAAGTTTGTAATTTCTTTAATGTTCGCATCAAAGAACCCGTAAGTAGATGGATATGTAATCATTACAGCTGATAAATTCGCTGAATGCTGTTCTGTTTTAGCTTTAAGATCTTCGAAGTCGATTTCTCCGTTTTCAAGGTTTTTAACAACTACGATTTTCATTCCTGCCATTGCTGCAGAAGCCGGGTTTGTTCCGTGTGCAGACTGAGGGATCAATACTACATTTCTGTGGTGGTCACCTCTTGAAATATGGTATTCTCTGATCACCATTAATCCTGCATATTCTCCCTGAGCTCCAGAGTTTGGCTGTAATGATGTTCCAGCGAAACCAGTAATCGTTGCAAGATCTTTTTCAAGTTCAGCAATCATCTGCTGATATCCTCCTGCCTGGTCGACCGGTACAAACGGGTGAACACTACCCCAATCTGCCCATGAAAGCGGCAACATTTCAGTAGCGGCGTTTAGTTTCATCGTACAAGATCCTAAGGAAATCATTGAGTGCGTCAATGATAAATCTTTTCTCTCAAGACGCTTGATGTAACGCATCAATTCTGTCTCAGTATGATATTTGTTGAATACTTCTTCTGTAAGAATTTCATCCTTTCTCAGGTTTTCTTCCGGAATACTGTATCCTTCTTTGATTTCAAGTTTGAAAGTTTGCTTATCTTTAAACTGAGCGAAAGAAGCCATCAGATAGTTTAATTTCTCTAATGTTGTGCTTTCGTTGATTGCAATACTTACAACACCTTCAGTGAAATAGTTAAGGTTAAGTCTATGATCCAGCATCAATCTTACTAATCTCGCTTTCTCATCTTCAGCCATCGTAATTTTCACGGTATCGAAGATCGGCTCTTCTACTACCTGATATCCTAAAGCTTTAAGACCTCCTTTTAAAGCATTTGCTTTAAAGTGAATTTGGTCAGCGATATAATTTAATCCTTTTGGACCGTGGTAAACTGCGTACATACCAGCCATTACCGCTAAAAGAACCTGAGCAGTACAGATATTAGAAGTTGCCTTCTCTCTCTTAATGTGTTGCTCTCTTGTCTGTAGCGCCATTCTTAAGGCACGTTTTCCGTACATATCCTGAGAAACCCCAATGATTCTTCCAGGAATATCTCTTTTATATTCTTCTCTACAAGCAAAGAATGCTGCGTGAGGACCTCCGTAACCTAATGGAATACCAAATCTCTGTGAAGTTCCTACTGCACAGTCAGCGCCCATTTCAGCAGGTGATTTCAATTTCACCAATGCCATCGGATCACAAGCAACAGCTACCTGAAGATCTAATTTTTTGTATTCTACGATGTCTTCTGTATAATCCAGAACGATACCGTTTTTCCCTGGATATTGTAATAAAACACCATAATAAGATGCATCCAATGCATGGGTTTTGTGATCACCAATCACCACTTCAATTCCTAACCCTTCTGCTTTAGTTTTCAATACAGAGATAGTCTGAGGCAATACAAGGTCTGAAATAAAGAATTTATTAGCTTCTCCTTTCTTCTGATCTTTAGTTCTATTATTAAAGAACATATGCATTGCTTCAGCAGCAGCAGTAGACTCGTCTAACAGAGATGCATTAGCAAGACCAAAACCAGTAAGGTCACATACAACAGTCTGGAAATTAAGAAGAGCTTCCAATCTTCCCTGTGCAATTTCAGCCTGGTACGGCGTATATGCAGTATACCAGCTTGGATTTTCAAAGATATTCCTCTGAATAGCTGATGGTAAAAGTGTATTGTGGTATCCGAAACCGATATAGCTTGTATAGTCAGTGTTTTTTGATGCCAGCTCTTTTGAGTGGTTCAACATTTCGTACTCCGAAAGTGGTTCTGAGATCTCAAGATCTTTTTCTAAACGGATGGAAGAAGGAATGGTCTGAGAAATTAACTCTTCAATACTAGAAACGCCAAGTTTTTCTAACATCGCCTGTTTATCGGCTTCATTAAGAGAAATGTGACGGCTCACAAACTGTTCTGTATTCATTTTTATTTATTAGATTTTGTTTGTAAAAAGATGGGTAAAATTACAATTTTTTACACGATTGTACAAGAGTATAAAATCAATGATAATTCACTAGATCGCCCAGTTGTTTTAAATAACTTCTCTTTTGATAGCCATTGAATGAAGTTTAATTTACTTTAAACATCAATTACATAGATTTTATAAATATTATTCAACAATATCTTCAATATATTGATAATAAAATAGTGAAATATTGATCCGAAAGCTGTCAAAACTTATTATCATTTTAAAAACAAAAATAAAAACTGAAGTGGTGTTTTAGTAAAAAATTTTCCTTAATTAACAGTAAATTTAAAAGATAAATGGAAAGCAAAAAATCTATTAACACTGCTATAGATCAGGTTTTAAGAATTTTATGAAATTTTATTAATTATATTTATTCTAAATTAATATATTTGCAGCATGAATATGATTGTCCCATTTAAAGTTGCGCCGTTAACTCCTGTGTACTCTTTCAAAAACGAAGAGATGTTCTGTGAAAAGAAATCTTGCTGCAAAAAATTCAAGAAAGGAAAAAGATGTAAAAAATGTCCTGGAAGAAAGAAAATGGCTTAAAAAAATTCTTTAATCAGAAAATATAAGGCAATTGCCAAGACAATAACTCCCCAAAACAGCATAACAATTTTGGGCAGCCCTCTTTTATTAACTACAGTTCTGGGCTGTGGCTTAAACATTTCCTCCACCGAGTTTTTGAATTTTTCAGCATCATTCTCAAAAACCTCCGTAATGGTAATTCCCTGAACCACAGTTTTGTGTAAAAGCGAATTCGTTGCATGAAGCAAAAGCTGGAATTTACCATCCTTAAATTCTGTGATTTTAAAAATCCTTTCTCCATAAGGTTTTTCTAATCCGAAAGGTAATACTTTTACCACGTCAGCATTACTGGTCTGCCAGCTGATGATAATCTCCTCTCCTTTTTTTGCATGAATTTTATTAGCCGTAAATGTTTTAATGGCTGGCGGAATATTATATCGGAAGCTTTTCTGGTGACTTTCCAAATTCTGGTCATAAGCTTTTCTTCTCGAGGAATCACTCAATGTTTCATACGCCTCCTGAATTTCACGGAACCGATCTGCAAAGAAGTCGTCGTTTTCATTTTTATCGGGATGATATTTTAAGGATAATTTCCTATAAGCCTTCTTGATGTCTTCTTCTGAAGCATCCTGGGGTATACCGAGAAAATAGTAGTAATCTTTCATTGAACAATACAAAAATAAGGATTTATTTTTCTTTATGTTTGATCTTTATTGCAAAAATCGTTGTCAGGAAAGCAATGTAGTCTATTGGAAAAACTGATACGCAAGTTGCCTCCGATAAAATTACGTTTTGGTACTAGAGACTTTTTATATTGCCACGAATGCACGAATCTTTTATTATTTATATGGATATATTTAGTAATGGTTGGTGCTTTAAGTTTGATGAGATTGTTGGAAAACGCTAAGGCGCAAAGTGATTTAAAAAGTGTGGATGCTAAGGCTCAAGGATTTTATCTCCGATAAAATTGAAGATGGATATTAGGTACTTTTATAATAGCCACGAATTCACGAATAT